>NZ_JBHXIZ010000003.1:0-326682 GCF_042723305.1 Paenibacillus sp. NPDC058367
ATTTAAAAAAGATGACCCCTGTTCAATACAGAGATCATCTTCTTCAATCTGCCTAGACTTTTTTTAAATGTCCTTTACATAGGGTACAGTTTAAAATAGACCTGTCTTGTTTTTTTGTTTGTGTTTACGCTAGGCCTTAGCTATAATGATGAACTCAGCCAGAAGCACAAGTAGGGCAGTAGCAACGCCAAGCGAATTAATTACCGTTAAAGCATCTGGGTAGCTTTCTTTCTTAAATTGCGAGAATAAAGATACCATCCATAATACACTGAAGAATAATGCGACCAATCCGGAAATAGCCTCACTATCCACTTTTCTGCTCCGCATAAAAAATCCTACAAGGCCAACAACGGTAAAAATCATGTATATAACAAGCTCTATGGATGTGATGATAATCGCCTCGCCTGCAGAGAACAAATGCATTAACATGTATTGAATCCCTAAACAAATAAACACAAGCTGGTTAAAAGAAACTTTGCTCACTCTCATAGCTTATCTCCTTTTAATTTAAGTAAACTGCAATAAAAAGATAACGCTTTCATTATATCGATAATTAAAATAATCCTCTGTGACTTTCAGTACTCTTCCGATATCAGCCCAATCAAAAACAAGCCCTGAACAAAAAAAATCTCCTGGCAATATGGTTGCCGGAGATTTTAGATTAGAGTTTAAATGCTGACATAAAGGATGTATCCAAAACAGCCAATTTTCTAATAAAACTTCATCAAAAACAGGATCTCAATTAATGATGCATAAATCCACTAATTTTTAACTGCATTCAAAGCATCTAATTGGTCACTATGTCTTTTTTCTGTAAAAATAAGGCATAGGCACATACACCAGCAAGCTGCAAATGTAGAGACCATAGGAGCTACTTGTTGAGAAGCGTTTTTATTCAGTTCCATTGTTTAGTCCCCTCCTTTCAGTTTGTCATAGGGTCTGTTTTGAATACATCTCTTATGTCAGCATTGAGAATGATAGAGCGAAATTTCTATGCCACTACTTTAGATGTTTCGGTATAACTTCAATAAGTTTTTCTACAGTTAAGTCTTTGATTTCACGGATAAAAGAATCATTGATTTGGAATCCTAGTTCATTCTCGAGATCTGTTAAAATATAAATGATATTTCTAACAGAAGTTACACCTAATAGATTGGTCGTTCTATCGAATTCTTTAACATAATTTTTGACTGTTTCTTCTATAACCTGTTCGTTTAGATACAACAACTCCTTCTCCTCCTTTAAATCATCGGAATATTATTTTGCAGCTCACTTATAATTCTTCTAAAAGCCTCTTCTTGGCTTGTAGAATTAGAAAGATTAAAAGTATACATCCCCTCTTGAGAATAGGAGTTATTTTCCATTGAGTCCAGATAATCTACAGAATAGTATTCTAGTTGTCTTGCTTCTGGATTATATAAACAAACATTCTCAGAAATATGATAGTAATCAAGATTAACGCCATATTTGTACAAACAAGTGGACTTCATTTCTTTCAAATGGGACTCTTCGTAATTTCCGTTATACAAACTTAATATTGTGATATCTGGTGTGACTGCATTACTGATTAGAAAAGGTATATACCCATATCCATTGGGAACTGAAGTGCTATACTTAAGAATGCTTCCTGGAACTCCAATAATAATGACATCTGGATTCTCAGCTTGTTCTATATATTTAATATAGGCATTAATACTCTCGACCTGTTCTGAAAACGTTAGATCATTGCCGTCTATAATGTCTGGGATTGTATGGTATCCCCATAATCTAGATAGTGCATTGCTGGAAATCAAACTCATCTTATATCCCGAATTGCGAAAGTTTTCACTTAGTTTAAGCTGCAAATTCCATTTTCCGCAGTTTTCCCCCATCCCCATAATTAAAATAACTGGGACGTCGATACTCGCTAATGCATTCTGTTTCGATATAGAAGGATGCTCTAGATTCAGACACTCCCAACACTCTATAGTTGATTGGTTTAATACAGTTTTCAATTCAGCCACGTACATAATATGCTTTCCCTTCTCTTCTGCAAGAGAAGTTAACCGGCAGTAACCTGATTCATCAACTTGAAATTGAGGCTTACATAATAACAGTACATCAACAGAGTTAATCAGATCATTTAAATAAAAGCTCTCTTCATCACATATTAAAGCCTTTTTAGTGTCGTCCACTTCATCGAATGACTCCCAGCCTTTTGGAACTACGGCATATATCAGCTCGAAATTCTGAAGCTCACTTTCTGTTAGCAATAAAGGCATCAGACCTTTGTGAAAAGGGTAAACCGCCAGTTTTTTCTTCACAGTGAAATATCCTCTCTTTTAAACTGATATTTAAATTCCCTCATCATCGTATAGTTCTTCAAATTCTCCAATGCCGACGCTTTAACCCTGTTGCATTTGCTAAGCTTATAGCTTTCTGAATAATGTTCATCCTTTCCATTATCCGCTGCAGCGGGGCATATAGAGCAGCAATGAAAGGCCCAGCATTCTTTACAGTGTTGTTCCGTAACTGCTCCAACATTCAAAATTTCTCGAACCTTTTTAATATCAAAACCATCCTGAAGATTTCCCATTTTCATCAGTGAAGAATTTTCATCTATACGCTCACAAGGAAATAAGTTACCGTTTACATCTACAAAAAGTTTTTTCAAGCCTGGTATACAAGTCCCGCTGGGGTGAGCTACTTTCGGGGTCTCCTTGATTGGCGAAAGAAACTCTTTGTAGCTATAAATGGTTTCGATATCACGTTTATGATAGGCCACAGGCTCTTCTTTTACTTTTCCTAGCAGCAATAGATATGCCTTCAAAGCTTCGTAATTTCGTTCTTCAAAATAAGCCTCACCATAAACGAATTCCGTCTCTGTATAGTTCATGGATAGTGTATTAAAGTTAACTTTAGAGAGGTCACTAACTCCTTCTCCCGCTCTAAAATAATCAAAGATCTCTTCAAACTTACCATCTGGACTAATAACTGTATTGAACTTCAGTTTTTGATATAGATCAGGATAGTTATCTCGAATATGTACAACATTACGATATACAATCTCATAGGAACCACGTCCATTTACAAACGTCCTATTTTCATTATGAACATCCTTCGGTCCATCCAGGCTAATCATAATGGATATGTTAAAATCACGAACGTCCCTTGCAAAACTATCATCCAGAAGTGTGCCATTAGTAGTCATACCAAAGGAAATTTCTTTGCCGCTGACTTTTTCCTGTGTATATTTCATAGTATCTATGATGAGTTTTTTTTCAATCAAAGGCTCCCCACCATAAAAAGCTACATGCAAGTGGTCCACGTCTTTAGAATGGGCTACAAGGAAATCAATCCCTTGCTGCAGAGTATCCCAGGTTATATTCAGGGCAGAATGTGAACGATTATTATAAATTTCATTGCTTGAGTAAGGACAGTAACCACAACGCAAGTTGCAATTTTGAGACATTTGAAAAGTGATTGAGTTAACACAGCGCTCTAACTGGTACTCCAACATTTGACTTGCCGGATGCTCAATTTGTAGAATCGGAGATTCAGCTAAAAGCCCTCTCTTTTGAAAATCTTTAAGCACATTTACATCAGCTTCCTCATAACTGCCTTCAGAAATATGACTTAACGCTTCATACTGATTCTGTTTGATTTTATAAATACTGTTTCTATTCATGTCATAGACGTAATGTAGATTCGCTCTCGTTTGAAAAGGAATAAAAGGCATCCGGGGTTTCCTCCCTTTGCGTACTAGTAATCATATCTCTAAAACTCTCCTGAGATGTATACAACTCATCAAAAGTTCCTATCCCAAGAACCTTGCCACCATTTAAATAAATGATCTTATCTAATCTCTTTAATACTTCCGGTCGATGCGTGATAATGATAGTCATCATATAACGATCTGAAGATAACAGTTCCTCGTTAAAAACCTGCTCCGAATAATAGTCATAGCTTGAGGTTGCTTCATCCAATAGCAGAATTTTTGTATCCTTACGTGCTAATGTTCGGGCGAGTGCTATTTTTTGTTTTTGTCCACCCGATAGTTTAGCGCCATTATAACCAATTCGAGTGTCCATTTTTTCGGGCAGGTCTTGGATAAATGAATATGCCCCTGACTGTTTGCAGCTTTCCAATATCTCAGTAAGTGTAAGCTCTTCAGAAATGTTGATATTGTTCGCCACAGTATCATTGAAAAGATAATTGTTTTGAGCCATCAAGCTCCATATTGAGCGATAGGATTCAAAAGTATACTCTTTCACATCTTTATCGTTTATTTTGATGCTGCCTTCAGTAGGCTCATAGAATCTTAGCAGCAGATTTACAACGGATGATTTGCCGCTGCCGTTCAAACCAATAATCGCTACTTTCTCACCTTTTTGAATGGTAAAATCCACTTGATCTAGAGCTTTTTCATTCTCATAAACCAAGGATACGTTTTCGAATTTCAGATCATTGATAGATATTGATTCTAATAATTCCTTCGCTTCCGGTTTATCAATTTCAGCATCGGTATTTAGAAATTTTAAAAACCGCTCAAAAGCTGGTTTCACGCTGGATAATTGCGTAATCAAATACGATATGATAGTAATTGGTTCAAATACCAATGATGAGTACGAAATGAAAGATACCAGACCGCCAATGGTGATTTCATCTTTTTGGATTAACCAAGCACCGTACAAGTAAAGACCACAAGTAAACAATGTCGTCATAAACGAACCCGATATACTATCAATAAATCCATAACGCATTAACTTGGATTTAGCATTTTTACTTCCATCCAGATTCACTTTCAGTTTCGCTAGTCGTTTCCCAGTAATCCCCCATACTTTTATCGCTTCAATGCCACTAATTGCATCGCCTAACCATTCTGAGAAATTTGATTGCAAGTGCATAATGATTTCATATACCTTTACTTGCTTTTTATATAAAAAACTGCTAATTAGCATTTTGACTGGAATTGTAGCGAGCATAACTAGAGTTAATTTCCAGTTAATATAAAACAATGCTGTTAAGCCGGCGAAAACTTTAAATAGATTAACGAAAGATGTTAAAAATTGCGTGTCTGTCAAAGACGATATGTTGGCGATATCTTGAAAAAGCTCAGACATCACTACTGAGAAATTTCTGTCTTTAAAAAATTTCGTGCGTACGGATAACACATGTTTACAAGCTTTCTTATTCAAGTCATAGGGTATTCTCACACTTATTTCCTTATAGTAATAGAATTGAAAAATACCAAGTAATTGTTGGATAAGGAATACTAAAAAAATCAGTCCTACGTATTGAATAACTCGATAAAAATCCAAACCTAGAATTCCAATGTCAATAAGTTGCTTGGTAAACCAAGGAGTCAAAAAGCTCCCTATAGAAGTCAGCAACATAACAATACTGATTATCCAAATGTTTTTACGGTAAGGATGAAATAACTCTTTAATGCTGATCCATACTACATTGTATTTCATTTCACATAACTCCCCGCGACATATACTGAGACTAGCCTCATCCCATCTCAATACCAACAAAAAGAACAACAAAAACTACAATAGCTAGCAACGCACCTACAATAACGATCGTTTTTGGTGATCTATTACCCCTGTCCATTTCAATTCCTCCTTTATCTACGCGTGTATATCTCTTTTTCCAAACGAAATATAGGTGACAGACAAACTAATAGCTATGATAATCACAGGAATCAACACCACTTCCATAAAGCTCTTTGCTCCGGTTAGGACTATATGTTGTGAATTAACGACGTAGATTCCGGAAAACTTCATAACCTGAGTCGTTAAAGCATGGTCTGAAATCCCCCTTAACAATGCGGAGGAAGCATCACGGAAATAACCGGATATCATGAAGTCTCCGAATATAATTAGAAAAGTTACAACCACCGCTGAGGCCGTTCTTTTAATAAGAATACCTACCATAATGATTAGAGCAGCATAAGCTGATAAATAAAGGATATTTAATCCCAGTACACGGGAAACTTGAATCAAGTCAGCAGAAAAATTACGATTACCGATGTCAGTCCCAATTATCAAAGCAGCTATCATATAAGCGAGATAAAACACTACTGTAAATTGTAAAATCCACCATATAATAATTTTAAAAACAGAAAGGTATTTCCCCGTGATATAGATAAACCTACTTTGTCCGGAAGCCAGGATAACTTTGATAGATCCATATTCAAATCCTTCGGTTGCAAAAAAACATACGTAAACTGGAATAATAAAATAAAAAAATAAAGATAAAGGTGTCACAATCGTTAAGGGTTCCGCGAGATTACCGATTTCAAAACCACCTTTACCGCCAATCCAGATTGCTAGAACCAGACTTGCTATAAGGAACAGAAGAGAAATTCCCTTAAACATGATATCCCTTCTTATAAAGTAAGACTCAGCTTTCAGAAAATCCCTCATTGCTCATTCTCCTATCAGATCCATATAATAATGCTCAAGATTTGCTGTGGACAGGTTGATTCCTTCAAGTGGAATTCCATTTCTAATTAACGTTGACATTAACTGTTCAAGATCTGTCAAATCCTTGGGAACCAATATTTCTCCGGCTTCTGACAATGTGATCGAATGAATATTAAGATCGTTCTTAAGCACGTTTATTGCTGCAGCTATTTCAACGGTCTTAATACAAATTTGTGCTTCGGCTGATTGCAAGAGTTCTTCCACAGAGACTTCCTTAATGAACTGCCCTTTATGAATAAACCCGAATTTGGTAGCTAACAATTGGAGCTCACTCAAGATATGGCTGGAAATCAAGATGGTAACCCCTTTTTCATGTGCCAGCTTAGCCAATAATTTTCTCATCTCTACAATTCCTGTAGGATCAAGTCCATTAATCGGTTCATCCAACACTAAAAATTCCGGTTCATTGAGAAGGGAAATCGCCAGCCCTAAGCGTTGACGCATGCCCAGAGAATATTCCGTTGTATTTTTGTTTTCAACATCCGTTAGTCCCACTAAATTCAGCACATCTTTAATTCTCTTGAAATCCGAAATACCATGAATCTTACAATAAAAGCTTAAATTCTCTTCAGCATTCATATGGGGGTAGAGGGCAGGTAGCTCTATTAAAACCCCCATTTTTTTTCTTACCCGTGCGATGTCCTTCTCACTACTTTTACCCATCAATTGGATAGTCCCTTTTGTAGGGTAAACTAATCCACTAATTATTTTCATGAGTGTGGTTTTACCTGCTCCATTCTCACCTACAAAGCCATAGATATCACCCTGTTTAATCTGCATATTTATATTTTGAAGCGCATTTGCACTGCCGTACTGTTTAGTTAATCCCTCAGCTTCAAAGATTGTTGTATTCATTTTTCAACTCCTCCATTGCCTCTGCTACTACTAATTGATATTAAATTAGCATGTTTACTAGACTTACTAATCGCCATGGTAAAAAACACGGGAATAAATGTAACTTTCGCCGCTTCCAAGTGATCCCTAAAAGGATAAAGGTTGATTATAATCCCATATAATGTATTATTATTTATAACACAGGAGGGGAATTTCACATGATACATATTGCTATTTGTGATGATGATTTCAAGACAACAGAATATATTGAGAGATTGATCCTCAACCATCCCATTCAGCAGACCGTAAAGATAGAGGTATCCATATTCTATTCTGGTGAAAGCTTCACGAAAGCCATTCAACATGGTTGTCCATTTGATCTTATTTTTATGGATATAGAAATGAAGGGAATAAGCGGAATAACAGCGGGTCATATATTACGGAGAGATTGTGATAATGATAGGGTTCGGTTGATTTACGTATCGAGCCACGAAGAGTATCATGTTCAACTATTTGACGTTCAACCTTCTGGTTTTATAAAGAAGCCTATACATAACGAGTCTTTTGAAAAAAAACTAATCTCTATGATTCAGCAAATAAAGGTCAAGCGTCAGCAAAATCAACCAAAATTACTGCCTGTACACCAAAGTGGAACTAAACTACTTATTCCAATCCGTAATATTATGTACTTGGCAAGTGATCGCCGAAAAATCATTTTGCAAACAACGGAAGATCAAACGGAATATTACAGTACTTTATCTATAGAAGAAGGAAAGCTACCTTCGAAGCAGTTTGTGCGGATTCATCAATCATATCTTGTGAATTTCGATTACATAAAACAAATTCAGGGCAAAAAAATTGTATTAACGAGTGGGGAAGAACTTCCGATTAGCGATAAGCAAAGCACCGTAGTGAAAAAGAGTTATTTGCAATTCAGGGGGAGTCTGCTTGAATAATATTCTACTGGATGAGCTGTTCTATGCCCTCACACTGGCAGCTCTCCCATTTATCATTCATTATTTCTATGATCATTGTTTCCCACGGCTTTGGGAATCCAAAGTAATCCTTTATTCCGTATACACTGCTTATTATATTTTCGTACTCCTCCTTCATTACAGCCCATTCCCCGGCTTATGGATGCTAGGGCTTAATATAGTGGGGATAGTTCTCTTGTCCTTTTTGTATAAAGGAAAAATACAATGGCGAATTGGTGCTGCTTTATTTATAGTCGCACTGATTATTCTTTCAGATGCAGCTACTGCACCTGTGTATACGACAAGCGGATACATCTTTACCTTGTTTTTGTCGAAGATTCTGATGTTTATACTGGTACAGATCACGCTTCGGTTTACCAAAGCTTTTGGCGAGGGTAGTCTAAGCAGTTGGTATTGGATCGGGCTGTTCTGCTTTCCGTTTATCAGCATCCTCAGTATTGCAAAATTATCGGGCGAGCTGTCATTGCGGGAATATCCGGCGTTGTATCCGACTTTGTCCGGAGGATTGCTGTTAATCAACTTCCTGATCATTCTTTTGTGTGATCGTGTATTAACCATACAATCGGCACAGAATAAAAACTACTTGTTGGAACAGCAGAACACCTACTATATGAACCAGTATCTGCTCACGAAAGAAAGGCAGCAAGAAGTCTTTACGTTTCAACATGATTTCAGGAATATCTTGCTCGGCCTGAGGTCTCAATTACAAGCTGGGGAAAAAGAAGCCGGACTGAATGATGTGGATAAGCTTCTTGGAGTAATAGAACTCTCTTCAGGTGAAAGTAATACCGGCTCCATCCTAATCGACTCTATCATTAATTACAAGTCGCAATTTGCCAAAAAGCTGGGTATTTCCTTTCAAACGGATATTAAGATTCCACCTCAGCTTGACCTTGATGCTTATGCATTTAGCATTATTCTAGGGAACACCCTTGATAATGCCATAGAAGCATGCAAGCATCCAGGTGTGACTCAGCCCTATATTAAATTCCAACTTCATTATCATAAGGGTACTTTATTTATCAGAATACAGAATCCATATCAGCATTCAATACGTATGAATCATTTCGGGGAATTAGCCACAACAAAACGAGACAAGCATTTTCATGGTATCGGTCTAAAAAGCGTAAAGAATGCGGTAGAAGAAATCGGCGGAATATGGGATATCATCTATGAAAACCAAATTTTCCAAGTGGAAATTTGTCTTTTTAACATTGAGATCTTATCAGTTGCAGAAACTGAGCAAAAATGCACCTCATAGAAAGACATCGGACCCAGAGGGTTTTCCAATGTTTATTCTAAGGGGTGCATTTCAGTCACAAGTACATCTATTATTTTACTTACGGTTCGATTGTAAATTTAGACGAAAACGAAATACTGCATCTTCACCGTACCACATAGGGAAATTGGTACCCCAGATATTGTTGTGCAAATTAAAATGCCATCCTTTATCTAGAGAAACAAAAGAATTATCAAATTGTAGCAGTCTTTTTTGACCCGGTGCAGCCAAAGCAGCATCCATGGTTTCGATAAAGGCGCTCCCATCTGCCCCCTGATAACTAACGCCACGTCCAATGGCATGAAGATTACGATTCCCGTCCTTCACTACACGCAAAGGTGAGACTGGCAAGCCCATCTTATCCATCATCCAAAGATTTGGATTATCGACATTCAATGCACAACCGAACCAGCTTGCTTCTGGAAGGCGGTTCGCTTCTTTTCCGAACCATTGCAGTGATACGTCAACCGTACCTTCATGCTCAAAATCATACACTAATTCAAGTTCCTTCGGCGCACCATATAATTCATAGGCTTGTACCGGCATGCGTAAACGTAGCAAGAACCGTTTGCCGTTTACTCGCTTCATATCAGTCACGATGGGCTCATATAGCTGATGGCTAGGTAATGGTCGAACGAATTCAAAGCCAGGCTTATTAAAGTCGGCATCAGACCATGGATGGGTGAAGCTTAAATTTTGCATATAGGTACGGAAGTATCTGGCGTAGTCCTCCGTTCCAAACGTCTCATAGGCGTAAACGCCGAACGGATGGCTTTCGTCTACCCATACTTTCTCATTAGCGTCCGATAAATGAACAAGTGAGCCATTCACGCCAAAGGTCAGTTTGTAACCTTCAACCGCGTACACCTCTTGGACACTAACCTGCTCAGCATCAGCGGAACAATCTTTCCTCGTAGGCTCTAGCCTACCGAACGCTTCCTTTGCCTCCGCTTGTTTATCTTTATCCAGGCATACGACTGCCTGATCCAGATAGCCTCGTTGCTCCGCCCAAGAACGTTCGATCATCGAATACTTTCGGACGCTCTGTTCTGAGGCAAATAAACCACTAGAATGTTTATCGAATTCATCCATAGCGAATGCACCAATATAATTGAATTTCGCAGGAATATCGTCTACATCAATCTCGTCCTTGATTCTAGCATCATTGAAATCTTTTTTCGCATAGTTTCGAAAGTCAGGAAGCCATTTCTTTACGTCTAAACCCCATGTATGCTCTGCTACCATCAACATAGCATCGCTCATCCCTTTATAGGCAGTACTATGCTCGTCTAAGCTTCCTTCGGACAGCCATTTGCTTCTCAAACGTTGAAGCTCGCGAAGCTTGGCAAGTTTTAATGGATCTGTCCCTGCACCATGAATCCAAGTATCACCGATTTCTTCACTAACCACAGGAAGCTGCTCGCGAACTTGCATAAGACTTCTTGCAAATGCATCTAGTGAAGACGCTATAATCTCAGCGTCAGGGTATCGTTCTTGGATTTCACGGAACTGCTCTTCGATTTCCTCAGCACTTGGCGGCCCACAATTGTCACCTGTATGCGCAAATAGCAATATATCGTCGATCCCTTCAATCTCAACCGGCTCTCCGTAGCTTCCGGCATAGTTCACAATTAATTCGCTGCCATCCTCTGCCTGCCAGCGAAACAGCTTTGGTACATCAGGACGCATAGATGCTGGGTTAACTCCGAGATGCATATACTGAATGCCTGCTTTCTGCATATACGGAACCATGGACAGGGTATGACCTGGCACATCCGTCATTTTGGCGGCTATCGTTTGTTTTCCAAATTGTATATCAAGCTCTTGGCTGATCGTTAGCCCGTATTGGAAAAGCTCCTTATCCATAAGCTCTGTATGTGTAGTGAACGGTAACCCATGCCACACTATATGTCCTTTACGAATTGCCTTCTCCATCGCTTCTCTTTCCGAAGCAGGTGCGCGATCCAAATAATAACGAATTAGCCAGGATCCAGTCGTCCATACAAATTGCGCGCGGCCTCCTTCAGCCTCTAATGTATCGGCCAAAGCGATCGCTTTCGGAATATACTCTTCCATGTATTGTCTTAATACATGCGCAGCCAAATTCGTGAACCCAATATCCAAATGCGTTTTAAATACAACATGGACCTTCTTAGTGTTATTCATTTTCCCGACCTGCTTCCGTTAGATTATGGCTTATAGAAAACTGGAATTTCCAACGATCTATTTTCAGATTATTATATGTCACTGATCTATACAACCAAATAGTCCGAAATAATAACATTAAATAATATGAAAAATACAATGTCGCAATTTTATATCACTGATATAAAAAAAAACTCTTCCCTCCACAAAAATGTGGGGAAAGAGCCTCAAAAGTTAATTTACAAGCGAATTATTTAATAACGTTGGGTCTAACGGAGCTTCGCTCGACGATGGTGGTATCAATCTTAATCGTTAGCGCCCCTTCACGTGAATTATCCATCCGTTTAACAACTCGCTGGACAGCTGCTTGTCCGAGTTTCTCTGTAGCTTGTCTTGCTGTAGTTAATGGAACCGGCAGCAAGCTTGCCAATTGAATGTCGGTAAACCCTATGATAGACAAATGATCCGGAACCAATATTTGCATGGAGATTGCCGTATACAAGCATGATGCAGCGATATAGTCGTCTGCACATACGACTGCCGTTAAAGCGGAATTATTACCTAAAAACGACGCCAACTGCACATTCGGAGCATTCAACTGATGCATATAATCTTCTGAGCAGCTCAAGTAAATTTTACGGCTGTTTACCGGCAGATCATGATCCAGCATAGCTTGAAGATAACCTCTATACCGGTCTTCCCTGCTCGTCACACCATCAAATGCCATTGAAAGATATCCGATTTCCTGATGGCCTTTCTCAATCAAATACTGGGTGGTTTTATAAGCCCCTTGGTAATGATCATGGTAGACACAGTCAATCTGCAACTCTCGAAAGATACGATCAATGATAACTAGAGGGTAGTTTAATAGACTAAGCTCCAATACTTTCTCACTGCACTGCGTACTCCCACGCGGATATAAAATAATACCCTCCACTTGATCATCGTACAGCTCTTGCAAGCATATGCTTTCGTCTTCTTTGTCCCCAGTCATTCGAATGAGTAAATGACAATTCGCTTCACGCGCTTCTTTTTCGACGGAAGTAATTATTCTACCAATATAATCATCCATATTAGGAATCACCAATGCAATCCTTCGTATCGGTTTCTTCTCCTCGATCACCTTCTCCAGCATCTGTTCACCGGAATGTGTATGCTGGTAATCAGCGGATATGAATGTCCCACGACGGGCATGGCGATAAACGATCCCTTTTTTCTCCAAGATCTGCAGAGCAAGCTTCGCCGTCATGCGACTGACACCGTACAACTTCGCAATTTCCCCTTCAGATGGGACAAGATCATGTGACTGAAGCCTTCTCTTCCTTATTTCTTCCATAACATGATTTGCTGTCTGTATATATAATAGCGGTTTCCGCTCTTTTTGATGATCCTGATTATCCATTCGAGTCTTCACCCTTTACTCTTCTATGCCGTTAGTCTAAATATTTCGAATGGGACATCTTGTTCTCAAAATAGAATGAACAGTGGATTTATATGCTGCGTTATCAAATAGGAGGTCAACCACTTGAAAAATAAAGAATCATTTGTATTCGTCACAATCCCACTATCCGAGATCAAGAAATTCATTCTTATTGACTTTGTAGCTGGAACGGTCATTTACTTTGCCATTAGGTTTCCCTTACATTCCTTTATAGCCGCCTCAGCCGGCAGCATGTTCGGCCCAATACTTATTCGCCAATCCATGAAATTGGTTCAGAATCGCGCTAAAGCTTAAACCATAAAAGGCAAGCTTTCAACCTTGCTGTATGTATTTTAGAAATTGTTCAATCTGTTTTTTATGATGCTTATCATGTGGTATAAAACTTCTCATATACTTGCGAACACTGAACTTCTTGCGGTCTCCATCCTTATATTCCAAATCACATTCTTCATCCGATAATCCAGAGACTGCATCTAAAATTCTAGATCTGTAGAGCACAAATTGTTCAATCAAGGTTTGCTTGGATAACAATTTGGCATACTCAATCGCGTTAGCATTAAATTCGTTAAAATCCAAATGTTTCGTTGTTAGTGGTTCTTTCAAAATAATCTTCTTAATAGCACCTTCATAGAAATATTTATCCCAGAGCATGAGGTGACAGAGAATATCCTTCACGGTCCATTTACCAGTAGCTATGGGCTTATCCCAATGTTTATCTGGCACCTCTTCTAATGATTTCACGAATGGAATAAGAGACTTAAATTCGAGTATCATTTGCTCCTTTGATTTTACTGCCATAGAAGCTAACCTCCGTGTGAATATAAAATAGAATAGCAAAAATATTATGCAGCATCATCCTTAGAAGCAGTTATTAGATCAGCCTCAGTAGATTCTGGATTCAGCCAAATCTCAATCATATCATGGGTACGCTTTACATCATTTTCATCGAGTATATAATACCATTGATCCGTATGTTTTCCTTCCCCTTGGAGCATATGACTCGTTATTTCAGGGGTTCCACCTTCAAGAATTACCTTCTTAGCCAAATCCAAAATAAAATCTGACTTCATATTGGTTTTAAAGTTACTGCCAGCAATTTCAATAATGTTCTGTATATTAAGAATATTATCTATTCTTTTCATCCGATCAAGCGCTGCTTTTAGGAAAATCCGTTGTCTCTCTGTTCGCTTAAAATCAGAATCTTCCCGATATCTTACATACATTAAAGCTTCCTTACCGGAATAGATCGCTTTGTTCGGCTCAATTCTTAGTTTCTCATGATCGGGGCTCTTATTCTCTATCACCTTGGTGATTGGAAGCACCACTCCTCCAAGAGCATCTGTAACACCCACAAGCCCATTAAAATTAATAGTAGCATAGTAATCAATAGGTGTGTTCAGTAGATTCTTAACGGTATCCACACTCATCTGAGGACCACCGTAGGAATGCGCTGCATTAATCTTGGTTTCTTTTCGTGCTCCTTTGATATTTTCTGCTCCAATAATTTCAGTATATGAATCACGGGGAATGGAGACGAGCAGTGCTTTATGGTCTACAGGTCGAATAACTGTATAAATAATAGAATCAGATAGTCCGTTTTCTTTGCCACGCTGATCGGTGCCTAGTAGAAGGATAGAGAAAGGACGGTCTTTATTTTCCGTCGTTGCTTGTAATCCAGATTCTTCAGTGTCTTCCAACGGCACATAGGACTCTTCAAGGGTGTGTTCAATAGTTGGTGCTACAACATTATTAAACCCAAATATCATTAGTTCTTTACGGAAAATAAAGGATCCTAGCCCAACAAGAAGTAAGGTAGCGATCGAAAAATACCAAATCTTCATTTTCTTGCTGATTTTATTCTTTTTCACTTTCTTTTTCTCGATTCTACTTAAAGCAAATGAAGCAGGTGGATGAGTGCTCTGTTTATTTTTCATTTGAATGAATTACCCTTTCTGTTTATGCGACTTCTCACCATTAATGAACATCACTTTTTATTTGTGCCTACCCTCCATTACCTAAATATCCCATTATTATAGACGATCATTGGATCGATAAGTTTCTTTTTATAAGAAATTTTTGAGGCAAAAAAAAGACCACATCCTATCAAGGATGGGTCTGCTAAGTTTATTGAGGTTACATTAGGTTTTGTTCAGGATCGTATCGATTTCACTTTTCAGTAAAAGATACCTGACAACACTTCTCATAATTGGGACTTTGGTTAACTTATGCTGGTCTACATAGCTTTTCATTTGATCTTTAGACAGACCAAGCAAGCTACCGGCTTCAGACACAGTCAATACTTCTTTGTTGCTTGTAGCGTTAAAGGTTTTCTTCACTTTTAAATTCCAGTCTTCAAACACCTGCACTTACATCCGCCACCTTTCTACTAAGCGAGAAATATAAGACATAAAGTATTGTGTGAAACTTATAATTTCTTATATTTAAAAAAATCCCCAAACTATAAGTTTGGGGATTTTTTTCACAACTTTAGAGTTTTACAACATTCTCAGCTTGTTGACCACGATTGCCTTGAACTACGTTAAATTCTACACGTTGTCCTTCATCCAAAGACTTGAATCCGTCACCAGTGATTGCGCTGAAATGTACGAATACGTCTTCTCCGCCTTCAACCTCGATAAAACCAAAGCCTTTGTCTGCGTTAAACCATTTCACTGTTCCTGTTTGCATAATATAATTACCACCTTTTTTTAATTTACATGTTATTCTTATCCCAAAAAAATCTCTTACAAAATCTCTAAAAAAATAAAAATTCACATATGGTACAAGGTTATTGTCATCTTAAGAATAACCCTCTACGCTATGTGAATTAGCAGGTAACTACTTTCGATATATTGATTATAGCACATCCGATGGCATGTAGATACCTTTTAGATTATGTAATAAATGGAAAAAACCCTAATCCTTTAGAAAAGGACAGGGTTTCCCAACTGTAATCACGATATCACATCAGTTTAAATTTTAAAATAAGACAATTTGTCCAGCAAATCTTGCACCATTGAGCTGAGGGATTCCGTCGAAGCTGAGATTTCTTCCATAGAAGCAAGCTGCTCCTCTGAGGCTGCTGCAACACTTTGTGAATCTGCGGACGCTTCTGATGCAAGTTCGGCTAATACTTTTACACTAGCTGAAATTTGCTCTGTACCAGCAGTCATCTGCTGTGCAGCTGCAGATACTTCCTGAATCTGATCTGTAACCTGTGTCATTTCAGCAAGAATCGATGTAAACAAAAGATCACTGTCAGATACACCCTGCACACCGATACGTACTTGCTCATTACCAACAGCCATAGCCTGTGAGGCTTGATTAGTATCTTGGACCACATGTTCGACTAATTCAGTAACTTGTTCGGCAGCTTGTTTCGTTTGATCCGCCAACATGCGTATTTCCGAAGCTACTACAGCAAATCCACGACCTTGTTCACCCACTCTGGATGCTTCAATTGCTGCGTTTAATGCCAATAGATTAGTCTGCTTACTAATATTTGAGATCAGACCAATAATCCCACTAATCTGTACAGATCTTTCACCTAGTCGTTCAATCGCCAGACTGGTCTCGTCCACGGATTGCTTAAGCTCTGTCATCTGGTTCACCGCCATTTGAAGCTGTGCACTGCCTCTCTTCGTTTGATCGGTTACTTCGTCTGCAGATGCAGACACCGCTGATGAAGAGTCAGCGATACGTTGCACTCCAATGCTAAGATCGCTCATGGCCAGAGAAGATTCTCCTGCATAACCATTCTGCAGTTGCGCTCCCTCGGCGACTCGTCCAATAGCCACAGCAATCTGTTCAGCAGCTTTCCCTGTCTGTTCCGCGTTCGCTGTCAACTCTTCAGAAGTAGCACCCACTGACATCGATAAATCAGCCACAAGTCCAAACATTTCTCGAAGCTTATATGTCATCTGATTAAAATGTGAAGACATCTTACCGAATTCATCATCATTTCGAACCTGCAATGTTTGTGTTAAGTCCCCTTGAGCCATAAGCTGCAATTTCTCAGATAATACTCGAAGCGGTTTGATCACCATTAACCATAATTGTAAGACTATAACTATTCCTAGAATCAGCATCCCAACAATCATGATAATAAATGATTCTGTTTTCGTTTGTTCGTAATCAGCCATGATTGTAGCTTTAGGAATCGCAGTCTGCGTATACCATACCTGATCGCTTTCTGGCAGTGGAATCGGAACAAAAATACGAAGTACATTTTCTCCTTTCGAATTATTGGTGTACCCCTGAACCGACTTCCCATTCTTCACTTGTCTCCACAGTGCAGCTTTCTCTTCCGTATCACCGAAATCTTTAAGTACACTTTCTGGATCATTAGGATTAGCTGCATATTTACCATTACCCGTGACTAGAGAAACGTATCCACCCATAGGTTTATATTTCTCAGCATCCTCCTGGAGCTTTGATAACGAAACATCAAATCCTACCGTCCCAAGAAAAGTGCCCGATTTGTCCAAAATGGGCAGCATAACCGAAATCATCTCTATAGCCCCACCAGTCGTCTCATAGGAATAGGGTTCAATGTAGATCGGTTTTTTCTCTTTTTTAGGTAAAAGGTAATAATCACCCGCACCTTCTACATCGTAATTCTTTAAGGGTTCAACCGTTATTGAACCTTGATTCCTAAGAACATAAGGAATAAAACGCCCCGTACCATCATCATAAGGCATCTTATTGATATTAGCCTGATCGTTTTGATCGAAGGCATTCGGTTCCCACACTGTACTAATTGCAAAAAGCTCAGGTCTATTCTCAAGCATCGATTTCATTGTAGAAATAACTTCTTCACGACTCAAAGTTTGATGTTCTCTTGATTCAACCAGTACTTCTGTGAATACCTTTGCTGCCGACTCTATGTCTACCATACTATTCTGAATAGTTTCCGCATAACTTCGCCCAGCAACTTCCGCCTCTAGTTCACCGTTCGATATGCTCACACTTCGCAGATTAAGCAGATTCGCGATTAGACTAAAGAAAAAGATAACAATGATAACTAAACTTACTACCAGAACAAATTTTACCGTTAAAGAAAGCCTACGATATAACGCCATCTGAACAACTCCACTCTAGGATAATATACCTTATCTTTAATCGACAAAATACGACTATCATTAAATAGGTCTTTTCACCTATAATTAAATAATAAAATTTAAAACACCTATCCCTTCAAAAAGTATGTTTAAATAAAAGTAGCCTAACTAAAAAAATCTCAATACAAAGGAGTTCATGCCGATGGAAATATCCTCTTTTTTGTTGCCTAAAGATCAAGTTGCCTATATCACTAACTCACTATCCATGCTGGAAGCCTTAGAACAATTAGAGCAGCACCATTATACGGCTATCCCTATTATTGATAATGAAGGAAAATATGTAGGAACACTTTCGGAAGGTGATCTATTGTGGAAGCTGAAAAACACAGCAGGTCTAACTTTTGACAATATAGGAGAAGTTCCAGTAAGCGATATCCAGAAGCATGTTCATAACGAGAGCGTTCTCATAAATGCCGAAATGGAGGATATGCTGACGCTCGCCGCAGATCAGAATTTTGTTCCTGTGATTGATAAAGAAGGCGTGTTTGTCGGAATTATTCGTCGAAAAGATATCATTGAATATTATACTCGCAACATTACTGATTAACTGATTAATTGAACAACAAAAAGACCTGATCAGCAGCATCATGAGAAGATGAAGCTAATCAGGTCTTTTTTCTACCCTAAATTATAGTTCAGTCAGAATAATGGTTCCTTGAGGGGTGATAGCTAATGTATGTTCATACTGTGCTGACAGACCGCCGTCAATGGTACGTGCAGTCCAACCATCCGCATCAATCTTTGTTCTGTAGCTGCCTGTGTTCAGCATCGGTTCAATGGTAAATACCATCCCCTCTTTAAGACGAGGTCCTCTGCCAGCCGGACCATAGTGAGGTACCTCTGGTGCTTCATGCATTTCTGAACCAATCCCATGGCCAATAAAATCACGCACAACAGAAAAACCATTAGACTCTGCGTAAACTTGAATAGCATGAGCGACATCCCCGATACGGTTGCCTGCAACTGCCTGCTCGATACCACGGAATAAAGATTCTTTTGTGGTGTCTAGCAATTTAGTCGCCTGCTCACTAATGTTGCCAATCCCATATGACCAAGCGGAATCTGCCAACCAGCCATCTAAGTTAACTACCATGTCTATGGTTACTATATCTCCATCTTTAAGTGGTTCCTTCTTCGGAAATCCGTGGCAGATTACATCATTTACAGATGCACAGGTTGCATACGGATATCCGTTATATCCCTTTTGCTCAGGAGTCGCTCCTTGAGACAGTATAAATTTTTCTGCAAATTCATCAATCTCCCAGGTAGTAATTCCCGGCTGTAGAATTTGCGCAATTTGACGATGACATTCAGCAAGAATTTTTCCCGCCGCACGCATTTTTTCGATCTCTTCCATCGTTTTCATGATAATCATAATATCGCCTCTTCTGTACAGAACACATCACTCTCGGGCAATGGCTCTTCTTTTGTATTTAGTTTCCCCTTTATATTATGAAAGAAAAACACAAGAAATCCAAATCATTAAGCAAAAAAAAATATTTATCCCTGTCTGAAACTAAAAAACTCCCCTTATTCTTATAAAAATGTGGTTAGGGTAAGGCCAACCAACAAAGAGGTGTCCCAGCAGCCATAATGCAGGCTCTGGGACACCCATTTCAGTCTAAATTAGATTAGTCATGAAAATTAAGACCTGACGAAACCGCTTTGACATAACCTGCTCGGATCACGAAATCTCCAAAATGCTCGCTATGCAGACGTTCTTTTGAATAACGATGAAGAATTGGCTCCAGCGTCTCCAGAATTTCTTTTTCATCTATGTTTTCTTTATACATTTTGTTCAAGCGATCTCCCGTAAAACCTGCTCCCAAGTACATATTATATCTGCCTGGACCTTTACCAATAAACGAGATTTCGCCTAGTGCCGGTCTTGCACACCCATTAGGACAGCCTGTCATCCGGATCACGATTTCCTCATCGCGTAGACCAGCTTCATCAAGGACAAGCTCTAGCTTATCAATCAACGAAGGCAAATAACGTTCTGCTTCAGCCATTGCAAGTCCGCAGGTTGGTAGCGCCACACAAGACATCGAACTGCGTCGTAGCGCAGACAGATGAGCTCCGTCCGTAAGTCCATGCTGTTTAGCCAGCTCAGCCACTTTTCGCTTTTTGGCAGTGGTTACGTTAGCAATCGTTAAATTCTGATTCGGCGTAAGCCGGAAATCCCCGGTATGAATCTTGGCAATTTCCCGCAGTCCAGTCATCAACGTGTACCCTTCTTGGTCATGAATCCGTCCGCTTTGGATATAAAGCGTCAAATTCCATTTTCCATTCGTACCCTTCACCCAGCCATAGCGGTCTCCATTATGGTCGAAATGGTACTCACGTGCCGCCTCAAGCTGCCATCCGAGTCTTTCATGCAGCTCATCGACAAACCATTCCAGACCGTGGCGGTCAATCGTATACTTGAACCGTGCATTTTTGCGGACAGAACGATTTCCATAGTCCCGCTGAATCGTTACTGTCTTCTCCGCTACATCGATTAATTGATCAGGACGGCAAAAACCAATGATACGGCCAAGCTGAGGATACGTGCTGGTATCGCCATGCGTCATTCCCATACCACCGCCTACAGAAACGTTGAACCCTACCAGCTTATCATTCTCAAGAATAGCGATGAAGCCTAGATCCTGCGAGAACACATCTACGTCATTTGAAGGAGGCACCGCAAGACCAATCTTGAATTTACGCGGTAAATATACCGGACCATAGATCGGTTCAACTTCTGCCCGATCTCCTAAACTATCCACTACCTTTTCACCGTCTAGCCAAATTTCATGGTAAGCGGGAGTACGTGGGGATAGATGATCACTAACTTTGCGCGCCCATTCATAGACTTCTGCATGCACCTCAGATTGATAAGGATTCGGATTGCTCATTACGTTACGGTTGACATCCCCACAAGCTGCAAGGGTTGTCATTAGCGTATCATTGATGCTTCGAATGGTTTTTTTTAAGTTCCATTTGAGAACGCCATGCATTTGAAATGCCTGTCTTGTAGTCAGACGTAAGGTTCCGTTACCATACTTCTGTGCCAGATCATCCATCACCAGCCATTGTTCCGGTGTAGCTACACCACCTGGGGCAACTACGCGAAGCATAAACTGGAATGCTGGCTCCAGCTTCTGACGTTCCCGTTCATTGCGCAAATCTCTGTCATCCTGCATATAGCTTCCGTGAAATTTAAGCAGCCGATTATCATCTTCAGGCAGACCACCCGTAATCGGATTGCTTAGTGTCTCAACTAATGCACCCCGCAGATAGTTACTCTCCGATTTAATATGCTCAACATCACTTGGAGGCCCGCCGATCGGCTTAACCTTCTCATTGTTTGCCATTGTTGTTATCTCCCCCCGAAGTCATTCGATAACTCCATCTATCCATTAATAGACATCACGCTGGTAACGCTGCGTCTGTTGCATATCTTCCAGATAAGCCGCTGCCGCTTCAGGGCTCAGTCCGCCCTCACTCTGAATCACCGTAAGCAGTGCAGAATGAACATCATGCGCCATGTACTTCTCGTCACCACAAACGTAGATATGAGCACCTTCTTGCAGCCATTCATAAACCTCACGACTCTTTTGTAAAATGCGATGTTGTACATATACTTTCTCTTCGGTATCACGTGAGAAGGCGACATCCAGCTTACTTAGAACGCCATCCTTTAGCATTCTCTGCCAATCAGTCTGATACAGGAAATCTGTTACAAAATGCCGATCCCCATAGAACAGCCAAGATTTCCCTTCCGCTCCCAGCTCTCCACGTTCCTCTAGGAAAGAGCGGAATGGTGCAACACCTGTGCCTGGTCCGATCATGATGATCGGCGCATCCGGATTAGTCGGCAGCTTAAAGTTAGGATTATGCTGAATGTAAATAGGCAATGTATCTCCCGGCTCTACTCTTTCTGCGCAATGCACTGAGCAGACACCGTAACGTTCCCTACCATGAGCCTCATAACGTACAGCTCTGACGGTTAGATGAACCTCATCCGGGTTAGCTTTATAACTGCTGGCGATAGAATATAGCCGTGCAGGAAGCTTCCGCAAAATCGTCACAAAACTGCTGGCTGGACCTTCCCACGGTGAGAAGTCCTGGATCAAATCGAGTAGATCGCGTCCTTGAATATACGCTTTAAGCTCCGGAGCACGGTCTGGAGCTAATAACTCACTCAGCTTGTTTGAAGCAGACAGCTTTGCCGCTTGCTCCAGCAAAGGTTTGGTCAATACAGTGATTTCATAATGATGCAGAAGTGCCTCACGTAAGGCTCCTTCATCACCTTTCTTATTAAACGGAACCTTATCATTAGGATTCCAGCCCATAGTATGAATAATAGCGTCCACCAGTTCAGGATGATTCTCTGGGTATACTCCCAGTGCATCCCCAGGTTCAAACTGTATATTAGAGCCTTCAAGCGATAGTTCCAAATGGCGAGTCTCCCGGTCCGAACCGCGTCCGTTCAAATTCAGATTCTCCAGTACCTCTGCCTTAAAAGGATTATTACGAGTATATAGAGGTTCTTGTGACTCTGCGTCCTCCGCGGCTTGAACCGCTTTTGCAGCAATGGCTGGAGCATTTAAATTTGCATTTAATGCACCAATTACACCTTCAAACCATTCGGCAACGGAATCGTCATAATCGAGATCACAATCTACACGTGGACTTAGGCGCTTACCACCAAGCTCCTCTAACCTCTGATCGAACTCTTTACCCGTCTGACAGAAAAATTCATAAGAGGTGTCTCCCAGAGCCAGAACTGAAAACCGTAGGTTCTCTAATTGAGGAGCTCTTTTACTGTAAAGAAATTCATGAAAAATCCTTGCATTATCAGGTGGTTCACCTTCTCCATGAGTACTCACCAATAGAAGTAGATTTTCAACCTTTTTAAGCGCTGTAGGTTTGAAATTGTTCATCGCGGAGAGTGTGACCTGAAATCCTTGCTCTTCCAGCTTGCGGGACAAGCTCCCCGCAAGTCGCTGGCAATTCCCCGTTTGCGAACCAAATAATATGGTCACTTCCCGTGAGGCTGCTGGTTGGCTCGTTACAGCAGCGCCAACCTCTGTATTTCCAATCTTATTCGATGGCACTTGAAGTTCAGCACCTGCTGGCGCTGCCGCCGTAGTACGTCCAATCGCGGACAAATATCCACTGAGCCATATTTGCTGCGTCTCCGTTAAGGTTGGTAGAAGACGATTGAGAAGCTCGACTTGATTCTCGTTAAAAGGACTGTTCGTTACCTGTAGTTGCAACAATATCCACCTCTCCTAAACATGAAATCTGGTTATGATCCGTGCCTCAATTGAATTTATCTGAGCCTTTTTTAGAACCTCATAAAATCAGGCTATCACAATATTTGTAAACGATCAATGAAGTCATTTTCACCTAAAAATTGTTAATTATTGAAAAAGTATCAATAAAGTACGTAAAAACCGATCAAAACAGTATGATTTGTCCTGTTTTGATCGGTTTCATTATAAAAAATGATACTATTTATAAAATATTGTGATAAATAAAAACTATAAATCCTTCTTACTTTCGGGAAATAATACCTCGCCTACCCCTGTCTTTATCTTCACAATCTCTTCAAGCGTATTTGATAACTCACCTGGCGGATAAGGCTTCGTCAAATACTTCTGTATCACATCATTCAATTGGTTCTTATCTGATTGATCCAGAGCAGAAGAGATAACAATCGGAATATTCTCTGTTCTCGAATCCTCTTTTAGCATTCGGATCAAATCCCAGCCGTCCAGTTCTTCACCAAGCATCAAATCAACCACGATCGCAACAAATGGTGTTTTCAAGGCTTGATCAAAAGCTTGCTGTGGATGATAGTGATGGGTAACACGGAACCCCTTCCCTTTAAGCTCTTCTGATAAAAGCAACGAAAGACTATAATCATCTTCAACAATCATTACATTCGGTTTGAGCTCTTTATCAGCATTCCATTTATTCAGCTCATCTTGCTGCCGGCTTGCTTCTGCATTAAGGATTGGAAGGCTAAACCAAACGGTTGTCCCTTCACCCTCTACCGAATCTATACCGATGGTTCCCTTTTGTTTCTCAATAATTTCTTTACAGATGGCAAGACCGAGACCTGTTCCACCAATTCTTTTGGAGGCACTGTTGTCCACTCGTCTGAATTTTTGGAATAGCTGTCCGATTTGATCCTTTGGAATGCCCAGACCATTATCCTGGATACGCACAATAATATGATCCGGCTCATTATGCAGCAGTACCTTCACTTCATTGTTAGAGGGTGAGAACTTGATCGCATTACTTAACAAATTCGTTAGAACTTGGACGATCTTATCCTTGTCCACATCTACCTCCGCATTCAGAGCCTCATCCACCAATAGCACATGATGTGTGCTACTAAGTTTATATTGATCGATAACCCCAAGGACAATTTCACTAAGATTTACATGCTCCGTGATATACTGCTGCTTCCCTGACTCCATTCTCTGCAGATCCAGAAAATCATTAATAAGCTCAGTCAACCGCTTCGCTTCCTTATGAATCGTCTCCAAATACTTCAGCTGCTTCTCAGGCTTCATGGTTTTGGACAATAGCAGTTCCGTGAATCCTAATACACTCGACAATGGTGTTCTCAGCTCATGACTTACCGTACTGACAAGATCAGATTTCATAAGATCCAGCTCGTACTCCCTAGTGATATCTCTATATACAAACAATGTACCAATTCTAAGCTCCCGGCGGAAAACAGGAATCGCATAAACATCAATATGCTTCTTGGATTCCGTTCCAATGGAGTATTGCATACTGCTGGACTCCAGAGCATCCTCAGAGATTGCCTGTTCAAAAAACGACCGAAGCTCATGGTTCTCATTCGAGCGTTCGATGAAATAATCCATCCATTCTTTTCTAGGAGTCAGTGTACCTTCAATCCAGTCATAGTTAACGATGTTGCACAGCGCCTTATTCATCTGAAGCATCACGCCTTCTGTACTCACGAACTGAATACCTTCGTTTACGTTATTCACGATATCGCGGTTCAGCTTTCGCCCATGTTCAATCTCTTCGTACATGAACAAACGTTCAATCGCCAGAGCTACGCGGTTCATCATTCCTTGAACCTCATTAATTTCTTCTTTACTGAAAGAATGTCCAATCCGGGTCCCGCAAAATACAGCTAGAATCTCATCTTCTGCATTTACAACAGTGGTATAGAAATCATAACAGTAGACCTCATCCGCAGAAATCCCCTGTTCCGATTGCGTAGCTAGACGCTTAATCAGATAGGTTTTTTCCGTCTTCAAACGATATAACATTTCATTGTTCTCATTATCGAGATAACGGTCTACATTTTCCTGAGGAATCCCTTTAACAGCCGCGATCTTATCTTTTACAAGAAGGAAGAAACTCGAATCAAATGAATACAGGTGATGCATGAACTGAATAAACTTATCTGCAAATTCATGTTTATCTAAGGTGTACGTAATGTCATGATTCAGCTGATTATTAAGCTCAAGCATTTTTTTGGTTTGTTCTGTATTCTTCAGCGTTTCCGCTAGCTCCAGCTGTACACTTTTCATAGAGGTGACATCATACGCGATAAAAATGTACTGATAAATCACACCCTCATTGTTTAGATACGGCACGACAGTCAGATGCATCCAGATTGGCAATCCGTCTTTAGTCAGAATCTGGAGTTCATTGCTCCATACCCCACCCGTATATAATTTGTTGAAGATCTTCTGCATTTGTTCTCTAGATATATTATAGAGTTCAAATAACTTATAGGTAAAACCGATAATTTCAGAATTTTTATAGCCGGTATATTTACTTAAATTATCATTCGCGTAGGTAAATACGCCTTTATCTGTAAGGATCCCCACCGCTGAGGATTGATCGAGTGCCTTCATCATACTCTCTATTTCACTAAGCGAACGTTGCAGTCTATACTGCTGATCCTGAAGTTCATCTTGCTGCGCGTGCAGCTCTTCATTCTGCATCATCAATTCTTCTTCTTTGTCCTGAATACTTCTGGCCATATTTAGAAAAGCATTATAAAGCCGACCAATTTCATCTTGATGCTTAAGCTTGCCGAGAAGAATTTCCTCACCGGCAGCCAAGGAATGAGTGGCCCCTTCCAGCTTCAAAATAGGATTAATCAAATTCTTAAGAATCCGCCAGATCATAAAGGTAAAGAACAGTAGAATAATCGTGCTAAAAAAGAAGGCGATAAAGGTGAATTCGTTAGCTCGTTTAATATAATCCATAGCCATGGTATTTAATGCTGCATCGGATCGCTGTCTGTACTCTTTCGTATACGTTAGAAAATCATTCACTGATTTAGTAATACCATCTCCGGATAGTACTCTTAAAGCAGCATAATCATCAGCCTCGACAAGCCGAATTGCTTCCGGTAAGGTTTTATTTTTATACTGGACATAAAATGATTTTAAACCATCTCTAAACAAGGCTTCTTCGGCGGATAAATTAAGATTAGAATACGTATCCAGTATTTGATCAAATTTTACTAAGGCTGCATTTAAGAGCTTTAATTCATTCTCGTCCTTAAGCAAAGTGAATCCCCTAGCTCGGAAAAACACCTCATTTAACGTGCTCGCCATCTCGCTGATCGTGTCTGCTTTATACTGCAAACTTTCACGTTCTCTACTTAATTCATCTTGCTCATAGTTTATGAAAATAAAAAAAACAGTTCCCATAAGAATGATTAAAGAAAACACTAATACAATAATGCGGAAATATTTATTTTTGATGCTGTGATTAGCGTTACTTTTCTTCACCACTCAGGATCCCCTCCACAATCTGCAAGAGTTCCATCGGACTAAATGGTTTCGGCATGAAGTAACGCGCACCTGCTTCAACTGCTCGAATTCGATCTACATCTTGTGCTTTGGCCGTTAACATTAATATAGCTGTAGTTTTCTTTTTCTCCTCATCCAGCTGCTGAAGCACTTCAATCCCTGTCATTTCCGGCATCATATAATCCAGAATCACCAAATCATAAGGATCCGTAGACAGCTTAGTTAGAGCTTCCAACCCATTCTCCGCTGTGTGAATCTCAACATTATCCAAATCTTCCAATGTATCCTCGATTAACATCCGTAATACTTCTTCATCATCCACTACCATTATTTTTTGCATATTCACACAATTCCCTTCGTCTTAGAACAAAAATCTATGAGCCAACCGTTCCATTCGGGACAACAGCTCAGGCATATGGACAGGTTTTACTACATAATCATCGGCACCCATCTGCAGGGCATGTACAATATCCGCCTGATTATTTCTCCCTGTCAGCATGATCACTAATATATTCACTTCCGGATACGTCTTGCGAATTCTTTCCAGGACTTCAACGCCATCAAGATCCGGCATCACACCATCCAGCAGAATGATATATTTCTCATCTATGGAATACCAATCCGATTGCAAGAAATCCAGCCCATTCGCATAACTGCTGATATTCACCTCAGCAATATCCTCCGGCTCCCAAGTATCAATCTGATGAGTCACTATTTTTCGAATCAACGCATCATCATCCACAACAATTACATTTAGAACCGAATGCTTTTTAGTCGACGATAAATGGTCCGTGTAGAGTGTAGTCTGATTCCTTCCGGCATCTTTGCTGGCATAGAGAGCTTGGTCTGCTTCTTCTACAATTTTATCGGCAATATTCTCAGCTTCTGTTACCTCTGATATCCCACTCGAGAAGGTCACATGAAAGACTTCATTCTTTGCAAAAAAGTCAGTGGCAGCAAATTGCTCCTGAATACGGTTTATTACTGTCAATGCAGAACTCGCATCCGTATTTGGCAGGAACACAGCAAACTCTTCTCCACCGAAGCGGCAAAAGGTATCTTCCATACGAATCGAACCCTTTACAAGCTCAGACAAGGACTGTAATACCTCATCTCCGATTAGATGACCATATGTATCATTAATCTTTTTGAAATAGTCCAGATCAATCAGAGCTAAAGAAAACACCCGTTCCGTGCGCTTAAAATCGCAAATCAGCTGCTTCATCACTTGATTAAAGTGTTTTCGATTAAACGCACCCGTCAATTCATCCACAATGATGGATTCCTGCCACTCCCGCTTTAACTCAAAGCGGTTTTTAATCAAAGCCAGAAATAAATCAATATCTACAGGCTTCGATAAAAAATCCATCACGCCCAGCCTATACGCATGCAGTTGAGTCGCTTTGGAGTACTCCCCACTTATAATGATGATTGGAATACGTTCTTTTTTGGCTTTGCCGATAATTTGATTCAAGACCTCAATTCCGCTGATATCAGGCAAAAGAATATCCAGAAGAATTAGATCCGGTTTGGTTTCATAAAAAATCTTGAGACCCCGTTCAGCGGATAAGGCTATGCTTACATAATAGTTCTGCTTCTCCAATGATTCTTTTAAATAAGCCACTAATTCTACATCATCATCAATAAGCAAAATATCATTATGTGGGAGTGCAACATCATTTCCTTTTTTGTCTAACGGCTTAACTGAACCTAGAGAAACCGATGAATCTTGATTAAACAGTGGAATAAGCGGATACAAATAATCGCCCCACTCTTCAATAGACCAGCTCTTAAGGCTACTTTCCATGAAATAGGGCAACGTTGCATCGGCAAACTGTTCAACTTCTTGTAACCCCACTGTTCCTGCCGTACCTTTCAAATTATGCAAAAAACGATAAATGTCCTTCTCGTTAACTTCCGACAGTTCCGACCATTCCTGGAGGGTTTGTTTGGTCCGCTCTTCAACCATATTTTTATATTTTTGTGTAGTCATATTTACTCCTTCAGAGTATCGTATCAATCTCTCACTTCATCATATTTTTCATATACTGTCAATCGAATTTTCTTTAAATTCATAGGACTTTATATAAAAATGATCAAACGGACAAAAAACCTTTGGTTGAAGCTTGCTTCAGCATTTGTAATAATGATTGGAATGGTTCATTCCGTTTACACGGCGTAATCACCATATACAAAGGGAGGCTGTATTTATGAAGGGGATTATTACTGTATTAGGAAAAGACAAAGTAGGGATTATTGCCAAGGTATGTACATATCTTGCCGAGCACAATTTGAACATTCTGGATATTTCTCAGACGATTGTACAAGATTATTTTAACATGATGATGATTGTAGACATTTCTGGCGCGACTAAAGCATTTGAGGATATTGTTGAGGATTTACATTTGATCGGAGAAGCGATCGGCGTGGAAATCAAGCTTCAGCATGAGGATATTTTTAATATTATGCACCGCATTTAGGAGGATGACCATGATATCACTGGTGGAAGTACAAGAAACGAATAAGATGATCCGTGAAATGAATCTGGATGTACGTACTATAACGATGGGGATCAGCCTCATGGATTGTGCACATACAGATATGAGAATTTTTAACCAAAACGTATACGACAAAATCACTAGATCCGCCGAGAAGCTCGTCAAAACAGGTGAAGATCTGGAAAGACAATTCGGTGTACCCATTGTTAATAAACGGATTTCTGTGACTCCTATTGCTATTGCTGCTGGTGCCGTGAAGACGGATACGTATGTGCCTGTAGCGGAAATTTTGGACAAGGCTGCCAAAGAAGTCGGCGTTAACTTTATTGGCGGCTTCTCTGCGCTTGTGCAAAAAGGGTGCACCAAAGGTGATCGTATTCTAATTGACAGTATCCCAGAAGCACTTGCAGTCACTGAAAGAGTTTGTTCTTCCGTCAACGTCGGCTCCTCCAGAAGTGGAATCAATATGGATGCTGTGAAATTAATGGGTGATATCATTATTCAAACTGCGGAACGCACCAAGGATCGGGATTCCATCGGCTGTGCTAAGCTGGTTGTCTTCTGTAATGCTGTCGAGGACAATCCTTTTATGGCTGGAGCCTTTCATGGGGTCGGTGAACGGGAATGTGTCATCAACGTTGGCGTCAGTGGCCCGGGTGTAATCAAGCGTGCATTAGAGGAAGTAAAAGGTCAGGACTTCGAAACCCTGTGTGAAACGATCAAACGAACTGCGTTTAAAGTTACGCGTGTGGGACAACTAGTTGCGCAGGAAGCATCGAAACGGATGAACGTGCCTTTTGGGATTATCGATTTATCTCTGGCTCCAACACCAGAAATTGGGGATTCCATTGCGGAGATCTTTCAAGTCATGGGTCTGGAAGAAGCTGGCGCACCAGGAACAACAGCAGCTCTGGCGATTCTAAATGACAATGTTAAAAAAGGTGGCGTGATGGCCTCCTCCTATGTTGGCGGACTCAGTGGAGCCTTTATTCCAGTTAGTGAAGATCACGGAATGATTCAAGCCGTACAACGTGGTGCTCTTACACTTGAGAAGCTAGAAGCCATGACCTGTGTATGTTCTGTGGGACTGGACATGATTGCTATTCCGGGAAGTACCACCAAAGAGACGATCTCTGGCATCATCGCCGATGAAGCTGCTATCGGAATGGTCAACAACAAAACAACCGCTGTTCGCGTCATTCCTGTCATTGGCAAGGATGTAGGCGAAATTGTAGAATTTGGCGGCCTACTTGGATATGCGCCTGTCATGGCTGTTAACGGCTTCAATTGTGCCAACTTTATCAACCGAGGCGGACGAATTCCTGCTCCAATTCACAGCTTTAAGAACTAATAGAAACCTCAAACAGCAAGTCCCTATTTGTACCTAGGCGACTTGCTGTTTTTTATTGTTCAGAGCTTGAAGATGTTAATGTTATCAGATTTAAGCTCTCTGGATCCCAATATTAGGTGTTCCCCCGGTCAAATCGATAAATAATACATAGTCATTTCCATCCGTGCCCTTCAGCACGAGTCCTGTCTGACTTGAAACTCCCACAGCGAAATATCTGACTTGCTGAAGGCTCGTAGGTGCTGAAACTGGTGACAATGCCTGATTCACCGCGATCAAACGGGTCGCAGTTTTGATGGTGCCTGCACCGCTAATCTCACCGGTAACCCCCAAATGACCGAGCAGGGACTGACTGCCGTTCACCTGAAGGCTTCCCATAATAGTCTGACTACCATTTAATTGCAAGTTTGAATCGATAGTCTCATTCCCGTTGACATGCAGATCATTTTGAATGGTCTGACTTCCTGTAACAAGAATATTATCGAAGGTTGGCAAGACGATCATCCCTTTCAGGTTTTATAGTATATCTTATGTTAGACAAGACAATCCGGTCATAGATAGATATACATCTTTTACTAAATCCGCTTTTTCCTTCAAGATTCAGATTAATGGTCTTATACCTAAAGTCAAATGAACCCCCTACACATATAATGATTAGCAAGACTAGGTGCTAGAGCGAACGACTGGCTCCAATGAATACAGGAGGAATTATGAAGAAGACAGCTACTAGGCTCACTCCTCAAAGGACCTCAACTCACGAAGTCTCCATCAGCCAAGTTCATCAATCGCAACACCATAATCTCATTCTCGAGAACTCTTACAGAGCGGAAACCATAACACGGGAACTAAAGCAATTAAGAGTATTGCTTCTGGTCCCCTCAGAGATAAGTGATAAAATGCCTAATGTACGACTTTTTAAAGATCAGCTAAGGCATCTGGTCAAAGAAGTGCTTGCCATTAAGTTACATCATAATCTAGAAGAATATTTAGCACACTATCAGCCTGATATGATACTAGCCTTGGGATCAGAATCCCTGTTCCCTGAGGAGAATATTCCTGCCCTCAAAGCTTATAACGCTCCTAAGGCCGTATGGATGGCAGACGCGACCTGCCTTACCCGAACAGAACGTAATCTAGCGTTGTTATTCGATTATATTTTCACACAGAACATAGCTAATCTAATCTATTATCAAGGTTTACGTGAGAAACTTTCGTGCTACCTCCCTTATGCTCCAGATACAGAACTCTATTATCCAAGACGTGTCGAGAACCGTTACCACAGTGACGTACTCATTCTCGGCCATTTTCAAATGAATAGTGTTCTTGACACCCTAGCTCATTCGGAACTACTTCATGGTCTCAAGATAATGACCATTGGTAGCGGGTGGGAGCCCACCAAAAATTTCATAGACATCACCTACGATAAAGCAGAAATATCTAACTATTATAATGGAGCAAGGATCATCATCAATTGCACAGGATCTGTGCAGCAAATTATGGAGGTCGCTGCTTGCGGTGTATTTCAGTTCGTGGAAGATCATCCCCATTTTCAAAGTTACCCCATCACAGAAGAAGGCCTTATTCGTTTCCAGAACTTTAAAGAGCTCTCTGAGAGCTTCAAGTACTATATTGCTCATAGTGATGCAAGGAGAAGTTCGGCCTCTCGTGCTCTAAAGGAAGTGAAGTACAATCATTCTTATCTTCAGCAGGGAAAGCTGCTTCTCAAAAAAATATTCACGGAACCATAGGGGGTGACTTGACTTGAAATGCATCGCTTTTGTATTGCCTCAGTTTCATCAGATAGCAGAGAACGATTCCTGGTGGGGAGAGGGATTTACAGAATGGACAAATGTCAGGAAGGCTACAGCCCTTTATCCTGGACATGATCAACCGAAAAAACCGTTAAATAATAACTACTACGATTTAACGGACCCTAATGTGAAACAATGGCAGGCAGAAACTGCAAAAGCTCATGGCATTTACGGTTTTTGTTATTATCACTATTGGTTCAATGGCAGGCGACTTCTGGAACAACCGGTTCAGCAGATTCTTGCCAGCAAAGAGCCTGACTTCCCCTTTTGTCTGTCTTGGGCTAACGAACCTTGGACACGAAGCTGGGATGGCACTGAAGAAGATGTCTTGATGCCACAAGAATATGGAGAAGAACGGGATTGGCGAATGCATTTTTATGCTTTGTTGGAGGCCTTCAAAGATGAACGATATATTTGCGTAGACGGCAAACCAGTATTCATTATCTATAGATCCTCCAGCATCCCTCGGTGTGATGAGATGCTTCAATGTTGGCGTGATTTGGCTCAGCAAAACGGACTTAAGGGCCTTCATCTTGTCCGGACACTGGGCGGATTCCCCCTAAATACAGAGCACGGGTTCGACGCCAGTCTAGAATTCGAGCCTCACTACACATTCGCACATGGCGGTGTAAAGCACTTATGGAGTTCCAAGCAGGTGGAGGATCAAAAGCATATTGTCATTGATTACGATGAATTATGGGAATCTATGTTAGAACGGACACCTCATAGGGATGGGGAAATTATATATCCGGGAGCATTTGTTAACTGGGATAATACACCACGCAAAGGTGCTGCCGGACAAAGTACTTTAGGTGCAAATCCTCACAAATTCGGTCAATACCTGTCACGACAAATTGAGAGGACCAAGAAGATGTTCAAAAGTGATTTTATTTATATTAACGCTTGGAACGAGTGGGCTGAGGGTGCCTATTTAGAACCGGATGATCATTATCGGTATCAATACTTGCAAGCCATTAAGAAAGCCCTTCAATATCATCACAAAGAAGATCCTTCCACGCCGTAGCGTCAGAAGGATCTTCTTCTTTTATTCCTTATGGTCTTTCCGAAGTCTGCACTCTGGCGCTTCTTGCACTAATCATTCTCCAACCCGTTAGCAGTGCAGCCACAAAGCATATGGATGCCGAAGTCATGAACACTACATGCATCCCACTGATAAATAACTCTGGTCGGCCTGGAACTAGACCTGTTACCCGATAACCAGCTTCACTGCTCATCACATGAAAGAGAATCGTCGTAGCTATCGTAATACCAACGACCATCCCCACATTACGAACAAGCGAGTTGACGCTGCCCGCAGAACCAAGCTGAGTTCTAGGCACCTTAGACATCACAAGTGAATTATTTGGCGACTGAAACAGACCACTCCCTATTCCTAACATAGCGATCCACACGCCTACCAGCACAACAGAGCTTCCTTCATGAAGCTCAGCTAATCCAAACTGAGCAATAACCATGACTACCAGCCCTGCAAAAGTTAGGAATTCAGACCCTATTTTATCCGATAAAGCACCGCTTATTGGTGCTACGACTACCATACATATAGGTAACAGCATTAACAGGAATCCCGCTTCAAAGGGCGATAGATTCAGCATATTCTGTGCATAAAACGGCGCGATGATATTAAAGCAGAAGTTCGCTGTAAACACGAGAAACCCACATAAAATACTTAATGAAAACAACGGATTCTTAAATAATGACAATTGCAGTAGCGGTTCTTTCCGGCGAAGCTCCGTCCATAAGAAAGCAATGAAGCTGACTATAGCTACGATTAAAGACGTCACAATTAAGCTATCGCCATAACCGAGCTGCTGTCCCAATAAAAGCCCTGCGAACAAACTTATGATAAAAATAGCGAAGAGTAAACTACCCGGAACGTCTATTGTAGATTTCGTCCTAGTTAAATCCTTAGGCAATACCTTCCAGCCTAACAGGATAGCGATCACTCCAATAGGAATGTTCACCCAAAAGATATACTCCCAGCCTAATGTCGAAACCATTATCCCACCTAAGCTAGGGCCAGCTATACTTCCCAGAGACACGAATGTACCTATGAAACCAAGCGCTTTACCCCGCTCATTGGCAGGAAAGATATCCGTAACGATTCCCTGGCTGTTCGCCATTGTCATCGAAGCTCCGATAGCCTGAATGACACGCGAAGCAAGTAATGCAGGTAAACTTAAACTAAATCCACACAGCATAGAACCAATAACAAAAACTATCGTACCAATCTTAAAGATTCGAATCTTCCCGACAATATCTCCAAGCTTCCCGAAGAAAAGAATCGCAGCACAAATTGCCATCAAATATCCTGTGGTTACCCATTCGATTTGTGCCATAGGCAGCTTCAATTGTTTCGATAATTCTGGCAGAGCGATGTTGACAATACTACCATCAAGTGTGGACATGAAGGTGAAAATATTCAGAACAATTAAAATCATCCAGCGTTTCTTCTGAATTTCCTTGTCTTCCTGATAGGTTGCGCTAATAGAACTCATAAACTAACACCTCATTGAATATAAAATCAACGTTTAGTTGCGTACGCAACAAAACTTACTTACCCAGTGTACATCAATTTAGTTGCGCACGCAACGACTTTATTGTACACTTTGTCTCAGAGTAGCAAATGCGCGAACTATAAACCCAAAGAGGTGTCTATATCTTGGAAAAAGAGCCTATAGGAAAGTTGATTTCCTATTTTCATCGTCAAAATCAAAAGCAATTGGTAAAAAAATTCATGCCCTATGGAATAGGTAGTGGTGGGCAACATAGTTTTCTAAAACTGATTACTTCCAGACCAGGGATTACACAAGATCAACTAACTTCTGAACTAAAATTCGATAAAGCCACCACCGCACGCTCCGTGAAGCAATTAGAGAATTCGGGTTATATTGAACGTAAACCAGATCCTAATGATCGACGCTCTCAACTACTGTATCCAACGCCTAAAGCAATCGATTTCTCGCCAATTCTTCAGTCTATTTTAGATGATTACAACAAGAGCCTAGTTGGTAAATTAACCAGCGAGGAAGTAGAGCAGCTTCGCTACTTACTTCAAAAAATCAGCACTGACGAAGAATAGGACAAAAAAAGAAACTGTCTCAAAAGTAGTAAAGGCTACTTAAGGGACAGCTTCTTTTTTTGAGAATTATTAGGGAAATCCTCCCTAAAAATCAGAGTAATATCGGTATTTGCCAACAAATCAGCGAAATTATAGGGAGAAATTCCCTAATTATCGATCTGTGCTCCCGTTTCCTTGGTGAGGACACTCCACTTTTCCACAATCAGTCCATTCACTCCGCTACTTTTAGAGAAAAAATCTATATCATCCCGTACTTACTTCACCTTTACAGTTTCAGCAACTTCTTTCGTAATCGCCTCCCCGCCGAGGCTCTTCCATTTCGCTACAAAAACATCAAAGTCACTAAGCGGTGAATCGCCCACAATGATATTCAAAAATGTCTCGCTCTCCAGATTTTGCAGCTCCGTCCACTTACTCTTCATTAGTTGGGTGTTTCCGTAAAATACTCCCCGCACTCCCTCAATAGCAGTTGAAGTTAAGACGGCAACTCCATATTTATATGCATTCGCTGCTTTCCAGCCTTCCAGATCTTTCTTTGGTTGTTCAGTGTCCTCCACCCATTGATCATAAATGAGACGGGTATCTGGATTTAATGTTTCCGGGTCTATTTTGCCATGTAAAGCTTGCTGGATATCTGCATAATGTTTCTCTATCGCATCCGAATAATCAATTAAAAGGTCAAACGGATAATAAGCACGCAGCTGAATTCCTGTTTGCGCAGAGAAATCATCAAGCTTCTTAACTTCCTCCGAATTAGGGTCTTGTCTTCTCTCAAGTCTTGTAAACACGTTCAATTGCTTCATAATCGCCTCTGGATGCTCGAAACCTTTACGCACAACAAGGTATCGGTCTGTTACCGGAGCCAAATGAGCAACAAACTTACCAGACTCATCAAGTGGAGCAGCATACGCTCTCCATTCTGCCTTCGTATCGAGAGCAACCGCCTCTGACAAAGGATAATATGGCATCCACCACGGGCCAAAGAACATGCCTGATTTCCCTGTAATAATAGGCTCTTGCGTTTCTTTATAAAGCGCAAAATTAGGGTCCAGCAACCCTCTTTTATACCAATCAGCCAGTTTGGCAAGCGCTTGTTTGGTCTCAGGTGTAATGGATCCATATACAATATTCCCAGCGTTATCCTTGATCCAATTGGTGGGAAAAGCATGCAATGCACTAAACACAGCATCCAGACCATTTACTAATGGCTTTGTCCCATAGATGATATTCTTGTAGCCGCTAAGTCCGACCGTATCTCTTTTGCCATTGCCATCGGGGTCTTTCTCAATAAAAGCCTTCGCAATATTCTCAATATCTTCGAAGGTTTGCGGTGCCTGCAGCTCCAGTTTATCCAGCCAATCCTGACGCACCCAGAGCAGAACAGGCGAATCCGCATCAATGGCTACATTAGGCAATCCGTATAATTTGCCGTATCGAGAAGCATCGGATAGTGCCTCACCCTGAGTAGAATTGTACATGTCCTTAATTAAATCAGAGCCATATACATTGTAGGTCTCTGTAAGGTCCTCTATCATGTCATTATCAATGAGTTTCTTCAATTGATCTCGATCAACAACCATCGCATCCGGCAAATCATTGCTATCGATCGCAAGCTGTGCTTTTTGATTAAAAGCATCTTCACCCTTCGCTTCCCAAGAGTGAACTACCTTGATATTCGTAATGCTCTCCAAATAACGGGTGATTGGATTGTTGTCGTTGCTGTCACCTGTATTTAGCCTGGAATCGGGAACCTTAAATCCTACACGAATCACGATCGGATCTTCGTATTTGCTATACGCTACAGAAGCATCTTCGACCTCACCCTGAGGACTTCGAGTAGAATCTACTGTTTTGTTCTGGTCACGGCATGATGTAAGTCCGATCATCATTACAAGTAAGAGGATAGATTTACACAATCTCATCATTGATCCTTCCCCTCCGCACGATATTCACTCGGGAGTTGACCAATACGTTCTTTGAACAGTCTACTGAAATAACGGTCATCTTCAAAGCCAGACCTTGAAGCAATCTCACAGACGGGTAATGAAGTCTCCCGCAATAATGATTTAGCCAACTCAAGCCGCATTCCCCGTAAACATTCACCGAATGTCTCCCCGGCAAAACGAGCGAAACATTGACTGAAATAACCACGGCTCATATTAATTTCCGCCGCTACGTCGCTCTGATTGATTTTGTCACCTGCATGGCTCTGCATGTAACGAACTGCGCGAATAAGGCAAGACATCACCTCTTTAGTCAATCCTAGCTCGAGCATTCTCCTTCCCACATGATCAGAAAATCGGCGCAGCCAGGTCTTCCAATGACACCAGTTCAAATTAAACGAAATATCCCGTTCCAGTTGAACAGCATCCTCTGACTTCAAAAGTAAAGAACTCCAGCTTTGCAAAAGGGAATGGGCGAACGTTAGAAATCTATCCTGCCTTGGCTTCTGCAGGAGTATGTTCGTTACAAAATTCTCCCATTCGTTTCCATCAATCGTCCACTTGAGATTTTGAGCTTGCACGAATAGATCAGCTTCATCCGGTTTTAAATGGGGAACCGCTATTTCCTTCTTTAGTTCCTCATAATTCAGAAAGGTCAGTTCTTCAGCACTAGAATGATAAAATAGCATATGCCGAAGCTTCGTGGTGAGTTGCTCCTCCAATTCCTGTAGTGACTGATCTCTTAACCCACTGATGAGCGCGGTCTGCCATCTCCCAGAAAGCTGGTTCTTAAGCTCACGCTTCCCCTCCACTTCCGAGAACCGGTGAAGCAAGGGCGACATCCACATCTCATGAAAGGTAATCAGCGGATTATTCTTCACGAAGGATAGGTGAAATAACTCTTCTTCATTACAGTGGTTGCTTAATGGTAAATAGAGCAGTGCCTTGTCTGCAGCTATCCTTTTACCTTCACCATGAACCAGTGCATCCCTTGTATTGTCCTCCCATTTGATGCGATCGACCAGGCGACGTATAGTCTCGTCCGCATTTTCCATCTCCAATAGAGTTTTGACAATATAATCAACGGCTCCTAAACGCATGGCCTCCTGCACATAGTCAAACTCATGATGGCAAGTAAGCACAACACAGCGAATACCTGCGAAACGCTGCCTTACTAGTTTAATTAGCTCGAACCCAGAAATGCCGGGCATGGTCAAATCTACAAATAACAGATCCACATCCTGTTGTTGAAGTAGCTCCAAGGCCGATTTGCCATCTCCCGCCTCGCCGACAATCACAACCCCTAAGGATGACCAATCAATTAGAGATATGAAGCCTTTCCGCACAAGTCTCTCGTCATCAACCACTACAGCCTTAATCATCGAAGTCCTCCTTACCTTTCCTCGGAATCACGATAGATACAACCGTACCTTCCCCTAGCTTGCTGTACATCTCTAGCTTCATTTGTTCTCCATAGTAGGTTCTGAGCATCCGGTTCACGTACGAGAATCCGATTCCGAGCCCCCGTTTCTTGGCGCCATCCTCTGACAGCAGTTGATCTAACGTATCCGCATCCATTCCAGCCCCATTGTCTCTTACACACAGCTGAACTTCTCCTTCACCATGCTCTGTAATCAAGACGTCCACCCTGCCATTATCGCTTAGTCCATGATAAATCGAGTTCTCAACAAGAGGTTGAAGTAAGAATCTGGGGACAGCCACAGACAATACATCCTCATCAGCCTCCACGTTAAATTCGAATTCATAGTCATAACGGATGCGCTGCAGTTCCATATAATTTCGGATCGCTTCAATTTCCTCTCCAAGGGTAACAATGATGCTTTGCTTGCCCAGATTATAATGCAGCACCTTAACAAGAAGGGTAACCAGCTTGTCGATCTCCTTCTGACCGTTAAGCCTTGCCATCCACTGCACCGTGTTCAATGTATTATGCAAAAAATGAGGGTTAATCTGGCTAAGTAGCTTTTCAATCTCGAATTGGCTTTTCTGCTTCTCATTATGGGCTACCGCAACAATCAGCTCATTCACCTGTTTCTTCATCTGCTGGAAGTTACTGAGCACAAAATCAAACTCTTCCACATTCGTGTAGGCAACCGGAGAGGTAACATTTTCCGCCATTCGATTAATTTCAAGGTTAACCTTGCGCAAAGGACCATAAATCTTTTTCCAGATCATCAAAGCCAGAACTCCAGCAAAGAGTAGTGTCGAGAACGCGAGCAGGATCATTTTATAGAACCAAGAATAAATTTCACTGTTGAATTCGGACTTTTTAACTACTGCAATAAGCTTCCATCCCTGTGGGCTAGCGTATCGAAACAGATGATATCCGGTAAGTGTTTCATGTGATAGATTAGAGTTGCTTCCAGCAGCTTTGATAATTCCTTGAGGCAATTTACCATCAATGACATAAGTGCTAGAGCCCTGTTGATTCACAAGCAAATGGTTAACCTTCATCCCGTAAGATTCCTGATTAAATATTTTGCGAAGCAGGCTATAATTCGTCTCTAAATAAATATATAGCTTATGCTCACCTGGTACGCGTACAATGCGCTGCTCTGAGAACACGAGATTATCGCCGACGGCATACATCGTAGAATGAGGTCCATAATAATCAGCTCCGTTATATCGCATAAAAGAAGGTAACGTACTGATATCGAAATTTCTGCGCGCACTCATATTCGTGAACAGAACCGGATCATCACTGCTTGGCATAATGTAGGCTGTAAGTCCAATGTAGGGATTCGTGAAATTAACGAGGTTGATCTTCTGGTTGATGGAGTTCATCATTTGCGATTTGCGATAAATTTGCTTTTCCTGAATAAATGAGGACATTTCTTCCACAATCTGACCATCCAGCGCAAACTGTTTAGAGGCAAAATCCATATTGTCGATGGCATTCTCCAAGCTAGAGGCTTCCTGTTTCAAGCTTGCACTTATACCATTGCCAATTTTCCCTGAAAGAATAGAGTAAATAGAGGTGTAGGTTACGAATCCTACTAAGAGAAGCGGAAGAAGTGTTCCGATAACTAGATAGATGAATAAGGTATTCCGTAAGGATTTGACAACTGGGGTATGATTACGCTTAAGTACTCTTACCATCCGAATGATCCTCTTCCTTCTTCCTGTAAGCGTTCTATATATATCAATGTGAGAATACCACATTTATCCTTAATTGAATAGAATAGGGCAGAACAGCCTCCACGCCGCCCCGCCCTATTTGTATTTTTCTAATCACACCTTATTTTACGCTTTTACGAGCCTCGAACAATTCCTCTGCCTTTTTAATCGAGAAATCCATAACTTCGGCATAGCCGAGACCATTCACCTTATCATGCATTTCTTTATTCAATTTGTCATATTCAGCTTGATCTTTAGCAAAAACCATTTTCCAAGAAATTTGTTGAATGACCGTACCAATTTGTTTGTTCTTTTGCTCCAGTGTTTTGTCCATCATCAATGGTTCTTTTCCAGTGAAGCCTTGTGGTGCTACGGCCAATAGATTATTTTTCTCAAAATACTCCTTAGGCGTCAGAACGCCCATCTTCGCCCTCCAGTCACTATCAAGCTTAGACGGATTACGCTCTAGGGTTGTCGTCCATAGATTGTGATCGTATGGCTCTTTGTTGTCTGGATTCACCATCGCCGGAACTACAAAAGAGAAGTTCATTTGATTAGAGCCGTAATAGTAGTCACCACCACCATATTCTGCAGGCACTTGTGTATTCTGTTGATCGGCATAAGCCTTCCAACCAAAGTCAGTCACGACAGGTTTACCGCTTGCATCCATATCCCAGGTTAGACCTTTAGGTCCGTTAGGCACCGCTGTTCCGCTTCCTGCAGAGATCATTGCACCTTCCGGAGTATACATCCAGTTAATAAATTCCATAATTCTAGCAGGTTCTTTAGCTTTTGCACCGATTGCTATAATACCGTTACCACCGTATACATTGAAGCCAGTGGAATACATCAGCTCATCCTTGAACGGAACTAATGCAAAACCTTTACCTTCTGCTGTTCTTTCCGGTGTATTGTAGTTTGCTGCCCCTAGCCACGGGAACCAAGAGAACAACAGACGACCATCCTTGTATTTCGCTACAACATCGTCGAATTTTTGTGTCATAGAATCTGGATCCACCAGACCCATTTGGTTAGCTTCAAAATACAGTTTGAGCGACTTCATATACCAGCTGTCTTCGGATAAGAAGTCATAATATTTCTCTTCGTCTGCTTTAACATATACAGCGGTATCAGGAATTTCGTCATAGCCCATCATGTTGGCGAACTGTTTCGCCAGTGTCATTTTATAGTTGCCGTCCCAGTCAGACCACATCGAGAAAGCATAGGTTTTCTTTCCTTGCTCATTTTTGGGCTCAAGCTCTTGCATTTTTTTCAGCACGGGCAGATAATCTTCAATCTTTGAAATTTCAGGTGCTCCGATTTGTTGATAAAGATCCCATCGCAGGTCTGGCCCCCAAGTCATATCTTTCCCTTCAGAAGGTCCAGATGGATTAGAAGCTACGCTGTTTCCGATGCCAAACACTGATGATCCGCCGCCAAAAGCAACCTTTGCTTTCTCAATCGCTTTTGGGAATGTACTCCCAATGTCTTTTCCGTATTTATCAAGAAGCCCTTCTTGTGTCCAGTCTAAGAGAAGCTTTCCTTTGATCGCATTTGGATAATGGTTCTTATCATCACCGAAAATAATGATATCTCCAAGATCACCCGATGCCATCATTGCAGAGATTTTGGTATCTCCACCTGTAAGGTTTGAAGCTACAATATCCATCTCAATATTGAACTTATCTTTGATGATTTTGGCAAACCATCCGGTTTGTGGACCCGCATAGTTAGCTGTTGTAGAGAATACGGTCAGCTTCAGCGGCTTGGAATGATCAAGTGCTCCGTCATCCGGTGCTGCTGTTTTTTCCGCCGGCGCATTCGTTGCAGCGGACGTAGGTTTCTCTGTGCTCGTGTTTTTACCCGAGTTAGCCGTATTATTCCCCCCGCCACATGCTGCCAGAACAAAGACCAGGATTACGGATAGCATGACAAGCGATGCTCTTCTTAGTCTCATTGCTTTATACCCTCCCTTTCGTATCTTCACATATAGTTCAGCTCTGCTCCTAGCAGAGGAAAACCCCATTTCGTTACCGATCCGGTAGCTCATTAGCCCTTAACCGCACCGATCATAATCCCTTTGACGAAAAAGCGCTGGAAGAATGGGTAAACGATTAGAATCGGCAATACGACGATCATCGTTACGGTCATCCGTACAGAGGTTGGAGTCTGCATATTCGCTACACTAGCGGCCATATCTGGTGAATTACGAATTAAAGCTGCGAGCGAGCTGGACTCGTTCAAATAACGCCATAACAAGAATTGGAGCGTAAAGTACTTCGTATCTGTCATCAGAAACGCCGTATCAATAAATGAGTTCCACTGATTCACTGCGGAAAAAATCGTAATCGTAGCCAAAATTGGCGTAGTAAGCGGTACAATAATGCTCCAGAACACCCGCATGTAACCAGCACCATCCATAGACGCTGACTCCTCAAGGGATGGAGGAATGGCCTCAACGAAGGTTTTGACCAAAATGATGTTGATTGGCGTAATAATCGTAGGCAAAATATAAGCCAGATAATTATTGGTCAGATGCAAATTGTGCATTGTAATATACCAAGGGATCAGACCTGCGCTAAAATACATCGTAACCACGACACTCCGGTACCAAATACTCCGGCCCCACATTTCCTTTTTGGTGAACAAATATCCTAAAAAAGCTGAAGACCCCACAGTAAGCAACGTCCCGACAACCGTTCTATACACGGAGACTGTTGCCGCATGTCCTAGACCACTGATTCTTAGCACCTTACTATAGTTATCAAAATGGATCTGTCTTGGATAAAATTTGATATCCCCCGCTGCGCTAAGATCATTCGAGCTGATCGTATTGATGAATAAATAATAGAATGGGTAGATGCATGACAGGGTGAACAATCCAAAGAGCGTATAGATCATAATCTGGAAGATAAGTTCTCCAGCCGTTAGTTTTTTCTTTCTCAAGTGGGATCACCCCTGACTTAAATGATAGATTCGTCACGCACCATCTTAGACAACGTGTTCGCTGCGAATAGTAGAATTACACTGACAACCGATTTCAACATGCTGACGGCCGTGGCAAAAGGAAAGTTGTTCGCGAAGGCGATGTTGTATACATAAAGATCCAGCACCTCAATAGAATCCTTATTCATCGCATTTTGAAAGGCAAAGTACTGCTCCATCCCGTTATTGACTAGATTACCTATGGAGAGCAGAAGCAGTACAAAAAAGGTTGGAATCAGACCTGGAATGGTGATATGCCAAATTTTGCGGAACCGACTTGCACCATCCACCTCAACAGCTTCGTACAATTCCTGATCAATGCCTGCGATTGCAGCAAGATAGAGAATGGCACCCCAGCCTAACGATTTCCACCAGTACCAAACGATCATCGTGACCCAAATATTTGAGCTGGAGGCTAAGAAGTTATACCCTTCATCAACCACTCGAAGCTGCACTAAAATGTGAGTGATGACACCGTTATCTACAGAGAACAACGAGAATGCCAATGCATATACCAGAATCCAGCTGATAAAGTTTGGAATCGTGGTAAGTGTCTGCACCAACTTGCGATACCAGCCTGACTTAATCTCAGTCAACATAATGGCAAAGATCACTGGAAAGATGGATGTAATTAATCCGAGTGAACTCATGGCAAGCGTGTTCTTTAGCACCCGCAGAACCTCTGCGGTCTGTGTCGGGTTAGATACAATCGTCTTGAACCATTTCAAACCAACGTAAGGCGTGTCTGACAACGGTATTCCGGGAATGAAATCATAAAAGGCATAAATCCATCCGCTGATCGGCAGATAATAGAAAATAAAGGTGACAACAAGAAATGGAAAAGCCATGAAGAACAACTTATGTTTGTTCTTCATCTTCCAGCGGGATCGATGAACCGGATCGACGCTGGGAAGCAGTTCGCCAGCAGGTACCCCCATATCGGAATCTCCTATACCCAGATTTTGATTACGTTTTCAGAGTATCAGAATCTGAGCTTCTGGCGAGATAGAGAGCAGAACGTCTTATCAGGGAAACCGTCAGATACTTGTGAACCAAATTCGCAGTACAATCGACCATTTTCTACCTGCCTTGTGGGACTAGAGATACAGCGCATATACGACTTTAGACAAAAAACGACCACCACTTAGGAAGTACCCGAAGTGGTGGTCGTTTTTTTAAATGTCTATTTTCAACTGAATCATAATCAAACGAATATTATCTAGACTACATGCTAATGCCCAGACGCCTGAACATTCCCTTCCGCAGAGGCATCCATCTTCTGACGTCCCATATAGAACGAAGCCAATAACGCTAACGCTGCAGGAATCACCGCCCAAGCAAAGGTGTTTACAATGGATGAGGATAACCCCGCTGTAATCTTACCCAGAATTTCAGGTGGAATGAGCGCCCTAGTCTCAGGTGAGAGCAAAGCATGCGGATCTTTAAAATCCATAGCTCCCGCCGGAGCCGCTCCTCCACCATTAGCCGAGAGTAGCTTGGTAAGATTGCCTGAGAAATAGTGACTTTGAATGATACCGAAGGTGGTAATGCCTATGGTCATGCCCAGTGAACGAATGAAATTCAGCGTTGCGCTGGCAGAGCCACGTTGCTGTGCCGTCAATCCATGAATAGATGCCGTACTTAGCACTGAGAATGAAGCACCAATCCCTAGCCCAATTAAAATCATATATAAAGTAACAAGCAGTCGTGAAGCATCCGGCGTGAGTGTCGCTACAAGTCCAGTACCGATCACCAAAAGTGCGAATGTAGGAATCAGCAGGCTGCGGTAACTGGTTTTTGACATCAGAAATCCGCCCATCGTAGCTGTAACCACTGAGCCAACCATCATTGGTAGCAATACAAGTCCTGAATTTGTAGCTGATCCGCCCAATACCCCTTGAATAAAGATCGGAATATACACAGAAGCCACAATAAAGGCTGCACCGCTAAATAGTGCACAGATAATGCTCACCGCGTATAATCTTTTTTTAAACAAAGCAAAGGAAATAATCGGTTCTTTCGCTCTAGTCTCTACAACAAGAAACACTGCTGCAAGGATGGCAAAGGCTGCAAATAAACCAAGAATCATGGAAGAATTCCAAGCATACTCTTTCCCGCCTAGCTCCAGCGCAAACATTAAGCAAATGACTGAACCAAGCAGCGTACCCGCGCCCAACCAGTCAATGGGCTGTTTAGAATGCTCATGCGATTCTTTATAAAAGAATACGACCATCGCAAAAGCCAACAGTCCAAGGGGTAAGTTAATGTAAAATATCCACTGCCAAGCAATATGATCGGTAATATACGCACCCAGTAATGGACCAAATATACTCGACAATCCAAATACTGCTCCGAATGCCCCGCCGAGCTTGCCCCGCGTCTCCAGCGGAACAGCATCGAACATGATGGCAAAAGCGATTGGCACCAGCGCCCCACCACCAATGCCCTGAATAGCCCGGTACGCAGCTAACTGAGTTATTGTATCAGCCGTTCCACAGAGAGCCGAACCCGCCATGAATACGATAATTCCAAAAATAAAAAACTTCTTACGACCATACATATCAGACAGCTTGCCGAAAATGGGCATACCCGCCATCTCGGCTACGAGATAGGCTGATGTCACCCAGACAAATTTGTCCATTCCGCCAAGCTCCCCAACAATATTACCCATTGCAGTTGCAACGATGGTGCTGTCCATGGAGGCCATAAGAATTCCTAATAGGAGACCTGCGATTACAATACCCAGATTGGGCGATTTGGCAGCACTCATATGTTCCACTCCTCTTTTTCTCAAAAAATAACTATAAAATTGTCTTTAAATCTTCACTTGATGCTTCACTGTTGCGTGCTTATGAACTTCTAGTGTATCGCGGAATTCCACCGTTTCTATTTCACAATCCGGACCAATGATTACACGTTCTCCCCTTACCATACTAGCCTTTGTATTGACCAGATCAATAGCATCGCCTTCGATTAGCCCCGCTTCAAACAGTATTTTCGAAGTTGGCTTCATCATATGCAGCAGTCTTCCCGTTTTACTCTTCTTAATGGTTAAGATACTGCCCCCAACCTCCTTCGCACTACTTGGACCAAACAATTTAATCTCCAAATGCTCAGCACTAAGTAATCCAGCTACGCTTAAGGCACCAGAAATTTGTAATTTTTCCCCTTCACAATCACCCTTCACATCCAAATTTCCGTAGAGATGAAGCTCATCGATTTTTACGGAGGCTGCTTTTATTTCACCCTGTCCACGTAAGGAATCCCCTTCAAGATTACCCTCGAGTGCAATTTCGCCAGTGATTTTCATTTGCTTCATATGCAGATTTCCAGCTATATTGGCATTTCCAGTCAGATTCATCTTCTCGCAATTCACATCTCCAGCGAATTTGCATTCTCCAGTGATCTTAACATCTTTGAAAGAACCACCGGCTGAAGATGTCGTTCCAATTATTTTCAGATTATCATTCACAGGGCCTTCTCCACCTTTCCAACCTTAGCCTCTGGATGCACTGTAATTTGTTCGCGATACTCTACCCGTCCGAGTGTACAGCCTGGGCCAATAATGACAATATTTCCTCTGATGATATCCGCAGTTGTATATTCTACATCTATAAAATCTCCCTCGATCGTTCGAGCACATAGCTCAGGCCGAAGTTTAGGGATGATTCCGCTAAACATCTTACTCCAAAACCCATTATTCACTTGCCGTATCACGAGGCTTTCCACACCAATTTCATTAGCCTTCCCTTGACTCTGCAGTTTGAAATCCACATGACCGGCACTTAGTAAACCACCAACACTAAAGCTACCTTCACCTACGAAATCCTCAAGCTCACAATCCCCTTTGACACTCACCATTCCGTTAAGGGTACAGCTTTCACCTCGAAAACTCTTACCTACATTAAGAACCCCATCCACCTTTAGGGTACCAAAACGCATATTACCCATCACTTTGATGACCCCGTTGCATTCTGCTTCTTCTGCTGCGAGATCATCATTCAAATTCATATGCCCATTTCCTTTAAACATTCGCGCCACAATCGGTCCGACTACTTTACCTACACCATCCATGTTTACGTTGTTGTAAGTACCTCCGGCCCCACCACTAACCCCGTTTATTATCAAATCAGGCAGCTGATGTTTGTCCATTACTCTTCCTCCTATTCAACAAGCTTGTAGGCAAGCTTACCTTTCAATTGTTCGATCAAATCTGCATATGTCATTTTACTGACTAATCTAACCCCTTCATCAAACCATAACTCCGCAGGTGCTTGTGCCAGAATGAAGGATGAAACCCCCATTTTCCGGACAAAAAACAACTCCCAGCTTCCACTCTCGAGCCTTGAAACTTTCTCCTGCAAAGTGCGAAACAGAAGCTCCGCCTCCTCCATACTCATTTCCCCAGCACTAAGCAGGCGGTCTACGGCGAATAAATGAACGAGCTCCTCAAAAGTATATTTACTTTCATCACCGAGACTTTCTCCAAATTTCCTCAGCGTTGTTGTCGAAACAATGTTACGCTCTATAATTTCCTTAGCAGTTACACTCACCTTCTCAAAGGATGCCTTATCCGATAGCTTATCAGCCATTTCATCCAAAGAAAGCCCATCTTTCATATTCACAATGTTGTGAATTCGCGACAAGATCATCTCTTTAGGAAAAAAAGTCTCTTGTCCAGTAAAGGTAGATTTGCGAATAAACCATTCCTCGGGGATTAACTGCTTCCTTTTCCAGCGATACAATTGCCCATATGAAATACCGGTTAAATCCAGCAGTTGCTTCTTCGAAATCAAATCATCTTCCATATGCGATCACTCCTCGAAAACATCGTAACATAACACTGTTACGTTGTAAATAAAACACTCCCCCTTAAATCTCCTACTGAAACAAATCATTGCATTAAAGTTTCCCTCCAAGATTTTACGACACAAGAAAAGAGTGAACCTCCGTCTAGAGGAGGATCTTCGCTCTTTTACCCGCACTGTATTCTTTGATTTAAGCTAGGCATATTAATTTATGACAAAAAGAGAAGGAGTCTTTATCGACTCCTTCTCTTTTCCTCACTTAATGTCTTCAGAATCTTTTTTTTGGTTTGGCTTAATCGTTTTTCAGCACCATGTGGGTGTAATGGTTCACCCCAGATAAATCCATCACCTTCGTACCTCGGAATGAGATGCATATGGTAATGGGTAAGGTCGTTAAACTTCCCTCCATCTTGACAAATTCTTATACCGTCAGGTTTAAACACGCTTTTCAAAGCAATTGAAAGTTTTTTCGAAGCATCCATGATAGCATAAGCAGTCTCTGACTCCATCTCTTCGACATCACAGTAATGCTTTTTGGGGAGGATTAGAGTATGTCCTTCATTAAAAGGAGCAATATCAAGCACACAAGTAATAAATTCATTTTCATAAACAATATTCAAGTCAGGTTCAATACCGTTAGCGATTCTACATCCTAAGCATTCCATGTACAGCAGCACTCCATCCTATTTATTTTCATTTACTACTTGTTGAGCAATGCTTAGAATTGTATCCTCATCCAAACTGTTGAACTTTAAAGTGATTGAACCTTTTGAAGCATTGAATGCTAAAAACGTATAATCATCTTTTTTTATTTTTTGCACCTGATTGCCGCTAATACCAATAATATCAGCATCATTCAAATCAACTTGATTATTGCTATAGGTTATTTCAATGAGTGTTTCTCCTTGATAAGGTCCGTAGATGATTTCTCTTTCATTGGACGCTTTTTGTTCCTTTGTTAACTTCTCCAGTTTCCCTTTGTTTTTCGTATATGTGACTAAAACTTCTTGATTATCTCCAATAAAGTTGCCTTGTTTGTCCTTTGAAGGGAATTTATGTTGTATATAACTAACTTCATATCCATCCAGTGTAGGGATACTAAATGAAGATCCTAATGCACTAACCTGCACCTGCGCTTTAGCTAATTCATCGTTGGAACCAGCCTTTTGACATCCTGATATTAAAAATATAATTGCAGCAATAAAAAATATAAATCCAGATTTGTTCATGAAATCACCTCTAATTATTTGAATTAATACCAATGGAAAACCTTGTTAGTTCGTAGATATACTTCAGTAACATTCCTCTTAATCCCCTTAATATCCCTAAATATGGAAGCACTATATATACGTTGTAAAAGTAAATTTGTTGCACTAAACCCCTCGTCCATTTCGACGATACCTTGGAATGATTCCGTTGGAATTTACTTCATTTCCTTCAAATCCAATGGGTAATCAACTCCTTACCATAGTGTCATCTTAATAACAGAACAAACGTTCGTAAAACTTAAATATCAACAATATGATTTAACATAGCCTAAAACAAAGAAAAGAAAGCCCTCCCGAGCCAATACTATGGCATCTGGGACAGCCTTCTTCATTTTACTTGCTCTATCTACAAATCTTATCGTTTAAGTCTTTCATTAACCTTACTGCACATAGGTATAATGCGCTGAATCATATTGTGGGCCGGATTTCTCATAAGTGAACCAGTACTCAATGCTGCTGCCAGCACTTAACCCACTCACAGTCTGTTTCCATGTACCTGAGCTGTTGGTCATCCGGTAATTAAGCTGTGGCCCCCCGTTAACCTTATAATGCACATCTACATAAAGAGCACTGGTCACAGGTGTAATATAAATGCTCGCTTCTGTTGAAGAAAGTCTCGTTACCCCTGCTGTAAAGTCAGCCGTCACATGATCACCGCCTCCGCTGCCTCCAGTGGGATTAGTAGTAACTGTTGCGGTATTACTGGCGGATGATAAATTACCTGCTGCGTCCGTAGCTTTTACTGTAAACGAATAGGCTGTGCTCGGAGTAAGTCCACTAACAGTTGCTGTAGTTCCCGCCACAGAGGCTACCTGCTGTGTTCCACGATAAACAAGATATCCCGTTACACCAACATTATCAGTTGAAGCAGACCAGCTCAGGTTAACTGTTGTATCAGTCTTGCTGGTTACTGTCAGATTAGCAGGTGCAGTAGGTGCTGTCGTGTCTCCAGTATTACCACCACCCGTCAAGTATTGCCCGGTGAATGGGTTAAATCGATGCAGGGATAGAATTAACCAACCCGTGCTGGACACGCAGTTTTGCTGCGCCATCACCCAATAGCTGTTGCTGGTCCCTTTCAGTGAGTACGGGATTCCCCCAAGCGAAGCGCCGCTTGTGCCTTGTTTTTTAATAATTTCAGTGTTAATGGCATCCGCTTTGGATACATTGCCTTGCATAAAGTAGGCGAGCGACATAAATGCGCTTCCTTCAAACCATACATCAGCACCCGTGTTACCGATTTGATTCCCGTTATCGTCATATGCGGGTAAAACTTCATCCGTCCAGTCAAAATCATAGCCGGTCAGCGTATTCCCAGCATCATTGTAAGTAAGCGTCTGCTTGTAACGCGGATTTGCAAGGGTCCCCGGGGTGCCGGAGGCATTTTCAACATAGGCTAAGCTTGCTCCATAGTTATGCGTTCCAGATACTCCTAAAGCCAGTACTCCCCATGGATTCACATCTAAAGGAATTTTAGGATCAATCAGATTCGTATCGTTTTTCCAGCCTCCCTTGAAGCGTTTGACACTGTCATCCCACACATAATTATCCAGGAAGGTTTTGACTCCAGAAGCTGCGCTATTGTATGTGGCAGCCTTTGAGGAATCCACCGAAGCATAATACTGCAGCACTCGGTAAATATCGATATTGTGCTCGGTTGAGCTCCAAGGCTCATCGGAGTTACTCCAAGCACTCCATCCTCCTGCGATACTGCCATTTGCTTTTTTATACTGTAAGCTCCAATCGAGCGCTTTGAGCGCCATCGGACGATATCGCGTGTCATTATATTGCTTTTCATAAGCCATAGCTGCCATTGCCATCCATACAACCGGCCCCACATGTTTACGAATTTCTTCTCCGAAGCCATTGTTATACCAATAAGAATTCAACCAGAAACCTGAAGGGTCTTGAATGTCTCGCATTTTGTTCAACACTTGCTCTGCCCGTGTCCGTTCACCTTTTACAATAAAGGCAATAGCTGCAACAGCTTGATCATACGTATATACAATCTGTTTGGGGTTGTTAGGTCCCCAGAAATCCTCAAAGCTATCTACCAAGCCTTCAAAAGCATATCCCACCGTTGCATCCTGCTGGGCCTTCAGCCAGACTAAAGCACGATTTGAAGCATCACTTGTGGCATCTGCACTCGCTTTTCCACCAAAAGGTAGAGCTACCCCAAGCACCAACAGACTTGTCATTAAGATCGAAAACAGCTTCCTCATCTTCATAACTTTCCTCCTCATAATCATGATGAACTAGGCAATGAGAGATCTTTGAAGCATAATACTAAAGCGTTTTCAAGCAGCGACAACAGGAACTTTTGAATTCTTTACCATGGTAATTGTCCTCATTTTCAGCCTTCGCGGCCAATTCGTCAACGATTTTCTGTAAAATTTTAACTAAATGAGGCGAAACAACCATAAATCCCATTTAAGAAACTATACGAAAGACCGCACTTATTTTATTAATTCGTGTTCACGAAGACAAAACAAAAAGAGCAGACAGCTCCTTGGGTAGGATTCTATCTGCTCTTATGATTTAATAACTATTCTATTCAGCTTTATCTTCACCAGAAGCTTCGACTGCAGCTGGTTCAGCAGTATCTTCATCGGTTGGCTCTTGAGCAGCTGGAGGCGCAATTCGGACAATCAAAGTGTCCTCAGGCGTCAATACTTCCCAGCCTTCATGCTTCGGAAGATCAGACACCAGCAATTGGTCACCAATATCTAGTCCACTGAGATCCACCTCAAAGGATGCCGTTAATTTATCTGGAAGTGTGCGAATATCCAGCTCATGCAATTCAATCTGCTGCACGCCGCCACTCTTCACACCTACTGGATCACCTGTAAAGTGGAATGCCACTTTTGTATCCAATTTAGCCTTCATATCAATTTGTTGAAAATCAATATGCAGCAGTTGTTTGGATACTGGCTGGCGCTGGATTTCTTGGATGACAACGTTCTTTTTACCCGAGTCTGGTAATTCCAAGGTTAATACTGCCCGAGGGTTATTAGCCAAAATCCCGGTAATTGTCTTAGCATCCGCTGTAAAGGACTGGCTATCTGAACCTGCACCGTACACGACTACCGGTACAAAGCCTTTTCTGCGCTGTGAAGAAGTCGAGCCGGATCTTTCTGTCAAACGTACTGTTGTATTCACGATGATTCCTCCTAAGTAGGGATTTTATACTAGACCGATTAGATATGTACGTCTAACCTAACCACTCTCTATTACCCCATTAACCTGGCTTCGAAACCCTCTAAGACTTTTTGTGCTCAGGCAAAAATAAGGTCAAATTGTATTATTATACAATTCAACATTAATTATTCAAGACTCAGGAGCGAATCGTCATTATATCTTTGACAGCTATCAGACCAAATGACAAGCTACAAAGTGGTTATTGCCAGCATCCCGGAATTCCGGGATTTCAGATCTGCAAACCTCTTGAGCATAGGGACACCGGGTATGAAATTTACAGCCAGAAGGCGGGTTCACTGGGCTCGGAATATCTCCCTTAAGGACAATTCTTTCCCTTTTCAGCTTGGGAATAGGTATTGGAACAGCTGATAGCAATGCCTTGGTATACGGATGGAGCGGGTTCTTAAATAATTCATCTCTAGAAGCCGTCTCCATCATAGATCCCAGATACATAACACCGATTCTTGAACATAAATGCTCAACCACACTCAAATCATGGGAGATAAACAAATAGGTTAGCCCACGGCTCTGCTGCAGCTTACTGAATAAATTAATAATCTGTGCTTGGATGGACACATCCAAGGCCGAGACTGGCTCGTCTGCAATGATTAGCTCAGGATTCAGCACAAGCGCACGCGCGATTCCGATCCGTTGTCGCTGTCCTCCTGAGAATTCATGCGGAAAGCGATCAATATGATAAGAGGATAAACCACATGCCTCAAGCGCCTCATGCACCCGATCACGAACCTCTGATTTTGAGCATAACCCATGATCCAGTAAAGCTTCTCCGATAGCATCACCTATGCGGACCCGAGGGTTAAGTGAGCTATACGGGTCTTGAAAGATTAGCTGCATTTGGGGTCTGATATTTCGCAATTCAGCGGGAGACAAAGAATGAATGTCTATCCCTTTGAATTTGATCTCGCCTGCCGTTTTATCCGTTAGCCGTAAAATCGTCCGTCCGACCGTACTCTTTCCGCTCCCGGATTCTCCTACAAGCCCAAACGTCTCACCTGGCTGAAGCGTGATGCTAATATCATCAACAGCCTTCACATGCCCAACCGTTCGGTTAAGTAATCCCTTAGTGACAGGGAAATATTTCTTCAGATGATTGACCTCAAGCAATGCCTCAGGCATGAACAACCGCCTCCTCATACAACCAGCAAGCTACCTTTTGTCTGCTGGCCACTTCTTTAAGCTGGGGCTGCTGGCTGACACATACAGGCATGCAATGCTCACAGCGGTCATGAAAATAGCAAGAAGGTACCAGCTCAAGCGGATTTGGTACTTGGCCTGGTATGGAATACAGCTCATCCTGCCGCTGATTGATAACTGGCTTCGATTTGAGCAGCCCTTTCGTATAAGGGTGTTTGGGATTGTTGAACAATTCAACAACCTCCCCCTCCTCCACAATCTTTCCGGAGTACATAACAATCACGTAATCAGCCATCTCCGCGACTACACCCAGATCATGGGTGATTAATAGAATAGACATGCCGGAGTTGTCTTTAATTTCACGAAGCATATCCAGAATTTGTGCTTGAATCGTTACATCCAGCGCCGTTGTCGGTTCATCTGCAATCAATAACTTTGGACTGCATGCGATAGCAATAGCGATCATTATCCGCTGCAGCATCCCTCCACTTAATTCATGTGGATAACTATCAGCAATTTGCTCAGGTCGTGATATGCCTACCTGTTTTATTAGTTCAATCGCCCGGATACGCGCCTGCTTCTTATTCATCTTCAAATGCACGATCAACGGCTCCATAATTTGTTCACCGATCTTGATTACAGGATTAAGAGAGGACATGGGCTCCTGGAAGATCATCGCGATCTCGTTGCCACGGATGGCTCGCAGTGTGTTTTTGTCCATTTGCAACAAATCTTCACCCTGAAAATCAATTTTGCCATGGGTTACCTTGCCCCCTGGCTCTTCAACAAGACCCATGATGGACATCGCAGTTACACTTTTGCCGCAGCCCGATTCTCCGACGATACAGACCGTCTCTCCTTCACGGACACGGAAGCTTACATCATCAACGGCTTTCACTTTTCCTTCTTCCGTGAAGAAGTATGTACTTAGACCGTCTATATTCATTAAATCACTCATGTGAGGGTCACCTACCTCTTCTGTTTAGGATCAAGTACGTCCCGGAGTCCGTCACCAAAAATATTGATCGCGATTACTGTCGCGAAGATGGATAGCCCAGGTGGAATCCACAGCCACGGCCGATCCTTGAAGTCGATCATATTATTCGCTGCGTCAATCATATTGCCCCAGGTTGGCGTTGGCGGCATAACACCTAGCCCAAAAAAGCTAAGAACCGATTCACTCAGAATAGCGCCACCGATGTTGAGCGTTGCCATAACGATCAGTAGCGGGATAATGTTCGGCAGCAAATGGTTAAATAATTTACGCCGATCCCGAAGGCCTAATACTACAGCTGCTTGCATAAACTCACGTTCTCGCAGACTAAGCATTTGCCCCCGTACCATACGCGCCATACCTGGCCAGCTCACAATGCTGAGCATAAGCATAACGATATACATCCGGTAGTCCGTTGGAATCTTCCACTCTGATAATAATGCTCCAAAAATAAAAAGCAGCGGCAAACTCGGAACCGTCAATAAAAGATCCGCAATCCGCATTATGATTTGATCGGCGATTCCGCGGTAATACCCAGCTATGGCTCCCAAAAGAGCCCCGATAAACACTGAAAGAACCATTGATGCCAGTCCTACTGTTAGTGAAATGCGTCCTGCCTGCATCACCCGGGTCAAAATATCTCTGCCCAGCGCGTCAGTGCCAAGCCAATGCTTCATATCAGGGGCCTTGTTCATCAGTGCCATATTTATTTTGTTATCCGTATAGGGTGAGAACAGCGGGCCAATAAAACAAAGCGCAAACATAAAGATCACTACCACAAACCCGGATACCGCCAGCTTGTTCTTCAGCAACCTCCGAAGGGATTGCCGGAATAAAGAGGATTTTCCTTTGGTGGTCTGGGGTTTCGAGATACCCGCTACATTACTTTGAACTGCCACGTCAGCTTCCTCCTCTCTATAGCCGAACTCTAGGATCAGCAATCCGGTACAAAACATCCGAAAGCAACGTTCCTATGACGGTAAGTATGGCAATAAACATCGTAAAGCCCATCAGCAAAGGATAATCCCTAAGTCCGAAGGACTGCATATACAGCTGGCCAATCCCAGGCCAATTGAATATTTTTTCAATAATAAGTGATCCGCCAAATAATGCTGGAAGCTCGAAACCAACCAGTGTAATTGCGGGCAGCAAGGCATTACGTAAGGCGTGTGTAAATAGCACCTTTCGTTCTTTTAAGCCTTTGGCACGGGCGGTGCGGATATAATCCTGTTTTAAGACATCGATCATATTACTGCGGAAATAACGGGTGAGTGAGCCCAATCCAAGTAGAGTCATAACAACAACCGGAAGGGTCATATGCGTTACAATCTCCTTAAAATACGCCAGACCCGTAGCATTACTACCTGTCGTGATTATTCCACCCGGAGGGAGCCACTTGAGATCGACGGCCAGGATTTTGATCAGGAATAAGCCTATAAAAAATGACGGCAGCGACATTGCTGCGAATATAGCGATCATCACGAGTGTATCGAACCAGGAATATTGCTTATAAGCTGAAATCACACCAATAATAACTGCAATCACCCACGTCAGAAACGTGGAAACGGCAGCCAGTAAAAAGGAATTCCAAATATAATCATTAAAAAGCTGCAGCACAGGCTTTTGTTGGGCTAAGGAATACCCGAAATCGCCATGCAGCGCATTCTTCATCCAGATTCCATAGCGCTCAAGCATCGGCTTGTTTAAGCCGTAAATCTCACGCAGCTCAGCTTTACGTTCTGCAGTCAATTTGATATTTCCGGTTATGAAGTCTCCGGGAGTTGAAGCATACAGGCAGAAGATCAATAATGATGCCGCAAATAAGATAATGACCATGTACAACAGTCTTTTCGATAAATAAGCGCTCATGACAGACTCCTTATGATTTGTCCCCTGCTCATCAGAGCAGGGGACACTGGATTATTTATTTCAGGCTCCAAGTTGGCAGACTGCCAGCAAGACCGATGAACGGGCTGACTGATAGATTCTCAATACGTCCGTTATAGGCGTATACAGTCTTTTTGTAACTTGTGAAAATAATAGGCAGTTCATCATTGAAGAGCTGATACAGCTCTTTGTATACCGCTTTGCGTGCTTCAATATCAGTAGTAGCTAAGGCTTTATTGTATAGCTCCAGGAATTTCGGATTGTCATAATCCGTGATTTCTCCATCGAAAAATTGCATAAACCCGTCAGCCGGATCAGTCAACATACTAGTGGAGAAGGATACGAGATCGTAGTCCCCGCCTTCTACCTTAGATACCAAAGAGTTAAAGTCTGCAAAAACCTCAGGCTGGAAATCGATACCCAGTGCTTCAAAATTCTCTTTAGCTACAGCAATGAAAATATCTGTATTTTTGCTCTTAGAGCCGAGGTAGTGAATGGTAAGCGGTTTGCCATCTTTTTCACGGATACCACCCGCGCCTACTGTCCAGCCTGCTTCATCCAGCAATTGTTTTGCTTTTTCCGGATCATATTTGTAAGGATTAATGCCTTCCTCCGTATAAGACCAAGAGATAGGGGATGCCGGGATGTTGGCAATTGAGCCTGCACCCTGCGCTGCATCTACATAAATACTCTGACGATCCAGACCGTACACAATGGCTTGACGTACAAGCTTATCCTTGAGCTGTTCATGCTTCAGATTGACTTGCAAATAACCATAGGTACTTGGAGTGTAAGGAATAATATTCACAAAACCGAGCGCCTTCAGCTTCTCGATATTCTCGTCTGTCGCACTAAAAGAAGCGTAGTCTACCTCACCTGTTTCTACGAACTGCCATACATCGCCTTCCGTAGTTTTATAAATGAAATGTTCCGTTTTGGGTTTACCTTTGAAATAATTCTCATTCGCCACAAAACGTACTTCTTGCCCCGGAATAAATTTCTCCAGCTTGTAAGGTCCATCTCCAAGTGGCTTCTCATGCAGCTTCTTGATGTATTCAAGATCTCCAAATTTATAGTCCTTGCCATAGTAAGCTTTCGACAGAACATTCGAGCCGAGCTGTACCAGCGCTGTTGCGTTTGGTTGCTCAAGCGTCACTGAGACCGTCTGTGGATCAATCACTTTTATCCCTTCTATTGCTGTAGCAGAACCATCTTTATAGGCTTTGCCGCCTTTAACATTTAGTGATGGAAGCTGGGAGCTACCGTCATACGATTTGTCGTATTGGATCGTCCAAGTAAAAGCCACGTCATCTGCTGTCAATGGTGAACCGTCGCTGAATTTTAGATCTTTTCTCAAGTGGAACGTGTATGTAAGCTGATCATCCGAAACATCCCAGCTCTCTGCAAGCTCCGGTGTTGGAACGCCTTTATCGTCTACAGTTACGAGAGAAGCGTATAGCAGTGAAGATACATTGCCATCATAACCACTTTGCTGAAAATACGGAGTAAAAGCTCCGCTTGGGTCCGTTAACCCTACGATAATGGTGTCTGTACGTTTCTGTGCAACTGCTGGAAGTTTGGACAAATCGGTTGCGGTAAAAGGCTCGCTTAGCGCACCCGCAGGAACAGTCTCTGCCGGAGTTGTTGCTTCCACATTGGTTGAATTGGACTTTGCAGCCGCGTTGTTACCAGACGAGGATTCGTTATTACTGTTGTTAGCGCAAGCAGAAAGTAACAGTGAACCCGTAAGCAGTAATGAAGTGATTACAATCGCATTTTTTCTCATGTACCTATCTCCCTTTTCTCTCTAATAGAATAATAACTATAATTCCTACCTGTTAAGTATGAATAACTTCTGATGTTCATTATAGAAAGGATTTCGAGTTCTGTAAAGAGAGAACTTTAAAAAAATTCTCTATAAACAGAATCACAAGAAAATTAAGACACATAAAAAAAGCCAAAACCCTCTCTGTATAAGAGAATTCTGACTTTTAGATCGCTATATTTTTTTGTGAAATGATTATTTCAAATAATCGAATAGCTGCTCATTCATCCGATGAATGCCTTCCAGGCGTAGACTATATCCGGTGACATTCTCCCCTTCAATATAGGCATGAAGCAAACCCGCACAACGAAGATTAAAAATATGATCGTGAACAATCCCCTTCGAGATTCCCGCATGCTTAACAATTTCGGTGAATGTTTTGCGACCACCGCTAAGAGCTTGGAGAATTTTCAGACGGCTTTTTTCACCCAGACTACGAATGGCTCTATACATAAAAGGTGAAATCTCCTCGTTCTCCATCGAAATCCAGGCCGCATAATGACAGATTGTTAATTCACCGTAGCAATAGATGATATTAGCAGGCTGAAAATGATACTGTGGAATTAATACAAGCTTCTTAAGCCCATCCGTAGGCATGAAATAGAATCCGTTGGTCGTTTTGTTCACAAAATCAGCAGTTTCCAGTGCATTAAGCTCCATGTTCTTCAAATCCGTATGCTGCTGTAATTTGCTTAGAATCGCAGGATTGCATTGACTAAAGTACTGGCGGTTCCATTCGGAGAGTAAAAATACTACGCGATTACGGTAATCCTCCATATGGCTTGGAAATACCATTACATATTTTGATAAGGTCTCATATAACTCGCCAACTGTTAACCCTTCAATCCAGTTCAGCACACTGTCTACATCATCCTTGAATGGACAACAGTAAATGAGCAGATTCAACATTTTCCATTCATTGTTTAGTTCAGTTTCCTTCAGACGGGATAATAGTTCCTCACTTAGGGTGCTTTCAATTTCAGTAACCCACGCTACCCCTAGGTCAATCTTCTTATAGGATTTTTTGCAGAGATAAGTATGTAAGCTATTCAATAACTCATAAATCGATCCAAATTCAACCTCAACTTTGTATTCCACAATGATTCCTCCTGCTAGCGGTTCTTTTCAGTAGTGAGATATTCTCTTAATCTTATTGTATTATCCTGAGAATACGCAAGCTACTTTATAAACGGGAGTGTATAAAAATTCATTGACTGCTGCTTGACTACTGTTTGAATGCAGAATTTATTTGCATCTCTCTTTGATTTTGAGATTGCGAGAGTCTAAGCAAGGGAATTGCTACTCATATGCAGCAGGACATTAAAGTGCGATTTCAACGGTGAACACGTCCCCGTACGAAGTTGCTATCGGGCATAGTGGACCTTATAAGCAGTATTCCCCCCAATTTGGGGTTCTATCGGACTCCATAGGCGCTATTGGCATAGAAATCGCCTAATTTATGCTTTTTCCTAAGGAATAGCTGCAATGGAGTCCGAAACTTTACTCAAACGGCTAAAAATTTGCTAATAACGTCATCTGAGTCCGAAAGCTCCAGTGGATGATTATGATAACAGGAGTTTTTGGCACGCTGAGGTCTCAAGAATTCCCATGAGTCCGGCTGTCCTGGATATTCCTGCGTTAGAGTGCCAGGAATGTCTGGGCCGGCTTGCGTATCCAGCACACCAGCTTGTCCAGAAATTCCAGTCCTCCCACCTTCTCGGCTCGCCAAAATTCACTCGATCACGTCTGCCTCCTGTCCCCATTCCGCAAAGCCAGACTACTTGCAGAACAAACATTACAAAGCAACTGCCTTGAGTAACATGAGCGCATCATTCACACCAATAATCCTAACTTCCTCGATAAATCCATCTATGGAAAGCCATCAAACGTCCAAGGCGAGCAATCAATCTGCTTCGTTCCTCGCTTTTTGCAAATCGTGGTAGTAAAATATAGGCAATAACAATTTAGGAGTGAAGCCATAAGATGCAAATTCAAACTGGAACAGGACGTTTTTTTGTTGCGAATGACGGTAAGGACCTTGCCGAGATCACATACAGTTTGGATAAAGATGCTGGGGAAATGGTCATTGACCACACTCGTGTCTCTGAGGAACTGCGCGGTCAAGGTACCGGTGAAGAACTTGTACGGGCTGTTGTAGATAAGGCTCGAAATGAAAATTTAAAAATTGTTCCTGTGTGCTCCTATGCAGCTCATCAATTTGAGAAGCATCCGGAGTATAAGGACGTGCTGAGCGGGAACACAGGCGAGCGAGACTGATCTCCGTTCCCGTTTCCGTGAAGCTTTATTAACCTATTCGAACTAATACACTTAGTTCAAATACACTTTAGGAGGAAACGGGTTTGACTACTACTGATACTTTGAGAAATATAGAAGAATTACAAGAACGCTGTGAGCAATATGATGGAATTTCACTGAAATTGAATTGGGATATGCTTCGCCAGCCATCAAGCGTAGGAGATACGGAATGGCTCGTGACATATGAAGATGATTTACTCGTCGGCTTCTTAGGACTTTATGGATTCGGAAGCGATATGGAGGTCTGTGGCATGGTTCGACCAGGCTACCGCCGACGGGGCATCTTCACCTCACTGTGGAACCGAGCGCAAACTATTATCAAACGAGGCAATGTTGATACCCTACTTCTAAACGCTCCTGCTGCCTCATCATCTGGTGTAGCATTCCTTCAAACGCTACCACTAGAGTTTAATCACGCGGAATACCAAATGAAATGGGGCGGAAATTCGGTTGCTTCTTCTGAAGCAAGCTCAGCCACAGGGACTGTGATCTTACGCCCTGCTCGTGAAGACGAAGCCCCAATTCTCGTTGAGCTGGATTGTGGAGGCTTTGACATAAAGACTGAAGATGCTGCCGAACTCTATGACCTGCAGAAACAGGAAGGCCTGCAAGAACATATTATGATCGAAATGGACGGACAACCTGTTGGTAAAATGCGGCTGTGGACCGAAGATAATGAAACCTGGATTTATGGATTTACTGTCAGCAAGAAGCTACGTGGGCTAGGCATTGGACGAAGTGCACTTCTTCAAACGATCGAACGAGAACGTAAAAACTATAATGGAATTAATCTCGAGGTCGCTCTAGATAATCCCAATGCGCTTAAGCTATATGAAAGCTGTGGCTTTATCATTCAGAATAAACAGGATTATTACCGTTATATCGGCTAATCCATAGAATTAAAGCCTCCTGTCTAATGGGCGTTCTCGCCTGTAGAGCAGGAGGCCTTATTTTATTATTAGGAGTAATCACATGAGCCCAAAGCCTCCAACATTAGCTTCGCCTCTATCATTTCTACGGTCGCTACAGTTTAATGAGCCATCAGCGTGCACTTCCTGCTCCAGAAATACAGATAACAATCGAACATAATCCAAAGACTCCTTATACGGGACTGCATTTCCCTTGTAAGAGTATTTACGACCGTCTAGCAAGGAGTAGATTTCCACGGTCTCCGCAGGTTCACCGTAAGCCGCATAACAAAAGACGTTTGTCATATGCAAAAAGCCCGCAATAGTATCCTCATTGCCATTCACCATAAATTTCTGAATGTTCAGGCTTCGACCATTCTGAGTAGAATTCCAAGCTAATTGAGTAATCATCGAAAGCTCCAAGCTCATCTCCGGGACTGGCACATACCACTGCTCGTATAGCATTACCGGAATTTCCAGTAAATGATTGGTCGAAACGATACGCATTAGTTCATCCGCTATACTCGTCTTGATATCCCAATATTGCAGTAATGAAGGAAAAGCATCCCCCCTAGGTGGCCAACGACGCTCTAACAGAAATTGTATCGGTGTCTCCCTTCGAACTTCAGGCAGCAAACTATAAAAGTCGTTAAGTGTATGCCCTACAGCATATTGAACCTGCTGGCGCCAGCGTGGGAGCCCGGTCGCTGGAGCTCCGCTTGATAAATTCTCGGCCCCTCCAAGCATAATGTGCTCCACTCGATAATCATGCAGTCGTTTATATGGAGGCGTATGTAAATTCACTTGTTTCTTCATCCAACTTCCCGCTGGCCCGCCCATCCTATGATGCCACCATACAAGCTTCGATAAATTGACGACCGAATTGACGGCAAGCTTCTTTTTCAGCAGCGTTCGGGCCATATTCAATCTTAAGACTATCCTGTAATATCACAGCTCCACGTTCCTTTAACTTCTCCACGAATAAGTCCACGGCTCCACAATAAATCGCGTAACCTGTGTCTCCACTGCCAAAAACTGCTGATTTCATAGCGGTCAAATCAAGCTCATCCATCTCCTCATAGAAATCAAGAGCTTCATCAGGTAGCTCACCATCTCCCCAAGTGTATGCTCCTAACAGAACGCCTTCATATGAATTTATCTCAACCGCGTTACATTCAGTGACCGATTTCAAAACGGCTTCACCGCCTGCTTGGCGTATTCCCTCTACAATCAATTCAGCCATTTCCTCAGTGTTTCCAGTTAGACTGGCGTATGCCACTAGCACTTTAGTCATCTTTCTGTTCCTCCCATTACTAAACATAAAATTTAAATGATGTGTGCTTCACCCTCATTCTATTTGATAATGATTATCATTGTCAAATGAATAAAATAAAAAAAACGCAAACTCCCGTTTATTCACACGGTTGATGTTTGCGTTCAATCCCTTTTTTGTTCAAAATTATTTAGTATGCTCCTTCGAGCAAGGTAATGTGATTACCATCTGGATCGCGGAAATTCATTTCTTTCCCGCCATACGCCATCGTAACCGGTGGCTGACAATCCAGTCCCTTAGCCTTTAACTGCTCGTACGTCTCATCGAGATTATCACAGCTGAATACTAAATTAACAAAGCCAGTCGTGAGCTTTTCCCATTTCGTCTCATCCCAAATGATGATTCCAGGCTGCTTCTTGTCGAATCCAATCTTTGCGCCATCAAAATTGCCGTAGCCTTCGAACGGAATTGGAATCCCTAGCACCTCCGAATAAAATGCAGCCAACGCAGCAGTATCCTTAGTGTAGATGTTAGTACCTTCAAAAGACGAAATCATAATTTGTCCCCTTTCATTCTCATCATCATAGTGCCCATTTCTTACTTGAGTTTAACAAGGCTAGCACCCTTTGTATTGCAAAATTGCGACATTTATCTGCCCGCATAGACTAAAGCCTCAAGTGGTGTTCTTCCTGCATATTTCTTGAAACTGTTTATAAAATGAGGCTGGTGGCTGAATCCATACGTAAAAATAAGATCCTGCATATTCTTCGTCTGCACAGGCAGTTGATACATTTCCCGCCATACATTCTGAAATCGTACAAGGTCAGCTGTTTTTTTAGGTGATACACCTATGTATTCTTGAAAAAGTCTTTCAAGTTGGCGTCGGCTTAGATTAGAGCTGGTTTCCAAATCCTCAGCTGTTACCACACCCTTTTGTTTAATTAGGGTATAAATTGCATTCATCATCCGATCATTAGTCCGTCCACCATGCTCAAGACGCTGAAAAAGATAAGCCTCAGCTGCCACTATCCTTTCATTCATAGAATTTGCTTGTTCCAGCAGAAATCCTAGCTCTTTTTTAAAAGTACAAAAGTATTGGTCCACATCTACAAATGCATTCAAGACATCCCGGAGATGGTCATCTGCAAAAAAATGAACGGCCCAGAAATGAAATCGGATACCAAAGGTTGAGATCATACCTTCCCCTCTGTCTGAAGGGACTTCAAAAGGAGCATCATTGATACCGGAAAAAACGGTAGTTGTTAAGCCTGTCAACTCATTCAGATTCCAAATAATGTCCATGCATGTATCTGGAATAATTGTTTCCATTCGAGGTTCGTAACCAGATGCCTTGTCCACTACGTGAACGGATGCCTCTGTAGGAATACGCGGTGTAACAGACCCCCAGAAACAGCGAATATATGGCTGCAAAGCTTGACTGGGTAGAAATTCACTAGTTTGTGCTGGATTTGCAGTTATCGGGAAATATAGAGGCGCAAGATTGAACATAAGCTGCTATTCTCCGATCATAAATATTGTAAAGACTCTGATATCTGATCATACACAATCATTGCTTGATCTACCAGAATAATAGCTGTGAGAATGGAAATATTATACACATAATCTTCATTGGATAAAATAAGTAGAGTATTGAGCTTGTGCGTATTTTGTTTGTAGCTATATGGTGAAATGATGTACAATAAAGGCTAAATGAATTTTTGAAGGATGGATTAAAAAATGTATATAGCTAGCGACTGGAAAGACTATGAAGTAATTGACACTGGCGGTGGAGAGAAGCTTGAACGTTGGGGTGACATTATCCTGCGCCGTCCGGATCCACAAATTATTTGGCCACTCTCCAATGAGACAGCGAAATGGCGTGATGTACACGGTCATTATCACCGTTCCTCAGCCGGTGGTGGACAATGGGAAATGAAAAAAACAATTCCGGATGATTGGAAAATTAGTTACGGAAAATTAAAATTCCATTTACGTCCTACAAATTTTAAGCATACAGGGTTATTCCCTGAACAAGCGGCCAACTGGAGCTGGATGATGGACAAGATTGCGGCTGCTAACCGTCCGATCTCAGTACTGAATCTATTTGCTTACACTGGTGGAGCTACTGTAGCCGCCGCAAGTGCCGGCGCTTCTGTTGTTCACGTGGATGCAGCCAAAGGAATGGTGCAATGGGCAAAAGAAAATGTCCAGCTGTCCGGTCTGGGCGAGCGTCCAGTTCGCTACATCACGGATGACGTATTCAAATTCGTACAACGTGAACAACGTCGTGGTAGTAAGTATGATGCGATTATAATGGACCCGCCTTCCTATGGAAGAGGACCTGGCGGAGAAATGTGGAAGCTGGAATCCAGCTTATATCCTTTCCTTGAGAGCTGTATGCAAATAATGAGCGACAAACCTTTGTTTATGCTAATCAATTCATACACCACTGGGATTTCTCCAACTGTCCTACGTAATATGTTGTCGATGACCATGGGTAAACGTTATGGCGGGAAGCTCACCTCCGGTGAAATCGGTCTTCCGATCACTTACTCCGGCATGAACCTGCCATGCGGTATTCTGGGACGCTGGGAGGCGTAAGCCATGACACAGCATTTATCTGGCAGCAACGAGCCGCTGGACGGAATGTCGAAGCGCTTTGAAGTGTTATACGAAGATAATCATCTTCTAGGCATAGTGAAGCCCGTGAATATTCCTGTTCAGGAGGATGCTACTGGAGATCCTGATCTGCTCAACCTGCTCAAAGAAGATGTGAAGGAACGCTTTAACAAGCCTGGCAACGTCTATATGGGGCTAGTCCACCGCCTGGATCGTCCGGTTGGGGGTGCAATGATCTTTGCCAAGACATCAAAAGCAGCCTCAAGACTATCCGAGTGTGTCAGAACTCACAGCTTTCATAAGGTGTACTTAACGGTCGTGCACGGAAAACCACCAGCATCTCATGGCCGTCTTACCGATACGCTGCTTAAAGACGCCAAGAGCAATACCGTCACTGTAGTCCGGAAAGGAACACCCGGCGGTAAGGAAGCCATTCTGGATTACACAGTACTTGGCAGCGCTGAGGGTTACAGCCTGCTCAAGATCGATTTACTTACCGGTCGTTCACATCAAATTCGAGTGCAGCTTAGCTCCATCGGCTGCCCCTTATACGGTGATCAGAAGTATGGAGCTTCGGTGAACAGACCTGGACAGCAAATTGCACTGTGGTCTGCACTTGTAGGTTTTCCCCACCCTGTTACTAAAGAAGAAGTAGAACTTATTTCCCTGCCTCCGCAAACCCATCCTTGGGATTTATGGTCCAAGGAATTACAAAAGAAGGCTATCCGTTAATGGATGGCCTTCTTTTTTTTGAAATAAAGTGTTGTTGTATATATTCATGGTGTAGAACCTTCCGGTGCAGTTGTAACAACCATTTTGCCCATTAAATAGAGTAGTAGCTGTTGGTTATGAGAGGATATCGGATCAAGCGCTTCTGCAAAAAAATCACTGCGGATCTTCAAACCACGTGCAGTCTCCTGCGTTCCAATTTCCGTTATACTCACCCATACAATACGGCGATCCGCAGCATCTCTCTCCCGAATGATAAGCCCATTTTTCTCCATCCGATCAAGTAACATAGTAACCGCTGCAGGACTGGTCGCCAGATGTGGAGCCAGATCAGAAGGCTTCATGGCATCACGTTCTTGAAGCAGTTCAAGTACTGTGAGTTGGGCATCCGTTAGCGATGGGGCAAGATTACTGTCCATATGTAGTTTGTAATCTTTTAAAATTTTATGCCAAATTTTACTGAATTCAGAAGCGTGCACACTGATTCCTTCCTTTCCTTGCGGTTCTATCCGGTATAACTACATTTTCGCGAAACAAATTCCATTTCCTGCAAAAGAAGAAAAATAAATCTTCTAAACTGATAAGCGGGAAAATTAAAAAAAGGCACTTAGTCAGTTCTCAAGAAGAATTGACTAAGCACCTTGATAAGTTATTTTAACAAATCTGTTTATTACTAGTTTATTTTACTTAACTGCCAGGAAAAGATTAACAATCTCATCCTTTTTCTCCACAGGAACAATCTGTTTGCCTGTAGAACGACGCTCTCCAAGTGGTGCAGATTCAGAAGAGAATGTATGATGTGCATTCTCCCGTGTAATTGCATTAAGTTCCAACGGTTCTCTGCAATAGAAAGCCCCTGCCAATTTACTGCCATTTGGTCGTACTCGCTTGCCTTCCTTAAATTCAAAGGTTGGCATCCCTTTGCCACCGCGGCTTTGAGATGGATAATCCACTAGTAATGAACGTTTCGCATATCCGATATCGGAGATAGAAAGGATCTCACCTTCATCTTCACTGACCCAGAAGCAAGAAATCACCTCATCGCCCTCACGAAGCTGAATGCCTCTTACACCGGATGCAACACGGCCCATAGGATTAACTTCATTCTCATGGAATCTAATACTCATTCCTTCACGAGTCACGAGTACAATATCCTTGTCATTCGTACTAGTAGCCACTGTAATGATCTCATCACCGTCTGCTACCTTACAGGCTGCTACGGCTCCAGAGCGGCTTGTAGAGTATTCCTTGAGCTCTGTACGCTTAACCTGACCTCTGCGGGTGATAAACACGAGGCTTTGCTGCGGATCATCAAGATTATTGACCGGAATCACGCTAATGATTCCATCCCCTTTAGACAATCCGATAACGTTAACAATCGCAGTACCTGGTTCTTTCCATTTAAACTCTGGAATCTGGTGAACCGGAAGTAAGAAGTACTGCCCCTTGCGCGTAAATACCAGCAGACTGTCACGGGTATTCACATCGAGCAGCTTAACGATATGATCGCCTTCTTTAACGCCTGATGTATGACGTTCCCCACCAGAGCGAGTAAAGGAAAGCATACTTGTACGCTTAATATAACCGTCTGCGGAAAGTGCTACTAGCACATCCTCTGCGTTGACCAGCGCTTCAAGGCTAACCTTAAGCTCCTCAACTTCGCCTTGGATCAGCGAACGGCGATCGATCCCGTATTTGTCGCGGATCTCCAGCAATTCCTTACGGATTACAGCTACGAGCTTCTTGTCACTTTCCAAAATGCCACGCAGATGTGTAATCTTTGCCATCATTTCATCCAATTCTTTTTGGAGTGAAGTAATCTCCAAATTCGTCAGACGATACAATTGTAAGGTAAGAATAGAATCCGCTTGACGTTCACTGAACCCGAACATCCACACGAGATTGTTCTGAGCATCCTGACGGTTCTTCGATGCTTTGATGGCAGCGATGACCTCATCCAGAATATTCAGCGCCTTAACCAAGCCCTCTAAGACATGAGCACGGTCTTCTGCGCGTTCCAGATCAAATTGGGTGCGATGAGTCACTACTTCACGCTGATGCGCAATATAAGCCTCCAGGATGGCTTTAAGACCAAGCTGTTGCGGAGCCTTGTTGACAATCGCCACCATATTGAAATTATAGGTGATTTGTAGATCGGTTTTTTTGAGCAGATACGCCAAAACGCCTTGGGCATCCGCTTCTTTCTTGAGTTCAACCACAATCCGAAGTCCTTCTCGTCCACTCTCATCACGAACTTCAGCAATGCCATCGATTTTCTTCTCTAATCGAATATTCTCCATGGAGGTAACTAGTCGTGATTTTACAATCTGGAATGGAACTTCCGTAATCACGATTTGTTGCTTGCCGCCACGCATATTTTCAATCTCAGTCTTGGAGCGTAAATAAATACGGCCTTTACCAGTGCGGTAAGCATCCATGATGCCGTCTCCGCCCATAATAGTGCCGCCTGTAGGGAAATCCGGACCTTTCATAAAGGTCATGATATCTTCAAGTTCAATATCCGGCTTCTGCATCACTGCGATACAAGCATCAATAACCTCACGTAGGTTATGTGGCGGAATCTCAGTGGCAAAGCCTGCGGAAATCCCGCTCGTGCCGTTTACGAGTAGATTCGGATACCGGGAAGGAACAACCACAGGCTCTTTGGCTGTATTGTCAAAGTTGTCCTTAAACAGCACCGTCCGCTTCTCGATATCACGCATCATCTCCATTGCAATCGGAGATAAGCGTGCTTCTGTATAACGCATTGCCGCAGCTGGGTCATCGTCCATCGAGCCCCAGTTGCCATGACCGTCAACGAGAACATGCCCCATCTTCCATGGCTGTGCCATACGAACCATACCGTCGTAAATCGAGGAGTCACCATGTGGATGGTAATTACCCATTACATCCCCGACGGTTTTGGCCGACTTGCGGTACGGCTTGTCAGGCGTGTTGCCAGAATCGTACATCGCATAAAGAATACGGCGTTGTACAGGCTTAAGTCCATCGCGGACATCGGGAATCGCCCGGTCCTGAATAATATATTTGGAATACCGACCAAAGCGGTCACCGACGACCTCTTCCAGAAAAGCCGGCAAAAATTGTTCTGATAAACTACTCACTTGGCTCACCTTCTGTTCCTCAATCTGTCCACTTTCTTAAAGATTGGTGATATTCTTTCACTTCGCTTTGCGGATCATTCTTCCGGTCGCTGTTGTTTCCAGATTTTTTGATTATACCGCTGTTAGCAGATAAAATCCGGAAACAAAGGCGAACGCTAACGCTCCTCCAGAACGATTCCGCCACTCCGTTTGCCTATCACCAAAAAATTAAAAACAGTGGAAGTATTCGTCACTTGCAGCACTACTAACTGCAACTACTCTACAATTTCAGTGAAATCGACATTTTCAACAATCCAGCGTTTACGTGGATCGACTTTATCACCCATCAGTGTAGAAACACGACGCTCAGCCTTAGCAGCATCCTCAATCTGCACCTGAAGCAGTGTACGCGATTCTGGATTCATCGTTGTTTCCCACAGCTGATCAGGGTTCATCTCACCCAATCCTTTATAACGCTGAAGCTCGAAGTTTTTGCCGAATTCCTTTAAGTAATTTTGCAGTTCTTCATCACTCCATGCATACCTTACGGTTTCCAGCTTGCCCGTTTTGCGGGTCAGCTTATAAAGCGGAGGCTGAGCAATAAAAACCTTTCCGGCATCTATTAACGGCTTCATATAACGATAGAAAAATGTCAGCAGCAGCACCTGAATATGCGCTCCATCTGTATCCGCATCGGTCATAATGATAATTTTGGAATAATTGCTGTCTTCGACGGTAAAATCCGGACCAATTCCTGCACCAATCGTGGAAATGATCGCTTTATATTCATCGTTCTTCAGGATATCCAGCAGCTTGGCTTTTTCCGGATTCATCGGTTTCCCTTTTAGCGGCAGGATCGCCTGAATCTTTGAATCACGGCCTTGCTTCGCTGAGCCACCAGCTGAATCACCTTCTACGATAAACAGCTCAGTTCGTGTAACGTCCTTAGACTGCGCAGGTGATAATTTTCCGCCAAGATTCGAGCTCTCGCTACGTTTCTTACCTGTACGGATCTCATCGCGGGCTTTGCGAGCCGCTTCCCGAGCCTTCGAGGCCTGAATTGATTTTTTCAGAAGGCTCTGTGCTACCTGTGGGTTTTCTTCCAGGAAACGAGCCATATTCTCAGATACGATATAGTCTACTGCACTACGAGCAGAAGCACTACCAAGCTGATCCTTCGTCTGTCCAACAAATTCAACCTCGGACATTTTGACACTAATGACAGCCATCATACCTTCGCGCAAATCATTTCCTTCTAAATTCTTATCCTTTTCTTTAAGCAACTGTGTACGTCGTGCATAATCATTCAACACACGAGTATACGCGGTCTTAAAGCCTGTCTCATGAGTACCGCCGCTACGAGTAGGAATGGAGTTAACGAAGGAAGCCAAGGTTTCTGTATAGCCTCCATTGTACTGAAGGGCTACTTCCACTTCGATATCGTCCTTTTCAGCGCTGAAGTGAATAACATCATGTAGAACATCCTTGCCCTCATTCAAGAACTGTACGAATTGGCTTGCTCCACCCTCGTAAAAGAACTCGTCCTGACGATTGCTCCGCTCATCATGCAGCGTAATACGCAGACCGGAATTCAGAAAGGCAATCTCCTGTACTCGCTCTGCCAGCGTATCATAATTCAGGGCAATTCCATTTGGAAAGACGCGAATATCCGGTTTAAAAGTAATTTTCGAACCGGTTTTGTTGGTGTTGCCCAGAATTTCAAGGCCCGTTACAGGTTCGCCAACATGCTCTTTCCCCTTCTTGTCCACCCAATATTCAAAACGTTGACGATGGATTTTGCCTTCACGATAAATCTCTACTTCAAGCCATTCAGACAAAGCATTCGTTACTGAAGCCCCTACGCCATGCAAACCGCCTGATTTCTTGTAACCAGATCCACCGAATTTACCGCCTGCATGCAAAATTGTAAATACAACTTGCGGCGTTGGCACTCCTGTCTTATGCATTCCAGTTGGAATCCCACGACCGTTGTCCGTCACCGTTACTGAGCCATCTTTGCGAAGCAGTAAGTCAATCTTCGTACAATACTTGGCTAAATGCTCATCCACAGCATTATCTACAATTTCCCATACTAGATGATGTAGTCCCGAAGAACTTGTACTGCCGATATACATGCCAGGTCGTTTGCGTACTGCAACCAGACCTTCGAGCACTTGAATGTCGTCAGCATCGTATCCAGTACGGCTATTCTCGCCGTTATTAGAAACTTCAGCAAACATATCGATCTGTTCGAGCATTCATGCTCCTCCTTCTTTTCTCTATACTCAAGCATTAACGCCTTCGGCGTCCTTATAAAGACGGTAAGCCTTTAAGCGAGAAATATAAGACATACAGTATAAGTGCAAAACTTATACTTTCTTATATCTCTAGAAATGCAAACAAACGTTTTCGTCACTTTGTACATTCTAATTCAAAATATCCCTTTTCGTAAAGACGGCGAATGAAATGATCACCGAAGCAGCCCCCCATACAGCCAGTACAGCCATGGAAAATGACAAGGACATCCCCTCTATGGGTGCGGGAGTTCCTGACAAATAACCGGTCAGTCCAAGATTTACCATAAATAAATATTTCGCTGTTGTCCAGGCTGAGGCCATATTAGTCAGAATATTTCCAGCGATCAGCGCTGCCATCATGACCACTATACTAGCAGCAGTGCTCCTTACAAGTACAGAGATCATAAAAGCAAGCAGGGCAACTACGACACTTACGAACCAGACCAATCCACCTTGCATAAGCATATATTTCCATTGTGGTACTGCATGCACAGTAGACATATCCACCGAGTCTCCACTGATCTTAAAGCCTGTAAAGACAGGGATATTAAAGCCCTTATATCCAAAAGCAAGACCAGAGATAAGGTAGCTGATCACAAAGGTGGAGAGCACAATAAGCGAGACAAACATAAGCAGAGCCGCTAATTTGCTAAACAAAACTTTCCAACGCTTAACTGGCCTTGTCAGCAGCATTTTGATCGTCCCTGTAGTTCGCTCCGCAGAAACTAAATCCGAGGCTACCGCCATAATGAGCAGCGGAATAAATAAAGTAACGGAATTATCCATAAACTCACGGGTAAAGGTAACGCCACTTGGCTCGTTCGGATTCACATCATGGTGAAGGTAGTACTGAAGCTGCTGTACAAATATTCGCCGATAAGTCTTCCATTCCTCTGGAATTCGGTCGCTACCCAAAGAATTTTGATTATCAATGATCTGCTGCTGGATCTCCAGGCGCCAATCGGAGTTGAATTTATCTCGGCTACGCTCAGCTGAGCGCATTTGAGCGTAGGTGAACATAGGCACCAGTACAATCAGAATCAGCAGTATAACATAAAACCGTTTCTTTTTAATGATTTTTAAACATTCATTACGGATTAGCGGAAGCATATTATTCAACGTTCTCACCCTCCGTTAGTTTCAAGAATAGCTGTTCCAGTGTCGGATTGATTTTATGCACAGCCCTAACTTCGATTTCAGCAGTCACCATAACAGCCACAATCTCGGGGATCAAATCCTGCTCCATAATTGTGATTAAAGAATTCGGGCCCATACCAGCAATTATTGAATCATCCAAGCTAACGTCTTCCAGATTCTGAATCTGAATATCTGGGCGATCAGCCAGTAATCCCTTAGCTAAAGCAAAAGGCTCCAGCTCCCAAAGTACATAAGGAGAATTTCGAGCGATCAGCTCTTCAACCCCACCCACTGCAAGTACTCGCCCTTTACTAATAATCGCAACACGGTCACAGAGAAGCTGGATTTCACTAAGTAAATGACTCGATACAAATACCGCTAAACCCTCATCTGCTAGTTTGCGTATAAATTCTCGCAGCTCCTTAATTCCCTTTGGATCTAAGCCATTTGTAGGCTCGTCCAGAATAAGCAGACGCGGACGTCCCAGAAGAGCCTGCGCTATACCAAGTCGTTGTCTCATCCCAAGCGAATATGTACTTACCTTATCATGGATTCGTTGATCCAACCGAACGATATCTACGACTTCACTAATACGTGCATTATCTATACCTGGCTGCATTCGGGCAAAATGCTGTAAATTCTCCCATCCCGTCAAATAGGTATATACCTCAGGATTCTCAACGATAGAGCCGACAAATTGCAACGCTTTTTCCGGATTTCGGTTCACATTGTAACCACATACCGTAATCTTGCCCTCGCTTGGACGAATCAAATCGACAAGCATTCGAATCGTAGTTGTCTTCCCAGCTCCATTGGGTCCGAGGAAGCCGAAAATTTCTCCTTCTCTCACATCAAACGTAACATCATCTATAATCCACTTTCGCCCTATTTTTTTCCGTACCCCGTCTACAGACAAGACGACCGGGCTGGATTCTCCACTGTTCGCTTTTGTCATATTCTCCTTAGCTCCTTGTTACTGTCATTTCCTCGGCTAGTACTTGCTCAAAGGATATTTTATCTAATACAATTCATCATTCTTAGAAAGCTGGCTCTCACTTCTGTTCTAGTGTATAGCCTGAATGAATCGCTCTCCAATTCGTTGATAGCCATCCCCATTCGGATGAAAATGATCCGTTGATAAATATTTGTCCAAATGCTTGTTAAACAAGTCGAAGGTTGGAACCAATGTCATATTGCTGTGCTTATTAATAATATCCATTGCCGCATTATTCCACTTCGCAACCGCCTGATTACCTGGTACAAGTAGATCTGGTATATCACCAAAGGGATTGTATAACCCCATATAATAAATTTGAGCGTTTGGATTGATTTCCGTGATTTTCTCCAGAATCTTACCTAATCTTTCTACTGCTACCGGAAGGGCTGCTAGCAAAGACTCTGGAGTCAGCTCTTGATCAGTCGTGGATTCACTTTGAAGTGCGCCACTATTCTGCAAAATATTGGAGTCCTTGAATAAATCATTCCCTCCGATCGAGAGCAGAATGACATTCGCCATATGCAGCGCGTAATCTATACCATCTTCATCCAGCTTGCTTTGCAGTCCTGCAGTTGTTAAACCATTAATTCCCATATTACCCAGTAAATCAACTTCGACACCTTTAGCGGATAAACCACTAACCGTACGCTTAACAAATCCTTCTCCGGTGTTATCACCAGTTCCCTTGGCTAGCGAATCTCCGAGAGCAACAACTTTGAGCTTCTTAACCGTCTCCGTCACTGGAGCAGCTGTTTGCTGAGGTAAGTTGGTCCCTGACGCTTCTCCAACCGGATAGATGATGTCTCTGACCGCATAAACTAAACCTACAATTAGAATTATTGTTGTTACTATGGAAATCAGGCTGACCGTGCGCCATGTCCACTTTGAATCATTCAAAGCCATCCCTCCGTGTGCCGTTCTATTATGTATTGTTCCACATTTTACAAAGATCTTAACTATGTACATAAACATAAATCTTCCATACCGGTTTTGCAAATGTCTAAAATAGAAATAAATCCAGCTAATCCGCTTATTTAACCCGAATCTGAATACGAAAATTCTCAAAAAATTTAGCGATTAAAGTTTTGGTACAAAAAAACGTTCCCCGATTTTCATCGGAGAACGTTTGATTCCAGCAATTTTTTTTAATTATTTACCAATAAATTCTTGAACCCAATAGTTATTGTCATACCCTACACCAATATAATTGAAGTTAGCATTCAAAATATTAGCCTTGTGACCAGGACTATTCATCCATGCTTTCATTACTTCTTCTGGTGTTTTTTGACCCATTGCGATGTTCTCGCCTGCAGCGTTATAAGTGATACCAAAGGATTTCATCATATCGAATGGTGAGCCATACGTAGGTGAAGTATGTGAAAAATAGTTATTAGTACGCATATCCGTAGCTTTTGTAGCTGCTACTTTATGAAGGCTGTCCAACCCAGAAACAGGCTTCAAACCAGCTGCTGCACGCTCTTTATTTACCAGCGTTACGATCTGTTGAACATAAGTTCCTTTATTGCTCGCAGCACCTGTAGTAGGTGTAGTTTCTGTAGGTTTAGTTACAGGTTTAGTTACAGGTTTAGTTACAGTAGTCGTATCCGAAGGCTTAGTTACAGGCTTAGTTACAGTAGTTGTATCCGAAGGCTTAGTAACCGGAGTTCCGGTAGATGTATCTTTATTTGGAACCGTTCCTGTTTGAGGCTTGGTTACCACGATTGTGCTATTAAAAATAGGGAGTCCCTGTAGGTTAGCTTGTTTTAAATATTGTAAAACCTGCTCATAGCTAGTACCTGATTTAATTACTGTTACCTCAGTTGAGGCCGCATTCGCTTCGAGTGGAAGAGAAATACTAAGTGCCATAACAGCTGCTACACTACCACCAATAATTGCTCTTAATCTCTTGTTCTTCATTCTGCCATCTCCTCTTTCTTGTGTGTACTATATGTTTCTGCTTAGAGTGACCAGCTACAAATGTTACAAAGTTGTAATTTGTTCCTCAGTCATTGTAGCATAAATCTATCAGCTGTGCTCTTCTAATTTTTAACATTTACTAGTCTTGATTGTAAGTTTCCTGAGCATGAATTGCATTCGATATTGGCGTTAAAAAGCAAAAAAAGTCGCCATTCTCGAGAGAATAGCAACTTCTATGTGCTAAAAGATAAAAAGTAACTAGTGAAACGACTGCCAAAATTCTCCCTCAGTAGAGATAAGTCCCATAATTTCTGCATAAGGAATACGGAAAGTAGGAAAACCCGCAGAATAAGGAGCAATCTCATAAGGTGCGAAATAAAGATATAACGCTTCATTATCTACAAAGAAAGGCTGATCTGAGGTAATTCCTTTATACGTATCCGGAAAAACATAGGAGTACTCAGGATCATTCTCAATCTGCTTACCTACGATTTTACTGAGCTTCTCCACGTATCTACTTCCTGGCTTGAACAAATCACCTAGCTTATAGAACCTTCCGTTACGTACGTTAGTATGTGTATAGATTTTGGTAGGCATGCCGTGGGCTGCTCCAAAAGGATAACGGTATCCCGTTAACTCCAGCACTAGAAGGTTTTTGCGGAAAAAGGACACTGAAAAATCACCATTATAACTGAAATCCTGTGTTGCTCCATTACTACCTGGGTCTTCGACTAGTGAAAGCTTCCGTAATTTATCATTAACCTCTCTAGAAACTTCCGCGCTTGCAATTCCTTCAACAACCGGATAGTAAACCAGATAATCCCTGTTCGGTTTGTACTTCTTCTCGACTACGGAATATGGAGGTCTCAGTGGGATGACTCCATTTTGCCTCCAAATCTGCTTCCCTTGACGATCATAATATGCTGTACGTTGATCTATATCTGCTCTAATTAAGCGTCCACTGAGGGTAAGTGTTCCCGTCCCTTGAATAACTGGAGGCTGAGCTGCTCTTTTTCCAGTTCGATCTATAAAAAAAGTCTCCTTAGCATCATATACAGATGCCAGTCCGTCCTGATAATTATTCACACCAAGCAAGGTATGATTGCTCAGAATTGCTCCTGTCTCTGCATCAGCGATAATGTAACGTGAGCCTCGATAAGGTTGACTAGGGAATATTGGTGTTCCTATAGCTGCTCTGCCTTCACCAAGCTGCAGGACTTCATAATATTTCGCGGGGATGATCATTTTTCCTTGTTTATCAATCAGCCCGTAGGCGTTGCCATAGTTCTCAGCGGTATTCACCACTGCACGACCCTCAGAGAAAGGTAAGGCAGAAGTAAATTGTGGCTGAATAGCTACTGTTCCATCCGTGTTTAAATAGCCGTACTTACCGTTCTCAGTCGCTTGATAGGAGAGCAGCCCATCACCCGGACTCCCTACGAATGGATGATTGTACGTATAGAGAACCTTCCCTTCAGGATCAATGAGTGCGTACTCCCCCTCTTTAATCTTGACTAAAGCCACACCATTCATGAAATCATTGGCGTCCACATATATTGCAGGCAAAACCTCTTTGCCTTGCGCATCTACATACCCATATAGTGATGGACCACCCGTTGTATTTTGTTTCGAAAATAATGCAAGTCCCTCATGCAATGAGTTTAGATAATCATAACGGGCTGGAGTCACCTCTTTACCTTTTTCATCGATAAATGTGTACCCTTTCGCATCTGATACTACTGCGCGTCCTTCCGAAAAAGGGGCAATGAACGAGTAAATGGGCTTTACCCGCTCCCTTCCAGAGCTGTCGATCAGTCCGCTACTGTTTTTTCGTTGTACAATTGCTAGCCCGTTCTTCTGAAAATCCTCAGCATATTCGTATCTAGGTTCAATCTGAGCACGACCTTCGTCGTTAATATATCCCCAGAGCATACCCTCTTTAAGATTAAAAGGCGCCGGATGTAGCCCAGTATTCCTTAATTCGTCGTCCACCCACTCCGGTAATACATACGGCGTCTCATAAGGTTTATTAGAGTAGTCTACACGATATAATCCCGCCTCTGCCGGGATCGTAACGAACAGTTCCTCTTCTGTGCGTATGAAATCTTCTTCTTGCTGCGTAATATATTCGTTCCAGCCAATGCCGTCCCATCTCCATACATCCGCTTGCAATGGACCATTGTCATTCCCTTTCCCCAGCTCATTCAATCTAATCCTTAACATCGAGTCGCTCCCCTTTAACAAAGGCATTTGCCTATAGAATATGGGAGAATGTTGGTTTATGTGATTTTGATCTTTGAGGTGTGGGAGAAGGGTTAGGGTGTGTAATAGGTGTTGCGTGAGGGAGAACGTGACGGCGAGACTGAAAGCTGTGCAAGTGGTGAGGCGGGGCTTGCGTGAGCGGACACTAACGGGCGGAGGGACTGGGATGGAGCACGCCTGGAGCGAGGAGTAACGTAGGATGTGCAGAGTAAGTATGTGGGTGGGTTTGATTTTGTGCGAGATGTGTTGAGTGAGCACGGAAGTGCGATGGATGTGATGATGCGGTATGTGCTGAGCAGTCGCTCCACGAACGGAATGTTACTCCCATCGCTGCTGTCTCCAAATTTCTTGATTTGCACCTCAGTTTCGGATGAAATTCGGAAACAAAGGCGAACGCTACTGCTTGTACGCAATCATTCCGTTCTCTCCGCTGCTATCAGCGTGTTTCGTCAACACTATCTCACTATGTAGCTCGTTTCTATCGATTCAAGGCAGTTACACCTCCTGTTCTTCCAAAGTAGCTCGTTTCGGTATTTCTGGGGCATTTATACCCCTAATTCTTCCACTATGGCTCTTTTCCGCTATTTCGGGGGTATTTATGCCCCTTATTCTTCCACTTTGGCTCTTTTCCGCTATTTCGGGGGTATTTATGCCCTTTTTTCTTCCACTTTGGCGCTTTTCCGTTATTTCTGGGGTATTTATGCCCTTGTTTCTTCCACTTTGGCTCTTTTCCGCTATTTCTGGGGTATTTATACCCCTTATTCTTCCACTATGGCTCTTTTCCGCTATTTCTGGGGTATTTATACCCCTTATTCTTCCACTATGGCTCTTTTCCGCTATTTCTGGGGCATTTATACCCTTGTTTCTTCATGCATCCGCTTCAAATAACTCAACTCCGCCGATTCTACAGGATTATTACCGTTCTTTTACCACCTGCAGCTCAATTCAGCCGATTCTACGGGATTATTACCGTTCTTTTACCACCTGTAGCTCAATTCAGGCGATTCTACGGGATTATTACCGTTCTTTTACCACTTGTAGCTCGTTTTCGTCGATTCTACGGGATTTTTACCATTCTTTTGCCACTTTTAGCTCATTTTCGTCGATTCTAAGGGATTTTTACCGTTCATTTGCCACCTGTAGCTCATTTCAGCTGATTCTACGGGATTTTTACCGTTCATTTGCCACATTTCAAACAAAAACAAGTGAAGTTTCTGCATGTAATATAAGTTGGTCTTAGACGTGGCTAAGTCGCTATAGGATTACTGGCGGCAGTAGGCGAAGGTGTTCGCACGAAGGTGTTGGCACGATGTTGTTGTAGCAGTATTGGGTATAGTGATGTTGGTTGTGACGGTGTTAGTTGCAGCAGTGTTGTTGCAGCAGTGTTGTTGTAGCGGTATTGGATGTAGCAATGTTGGTTGTGACGGTGTTAGTTGTATCAGTGTTTTTGCGGCAGTTTTAGTTATAACAGTTTTGGTTGTGGCAGATTTAGTTGTGACAGTGTTAGTTGTTTGTTTTTACCTGCTACTTTTTCGAAGCGAAGCCATCGAAAAAGGCATGCCAAAAAGCGTTTGCGATAACTAGCAAACGCTTCTTCTGCCCTACCCCAGCGAGGTGATAAGGATAACGGAGGGGAATTTTGGAGCTGTAGAAACGAAGTGGTCGCCTTTGTTCTCAGATTCCAACCGCTAACGCGGTATCAATCAAGGAATCTGAGAACAACAGCGATCGTAAGCCCAATATTCCCCGGAGTTAGCCCTTAATCACCACGCGACCACGCTGCTACTTCTTCGAAGAGTACTTCCGCATATCAAATGCGACAGCGGCTATAATAATCAAACCTTTGATAATCAACTGATAGTACGGGCTAATACCGATAAAGGTCAGACCGTAGTTAATGAGAGTAAAGATGATAACCCCCACTAGAACACCCGGCACAGTACCGATACCCCCGGTTGTAGATACACCACCAACAACACAAGCTGCAATGGCATCAAGCTCATACATGTTACCGTAGTTATTAGTTGCTCCACCTGTTCTAGCAGCTTCCAGAACACCTGCCAGACCATAAAGCGCACCAGCAATGGCATAGATGTAAATCAGGTTCTTGGAAACATCGATACCGGATACTTTAGCTGCCTGCATATTTCCGCCAATCGCATACATGTTCTTACCCAGCTTGGTTTTATTGAATACCACCCACACAATGGCGGCGACCGCCAGGGCTATCAGCACGATATAAGGGATTGAATATTGACCGCTTCCGATAAAGCCGGAACCAATTTTGGTGAAGTCAGGACGCAGACCACCAATCGGCTGGGATTGGTTCGGGTCCATATCAAAGTACAGGGAGTTCAGCCCGTACACGATGAGCATTGTACCCAGGGTAGCGATAAATGGCGGAACGTGAAGCTTGGAAACGACAATACCATTTATAAGTCCACAGAGAAGACCAGCAATGATAGCAATTGCTATAGGAAGGATTACTTCCACTTGCGGAAGATCTGGAAAAAACCGACGGGAATAGTCTGGGATTTGCAGCATCGAAGCGGAGATAACCGCCGTAAAACCAACCACCCGTCCAGCGGACAAGTCAGTACCTGCCGTAATAAGGATAAAGGCAACCCCAAGTGCGATGATAACGCGTGTAGACGACTGAATCAGTACGTCACGCAGGGTGTTGATGGACATAAAGTTTGGATCATATATGATGATCCCCATAATCAGCAGTACCAGCACGATGTAAATTGCGTTTTGAGTCACAAAGGATTGAGCTTTTTTAACGTTCATTAGTAGTGATCCCCCTTAAAATTACGCAAACATATTCTCCTATCCGTACTCCTTAATGCTGTGCAGCGAGACGCATAACTTCGGTTTCCGTAGCTTGCTCGCCTTCTAATATTCCTGTAAGCCGTCCTTCCGACATGACCATTACACGGTCAGACATTCCGAGCAGCTCCGGCATTTCAGAGGAGATCATAATGATACTCTTCCCTTGCTGCGCCAAGTCGGCAATTATGGAGTAAATCTCGAATTTAGCCCCTACGTCGATACCACGGGTCGGCTCGTCCAGAAGCAGGATTTCGGGCTCAGTAAGCAGCCATCTAGCAAGCAAGACCTTTTGCTGATTACCACCAGAAAGATTCATGATTAGCGTTTTGGTTGTAGGTGTTTTAGTTCGTAATTTTTCAATCATTTTATCGACTTCAACTTTTTTCTTCTTGCTATTCAGCAGGAAGTACGGTTTTTGATAACGATGTAGATTAGCAATCGCACCATTCTCATGAACAGACAAGACTGGAAATATGCCTGTTACACGACGCTCTTCGGTAAGCAAAGCCATTCCATGTTTCTTAGCATCTTTCGGAGAATTAATAGTAACATCCTTGCCTTTAATAGAGATCGTTCCGGATTTCAAGGCTCGCAGACCGAACAACGCCTCAATTACCTCAGTTCTCTGGGCACCTACCAGCCCCCCAATACCAAGGACCTCTCCACGTCTTAATTCGAAAGACACATCTTTAAAAGATCTTTCCTCCGGAGAGGTTAAGCCTTCCACTTTCATGTATACTTCACCAGGTACGTTGAAGCGTTCAGGGAAACGGCTGGTCAATTCTCGGCCCACCATTTTGGAAATGATAAGATCTGTAGTTAATTCTGCCGCTGGCCAAGTTCCGATTTTTTTACCGTCACGCATAATAGTAACTTCGTCAGAGATTGCAAGAATCTCTTCCATTTTGTGAGATATATAGATAATAGCTACGCCTCTACTTCTGAGATCCCGTATGATCCGGAATAAATGTTCCACCTCCACACTGGTTAGGGAAGAAGTGGGTTCATCCATTACAATAACTCGGGAGTGAAAAGAGACAGCCTTCGCAATTTCAATGGATTGGATTTTGGATACGGAAAGCTTACCCACTAATGTTTCGGGATTCAGGTCGATATCCAGATCTTTAAACAAATTTTCCGTGTCAGTGAACATTTTCTTATGGTCAATAAACTGAATCGGTCCGATTCCCTTCGTTGGAAAACGTCCTAGCCAGATATTCTCCATAACACTTCGGAACGGCACGGGATGCAGCTCCTGGTGAATCATCGAAATACCACTTTTTAACGCATCATTTGAACTGCTGATGGAAGCCTTCTCGCCATCCAAAAAGATCTCACCGGCATCCGGTGAATAAATACCAAAAAGACATTTCATAAGTGTGGACTTACCTGCACCATTCTCGCCCATAAGGGCATGCACCGAACCCGGTCTGACCTTTAAACTAACATCATCCAGCGCTTTGACGCCGGGGAATTCTTTAGTAATGTTGTTCATTTCCAGCAAAAACTCAGCTTTTTCCATGTTGTTACGCCCCCTACGCTTTTTTTCTTTTTTATGAGAGGCACAGCGGTTCCATCCTGTTCCCTGCCTAAAAGAAATACCGAGGAGCGGTTATCCGCTCCCCGTGCTGTCATATGATCATGAGTAACTCTGTAGCCGATGTTAATTACTTAGCGTCAGCTATGTTGTCTTTCGTAATCTTTTTGTAGGAAATCCATACGTATTGGTTGTCAGTGATATCAAAGCCTACATTGTCTTTCGAAGGCGTTTCGCCTTTAGCAAGCAGAGCAGCAACTGTGATGGCAGCCTTACCTTGGTTGTTCGCATCATTCAGCACCGTACCGAGCATTGTTCCATCTTCCAGCGCTTGAATCGCAGGAGCAGTTGCATCCACACCTACTACCGGCATGAATTTGTCACCCGTAAAGTAGCCAGAAGCTTTCAGAGCTTCGATTGCACCGAGGGCCATATCATCGTTGTTAGCAAGAACAGCTTCAATTTTGTCGCCGTGGGAGCCAAGGAATGCAGCCATTTTTTCTTGTCCTTTTACGCGATCCCACATTGCTGTATCTTCAGCCAGTTTCTCTACCTTGATTCCTGCATCTTCGATAGCTTGAATAGAGTAAGTAGTACGAAGCTCAGCATCTTGGTGGCCTGGTTCACCTTTCAGCATTACATATTGGAGAACTCCGTCGCCGTTCTTGTCCGCTTCAGGATGTGCTTTCCAGTAGTCAACAATCAGTTGGCCGGACATTGTACCGGATTCTTCTGCTTTCGCACCTACATAATAAACTTTATCCCATTTCTTCATATCTTCAGGAAGCGGTTCGCGGTTAAGGAATACCACTGGAATGTTTGCTGTTTTTGCTTTTTCGATAATGACGCCAGCAGCTGTACGGTCAACTGGGTTAATCAGCATCCCGTTATATTTTTTAGTGATGAATAAGTCAACCTTGTCATTTTGTGTGGGTTGTGAATTTTGGCTATCTACGATATCTACTGTAGCGATGCCTTTAGCCGCACTATCGATAGCGTTACGAACACCTGTCATAAAAGTATCGTCAAATTTGTAAATGGCGACCCCAACTTTAGGCGTTTCTGTTGTAGTGCCCGAGTTCTCAGTCTTTGGAGCGTTAGTTGCCTTGTCTGCAGCATTATCTGTAGTTTTGTTGTTGCCACCACAGCCTGTCAGAGCAGCACCCAGCAAAGCACTAGCTAATAGAACGGAAGTGATTTTTTTCATTATTCATTGACCTCCTATTTATACTTCTTTTTTTTGTTTGCCCCTGATCGTCTCGGGTACATCCATATTATGCCTCACCTGAAAACGCTTGCGAATATAAAATCCTACTCATTACTATAAAAATTCTAATGAACCCAAGAAGAAATATAAGGATGATTTTCATTAAAAATTTATACTTTCTTATATTCTAAAATAAAAAACGAATACCGCCCCATTCAAGGATGGTATCCGTTACACGAAACGTATAAGCATAAACGCCTTCGGCGCCTATTCTAAAACAGCTCCTATCTAACAAACGGAAATAACAGCTTTTGATTCTCAGGCCACAGCATATTGTCCAAATCAATTAACTTTGTTCCTGTATCGACGCGTTCTGGTACATCGATTCCTTCGATCACTTCAACGGCATGTTTTACAGCCAAATACCCGTTGCTAAAAGGATTTTGGATCACTGTTGCTTGAACAGTACCGTCCTGCAGCAATTCCATCATGGAAGGAGAGCTATCAAAGGCTACCATTTTTATATTTTGCAGCCCCCGACTTTGGATAGCCATTGCCGCCCCCTGTGAAGCAGTCTCATTCAGGCTCGCGATTCCTCGAAGATTCGGATGCTTCAGCAGCATCAGTTGTGTAAGATCTTCTGCATCCTTAATACTGGAGGTCGTGTATGAAATCTCAACCACTTGTATATTCGGATAACGTGCAGTGTAATTTAAAAATCCCTTCTCCCGCTCCTCCGCGTCTCTTGCACCATACTCAATGCCGTTAGAAGACTCCAGCTTCTCACTCTGCGTTGAATTGGTGAAGTTAATAATACCAACCTCGCCGTATCCTTTTAACAGCTTGATCAATCGTTCTGCAGATTTTTGACCCGCTTCATAGCCGTTCGAGCCAATATATGTCCTTACTCTTGCTGAACCTACTTCCGCATCTACGGATATGACAGGGATTTTGGAATAAGCCGCCTGATCTACAACCTGAGCAAGCCCCATGTAACTACTTGCAGCTAAAATAATCACGTCTGCTTTTTCTTTTATGGAGTCCTGCACCATTTTCACCTGTTCTGTGATGTCACTCTCGGAGTCCGGAGCTTTGAAGGTTAGTTTGACGTTGAATTCCTGCGCTGCAGCTTCTGCTCCCAATTTAACCGTATTCCAGTAATCGCCCCTGTTCATTTTCACAATAAGATGAATATTACGGGTCTTATTTGTGTTAATGTAATTGGGCGCTGAATTAAAACAAGAGGTAACTGTAGTCCATAACACCGCACACATTAACAAGGTTAGCCAAAAACGAAAGGTTTTCATGACGATGTCTCATCCTCCTTAAGCCCTTCATTGCCTTCGCCTTTTGCTAGTGCCGGGAAGATAAGGGTAACCGTAGTGCCTTCTTCAATTTCACTTTCAAAAGAAAGTCCATATTCACGGCCATAGTACAACTCAATACGCTCGTTCACATTTCTTACGCCTACCCCGGAACCACTCATACTCTTACTGCCGCCTGTCAAAATAACCTTCATAGTCTCCTTGGACATTCCTAATCCATTATCACTAATCCTTATAATGACAAGATTGTCCTTCAGTTCTGCTTGGATAGAGATTAAGCCTTCATCAGGCATCATTTCTATTCCGTGATACAAGGCATTCTCTACAATCGGCTGCAAAATCAGCTTAATCGTCTGACACTGCAGTACTTCATCTTGTGCAATGATCTCGTAGCGGAATTTATTTTTAAAACGAAAGCTCTGAATGACGAGATAATGACGAATATGATCAAGCTCTTCCTGCACGGTAATCATATTATTCCCTTTGCTTAGACTAATTCGGAAAAACTTAGATAAAGATTGAATCATTGTAACGACCTCCTCCGTCTTACCACGCTCAGCAAGCCGGATCACAGAGTTCAAAGTATTGTACAAAAAGTGTGGATTAATCTGGGATTGCAGAACTTCAAGCTCACCCTTACGTTTCGTCTCTTGTTCATAAATAATTTGATCCATCAATTGACGGATACGCTGTAGCATGAGGTTAAAGCGTTTAGACAACTGTTCTACCTCATAGGCGCCACTCACATCGATTCGAGTATTAAGATCCCCTTCTCCTACCTGCTGAAGTGTCCGTTCCAGCTTACGGATCGGACGGGCAATTCGCGCAGACAAAAAGACAGATACGATAATTACACATAAAATAACTACCGCTAAGAACCAGGATAAAAAGTTGTTCAGATCACGCTTGGTGGTCACGATCTCGTCATAATAAGCAACACCTACTATTTTCCACCCGGTTTGTTCTAACGTACGTACTGTAATAAATCGTTTTTCACCTGTAGACTCATCCAAATAGCTACGATAAGCATATTCCAATACCGGCTCCACATTCTCATACTTTAAACCAGCATAAATAAGCTGCTGCTGCGGATGATACACGATGTTGCCTAACTGATCGAGGATGTAAGCGTATCCTCTTTTACCAAGCTTAACCTGCTTACTCAGCTCATCTATGGTGCGAAAGTTAAAATCCATCAGGAGGATACCCGTTTTTAGGACTCCATTTTCCTGATATTGAATGAGTTTACTGATCGACACAACCCAAATATATTGACCTTTAAACAAGTTCTGAATATGGGGCGCTGAATAGGAGATCTCAGATGTTCTTTTGGCCGTTGTAAACCAGCTCTGGGTTTCTAACTGTGTGTTGCTGCGCAACTTCTGTCCTGCTGTACCCACGACGTATTTCCCCTGTGGTGTAAAAACCGCAGCAGAAACCAGATCCTCTCTACTTCCCATTAACATGGCCATTCTTTCCATCAGTAAAGCAGAGTCCACGGAGGGACTATTCGTAATTTGATCTTCTGCAGTTTCAAAAATATTTCGCATTCCTTTTACATAAAGCTCCAAATTGTAGTTCACTTGCTCAATAATCTGCTGCATATTCATATTGGCATTCTCTTCTGCTGTCTTCGCAAACTTGTTATACAGCATAAGGCTGACAACGACGGCTACAAGAACGGCAACGGATGTAAAAGTGAGCGTAATCGTTACTTGAATACTACGCAGCTTAGAGGACAACCGGCGTTTTCCCCCTGTTGGATGCTGCGGCCGCAGTCGAAAAGAATATGGCTTTTCTTGCCGCATAACTACCCTCCTCTGGAGCTATTTTTATACTCTTTGGGAGACTGACCATATTTTTTGCGGAAGCAAAAGCTGAAATAGTTAGGATCAGCAAAGCCAATTTTCTCGGCGATTTCAAAAGCCTTCAGTTCCGTGGAGCGTAAAAGTTCCTTCGCTGCCTCTAATCGGATTTGCAAGAGATAACTAACGAAAGTCATCTTCATTTCCTTCTTAAAAATACTGCTAAAATAACCCGTACTGATATGTAAATGCTGACAGACCTTTCCGATAGAAATATCCGATTCCTCATAATGGCTACGGATGTAATCTTTAGCTTCATCAATGAGCAGCTTATAGCTAGATTGGCGTTCTAAGGCAATAGAGTCCATTAGCCGGCTGCAGATCGTAATAATCCATTGCTTGGCTTCACTCATACTATTGAATTTATTCATCTCACTTAATGAGGAAATGCCAGATCCAACGAACTTAGCAGCATCACTACCGGACTCTTTGGCTACACGCAGGATGGATGTAATAATCTCCAGCAAAAAAATTTGATAATCCTGAGTAGATACCTGCTCAGCATTCAATCCGCCAAATAACTCCTCCACGACCTCCTTAAGCTCCTGTACGGTTCCCATCTTAATCGTTCGGATTAAGGACTGCTGGGTCAATTCATCATAGGCCAAGAGTGTATTCGAACGTGACTCCACATCCTCGATCCAAATGACTCTGTTATTGCCAAGAATGAGACGATAATCTAACGCTTGCATGGCATCTCCAAAGGAGTTAAATAGCATAGCAGGCGAGTGACAAACCGTTCCAGAACCAGCGGTTACCGTTAGCTTAAGAAACCGCTGCACATTGTGGCGGATTTCTTCTAGAATTTCAAAAGTTTTCCCCGTAATTTCAGTTTCTTCTCCTGCATCACAAATGGAAAGAAGCACTACCTCATCACGATGGATAAACACCCTGCCAAAATTATGCTTATTACATAATTCTTCTGCAATATTCAGCACAGCGAAGAGCTGTAAATTTCTCTCTCCCGTATCTCGCAAAGAAATTTGCTTACCTGCGGTAAGGCTAACCGTTTCCCGCTCTGGACGAATATAATCCACACTAATTACCGAGGCTTGGAACCATTTTCCATGTAGATCTATTCCGTATTCCGAACTTTTCTCGTCTATTTCATTCATTCGTAACTTGCGTGAAACTAGTGAAGATAAAAACTGCTCACGCAGCACAGGCAGACTTTTCCGATAATGCTCACTGAGTACAAAAACATTCTCCTTCTCTGCGATTTCAGCCTCTATAGTGGCTCTGACCTTTAGCAGAACATCAATCAGCTCCTGTGAAGAAAACGGTTTCAAAATATACTCATCGATTTGCAGTTTAATCGCCTTCTGTGCATATTCAAATTCATCATACCCTGTCAGAATAATGATCTTGGTATTAGGATGCCGCTCGCGAATCCATTCCGCCAGCTGCAGCCCGTTCATAAAAGGCATTTGAATATCAGTCACAACTACATCCGGGAGTAAACGATCTATCGCATCCGCTGCCTCTCGTCCATTCTCCGCCTGTTCTACAATTTCGAAGCCATAGTGCTCCCAATCAATCTGACTGATGACCCCTTCCCTTACATCTTCTTCATCTTCAGCAAGAATTAACTTGTACATTTCTCATCCCTCTTTGGACACGATTTATTTAGCTGTCATAAAATTCATTCTATATGATTCAAACTATTCCATCTATGGTTAAGTTATTTAAATAGATTTTGAGCAAAAAAAACCATCCCGCCGTAGCTGGGATGGGGATGATCGGAACCTATAAGTATTATAGCAACGCTTTGTTAAAGCGATAGCCTGCTGTCTTTTCGAAACCTAGATGACGATAAAAAGCATGTGCCGGTGCGCGTTCTACGCGGTTACCACTTCTCAAGAAGAGCTGACAGCAACCTTGCTCACGTGCCCATTCTTCAGCTGCGGCCACAAGTCTTTTACCGAGTCCGTTTCCTCTGAGTTCTTCTGATACGATAAGTGCAGTAATCTCAGTGATACAATCTGTCTGTTTGTAATACGAGATTACCTGTCTAAGACCGACCATTCCCACAACTTCATTGTTTAGTTCTGCAACAAGCGTGCATTGGAGATGGTTATTCTCCATGCTTTCCAGTCTCTCTTTCATCACGCTAAGCGTTGTTGGATAGCCGAATTCACGCAGAAGCGCTGTCACTCTCTCCAGATCATTCAAGCCGCATTTGCGAATTTCCAGTACAGGTGCCATGGTACTACTGTTCATCCTCATTTACCTCCACTTTTAGCATAGACGCTGCCTGCTTGGCTACCGTCCGCGCGATTTCCACATTTTCCGCCGCACTTAACGCTACAGCCATCCGCCGCCCTGGACGGACTTCTGGTTTACCAAACACCCGAACCTGAGTCCTAGGTAGATCCAAAGCTTCACCAATTCCGGTCACAACAAAAGCTCGTCCTTCTCCTTCAGCCTTCAGCGTAGCTGAGGCACCTGGTGTCAGTAATTGTACTGACTGGACTGGAAAACCAAGAATAGCTCTGACATGCACTGCAAATTGAGATAAATCCTGCGTTGCCATCGTTACCATCCCCGTATCATGAGGTCTAGGGGACACTTCACTAAACAATACGCCTCGATCCGTCAAGAAAAGCTCCACTCCAAAAATACCAAAACCTCCGAGCTGATCGGTAACTGCCTTGGCAATAGACTGAGCTTCATCCAGAAGTTCCGCCTTCATAAAGTGAGGCTGCCATGATTCGACATAATCCCCGTCCTTCTGAATATGCCCAATAGGTGGACAAAATATCGTGCCAGACACGGACCGCACCGTTAAAAGTGTAATCTCGCTTTCAAAGGTAACGAATGCCTCTACGATAACACGAGTGCCTTTAGCTCTCGCTCCATCCAAAGCAGTGTTCCAGCATTCTTCCGCATCCTCCGGTCTTTTGCAAACACTCTGACCTTTGCCGGAAGAACTCATAATCGGCTTGATGACACAAGGAGTGCCTAGTTCTGCAACGGCTTGATGCAGTTCTTCCAGACTATCTGCAAAACGATAATCCGCTGTTGGCAATCCAAGTTCTTCAGCAGCAAGTCGGCGAATGCCTTCTCTGTCCATGGTCAGACGAGCCGCTCGTGCGGTCGGAACAACGAAGAAACCTTCCTCTTCAAGCTCTTGAAGAGCATGAGTAGCGATTGCTTCAATCTCCGGAACAATAACATCCGGTTTTTCTGAGCGAATAAGCGTTTTAAGCGCCTCTGCATCCAGCATATCAATAACATGTGAACGATGAGCTACACCCATCGCTGGTGCATCGCTATAACGGTCTACAGCTACGGTCTCTACGCCAAGACGTTGAGCTTCGATTATGACTTCCTTACCCAGTTCCCCGCTGCCCAGTAGCAGCAGCTTGCGGCTTTGAGCTGAAAAAGGAGCTCCCCACATTGTCGATTTCAACCTCTTTCGGCAAATTGACTATCTCGTTTCCATAAATTTCTGAAAACAAAACAGTTTCATTGTATATTTTCAGGCTTCTTTATTTTCATCCATCATACGCCAGATTGCAAGTGTTCTTCGACAATTTCCTACAAATTTCAAAGATTTTTGTCTAATCTATCAACGAAAGATTGTTCCAAGAGAGATAATTGGTGACCTAATTGACCCCAATGATCTGCGGATTCACCCCCTTTAAGGAGATCTAACATCGCTTTCTCTTGCTCCGCTAACCCTTCTTGTAGGCGTTCTGCAGCAACCTTTAATTCTCTGGCTATGCAATCGACATAATGCGCAAGCAATTTTTTCTTCTGCTCTGCCGCCGCAACATTAACAGCTTCTTTCACAAGAGGCTCAGCCGCACCTTTGACTTGCTCCCGGCCAGCGCCTTCAAAGAAATAGCGAGGGGATTTGAAATGTCCCCATAAGGTTGGCCATTCCACGGACTGAAGCTGGCATTCCAGCTCACTAGGAGAAGGCCATGCTGCTTCTTCATTCTCCATCAGATGAAACTCTTGAGTAGAGAAAAACAGCTCAGTAGCAGCCGCTTCAGCCGCTTCATGAACAAGTCTACGCCCGGTACTTTCTAGTCGCAGCGTTGTCGCCCATAGCTCTTGCTCCAATTCACGCTTTGTGGTACGCATCAGCTCTGCACCACACGCAGCGAAGATAGCTTTTAAATTTCCTGCGTCCTCACGTAATAATGAGGGGTGGAAAGATTCCTGAAAATTTCTGGTGAAGGAGAAGCTAATTCGTTGACAGACATGATAGATCAGTTCCTCACCTTCATGAACAAGATCTCTGCTAGGACGTTCTTCGGTCTCCAATAGGGAAAGTCTCTTCATAGCCAGCTGACGACGTTCTTGCATTTCTTTTAATCCTGCTTCACGCTCGTTTGCCGCCATGGAAGCGAGATTCTGCCACTCTTCCGCCCTGCGGCGAACAGATGCGATGCTCTCTGCAGCTGCGTTAAGTGAAAGCTGAGGAAGTTCGTCTCCCGCAAAGCTTGATAAGGCTTGCTCAAAATGATGGAAACGGGAAGCCTCATAGCGTGCATAATCATGCTGGGTTTTGCCTTCCAGAGCAAGCAAGCTAGATAGTGCATAAATTCTCGGCGAGCGTAAGCCGCCTGCACGTAAATTTTGAGCAACATGTTCTCGTACCTCTTCCAATTCATCTTCGCCTGAAGCAAGATCAGAAGCGTTGATAATAAAGAACATTTTATCAAGTGCAAAGCTATCTTTAATTCGGCCTAGCTGCGCAAGCAGACCTCGATCTGCTTTTGAAAAGGCGTGGTTGTAATAGGTAACAAAACAAATCGCGTCTGCGTTTTTCATGTAATTAAAGGTTACGCCGGTATGACGAGCATGCAATGAGTCGGCTCCTGGTGTATCCACGAGTACAATTCCGCTTTCGGTCAATGGACAGGCATAATACAGATCAATCCCCTGCACAAAACAGGCTCGGGTCTCCTCTGCTACAAGGCCTCGGTATTCTTCTAAATCAACAATTCGCACCGTTCCCAGCAAGGGCTTAGCTTCTGCCCAGCCAGCCGCTGCTGCCCTTAGAAATCCAGCATGTGGCAACGCAGAAGGATGAATTCCCCTTGCAGGCAAGCTTGCTAGAACTGTTGTCCATGAGTTTTGCTGTGGTTCTCCTAGTTGCAGCACACTGAAGGAATGGCAGATGTCATCCCAGAAATCTGCCATGGTCTTCATTGTGACAACCGCGCTGGCATGGCGGAAGTCACCTTCCGGCGCCAAAATGCGGTTGACCGCAGCCGTGGCAGGATGTGGAGACACGGGCAGCACTTCTTCGCCGAGCAAAGCGTTGGCGAAGGAGGACTTACCCGCGCTGAATGCACCAAACAGCGCGAGGGTAAAGCGGCCGCCGGCGAGATCCTCCGCCCGTGCGGCCAGACTCCGCGCCGCCGATGCCATCGCTGGCTCGCGGCGCAGCAGCTCTGCCGCAGCCGCCAGCGCGTCAGCGGCTGCGGATAGCCGGCGGCGTCCGCCCGCCGGCGAAGCCGTTCCCGCCGCCCAATTTGCGGCGGCGGCACTTCCAGCCGCAGCGCTTTGCGGCGGCTGGACCTCCCGCGGTGCGGCGCTCTGCGCAGCCGCTCGCGGGGTTACCCTCACCTCCGGCAGGATGCCGGGGGTGAGGGGCCGGCGCGGCGGCAGCAGCGCCGCGAGCTCGTGCGCGCGGGCAGCTGCCGCGCGGTCCAGCGCGGCTAGCGCGTCAACGGCGCGCGCCTGCCGCGCAAGAGCCTGTTCGCGGCGCTGGAGTACGGCACGCTGCTCCTCCATGAGCGGCGGCAGCTTCGCTAACAGCTCATCGCTCACCGCTAACGCGGCACGGCGGAACTGGCTCTTAATATCAGCCGCAAGTGTGCGGCAGAAATTGAGCAGCGCCTCGCCGCTATACCCCGTTCCCGGCTTAACTGCAGCCGCCAGCCACTCCTGGCTCACCGCCGGGAATCCTTGCTTCAGAGTCGTCTCCGCCTCCTCCTCCCACAGCCCGAGATTCTCCGCCCAATCACGTACCAGCTGAATCAAATGCCATTCCAGCTGAGCGGAAACCTCTCGGGTCAACAGTCCTTGCCAGACTGCCAATCGTTTACTTTGTTCCTTCTCCCGCCGTGCAGCCGTAGAGAATAACCCTAATCGAAACGTAGGGCTAGCACTTTCCATATAACTTCCCGACGCCTCTCTTACATCTGCAGGCATTAGATTAGCATTATTAAGTAAGGTGTCTAGGCCAGTTCGCAAACTCGCTCGTGACTGCTGAGGCAACGCCTCAAGTCGTTCCTTCTCTTCTTCGAGTGACTTCAGTTCATTCGTCACTGTCTCTGCATTCGTACCTTCTAGTTCTTCAAGGAGAGCTGCTCTTTCCTCCTGCTGATCTTCACGGAATGCAGTTAGAGAAGAATCCGCTGTATGATGAATAGAACGAGACAAGCTATATTGAAGGAGCTGTTCCTTTTGTTCCAACAGTTCGGTTATAAGGCTGAGTAGATGATCCCAATGATTAAGAGGATGCTCTTTCTTTTTGAGAGAGGTGAATAGAATTCCCGCACAATGAATCCCCCATTGTTCAAAAGCATTTTCAAGTTGACGTTTATATTCCTCAATGGAAATCTCTTGTTCCCTGTGCTTGTCGATCTGATTAACAATCAGATACAAAGGTTTACCCCAGTCACTAAGATTTTTAGCAAAGGCCAAATTATTCTCTGACTGTACATGGTTATAATCCATTACATAAAATACGACATCAGCTAAATGCAGCGCAGAGCGGGTGGCCGCCTGATGACCATCATCCGTCGAATCTACACCAGGTGTATCCAATAGTACGCCATCCTTGCCTAGCAGTGGTATCTCATTCCACACTTCAATTGCGGAATATTCACCACCATTTCGACAGTATTCTTGTAATTTTTCTGGAGTTGTCTCTATAGGAGCAGGATCATGTTTACTTCCTTCAACTCTAGGATAAATAAGCACTCGTGGAACTCCACTGCGAATAGAGACAATATTCGCACTAGTCGGCACAGGTCCAGAAGGCAGCACTGAACTGCCGCAAAGAAGATTGATCATACTGGATTTCCCTGCCGAAAAATGTCCGCAAAAAGCAAGGGTCAGCTCATTCCCACCCTCTTTATGTTGTAAATCTTCATATATACGTTCAGAGCCTTCATCACCCCAGCGATGCATTAATCCACGCAACTGGAAAAGCAGCGATGCCGTTTCACTTAATGTCTCTTTCTCGATTCTAACCTGTTCCGCTCTCACTGACTCTCCACCTCCACTGTTACCATCTAATCATGCTTTGAATATAACCCATTCAATAATACGAAATCAGACTCATTTTTAAAATATAAGAAAGTAAAAGTTTCACATTATCCTTATATTTCTCGCTTAAACGCTTACCGTCCTTATAAGGACGCCGAAGACGTTTATGCTTATTCAATGTTTATACAGGTGTAATTTCTGTGATGTCACGCAGAACCTTTTTTATAAATAATAATTACAGTTTATCACCAGTTTGACACAAATTAAATACACACTACTTACAAAATAACCTATCATCTCTTACGAAATGAGGTTATTCAAACATCTTTCTGCTTTTTCGCTAGAAAAGTAAGAAGCAAAAAAGGAGCCAACCCTAGGGCCGACTCCTTTTATCACTTCTAAATTTATGCAGTTTCCGAAACAGGCAACAGAATTTCGAATACTTTTCCGTGTTGCAGAATAGTCAAACCACGAGATTTATCTCTCATTACAACAACCTCAGGTTTCACTGACATACGCTCAAAATAGTGTTCAGGAACGTCACCGGAATGACTGATCGTGATACCTTCTACTTCTTGCTCTTCGTTCTCTTCGAGTGGGCTTTCCACTACGCGATCAAAAATATCCGAGAACACTTCAAAATTATCTGTGTATACAGAAATGCATTTCATCTCTATCCCATCCTCTTCTTCAACTCTAACTTTTTGGCGTATGATCTTTAGCTTTCCTGACAACAGCTGTTTTCATACGTTTTTTGCCCTCTCGACATACATCAAGGAGCGGGCAAACTTGACATTTTGGGTTCTGTGCCTTGCAGTGATATCGTCCGAAAAAGATAAGCCGGTGATGAGTGATCGTCCATTCGTCACGTGGCACAGCCTTCATCAGCTTCTTTTCCACTTCCAGCACAGAATCTTTCCAGCCTGCTAATGCAAGTCGTTTAGCAACCCTCTCCACATGCGTGTCCACTGCAATGGCAGGAACTCCAAAAGCATTGGATACTACTACATTTGCAGTTTTACGACCTACACCGGGTAAAGTTACAAGCAAGTCATGAGCCTCAGGCACCTCGCCACCATACTGTTCTATGAGTATAGAGCATAGGCTTTGGATATGCTTAGCTTTGTTACGATATAGGCCGATGCGCCGGATATCCCCCTCCAATTCCTCCAGCGGTACAGAAATATAATCGATGGGGGCTTTGTACTTTTGGAACAGGTCCACGGTCACTTTGTTCACCGTTGCATCCGTACATTGGGCTGATAACAGTACCGCTATCGTTAATTCAAAAGCGTTACTGTGATTTAGCTCGCAATGAGCATCAGGGAACAAGTCTCCAATCGTATCCAAAATGTGGCGGACCTCTGCAACTTTCATAGTGTCCCCTCCACGGAGCGATTACGCTCATTAAAACTCACATGAGCGTGTCATCTCTAATGTAAAGAAATATAAGCAAAGTCTGTATTATAACGTATGGTTTCATACATTTCAAGAAAATACAACTCTTATACTTTCTTATATTTCAAAAAAAACGTCTTGACGCAGGCAAAGCTCCTGTGTCAAGACGGTGATTCACTCAGAAATCCACCATTGCTACTATTGTTTCACAATTTCAACCACGATATCATTATTGAAATACATTATAATATTATCATTTTCTTTCAGAGATTGCACGGACAATGTCGTATCTCCTTGATGAATATATACATTTGAAGCAAGAGTGAACTGATACTTATCGTTCAGATTAGCTCTCTTAGTCACCAATGAGTTCGTCGTACTGTCATAGCGAGAGAATGAACGAGTTAACTGTGGTAACACACGAATGACTGTCGCTCCATCCGTGTCTTTACGAATCTCCACTCTGTCCGCTGTTGTTAAGTTACTAAGAGCAGTTGTTGTGGCGCCATCACGTATGATTCTAACCCCACCGCTTACAGTAAAGTTTTGTGCTGCTCCAGCATACTCCTTCACAATTAAGCTATTCGTTGCAGCTCCTACTGAACTAATCTGACCCGTAGTAAGCTTAACTGCCTGAATAGCGAGCGGTGTGCTTCCATCAAAAGTCACATTCAGATAATCTCCCGATTTCAAAGCGGTTAGCTTAATGCTCTCACCGGCTTCATTTGTTATTGGGAGCGCTGCAGTATTAATCTCACTGGTCCCCCCATTCCATTTAATACTTATACGGTTGGTTCCAGAATTAACGGTTGCTGCTTCAACCTGAAGAACGGTCTTTACTTTCAATACTGCAATTAGATCCTGACTAGTTGTCAGTGAGGCTGTCACATTACTACCAACAGGAACATCACTTAAGGTTGGATTAGTCTTCCCAAAAATATCAACCAATTGTGGATAAGGCATTGTTATAGTTTGCCCACTGTCCTTAAGCTTCAATACAATTGTTTTAAAAGAAGAATTAACAGCAGACAGGGTTCCTTCGTACTTTGTGACAATTTCCAAAGATAGAGCCCGTTGACCTATTGCCGTTAAATTCACTTTACGGTTCTCAACAAGTTTCGTACCGACATTACTTAAGTTAGGAAGTACGCCTTCAATCAACAATTTTGTTTTTTCATCCAACTGAACGACATGTGCCTTTTTTTCAGTATCCATAACTGTCAACAGCTGTGTTTTAGTATTATAGTCAATAACCGTCGCTCCACTATACTGCTCAATTTGACGGCTTAACACTTCAATCTTTATGACTTGATCACTGCTGTTCAGCGTAAGCTGAATTTTGTCCCCACCTACTGTATCAGCTATAAGATCATCAGCCACAGCGCTATTCATATTCGGAATAACAATCACCGGCTTCGTGCCTAACAGTTTAACTTCACGTGTTCCGTCCGTTTTTTTATACACAACTGTTGAATTGCTCAGTTCGGTAAGTACACCTTGAACTGTCCGTTCAACACCTTCTGTCACTTCTACAGTACGTATCACATTTTCCTTAATCGTATATTTAACAGCAGCACCTGTCTTTAAATCTGCTGGCTGCAGCACTGATGATTGCGAGCTGAATAATGAAGTTCCATCTTCCCATTTAAAGGTTTCCACCGTACCAGCAGCATTTTTAAACGTAATGCTTTTCCCAGTAAGATCTATACTTTGAACGGTACCTGTTGTCGTTTTGTTTACAACGCCTGAAGTCACTTGAACCTTGACCACTTTATGTGAACCACTATAAGTTTCACGCTGTAACGTAACTATGCTGTCTGCTACCAGCGAAGCAGGTTCAATTGAAGTCCCATTCGCATCTTCAAAGGTAGTCGCTTCATCGTAGTAATATTCAGTGAACCCAGTAGCTGATTTCAGCCATAGCTTATTACCAGGTGCTACCATTGCGAAGCTTCCGGAAAGGCTCTCCACTTGTTGTGTAGGGTCAGTCACTTCAACATAGGCTGCATTATATGTCGCTCCAATTACAGTAACCTTTGTGTAAGGTTGGACGTCACTTAGATTTATTCTACTTTCAGAAGCGCTTGTGTAATAAGCGGTGCTTGCTCCCAGGGTATATGTAGAAGTCTTTCCGTTGTTATAGACGGAGAGTTTCCCACCTGCTAATTGACTGATTGTTCCTGATACCGTGTTGTCATATTCAACCGTATTGTGAGCTTCTGCGCGGCTGAAAAAAGTCGCCAATTGAGCACGGGTCACAGCCCCTTGTGGATCAAAGCGATTACCGTCAAGACCATTGGCTAGTTTCAGATCAACAGCAACGTTGATGTACCCTCTTTTGTTTGCAGACACTTTAGCATCATCCGCAAAACCTGTCGGCGCACTAGCTGCTACGGCTGCATCTGCACTTTTTCCTAGTGCACGAATTAAGAGTTCAGCAATCCATTCGCGGGAGGCTTTACGTTCTCCCCAAGAAGTCTTCAGATTATCTGGAGCCATTTCAGTCGCCTTATCAAGTAGGCCTTGTTGAAAAGCCAACACTACATAATCCTTGTAATAATTCGTAACCTTAAAATCATTAGGTAAGGCAACCGTAGAAGAAGTATCCACTTTATCCTGCAACTTCATAAAACGTAATGCCATAAGCACAGCTTCCTGTTGAGTTACAGAATCCCCAGGGCGGAACAAACCATTATTACCAACTACAATTCCTTGTGATGCTAATTTATAAATATGCTTTTCAGCCCAAAAGCCTGTCTTCACATCGCTAAAAATGCCAACAGATTGTGTAGTAGTTGTTGCTGCTGTAGCGGCTGTATCTGCAAACACTGCGCTTGCGCCACTAAAAATCATGGTTCCAGCCATAACAGCCGATACTGCTTTCGTAGAATAAGCCTTCAATGGACGTTTTGACCTTTTTTGCGCGGACAATAGATTATTCCCCTCTCTATGACTCAAATAAATAGTATAGTTTAAAATTCGTCAGTTAGATGCTTTTATCCTTTGTTGTAATAACAATTAGCTATTATCTCTAGTCATTGGATGCATTAGATCAACATGACCCATCAAGCTTTCAACCTTTTCACCATCCACCAAAACTTCGATGCTTTTTACTTCTTCAAATTGAAAATAGGTTTTGGCAAGTGATGAAATCGCTAAGGACTCCCCACCAGCACCCAGCTGTGCTTCATCCGGTTTATGAAGATCCATCACAATTTGACCATCAACAAACTTTAACGATTTCAGTTCAATCTTGCCCCATAATGATACAAGGTCATTATTCTCGTTGCTTTGCAATGCTTTGAACGTCTCTGTATATTTCTGGGCATCGTCAGAGAAGCTAATGCTAGTCTTAGCAGGAATCAGATCCATAACTTGTGAATCCGTATAATATGCATCGATACTCTGGCTCTGTTTTTGCTTCTCATCTGCTACTGGCTTTGCAGTTGCCTGAGTTTCTGTGTTGCTATTATCTGCTGTCGGTTGCGGAGTGCTAGTCACTTCGTTTCCTGGTTCATCGCTTGGAGCCGGTGTACTTTCTCCCGCACCACTTACAACATTTGAAGTCTCTTGCTCCACACCATTTGCTGGAGCCGCAGTAGGCTTGTCTCCACAGCCAGCAATCACTAGCAGAAGCAGTGTAGCGATCCCAATTGTACTCCATTTTTGTTTCATCATTAATAAACGCCTCCTCTAGATGAATACGGGCAGACAGGTACCGCAAAATCACTTCTTGCCTTTTAAAATAAAAGCAGAAAGCTGACTTTGCGGCGCTCGTCTGCCACTGGTCTGTTATTTTATACCCAAATATTCCTTAATCCCACTCACTATTGAAGCCGCAACTTTGTTTTGAAGTGCATCTGTAAAGAGCAATGCTTCATCTTTTTTGTTGCTAAGGTATCCCACTTCAAGTAATACTGCAGGCATTTTCGTTTCACGGATAACATGGAAATTCCCATAACGTACACCGCGATCGCTAAGCCCTGTAGCTTGAACAAGATATTTATGCATCACGTTCGCCAATGCTTTACTGGCTTCCCGTTGATAATACGTTTCTGTTCCACTAGCTGATGAGGAACCTGAGCTATTGGCGTGTACAGATATGAAGATATCAGCTTTTAAATTATTCGCCATAGCTGCTCTTTCTTTAAGCTCCAAGAAAGTATCATTACTTCGTGTTAACACGACGTCAATATTACTTTCTTTTTTCAGCAATTCAGCTGTCTTAAGTACGATGGCCAAATTAAAATTCTTCTCGTATTTACCTGTAACACCCACTGCTCCAGAATCTTTAGCACCATGCCCTGCATCTAATACTACTAGCTTTCTGCCATTATTTCCTGGTTGTGTAGTAGTATCATCAGTGCTTTCCGCATTTAGATCGATTACAACCAGCTTAGAATCGTCTCCAGTTACGCTAACGTTGTAATTCTTAGCATAGTTCAAATCGATTACAAAACGTACTGTATAAGGATTCGTGCTATAAAGGGAGTAACGTACTCCTGATACATCGGGATAATCTTTCACTTCCAAGCTACCGTTTAGGTCAGGATCAAGGATCTGTCCTGTGCCAAATAGGTCTGAGAAGGTGGCATTAGGTAAATCAACAACTAACCGATCCGGCCCAGTCATCACTGTCACTTTCGGTACTGAATTACCCTCCATGGCTATGCTCAAACGATTTTCGCTAAAGCTCACACCATTTACCATCGCTAAATTCTTAGAAGGATCTACCGGCGGTACAACCTCAGATCCACCATTTTCAGTATTTCCACCTGAACTGCCGTTATCATTTGAGGATCCTGGGGTAATAAGATACACACTCTTCTTCACGTTGTCCCACGAGACATTTAATCCGAACTGTTCACTAATGAACCGAATCGGTACAAGTGTCGTATTACTACGAAGGATAGGTGCTGTGGTAAGTGTTACTGTCTTGTCATCAACTGAGGCTATCTTTTGATTCACAACCAATTTGATGACCTTTCCTTGCTGTTCAATCGTTACCGTCTTGCTCTTCTGATCCCAACCCACGTTATATCCAAGGCTTTCAGAGATCAACCTTAACGGCACCATGATTGTATCATTCACATTCTCAACCGGGACATTTTGCCCTGCGGTCAGCTCCTTGCCGTCCAGAAAAATCTTGCTATTCCCGGCAGCAGCATGTCCGTTCTCAGGCAAAACAAATACTAAGAGCAACAAAAACAACATCAAACTGAATTTCTTCATTCTTCACCTCTAAATCTAGTATTCGCCTGTGAATGGCGATCGTGATGGCCTGTCTACGTCAACCTCAGACCTCTATTAGACGCTAATAATCTATAAAGGTTGCGAATATATTCCATAAAAATTGAGAAATCTCACCAACATTAAGCATTAAAGTCCTAGATATTCCTTAATACCGGCTACAATTTCTCTCGCTAATTTGTCTTGAAGCTGCTCACTATACATCCCTGATTCATTTCCTGAATTAGTAAGATACCCCACTTCTAGAAGTACTGCCGGCATACTGGTTTCTCTTGTAACATGCAGGCTTTTCGTTCTTACTCCGTTGTCCTTGAATCCAGTACCTGCTATCAGATGTTTGTGCATGACCTGAGCAAGCGGCAGACTCCCACTACGCGAATAGTACGTTTCACTGCCATTTATTTTGTCTCTATTCGGATAACCCAACTCTAGTGAATTCCCATGCACTGAAATAAATAGATTAGCCTTTGCTGCTTCTGCGATATTTACTCGATCCTGAAGACCCAACGTAATGTCTTCAGTCCTAGTAAATACGACGTCAACCAAAGCTTCCTGCATAAGTAGTGTTTGTACTTTACGGATAACTGCCAGATTGAAGTCTTTTTCCAGCTTACCCGTGAGACTGACTGCTCCTGATTGTGTCCCTCCATGACCCGCGTCGAGAACTACAACTGGCTTTCCTGTCATTCCACTACCACCTGAGGTGTTCCCTTCACTGCCTGTAACATTCAAATCCAGTGTCACCAGTCCAGTACTTTCATCCGTACTTAATTGATAAGGCTGGCTCCCGACCGTTTGAATCACGAACCTAACAGTAGAAGGACTTACACTGAACAACGCATACCGGATCTCAGAAACTAGAGGGTAACCAGTAACATCCAGCTTCCCTTGCGGACTTCCGTTTGTGGTAATACTCGGTAGACCTCCTACGAAATCAGGAGCAAAAGCTGCACCGGGAAAATCTACGACGATTCGATCTGGACTGCTCATTTTTGTGATGCTAGGTTTAGGGGCCCCAGAAACAGCGATGATTAATCGATTCTCAGTGAAGGCTGCCCCATTTACCAGCGGACCTGCTGCATTCACACCAGTGCTTCCTGGTACTGAGGATGATTGTGGTGTCGGTGAGGGCAAAACACTTCCAGTGCTTGTGCCATTATCCAGGCCGGGTGTAGTAATCTGGGTTGGAGAAGGCGTACTTGTTGCTGTTGGACTAGTAACGGTTCCCTCAGGTGTAGCCACCGAAGCTTGTCCACCCGTCAAATAGACCGTTTTATCGCTATTATCCCAGCCAACCTTTAGACCGAACTGCTCACTTACGAAGCGAATCGGAACGAGAACTGTACCACCGCTTTGCTTGGGTGCTGCGTTTAAATCAAACGTTACTCCATCCGCATCAGCTGTTTTTTTTCCTACAGCCAGCTCAATGCTTTTTCCATCTTGGTGAACCGTTACTTTGCGGGCCTGCTGCTCCCACAATACCTCAAATCCAAGATTCTCCACTACCACTCTGACGGGAATCATAACGCTACCATTGACATTCTCAAGTTTAATTCCTTTTGGCAAAGCAAGCTCTTGATTGTCCATAATAATTCTGCCTGAGCTGCTACCAGCTGCGGCAGCTTCACGTCCAGTGAATGATAGTAATAATAATGGCAGCAACAATAGTAGCAACGTTCGATACCCAACTCTTCTCATTTTCCCGCTCCTTCTGCAAGTAATAGATCTAGATAAGTATTAAGACGACAGAAATCACCAAATGTTTCCTTTATCACCAATCAATATTTCGATTATAGCAAAAAAACTTCCATTTCCGACACCCGGAAATAGAAGTTTTGCGTAATTTTTGTAAAAGTTAAGAATGAAACCAGTTATATCCTATTATTAAGAGAATAACTTAGCCGCATGACGCTCTTCATACGCAGCAATTTCATCTGCATGCTGAAGGGTTAATCCGATATCATCCAGACCTTGCAGCAAGAACTGACGACGGTGCTCATCCAGATCAAAGCTGATGCTCAGTCCAAATTCATCGTGAAGTGTATTGCTCTCAAGATCCACGGTCAACTGGTAGCCATCATGCTCGGCTGTCCGATTAAATAGCTCATCCACTTGCTCTTCCGAAAGCTTGATCGGCAAAATGCCATTCTTAAAGCAGTTGTTGTAGAAGATATCTGCATAAGAAGGTGCAATAACAACTCTGAACCCATAATCCATAATCGCCCAAGGTGCATGTTCCCGTGAGGAACCACAGCCAAAGTTAGCACGTGAGATCAAGACAGAAGCACCTTTATAGCGTGGCTTATTCATTTCAAAGGCAGCGTTATCGTTACCAGCTTCATCAAAACGCCATTCGTAGAACAAAAATTGTCCAAATCCTGTCCGTTCAATCCGTTTCAGGAACTGCTTTGGGATAATAGCATCCGTATCTACATTCACCCGATCTACTGGTGCAACAATTCCTGTTAATTTTTTAAAAGCATCCATAGTTTTATCCTCCCGTGTTCTCTCTAGTTCTATGAGCTGACAGCTTCCGTCTTATAGTTCCAATCACGTACATCAGTGAAACGGCCTTTTATCGCAGCTGCAGCAGCCATAGCTGGGGATACAAGATGCGTGCGTCCACCGCGACCTTGACGTCCTTCAAAGTTACGGTTCGAGGTAGATGCACAGCGTTGCCCAGGTTGCAGTACATCAGGGTTCATCGCAAGACACATGCTGCATCCCGCTTCGCGCCATTCAAAGCCCGCGTCAGTAAAGACTTTATCAAGCCCTTCCTTCTCAGCCTGCATTTTAACACGACCAGATCCAGGAACAACAATGGCAGTAACCTTGTCAGAGACTTTATGGCCTTTTGCTACCACGGCTGCGGCTCTCAAATCTTCGATCCGTCCGTTAGTACAAGAACCGATAAATACATAATCAATTGGAATTTCAGAAATAGGAGTTCCAGGAGTCAAATCCATATATTCAAGCGCTTTTTCAGCAGCTTTGCGTTCATTTTCAGTGGTAAAGTCAGCCGGATTTGGCACGCTAGAGTTGATATCAGTACCCATGCCCGGGCTAGTACCCCAAGTCACTTGTGGAATCAATGTCTCCACATCGAATTCAACTACCGTATCATACTGAGCACCTTCGTCACTAACAAGACTCTTCCATCCTTCAACAGCAGCGTCGTATGCTTCGCCTTGCGGCACATATTGACGTCCACGCAGATAGTTAAAAGTAGTTTCGTCAGGAGCGATCAAACCTGCTCTTGCTCCGCCTTCGATCGACATGTTGCAGACGGTCATACGTTCTTCCATCGACAGCTCACGAATAGCTTCACCTGTGTATTCAATTACATAACCTGTTGCAAAATCAGTACCATACTTAGCAATAACACCAAGGATCATATCCTTTGCTGTTACACCAGGATTGCGTTTACCTGTGAAACGAACTTCCATAGTCTTAGCTTTGGATTGCTGCAAACATTGGGTAGCCATTACATGTTCAACTTCACTAGTACCGATACCAAAAGCCAGCGCACCAAATGCTCCATGTGTGGAGGTATGGCTGTCACCGCAAACGATAGTTTTACCAGGGTGCGTCAAACCGATCTCAGGTCCCATTACGTGTACAACGCCTTGATCGATATCATTCAGGTCGAACAATCTAACTCCAAAATCAGTACAGTTTTTAGAAAGTGTATCAATTTGCTGCTTGGAAATTGGATCCTTAATGTTAAAACGATCCTTGGTAGGAACGTTGTGATCCATTGTAGCGAAAGTCAGCTCAGGACGGCGAACCTTGCGGTTACTGAGGCGAAGTCCTTCGAAAGCTTGTGGAGAAGTTACTTCATGAACCAAATGCAGATCGATATAAATAATGCTAGGTTTACCTTCCTCTTGATGAATAACATGATTATCCCAAATCTTTTCAAACATTGTCTTGTTGCTCATAATTTCACCTCATTAATAGAATCGTTCATTGGAAGAGAGCGTGGAGTCTCTCTTGAATGATCTAAATATAACATCACCATCTTTATAATTCCAAGATATGATATCTATAGAAGTGATAGGTTTAACCTATAAATTGAAGATGATTTTTTTGCTGAGACCCTAGTCAGCCCACTCCTTAGACGAATGCCCTTCATACTATATCGGGTCCTGGTTGTTGAAATGCAGTGCATTTGTTAGCGCAGAAGGAGTTGGAACAATTGAGGTCAGGAACGAGACTTACCGGGCGAGTTATTTTCAAAGGTGATCAAGGGTATGAAACGGCACGTAAAAATTGGGATCCGCATACTGACAAATTCCCGAAAGTGTTTGTTTTCGCACAAAAAACACAAGATGTAGCGAACGCCATAAAATGGGCTAACGAGAATAAAGTCCCCATCCGTGCAAGAAGCGGTAGACATTCTCTGGAGGTTAATCTTTCACAGGTCACCGGAGGAATCGTCATCGATGTAAGTGAAATGAAGAAAATCAAACTAAATAAAAAATCAGGAACTGTTGTTGTGGGTACCGGAAATACTGTGGGGAGAATTGCACACACGCTTGCTGGGCAAGGATATATGGCTCCATTCGGCGATAGCCCTACGGTTGGAATCGGAGGCATCACCCTAGGCGGGGGTATCGGGCCGCTCCAGCGAACCGTGGGCCTTGTTAGTGATAATCTAATCGAACTCGAAATGGTTGATGCCAAAGGGAAAATTATTCGTGCCAATAAGAATAGTAACTCTGATCTCCTCTGGGCTTCCCGCGGAGGTGGCGGAGGGAATTTCGGAGTTTACACCAGTTACAAATTCAAAGTACGTCCTGCTCCAGCTTCGGCTACCGTTTTTCGTATCACCTGGCCTTGGGATCAGTTCGAGAAGGTATTCAAAGCTTGGCAACTCTGGGCTCCTTGCGTTAATACCAAACTGGGCAGTGAATTATCCATTGGTCCGAAAAAAGGCGGTAATGTCACTATGACGGGGCTGTTCCTCGGATCAAAGGCAGAGGCTTCCCGCCTCTTAAAGCCCGTTACGAGCGTTGGAACGCCTACGAATCAAATCATCCGCTCTTTGCCCTATACAAAAGTAGTGAGTTTTATGTTAGCGCCTGATCCAGTACTAACTCAAAGAGTCAGCAACCAGTTCTCCAGCGGTTTCGTAAGAAAACCCTTCCCGGACAAGGCAATTAAGTCCATGCGTGAATTCTTAGAGAAAGTGGAGGGAGAATTCGCAGGTTTCTTTTTCCTCAACTGGGGTGGAGCTGTGAGCCGTAAGTCACCCAAATCTACAGCCTTTTACTGGCGTAAAGCGAAATTCTATGTTGAGTGGAATAGCTCATGGATCAAGAAATCGGAAGCTGCCAGAAATATATTCGTAGTACGAAATACACGCCGGAAGCTGCAGCCATTTATCGTGGGGAGCTACATCAATGTTCCAGACCAGGGAATTAAAAATTCCGGACCAGTATATTATGGAGCGAACTATCCTAGATTACGGAGAGTCAAAGCTAAATATGACCCGGGAAATATATTTAACAACCCTCAAAGCATCTCTCCAGCCCGCAAAGTATAGTAAGACGTAATAGCGTTGCATCGAAATTAGACCGGCAAACATAAAGGACTCCAGCGAATACTGGTAATCCACCCCTTCCTATTTGCCGGTCAGTGCGTTCGTACACGAACTTACATGTGAACCTATATAAAACTTCAGTTTCATAGTTTATACTTATAAGTAAAAACAATCTCCCAAAGGAGTTTATACATGGAACTGAGACAACTACAATATGTACTGCAAATCGCAGCCGAAAAAAACTTCTCCCGTGCAGCGGACAAGCTGCACATTGCCCAACCATCACTCAGCCAACAGCTTTCCAAGCTGGAAAAAGAGCTCGGTGTGATGCTGTTCCAGCGAAATACCAGCTCTGTTGAACTGACCTATGCTGGATCTAAATTCGTAGAGCAAGCCCAAATCATCATTGATGGCGTAGAACTGCTGCGACAAGAAATGTCTGATATTTCTGAATTGCGTACCGGGCGCGTCGTTGTAGGCAGTATGCCGATCACTGGTGCACATTTACTACCGCATGTACTTCCGGTTTTTAAACAAAATTACCCGGAAGTAGAAATCACTCTGCTCGAAGACTCCTCCATGAACCTAGAGAAGCTCACTGCGAGTGGTCAGACTGATTTGAGCCTGCTCTCATTGCCACTCGAAATTCCAGCTCTTGCTTACGAAGAACTGGGTGAGGAAAGGATCGATCTTGCAGTCCCACCCGAACACCCGCTGGCTAAACGTAGCTTAGATGGAACTAAGACCTCTTTACAAGAACTAAAGGACGAGCCATTTATCGTACTTAAAGAAGGCCAAGGCTTCCGTAAAATGACTATGGATCTGTGCCGAAACGCTGGCTTCGAACCAAAAATTGTTTTTGAGAGCAATAACATGGAAACAGTTCAGTCACTGGTCGCCACTGGAATGGGTGTAACTCTTGTGCCTCATTTTATTGCCCGTGCACCGCGGAGTGAATTCGTCCCTGTCTACTTACCGCTCACTGATCCTGCCCCTAGCCGAACACTTGTCGTAGCCTATCGACGCGGACGTTATTTATCTAAAGCCGCTAAAGCTTTTGTAGAAACATTTAAATCTACGGTATCTGAATTAACCGAAGAATAGACCCTTGGAAGGCTGCTCAGATCATCTGACACCGAGCCGCACTTTCATTAACTGGCCGCTTTTTCGTTTAGATCTTGATTCTGCGCCTGCTCAGGATTGTTGTCTTTAGTCAATTTAATTCACCTCTTGGTAACAGATTATACCCTTACTTAGAGGTTAAACAGAATAATCAAAGCTTTCTAATGCGAGAAATAGTTCCTTCGTTTTTCCTTTGCAAAGCAACCATCTCCATGGTATTCTATTGAAAATAAGTGAAACGTGCAGACGGGACCAGTAAGAATGAGTCTAACCGCGCCTAGAGAGTAAATTCCGACAGGCTGAAAGAATTTACCGCGGTTTTCGTTCCGAATCCTACCCCCGAGCGGCCTGTGCTAAGCAGGACGGATCCTCCCGTTACGAGAATGAAGTCGGATGATCCCTCATCAATGAAGGTGGTACCGCGGAAGTTTACAAGCTTTCGTCCTTTGCTAAGTCTAAGGATGGGGGCTTTTTGTCGTTTTCAGCATCTATAAAAATACTGAGGAAGTGAACAGATATGACGACACGAATCGTAGTCAAAATAGGCAGCAGCTCACTGACTGGAACAGAAGGCGGATTGAATCGCGAAGCCGTGTCCTTCTTCGCTTCAGAGATTGCCGAATTGAAGAGAAACGGCTGCGAGGTGTTATTAGTAACCTCCGGTGCTGTAGCCGCAGGCTTTCGCAGTATCGGTTATCCTACACGTCCGAAGCTGCTGCATGAGAAGCAAGCAGCTGCAGCTGTAGGCCAAGTACTGCTCATGCAGGCATATCAGGAAGCTTTTGCCGAGCATGGAATAACCACAGCACAGATCTTACTAACCCGTACCGACTTTTGTAGTCGCAGAGCTATGAACAACGCGATGATGACGGTAGAAGAGCTGCTTCGCCTAGGAGCGGTACCCGTATTTAACGAGAATGACACCGTCTCCGTTGATGAGTTAAAATTCGGTGATAACGACACTTTGTCCGCGCTGGTAGCTAACCTGCTGAAAGCCACCAGATTGCTCGTCTTAACTGACATGGATGGCTTATATAGTGGAGATCCTCGGAAACATCCCGACGCTGTTCGCTATCAGTTCGTTGATGATATTACGCCGGAGATTTATGCTATTGCTGGTGGAGCTGGCTCTAGTGTGGGGACAGGTGGCATGCGTTCAAAAATCGATGCTGCCAAGATCGCTACACGAGGCGGTGTGCCCGTCTTTGTTGGGAGAGCTACCGAACCAGGGGATTTACAACTCGCAGCGACAGGCTCGGGCCGAGGTACTTATTTTGCAACCAAGTTATCTTCTTTACCTGTTAAAAAGCAATGGCTTGGCTTTATGTCCACCCCACTCGGCTCCCTGTACGTTGACGAAGGCGCCGTTGAAGCGCTGCTTCATGGCGGTCATAGTCTGCTGCCTGTCGGCGTCAAGCAGATCGAAGGTAACTTTCACGCTGGGGATGTTGTAGAAGTCCTTGGACCAGACTCCAAATTGCTGGGACGCGGGATTGTGAATTACGATGACACTCAGCTGCGCAGTATTCAAGGTTTACCCAGCCGTCAGATTGTACCGAAGCTGGGAGAAGTACACCGGCTGGAGGTCATTCACCGTGACGAATGGATTACATTGAGGTAAAAATTTTGCCCATACAAATTTAAGGAGGAATCGTCATGAGTGAAGTTGTCAATAAAGCAAAATTAGCCAAGGAAACCACCGGAGTATTAGCGAGTCTAACTACCGGCCAAAAAAATGAAGCACTCTTAGTTATGGCTGATGCGCTGCGCCGTGAAGCTCCAGCTATCATTGCTGCCAACCGGGAAGATCTGGAACGCGGACGCTTAAGTGGTACTCCCGAGTCCATGCTTGATCGACTAGCGTTAGATGTAGGCCGAATTAACAGTATCGCAGAAGGACTTCAACAAATCGCTGTATTACCTGATCCAATTGGTGACACGCTAGAAACTATTGAACGTCCAAATGGTCTCAACATCCAGAAACTCCGTGTTCCACTCGGTGTCATCGGCATCATCTATGAAGCACGTCCAAACGTAACTGTTGATGCCGCTGGTCTGTGTCTAAAGACTGGTAACGCTGTTGTGTTGCGAGGTGGCTCCTCCGCCCTGTCCTCCAACCGACAAATTGTCGAGGTTCTTCACAACGCTCTAGCAAATACTTCAATGCCGAAAAATGCGCTACAGTTGATCGAAGATCCCAACCGTTCCTCCGTTGATGAAATGCTTAAGCTCAACGGACTACTTGACGTGATTATCCCTCGCGGAGGAAGTTCTCTGATTCAAAATGTTGTGCTTAACGCAACCGTGCCCGTCATTGAAACGGGTGCAGGCATCTGCCATACTTATCTCGACGCAAGCGCTTTGCCAGAAATGGCTCAGAACATTAGTCTGAATGCCAAAGCACAGCGCCCTTCAGTTTGCAATTCCATGGAGACGCTACTCGTTCATAAGGATTACGCAAACGAGTATCTGCTTTCTTTGGCCGAAGCTTTCCGTGATGTTAACGTTGAATTACGTGGCTGCCAGGAAACATTATCCTTTGTCCCATGGGCATTACCTGCAACATTAGAGGACTATGCTACTGAATATAATGATTATATCTTGAATATCAAAATCGTCAGCGATTTAGACGAAGCTATGCAGCATATCGCCCAGTATGGCACGAGGCACTCGGAATGTATCGTAACTGAAGATCCGGATAACGCTTCACGCTTCTTACAGGAGGTTGATGCTGCAGCTGTTTACCACAATGCTTCAACCCGCTTCACAGACGGCTTTGAATTTGGATTTGGTGCAGAGATCGGCATTAGTACACAGAAACTCCATGCCCGTGGACCGATGGGTCTGCCTGCTCTTACTTCAACCAAATATAAGATTTATGGAACAGGTCAAATTCGGGGTTAGTGTCCATGCATCCGTTTTTAATTACACCACTTTTAGGAGGATTTTGAGCCATGTGTCAGCAACCTTCCATTCCACTTATGAATCATAATATTGTATTTTATGGCGCAGGCTCTATGGCAGAAGCCATCGTTCGCGGGATGATTAGCCGTAGTATCGTAAAATCCGATAATGTTATTATGCTTAACCGTAGCAGTAGTGAACGTCTGGCAGAACTAAGAAGTCGTTACGGTGTAATCGGTACAAATGATCCTGAACAAAAAACAGATTACCTACGGAACTCACCAGTAATCGTGTTGGCTATGAAACCAAAAGACGCTGCAGAAGCACTTCGGGGACTCAGCCCACTTCTCTCACCTGATCAGATCATAGTCTCTGTAATTGCTGGGCTGTCCATTCGAACGATGCAAGGTCTGCTTGGCAAAGAGCAACCCATCGTCCGTACTATGCCGAATACTTCTAGTTCCATAGGTCTTGGTGCCACTGGCATAGCCTTTTCCAAAGAAGTAGATGAGAAAGGACGACGCCTAGCACTCAACATCTTTGAAGCTGTCGGACTAACAACAGTCATTGATGAAGAACGCATGGAGACCTTAACGGGTATCTCCGGCAGTGGGCCTGCCTATATTTATTATATGATGGAGGCAATGATCGCTGCCGGTATACGGGGCGGACTGCCGCTTGATCAAAGCACGGAGTTAACCGTTCAAACGGTTCTTGGCGCTGCTAGAATGGTACAACAGACGGGCGAGGATCCAGCTGCACTTCGTAAAAAGGTCACATCCCCGAATGGCTCTACACAAGCAGCGATAGAAGTACTCGAGCAGGGAGAATTTTTCGAAACTGTCATCGCGGCAGTAAATCGCTGTGCCGAACGTTCCCGTGAAATGGGCGCTGCGCTTGAGAAAGAGCTGCATTCGTAAAATAAAAAGATCGCTTCCCATACCACATTGGTCAGGAAGCGATTTTTTTTTCAATTTAAGGCCATGATTAGCCCGTTACAACATTTCCATAAGTATCTCGAACAATCACTTTAACATTAGCCGGAGCCCCAACAGTCACGTCCAGCGTGTTCCTAGAATTATCGAATAGCAGATCTCTAGGAGTTTCCCCTAAAATGATGTATAGCGTATTCCCAACATGCTTAGTTTGAAGCAGCTGTTGTTCTTGTGCTTCTTGTAGCTTTCCTTTATTTGAAGAATAACTCCCGAATACATTCAGCTCGTTTCCACCCGTTTGATCTACTTTAATCCCATAAGGCTCTGCAGCTTGGATAATGATGGTACTAACGCCCTCTGGAACGGCTCCCTTCCAATCTGGCAATGCGTAACTTTCTTGCACAGCTGAAACGGTACGGCGAAATTCCTGTGTTAATCCTAAAGAACTAAATGCTGCAAAAACCAAACAACATACAGCTATAAACCCTACGAACAGAACGCTTAGCACATCATAATACATTTTTCCTTTTCCACGAAACCATAAAGTGTATATCACAATTTCTAAGCCTAATAGTATAAAAATGATCGGCCACCAAGCAAGCGTCGTCTCAAACACTTCGGCGCCCCTCCACTGCGAGACCATGATTAGTGCTCCCAGAAATAAAAGGCTCAATCCCATCGACAACGTTCCAACACGCCAGCGTCTTGATTTATCTTCAGCAACCGGACGCTCACTTGAAACAATAACTCCTTGCTGTAATTCTGTCGGATTATTCAAGAATGACCACCTGTCCCTTTTCTCCCTTTATTGTTCTTGCTTCCCGCCATCAGCTTCAAACCACCGCCAATCAACAGCACAGATACGATAAAGGTCCTGAAATATTCATTGACTATATACTCTAAACGCCATCCAGGAAATCTGATATCAAGCGCAGGAACTGCGACATTAACTACAATGTAATACAGTCCTAGACACATCAGAGCAGCTCCAAGCCATCCTTGATGATTTAAAAATCCTTCTATGACTGGCTTATCCTGTAAAGGTTCACGTCCATGTCGGCTGACAAGCTGTAAGCCATCGAACAAACTGTAAAACCAAATGACTGGAATGAGGAAGAATAGCAGCGTTAAACGCAGTAGGTCCATGACATAAATACTCCCTAGAAATAGCAGCATGAGCTGTAATCCTCTTTTTTGCAGCCCTAGATACATTTGTCCGGCACCCGGAAAAGCAGAAAGCAGTGTTGCCAAAACTTTGCTACGGCGCCCTTCCTCACGACCAGCCTCCATCTCTTCGAATAAAGTACGATCTACCATTTCTCCTCCAGCTTGCTTACGATGGATTAACTGAACCGCATCAAACATACAATATAACCAAATCACTGGTAATACGCCAAACAGGAGAAGGAAAACATCACTTGACGTAATCCCTGCCAGGAATAACATCACGGTCATAAAACCGAAGAAAGAAATGAGGAAAGACAATCCTCGCTGCATCAACCCCATATGAAAATGACCCAATCCTGGAATGAACGATAATAAAATTACATGTACACGCTCATTATCGTCTGTCTTAACGGGCATTGAAGAAAAATCAAAATTCGATCCATCTGGAGTCATTGCCGGAGCAGGCATCTGGAGCATTTTAACCACCAGATGCACCATCGAAACCGTCCCAATAAGTAGGAACCCTATCACACCCATTAATAGAATATCCTCGGCACCTTCAGCCACAGCTATTAAGAATGACATAAATAAGATGCCAAAGCTTAACAGAAGATAAACAATTCCCTGTGGGCGTTTTCCCATATAATAATGACCTGCTCCAGGAATCAAATTAAGAAAAAAAGCTTTTAATTTACTACGCTGCTGTTGCATATTTCATTTCTCCTCTCATCACTTTCTGCTGCCCATTAGCTGATCCAACCATCCGCTAGTTGCCTGTATGACTTGCTCGCTAAATGATGGGGAATTATCTTTTTTAGGGATCATAAGCTCCATTTGACCTGTGTGCAGCTTATCAAACATACCAGATGTCATTATCAACAGCGTAAGTGACGCGGCAACCGCATAATGAAAGATTGTCTTTTCATACCAGCGATATCGCCGTACCCCTTCTTCAACCGTCACTTGTTCCAATGCTGCTGACGATTCCGTCATACTAGCCCAATCTGCCATAACCCTCTCTGTAAAAATAGACGAATTCTCCAATGAAGGCAGATCCTCCTGTAGCTCATCCAACATTTCCATGTATGAAGTAAAACTTTCCGTATCTTCCAGCAGCAACTGTTCCCAATCTTCTCTGGTCGCCTCGTCCATGTGACCTTCAATATAAGCTTTTGCTTGTTCCCGTTGGATTAGATCGTCTCCACGCTTCATCATAGCCATTCGTCCTCCTTCCAATGATTTCGGATCCATTGTCTCGCCCTATACAATCTGGACTCTACCGTCTTCAGGGAAATTCCCTGCTCTGCAGCAATCTGATCATATTTTTTATGTTCCAGATAATAAGCCACCATAATTTCACGATGAGTTTCAGGCAGGCTATTGATTTCACCGAGCAGCCGATCCATCCGATCACGGCGTATAACACCTGACAACACATCCTCTTCGTTGGAAGCGGTCTGGCTCAGTACAAGCTCATAGTCAACAGGAAGTTCCCTAAGTCGATCACGTTTACGTTTCGCATCAATTGCCTTATTTAAGGCGATCCGTGTAATCCATGACTTTAAGCCTTGATAACGGTAGTCAGGGAGAGATTTGTACATTTGTAAAAAAGCTTCCTGAGCAGCATCTTCAGCCATTTTGACATCGCGTAATACAGAATAAGTAATTTTGTAAATTTGCTGACTATATGTATTTACAAATTGACGGAACGCATCCTCGTTACCTTGGCAAATCCGCTGGATTAATACCTCTTCTTCAATGACTCTCCCCTCCTTCCCACAGCAATAGACGCGCCCGATAACAACTACCCCTGCATTTTTTTATAAAAATATTAAAAAGAACCGCACTGACTTTAGCGATGGGCTAAAGCAGTGCGGTTCTCTCCTAAACTATCTATCTTCCGCCATTGCGGAATTTTTGTGTATAGTTCTTAACATCCTGAGCGTTCTTGACCCGGTTGCGGGCCCATTCCAGCAATATTCGATCAATATAGCGGAAATGAACCTTTCCTGCAAAAACAGATTCCTTCAGCGCTAACAGAATCAGCTCCTCGGGATACCGGTCTTGATCCACCCAACTGGATATCGTCTCACACTCCATTGGAGATAGCGGACGTCCGAATTCCTTTTCGAAAATACTGAACAGATTTCGGCTTTCCTCTTCAGCCCCAAGTTGAGAAGGAGATGAGGGGGGCTTTCCGCCGAATCCACCCCCAGAAGCAGCCCGCGGTGCCGACGTTGCATAGCCACCTACGTGCTTATCTTGCTCATGCTCTTGTACAACTGTCGCTAGATAAGCACCAAGCTTTCCGTATAACCCTGAGAAATTGTAGCGTTCATAATGGATGTCTCTTAGCTCATCGTTGTCTCCATCGATGCTAATAAAACCTTCCTTCATAAGCTTCTGCAACTCTCCTGCTAGTACAGATATGCTACGGCCAGTTACAACCTGAAGCTCCTCAAGAGAAGGGAAGTCAATCCCTTCCACCTGCCTGAAAGAAAGCAGATGTATCAGCAGCATAGCTTCACTTCCGCTTAAATTCAGCTTCCGGTAATACTTCAGTAATGCGTAAGGTATGACGGCCATTCCGTTCTCCAGACCGAAGGAGACGCCTTCGCCCCAGGTACTCCATCCTTTGCCGTCCATGAACGTCCCCCTTCAAATATAAGAACTTATGGGTAGAGACGGTACAGTGTACGTGGGAATGGAATAGTCTCACGTACATGGTCAAGGCCACAGATCCAAGCTACAGTACGCTCAAGTCCAAGTCCAAAACCAGAGTGAGGTACAGATCCGTAAGTACGCAGATCCATGTACCATTTGTAAGAGTCCATCGAAAGATTATGCTCTTTGTAACGCTCTTCAAGGAGCGCAGGATCATCGATCCGCTGTGAACCACCAATAATCTCTCCGTAGCCTTCTGGAGCGATCATATCCGCACACAGTACGACTTCCGGACGGTTTGGATCTGGCTTCATATAGAACGCTTTGAAAGAAGCAGGATAATGAGTAATAAATACAGGTTTATCGTATGCTTCTGCGATTGCTGTTTCATGAGGTGCACCGAAATCATCACCCCAAGCAATATCTTCAAAGCCTTTATCGTTCAAGAACTTGATCGCATCGTCATAAGTAATGCGCGGGAATGGTGCTTTGATATTCTCCAGCTTGGAAATATCGCGACCTACCGCTTCCAACTCCGCACGGCAATTCTTCAATACAGATTGCACTACGAAGCTAATAAACTCTTCCTGAACCTTCAAGCTTTCTTCGTGATCTGTAAAGGCCATTTCTGGCTCGATCATCCAGAACTCAATTAAGTGGCGACGAGTCTTAGATTTCTCTGCACGGAAAGTTGGTCCAAAGGAATATACACGGCCTAGTGCCATTGCCGCAGCTTCCATATACAACTGTCCGCTTTGTGTTAGATAGGCGTCCTCATCGAAGTACTTCGTGTGGAACAAGTTAGTAGTTCCTTCTGCTGACGTTGGCGTCAGAATCGGAGGATCCACCTTTGTAAATCCACTCTCGTTGAAGAACTGTTGGATTGCACGAATAATTTCCGCACGAATTACCAGAACAGCCCGCTGCTTCGAGGCACGCAGCCAAAGGTGACGGTGATCCATCAAGAAATCTACGCCATGCTCTTTCGGAGTAATTGGATAATTCTCTGTAAGATGCAGGACTTCAATTCCAGTTACAGTCATTTCAAAACCAGATTGACTGCGAGGTTCCTCGCGGATAATTCCGGTCACATACAAAGAGCTTTCCTGTGTGAGGCTCTTAGCTGCATCCCATACCTCTTCAGGCACTTCTGATTTCACTACAACTCCCTGAATATAACCTGTACCATCGCGAAGCTGCAGGAACTGAATTTTACCACTGGAGCGCTTGTTGTTTACCCAACAACCGATAACAACACTCTCTCCAACATGTTCATTCACGTTCTTAATTACACTCTTGTTAGCCATGCCTTCAATCTCTCCTCTAATTTAGCCGTTAATTCCTTGCACAATACGGTGTGTATCACGTGCAATGACAAGTTCTTCGTTTGTCGGAACTACTAGCACTTGTACCTTGGAATCTTCCGTAGAGATACGACGTGGATCGCCGGAACGAACTTTGTTAGCTTCAGCATCCAACTCAATACCCAGGAACGTAAGGTTATTTAGCAGTTTCTCACGAAGCAATGAAGCATTTTCACCAACACCGGCAGTAAATACGATCGCATCTACACCGTTCATGGCAGCCGTATATGAACCGATATACTTGCGCAAGCGGTACTCATACATTTCAAAAGCTAGTGTGGAATTAGGCTCACCTTTTTCCATACCATCAATAATATCGCGCATGTCACTGCTTACGCCCGAAATTGCTAAGAGACCACTATGTTTATTCAACATGGAGTTAACTTCGCCTACGGACAATTCTTCCTTGTTCATCACATAAGGGACAATTGCTGGGTCAAGATCACCACTGCGAGTACCCATCATCAAACCTTCCAGAGGGGTCATACCCATGGAAGTATCCACGGACACTCCACCTTGAACTGCAGTTACACTACCGCCGTTACCGATATGACATGTAATGATCTTCAGATCTTCCAGCGGACGCTCCAAGTACTCCGCAGCAGCTTTGCTTACGAAGTCGTGTGATGTACCGTGTGCGCCATAACGACGAACTTTATATTTATTGTACAATACTCTAGGAATAGCGTACATATAAGCTTTTTCAGGCATGGTTTGGTGGAATGCAGTATCGAAGACAACAACCTGCGGTACACCTGGCATATTTACTTCAGAAGCCGTAATCCCCATCATTGCTGCTGGGTTATGCAGTGGTGCAAGGTCAAACAATTGACGAATTTTCGTTTTTGCGTCAGCATCCACAAGTGCTGAGGATTTAAAGAACTCTCCACCATGCACTACGCGGTGACCTACAGCATCAATTTCTTTAATAGATTCAATTACACCATGCTCTTTGTCTGTAAGACAAGCAAGGACTTTGCGGATCGCAGTATTATGTTCCAGAATTTCGCTTACTTCTGTCACTTCCGCTTTGCCAGTAGGTTTATGATTCAGAATGGAGGAATCCATCCCAATACGTTCAACCAAACCCTTAGCCAAAACCGATTCATCGGTCATGTTATACAGCTGATATTTCAAAGAAGAACTACCTGAGTTAATAACTAAAATATTCATACACGGTCACCATCCTTGTCGTACTTGAAGAAGCCTTCTCCTGATTTCATACCCAGTTGTCCTGCACGTACCATCTTCTTAAGAATTGTAGAAGGACGGTATTTCAGCTCTCCGTATTCACGGAACATATTTTCGAGTGCCGCAAGTACCGAATCCAGGCCAAATCTGTCAGCCATTTCAAGCGGTCCATATTGGAATTGATAACCAATACGCATAGCATCGTCAATATCCTGTGCGGAGGCAACGCCTTCTTGTAGCACATGCATAGCTTCATTGATAAACAAGCAAATGAGGCGTGATGTTACAAATCCTGGGGATTCATAAATCATTACACCTTTTTTCTCAACAATCTCATCAACAAAGGATTTTGTATCTTCAAAAGTAGCATCTGAAGTTTTCAGACCACGTACGATTTCTACAAGATCCACTTTAGCTACAGGATATATGAAATGCATTCCGATCACGCGTTCCGGATACATCGTAGAACTTGCAAGTTCAGTCAAGCTAAGTGTTGATGTATTGCTGGCAAGAATAATGTGGTTCGGGCATACTTGATCCAATTGATTCAAAATCTTTTTCTTTTCTTCCAAATCCTCAACAATGGTTTCGATAACCATGTCACAAGAGCTGAGCTCCGCGAAATGTGTCACTTTTTGAATGCGGCTAAGAATCAGCTTCTTCTCAGCTTGAGTGATCGCCCATTTCTCCAGTTGCTTATCTAGACTTGTCTCGATCATTTCGTAAGAGTAGTCCAGTTTCTCCGCGGTTTTCTCCACTAGTAATACATCCAGGCCTTTGGCTGCTAACATTTCAGCAATACCTTGTCCCATTGTGCCACCGCCGATGACACCTATTTTTTTGAAATTCATAAAAAAGTCTCCATCCTTTCAGGTATCTATACTTTTGTATTGTACCTTGTCTGTCGCAAAAATTTATAAAGCCCGACATATAATGATATCTTAGCATGCCTGAAAAGTAAAAAAAAATAACCAGCATAAATATTTATGCTGGTAAAAGGACGCTGTCACGAAATTGACATCGAAATTGCTCTCCAGAGAGTACTTCTTCCTTCATTAAAATGTCAAGAGAGTAATCAAATACATTTCGTTGCTTTTCAAGGTGCTCACGAGTGCGCGTCATCAGCTCATCCAATATCTTACTATTTTCCTTCATAAGCTCTTCAGTGGTAACCATTTCCAGCTTAGCAATACCCAGCGAAGTTAAACCTGACTTCATCATCGTTTCCACAATATTCAGCGCCTGATCGAAATCACCGCGTGAACCTGTGCTTCGTCCACCATAATACATTTCTTCAGCAGCTGCTCCACCAAGTGCAATCATAATCTGATCTTCGAGATAATCTTTGGTGTACAAATACTGCTCTTGCTGAGGATTATGTCGCACATAACCAAGGGCTTGCCCACGCGGAGTCAGCGTAACCTGACTAACGCTTCCGGGACGAAGGAGCTCTGCCATGATGGCATGTCCCAATTCATGAATGGCGACTCTCTTTTTCTCTTCGTGATTTGTTTCTCTATCCGTTTTTTCACCCATCATTACCTTGTCAATCGCCATCGACAGATGCCGCTGCTCAACTTTCGTCAAGTCCTCACGCATCATATAAATCGCAGCCTCATTCATGACACTTTCAAGCTGAGCACCGGAAAAGCCATAGGCTTCTTCAGCAATTTTGTCGAGACTCACATCTGGATGAAGAGGTTTATTCTTCGCATGCAATTCCAGAATCGATTTGCGGCCCTTTTTGTCAGGCATGTCCACTTGAATATGACGGTCGAAGCGTCCAGGACGTAGCAATGCCGAATCAAGCATTTCTTTCCGGTTTGTTGCAGCTACCAGTAGAATACGCGGTGTTTCGTTATTATAAATACCATCCATCTCAGTCAACAGCTGATTTAAGGTCTGATCATATTCACGCTGCTGTCCGCCTTCACGTTTACCGCCAATTACGTCAATTTCATCAATAAAAATAATGGCACTCTGTTTATTTTCCTTAACAGCACGGTTACGAGCATCCTTGAACAAATCGCGGATCCGGCCGGCCCCGACACCTACATACATTTCTACAAATTCACTGCCTGATGCAGCCACGAATACAGAGTTTGTATAATGCGCAGCTGCTCTGGCCATAAGGGTCTTACCTGTTCCTGGAGGGCCAGTGAGTAGAATCCCTTTCAAAGGGCGAATCCCAAATTTACTGATCTCCTCATGCCGGATCAAAAAATCAAGTGCCTCACGAAGCTCTTGCTTCGCATTATCTTGCCCACCTATTTCTTCAAAAGTGAGCTTTGAAGGTCCTTCCTTCTTGCGTTTCTTTCCAGCACCAGCGTTCACTGTAAGCCCACCACGCAAATGAGCAATTATAAGTAGTGCAGTGAGCATCCCAGCTGCTATAACAATCGGGAATATATTAATACCTAAAAAAGCCATGAAAATAAACAGTACAGGAATAAATCCGAGTAAAATTTCTTTAAGGTACTTAGGCATTATTCCATACCCCCAAGGTCGCAGGTTTTCGCGGCAAAATAATAAATTTGCTTTCTTTTCCATTACTCAAGCTTACGTACACATTGTTGTCGTCGATATCAGTAGATGCTATCACATCTTTAAATTCCGTATTTTGCTGTTTCAATCTATCAAGTTCTGTAGGTATAATCGTATATTTACGGCTCTCCATGGCTTCAGCTACAGAGAACATCGCTTTATCCCAGTAATCATCCAATAGTTCACTTGAATTTTGCTCCACATCGAGTTTAAGTTTACGTCCTTCAATCACTGATTTTCCTTCTTTGGATACATACGATACTAGATCACGTAAATTCGTGCCCGGCTGCAAATCAAGTTTCAAAGTGACCTCATCGCGGTTAATACTAATATGTGAAGTATTTACTCCCTCAAATCCGGTTACAATCTTTTGGAGCGGTTCCTGTAAAGCAAACTGACGATATAAAAAGAATCCTCCGAATAATAGCATAGCCGACAGTAGAGACGTTATCAGTACAGGTACAAGACGTAATTTCAAGAAACGTCCTCCTCTCAAAGATGAAAAAATGTAAACAGAATGATCCAAAGTCATAGCTGCTAAGAGCTCACCAGAGCCTGACGTTCTACTAACACTGTTCTAATTACAAACAGTAGTATATCACAGGTGTATATACTATATTGAAAAAAAGTGTGAAGATATTTAAAATTTTATTTTTTAATTCTTTCCATTTTATTTAATTTATTGATTTAATTCGACAAAAAAAGGGCTGTTACTCTTAAAATAACAGACCTTTTTTCGTATGAATCTTTAAATCCCAATATATAAATCCACTCTTATAGTATATCACAGTTCGTGTACTAATAGTATATCAAATAATATGTCATTTTAAAAAACAAGCGAACCATAAATGGTCCGCTTGTTTCTCTTATAATGCCTTTGTTTAATTTAGCGGCTAGGTAAACTGTAACCTTCACCCATTCGAGCCCCATCCGAGAACCGATAAAATTGATAATAATATCGACCGCTTTGTTTATAAAAAAGCTGCCAAGCATACTCCCCGTTATATACTCCTGGCAACAACCGCTCAATGCTGATGTCCGGAAGATCGGCTTTTATAAGGCTACGCATTTTCGCTTCAGAGGTCCCTTTACTTAGTTCTTCAGCATATACTGCGTCGGTTCCTTCAGCAAACTTCCCGTCTACAGTAAAACGTACCCAAACCATCAACTCGGTCCCGGCTTCATTCTTCCCTGTTAAGACCCAGTACACCGCATTTTCATCCCACACGGATTTCTGCGCTTTGGTTACCTCTGTCAGACCAGCACTGGTTTTAGCGACATCCTTAGCGATATCTCGCTCGTTCCATTGATCTTTCATAATATAAGCATAGAACTGGATAAGTCCAAACAGAAGGAGCAGAATCAGAACTGACCCCAGGAGGATCCATTTTTTCCTTTTCTTCAAGGTACAGCTCCCTTTCTAGTAATATATCTTTTTTGATTATATAACACACCTGTGTGTTTATCCAAAGTTTCATATCCAATTCAATGATCTAATTATCAGAAACACAAAAGGCTGTAACTTTGCAATCGCAGAAAGTCACAGCCTTTCAGTTATTCGTTATGATCTTAGACTACCGTTTAAGCAGTCCATCAAATGATTCTTGCGCCTTACGACGGATTGCTTCCTCATCTAGCGTTACACATTCTCCATGTTTTACAACCTGTTTACCATTCACCCATACATGCTCAACATCCTTGGCACTGGCAGAGTATACAGCATGAGACAACAGATCTGTGTGTGGTAGCAAATGCGGCTGGTCTATATCAATCGCGATAAAGTCCGCTTTCATGCCAACAGCGAGTCTACCCACATCATTTAAAAAGATAGACTTTGCGCCATACTCTGTAGCTATACGCAGCGCTTCCGGAGCTGGAACAGCCGTCGGATCACCACTTACACCTTTATGGATGAGGGCTGCAAGACGCATCTCTTCAAACATATCCAGGTTATTATTGCTTGCCGCACCATCTGTACCCAGTGATACCTTCACACCAGCCTTTAGAAGATCCGTAACCCGAGCCACTCCACTAGCCAGTTTCAGATTACTTCCTGGGTTATGAGACACGCCTACATCATGACGAGCCAGTATCTCGATCTCTTCATCATTCAAATGAACGCCATGTGCAACAATAGACGGACGTGTGAACATTCCAAGCTTCTCTAAATGCGCTACAGGCCGAAGTCCGTAATCCACCACATTCTGCTCCACTTCGCGTTTGGTCTCGGACATATGGGTATGCATCGGTAAATCCAAATCATGTGCCGCTTGAACAAACTTAACAAAGAAGTCCGGTGGGCAAGTATATGGGGCGTGTGGCGAGATCATCGTCGTAATTCTACCATCAGCCTTACCATGCCAATTTCGTGCAAAAGAAATCGCTTCCGCAAGCTTGTGATTTTGTACTTCCTCTGGGCATAATCCGATTACGCCTCTCATCAGTACAGAACGAATGCCTGATAATTCGACTACCTCTGCTACTCGATCCATATGATCATACATATCCAAGAAGGTTGTAGTACCACCTTTTAGCATTTCCAGTACCGACAAGGAGGTTCCCCAGTATACATCTTCTCCAGTGAATTTCGCTTCCATCGGCCACATCTTCTCTTGAAGCCACACCTGAAGTGCTAAATCATCTCCATAACCACGAAGCAATGACATTGCCGCATGGCCATGTGTGTTTACCAGACCTGGCATAAACAGCAGACGACTGCCATCAACAACTTGCACATCATCTTCCATTAAAGGCTCTTCTTTTCCTATGTAAGTGATCAAATCATCTTCAATAGTCATATATCCATTCAGAACCGGCTCATCCGTTCCCGGAATAAGAAAACGCCCGCCCTTAATAATCGTTTTACTGCTCTTCATTTCCGGTTTCTTCCTTTCCGTCTTTCAAATAATAAGCAAGGCTTTGCAAATCCGTTGTAAAATCGGCAGCATGAACCCGGATATTCGATGGTGTTTTTAGAATCACTGGTGCAAAATTCAAAATCGCCTCAATGCCAGACTCAATGAGAATATCTGCTACATTCTGCGCTTCTGAATCAGGCACAGTAATGATCCCAATTCGAATACCTTGCTCACGAACCGTCTGTCCAAGCTCCTCCATCGGTTGAACGGTAAGAGAGTTGATTTTCCGCCCTACCTTAGGTGCATAGGAGTCAAATATAGCGGTAATCTTCATAGTATCTTTCAGATAAGCATTGTAATTAGATAATGCATGTCCAAGGTTACCGGCACCTACTAAAGCCACATTCAATTGTTGATCCAGCTTCAGAATATGACGGATTTTTTCAATAAGATAAGTTACGTCATACCCGATACCTTTTCTACCAAAGTCTCCAAAATAAGCTAAATCTTTACGAATTTGAGCAGGATTCAAATCAAGTTTTTGTCCTAGTTCTTGTGAGGAAACGGTTAATATTTCACGTTTCTGGAGATCATTCAAGAAACGCAAGTACACAGGAAGTCTGCGAACAACGGCTTCTGATATTTTATCCGATTTCATAATTTACCTCCTAATTTAAGTGATATTCTGTTCAAATCCTATCGAAATATCTGCACCTCGTCTCAAGGAAGAGCGGTATTCTTATACCGCCCTTCCTTGTAGAGAGATTAATAAGATCGATGACGTTCTTTTCAAGAAACGCCTCCGTCTTCCAACCACTCCGCTATACGAGGAACCATTTGATCCGTAAGCATATGCTCCATTTTCGGGCCAGGCAACGAATAGAGGAAATACTTCCCATAGTGAGATTCGATCACCCTTGTGTCATACACAATAACAATACCCCGATCTTGCGCTGTCCGTACCAGCCTCCCAAATCCTTGCTTGAAGCGAATAACCGCCTGAGGAACAGACAACTTCATGAACGGATTCTTTTTCTGGGCTTGTAATAACTCAGACTTCGCTTCCGCTAGGGGGTGGTTTGGCGGTTGAAATGGGAGTCTCACGATGGCCAAGCATGTTAATGCTTCACCTGGAATATCTACACCCTCCCAAAAGCTGCTTGTTCCTAACAGTACAGAAGCTGCACTGTCCTGAAAACGGCGGATCAGCTTGCTACGACTGCCCCCCTCCACGCCTTGACCTAACACCGTGATCTCTTGTGAGGCTAGAGCCTCTTTCAGAGGATCGTAAACCTGGCGTAGCATCTTGTAAGAAGTAAACAGGACAAGCATCCGCCCACGTGTTGTAATAGCTGCTTCTGCTAGTGACTGTACGAGTGTATCGACAAATCGGGCATCGCCTACACTCCCCTTCACACTTGGGAAATCCCGCGGAATAACTAACAGCGCCTGCTCCCGATACTTAAAGGGAGAAGGCAGGAGTGATGTCATCAGACGCCCCTCTTCCGCAGCTTCATTAAGTCCGAGATTATCAATCATAAACTGGAAAGATTTATCCACAGAGAGTGTCGCCGAAGTTAGTACGATACTTTTCTTCTTGTCGAAAAACAGCTCCTTAAGCTGAGTACTAACATCAACAGGAACGGCATACAGCTGTAGCGATTTACTGCGATAATTTCCATTCGCCTCCAGCCAATATACTACATTCTCATCATTTAATCCCATAAAAAACCGTACTTGCTCACGTATAGAAGCTAAATCCTTAAATAAGCCGCTAATATCGGTAACTAGGCTATCTGAGGAAGATTGACCTTCTTGATCTCGCATCTCATTAAGCATTTTATCACCTTTACGGATAATTTCGCTTAATGTCAGATTCATAGTATTCTCTAAAGCAACCAATTCATCCCAATCTTTCGGTTTACGGGTAGGAAGTAGCCGCATGACTAACTGGCCGGCTTCTCCCGCCGCTGCATCGCTGCGTTCCGGCAAGAGGCTGAATAGTTTATCACTAAGCAGATCCCAGGTTTCTTTTACGGTAAGAAGGTCCGGATAGATTCTATCGATCACTCCGCTCCATTCAGAAGCTTCCTCACTGCCTGATGACTGAAGCATTTGGCGAAGTGTAGGAAGTTGGCCATTTCGACTATCCTTATAAAGACGCGATAGTGTATGTGCCACCGTGAAATGCTTCATATGCATGCCTAAATGCTTGCCAGCCACGTCCTCCAGATGATGGGCTTCATCTATTACAAGATGTTCATAAGCCGGAAGTAGTTGATGCCCAGCCTTAACATCTGCGAAAAGCTTAGAGTGGTTCGTAATGACCACGTCTGCAATACCAGCTTCATGCTTAGCCCGATGATAATAACACTTACGGAACCAAGGACACGAGCGACCCAGACAAGAATCGGTATCGCTTGCCACCGTCTCCCAAAAATCTCCGCCACGTCCACTTAGATTAAGCTCTTCGTCATCTCCTGATTCACTTTGTGTCAGCCAAACGATCATCTGAGCCGCAGTAAGCGCATCTTCCCTCGGACTTATAAAGTCTTTTTTATTAATTTTATGTTCGAACTTACGAAGACACAAATAATGCCCTCTGCCCTTAAAAATTGCAGCTTTAAATGGAAAAGGAACTACCTGCGTTAACAAAGGAATATCACGCTCACGCAATTGATCCTGCAGATTAATAGTATGAGTGCTGACCATGACTTTTTCATTAGTGCGTACGCTTTGGTATATGGCAGGCAATAAATAACCAAGGGATTTACCGGTTCCTGTCCCTGCTTCGATCAATAGATGCTTGTCTTCGGCAAGTGCCGTCATCACCTCATTGATCATAATATCCTGAGCTTCTCGGCTTTCATACTGTGGCAAAGTTTCCTTAAGTCGTTTCGTTACTTCATCCATATAATCTGTAAAAGATAAATTGTGTAGTGGATTCTCAGCATGCTCGTCTCGAGGTGGAGCTAATTCGTTCCAGTCTCCTACAGCAAGCGCTAATTGACGATAGAAAGTCAGATCACCTTCGGGCTGAAGCGTCTCCGCTTCCCGTTCACGCAGCAGACCATCAAAATACCAACCCAGATCACTATCCTCTTCCGTAAACAGCTCACAGAGTCTCTGAATCGTCAGCAGAGGCAAATCGTAGAGCTCCTCCAGACATTTCAGCAATACAAGAGCAGTTGCGAGTGCATCACTGTCTGCCTGATGCGGACGATCGTGCGTCACTCCAAAATGTGCACTAACTGATCCTAGTTGATAGGATGTGAGGGAAGGAAAGCAGATTTTCAGAAAATCAATCGTATCTAAAATCCGCCCTTGAAATGGTAAATACCCACATCGGTCTAAAGCATTTTGCAAAAAATGGAAGTCAAATGCGACATTATGCCCTACAAGCACAACATCATCCAAGAGTGGGACAAGCTCCATCATCATCTCATCCAGCTCAGGTGCATCCTTTACATCATCATCGGTAATCCCCGTTAGACCAGTTATAAAAGGAGGTATCGGCGTTCCGGGCTTGACGTAGGAACCATATACCCGGGAGATGGACCGGTCTTCTTCTATAATTGCAAGGCCAACCTGGATAATTTCACCCACGGATTGGGTTCCCGTTGTTTCAAAATCAAGCACGGCAAATTTCATTATAATTCTATTCCCTTTCAATTGAGACTCTTAATCAGCATAACAGAAGTTGCGAAAAAAGGCGATGCACACCACTGGTTCAGGGGATGCATCGCTTGAATGAAAATGCGGAATAATAAACCGTAAACGTAATAATTTACAATAATGAAACAAGCTGATTTCCGAAATGAAGCTTACCTCCACGGCGGCGGCAAACCTCCAAATTAACGGTTGGTTCAGGAAGTGCCGGGTCAAGCTGCAAAGAAAGGCCAAACAGCTCCTGCGCTTCATTGAACCGTTCTTGAGAGGCCCTGATGCAACCTAAAGCGTTATAAACCATTGCCTTCAGCTTGGTTTCCCGTATCAAACCGAGCATATGGTTCAGATGATTCCAAGCAGCTTCCCCCTCCCCTTCCTGCAGGTAAGAGATGGCTAAATATAATCGAGCAGCCAAGCTATCCGGATATTGCACAATAACTTCCTTAAACTGTTCAATACATTTTCCATACATCAGCAGCTTATAATACCCCTGACCTCTAACAAAAGTATCCATGCACAGCTCGGGTGCTTCCTGTTCTGGCACTTCCTCTTCAACCACAGTCGTAAAATCTACACTTTCACGAAAGTGACTTAGCTTCTCTGCAAAGGCCAGCCATTCATCCATCACTTTATCACTAAGTCGATGCAGCATATTATAATTGCATAAAAGCTCATTCCGGCGGGCACCCTCCGCTGTAGGGTAATCTGTAACGATCTCCTGAAGCACCTTGTTCATTTCAGCAAACAAATGTTGAAACATGGGCTATCCCCCCTTACTGAAGATGAAATCAGTTCAGCTTGCCTGACTTCATTTTCTGCGAGAACGGGGTCTTTCATCCCTGCCATTCATTACATGGCGTAAGTCCATAATTTAAGCGATTGTAGCATGCAATTCATGATCAGCCAGCTTCACTGGTCTGTTGTTCTCATCCACGAATACCACCGTTGGCTTATGCGACTCCAGTTCTTCCGAAGACAACATCGCATACGAAATAATAATTACTGTATCTCCCGGTTGAACAAGACGTGCAGCTGCACCATTTAGGCAGATCACACCACTGCCGCGAGGCCCTGGAATAACATAAGTTTCTAACCGTGAACCATTATTGTTGTCCACGATCTGCACTTTTTCATTCTCAAGAATATCTGCCGCTTCCATTAAGTTCTCATCAATGGTAATACTTCCCACATAATTCAAATTCGCTTCTGTCACCGTCGCACGGTGAATTTTGGATTTCATCATATGTCTAAACAAGAGCGGCAACCTCCTTTGGAATAAATACATTATTGTCAATTAATCGCGTTCTGCCAAACTTCACGGCAAGCGCTATAATAATTTCCCCATTTACATCCGTTAATAACACTTCGTTCTCTAAGCCTTCCAGATTAGGGAAAGTCAGTATTTCCGCATAATCAATGACCGCCAAAGGAGAGCTGGAAATAACCGAGATCAACAATTCCCGCACTTCAGCAACGGTTGTTACTTTTCCTTCTTCAATAGACTGACGTGCTTCACGCAAGGAACGAGATAACACTAGAGCTTGAGAACGTTCCTCTGGAGATAAGAATACGTTACGCGAGCTAAGTGCAAGTCCATCTCCTTCACGAACGATAGGGCAAGGTACAATTTCAACATTCATATTCAAATCAGATACCATTCTGCGGAGCACAGCTACTTGCTGAGCATCCTTTAGCCCGAAGAAAGCATAATCTGGCTGCACGATATTGAATAGTTTATTAACAACTGTTGTTACGCCATTAAAATGCCCTGGACGCGAAGCCCCACAAAGTCGAGTGGTAAGCTCTGATACCGAGACAGTAGTCCGGGTAGGCTGCGGATACATTTCTTCCACACTGGGGATAAATACAATATCGACACCTTCGCGTTCCGCAAGCTCCAAATCACGCTCTTCATCGCGCGGATAGGAATCATAATCCTCATTCGGTCCGAACTGCAGCGGGTTCACAAATATGCTCATAACGACCGTGTTGCTCATTTCTCCTGCCCGCCGAAGCAGACTGGCATGTCCTTCATGCAGGTATCCCATGGTTGGAACAAACCCAATCGGGGTATGCCCACCTTGTCTCATATATTCCAAAGCTTCGCGAAGTTGCTTAATGCTTCTGACGACTCTCATCTTATTCCCCATCCTTTCCGGCACCGCCGTATAAAGATTCCAGAACGGTTTCATCTGCTTTAAAAACATGACCTTCATCTGGGTACGAGCGATCCTTCACTTCTTGCACATATTGGCTGATACCCTCACGAATCAGGCTACCCACATCCGCGTAGGTTTTGACAAAACGTTTCTCACGGTAGGGTGAGGCATAACGCAACAAATCATGGAAAACCAATACCTGTCCATCACAATAACGACCTGCACCAATCCCAATGGTCGGAATGCTCAGTGCCTCAGAAATTGCTTGTGCTACTTCTTCTGTCACCAGCTCCAGTACCACTGCAAAAGCACCTGCTGCTTCAAGGGCCTTAGCTTCATCCATCAGACGTTTTGCATCTTTGGCGTCCTTACCTTGAATGCGGTAACCGCCAATCATATTTACCGATTGTGGTGTAAGTCCAATATGCCCCAGCACAGGAACTCCCGCAGCTACAACCGCAGTAACTGTCTCACAAATTTCGAGACCGCCTTCCATTTTGACGGCATGAGCCCGCCCTTCCTGCATCAGTCTGCGCACACCCCGCAAGGTTTCATCTATACTTCCGTGGTAGGTCATAAATGGCATATCTGCCACAATGAATGTTTTTTGTGCGCCCCGAGTTACCGAACGAGTGTGGTAGACCATATCGTCAATCGTAACCGGTAAAGTTGTATCATATCCAAGTACCACATTTCCCAGCGAGTCACCCACCAGAATAAGATCGATACCGGCTTCTTCAGCAAGTAGAGCCGATGGGTAATCATAAGCAGTCAGCATGCTTAACCGCTCACCATCTGCTTTCATTTTTTTCATTTTCACAATATTAAGTGCTTGTTTGTTTGCCATTTCTCTCTTCGTCCTCCTTTTTGAAATTACATCCCCGTAAAAATCGCAACAAAAAAACCTTTTAGCAACGATTTGCTAAAAAGGTCCGAAGGGCAAAAAAGAGTCACTCGCGATCGTCCCTTCTGTCTCGGTCCTTACGGCTCAGAGCAGAATCCAACGTAACCGTCTAACGCAGTTATGAAGGTGATTCCAATAATAAAACCATTATAAGTTCATCAGATCAAGAGTACAGTTCGCAAAACGATACCGCCTCTGCCCCATAGTATAACAAAAAGGACTCGGAAATACACGAAAAAAATATGACAGGGGATGACACCCTGTCATATAAAAAAGATTTATAAAAGCTCGATTTCACCTGAGCATACGCTAGAAATCTCTCCTGCGCTGTTTTTAAGGATTAGTCCACCTAACTCATCCAAACCTACCACAACACTTTCAGAGCGTCCCTGAGGGCTATTCAGAGCGATTTGGCGACCCAAAGTAACTGACATCGACTCCCACAGCTCTTTGATAGGTTTAAAACCTTGTTCCATGTAAAGATTGAAATGCAGCTCTAACTCATTCAATACAGCTCTTACCAGTTCCGAACGGTCAATAGGGACACCGCCCCGCTGAATCCGAAGAGAAGTCGCTACTTCCTTCAGATGATCAGGATAATCGTCTTCAGTCAAGTTCGCAGAAATTCCAATCCCGGCGATACAATAATGAAGCTCTCCTTCTCTTAGCGAAGACTCGAGCAAAATTCCACATATCTTTCGACCGCCCGCAAGCAAATCATTTGGCCATTTAATCCCGGCGTCTACTCCGGTTACACGGCGAATTGCCTTACAGACAGCAACCCCAGCAAGCAGTGTTAACTGAGGAGTCTGTAACAAAGGTAACTTCGGACGCAATACAATACTCATCCAAATGCCTTTGCCACGAGGAGAAAACCATTTTCTACCCATTCGTCCTCTAGCACCGGTCTGTTCTTCAGCGATTACGGTTGTTCCTTCTGGCGCACCGTTTTCCGCCAATCGTTTGGCTTCCTCCTGAGTAGATACGACAGACTCCAGGAGCTGAACTCTGTCTAGCCAATTCGAATCAGAAGCTTCCTGCTTCAACCCGTTTAGCGACAGCGCTTTTTCATAGCTCATGTCCATCCATCCTTTTTGCTTCAAGCAGCAATTCTTGTTTATTGTTAAGAAGATCTCCCGAAGCAGTCGCCTGCAGAAGTGCACTCAGCATATTGCCAAGCCAAGGTCCTGGACGTTTCTCAAGCGCTTCCGCCAACTCATTGCCTGTAACAGCAAGCTCCGAGAGACTCTTCAATGGCATTTGTGCGATCCACTCTCTTGCAGGCGCCGTAGTGACAGCGGGCGAGATTTCCGTGTCCGCTGGCGAGTTCGCAGCGGGAAGGGCAGCTGCTGGCAGGATCGCCAGCAGCGAGAGCCACCCTTCGGCGGCTTCCACGCCGAAGGTCAGCACGGCGGCGATCCAGCGCCGCCGCAGTAGATCTGTGCCGCCCGGTTCCCCCGGCGGCACAGCCTCCAGGGCAGCGGTCCAAGCTTCGCGGACCCGCAGCACCTGGACGACGCTGGTACGCGTCGTCCCAGAGAACGTCCATGCCCGCAGCAGCTCATCGGCCTCCTGGGCCGACTGCTTCAGGGCATGGAGGAGAAGCGCCCACCGCAGGTGGGCGCTCTCCAGTTCCCCTATCCCGGCCGTTAAGGCGGCAGCAGCCGCCAGATCGGTTCCGGTCCAGGGGAACGGGGCTTTGCCGCGCGCGAGCAGCTCGCAGCGCGCGAGCATAGCAAGGCCGCGCCGAGGATGCGGCCCCTCTACGATGCGGTCCAGCTCCGCGCGGACACGCTCCACAGCAATATGCGCCAGCTTATCTCGCTGGCGCAGTAGCCCCCTCCACGTATTCTTAGCGATGGAGAAATCTAACACCGATGCGAAACGAACGCAGCGAAGCATGCGAAGCGCATCCTCATCGAACCGTTCCTCAGCATCACCCACACAGCGGATCACACGGAGAGCTAGATCCTTCTCGCCTCCGAAGGGATCAATCAAATCTCCGTCCAGCCCGCAGCATATCGCGTTAATCGTAAAATCACGACGACGAAGATCTTCCTTCACATCACTAACAAATTCAACATGGTCCGGACGACGATGATCGACATAGCCGCTTTCAGTTCGGTATGTCGTCACCTCAAATCCATGCCCATCCTGAAGCACAGTAACCGTCCCATGTGCTAGTCCTGTCGGAATACTGCGTGCGAAAATGGCTATCACTTCCTCCGGCACTGCTGAAGTTGTAATATCCATATCATGCACTGGCCTACCCAATAGCTCATCGCGAATGCAGCCTCCAACCCAAAAAGCCTCATGGCCGTTTTGGGTTAGCTCAGAAATTACATTTTCCGCCGCAAGAGCCATAGCAGATGGCGCCATTTTCCATTTCATTACGAACTCCTTACCCCCTGACTGTATCCAGTCTAGGTACCTTGCGCCCGAGCACACGGTAATATATATCCTCATACTGACTTGTAATCGAATCCTTACAGAAATCTTTGCAGGCCGTTTCCAGACAAGCTTGTCTGAACTGCTCCACCATGCGATCATCCGATAGGAGTTTGATTGCATATTTCGCCATAGTTTCTGTATCACCAATTGGAGCAATGAATCCTGTCTTGCCATGTTCTATGAGCTCCGGAATGCCTCCGGTTTGAGAACCTATAGTCGGAACACCACAGGCCATCGCTTCCAGGGCGACCAGACCAAAACTTTCCTTCTCAGAAGGTAACAGAAGAAGATCAGCCAACGAAATAACTTGAGCAATCTCATCCTGTCTTCCTAAGAAGCGGACTTTATCATCCAGACCCATTTCACTGATCTTAGCTTGAATCTTAGGAAGATCTGGCCCTTCGCCAACAAGCAACAGACGTGAAGGGATTTCACGATTCACTTTAGCAAAGATATCGACAACATCGCTTACCCTTTTAACTGGGCGGAAATTACTGATATGCATCAAGATCTTCTCCTCAGGAGAAGCAAAATCTTCTCGCAGATTCGATACATCCCGTGGATAATAGACACGATGATCAACGAAGTTATAAGTGAGGTCGATCTGGCGCGTAATATCCAGCACTTCTCGTGTTTCTCTAATGAGATCCTTCGATACGGCTGTTACGGCATCACTTTCATTAATTCCAAGACGGATTAGATCTTTTAGCGATTCATCCTGTCCAAGTACCGTAATATCAGTGCCATGCAAAGTCGTTACAACTTTTATATCATTACCAAGCATCTGCTTAGCAAGGAAAGCACAAACAGCATGCGGAACGGCGTAATGAACATGCAACAGATCTAAATTCTGCATTTTGGCAACCTGAGCCATCTTCGTAGCAAGTGCTAAATCATAAGGAGGATATTTAAATACATAATAATCATTAACCTCTACCTCATGGTAAAATATATTTTTTTGGAATTTCCCTAACCGAAACGGAATGCTGTGTGTAATAAAATGAACTTCATGTCCCTTCTCGGCCAAGAGTTTTCCTAATTCAGTCGCTACTACGCCTGAGCCGCCAAGAGACGGATAACAAGTGATGCCTATTTTCAAACGATCCATATTCCGTCCCCTTCTATACCTTATATAGTTTGATCCCCTGCAGTAAACAGATCTACTGCATAGGGAACTTTTGTTGCAAATCCTTCCGCATAGGGAATAAGTCTCCGCTGTCCAAGCAACATGTCTCTGGAACGAACACGTTCAATATAACCTTCCGTTAGCGGTGTGGATACAGCATCGGCACCGAGCGGCTTGGTGAACTGGGAGCGATAGCAGGACAACGCCTGCTCCTTCAGCCCATATTGTTTAGTAACATCTACAATAAGATCCGTACGTCCTAGATCATTTATAAAATAAAAAAACAGCTGTGGAGCCGGAACTGCCGGCTTGTCCGGCATATATTTACGTAGTTTAGCATTAAAAACAGCCTCTTCTACTAGCTTACTGCACGCAATATGATCCGGATGACGATCTTCCCAATAAGGAGCAAAAACAATCGCAGGAGCAAACCGGCGAATTTCGGCTGTCACAGCGGCCACATGCTCTTCTGTTATAAACAGCCCTCTGTCAGATAAACCCAAATTCGTCCGCACAGACACGCCAAGCAGATCAGCAGCTTGCTGTGCCTCTTCCTTGCGTAGCTCTACAGTACCGTTCGAGGACATTTCCGCAGCTGTTAAATCGCACAGACCTACTTTTAGTCCTGCAGCGGTATGCTTCGCAATCGTACCTGCCATTCCGATCTCCGCATCATCCGCATGAGCCCCAAATACAAGAATGTCCAGCTTCATTCATCAACACCTGGTTTGTATTTATGGACGAGTTCACGCCAAGCAAAGTCACCGCGATCAATCGCCTTCACAAGCACCTCAGCTGTTGCGATATTCGTTGCTACAGGGATACCATATACGTCACATAGACGGAGTAAAGCTGTAATATCTGGTTCATGTGGCTGTGCCATTAATGGGTCGCGCAAGAAAATAATAAGATCCAATTCATCTTGGGCTACCATTGCCCCAATTTGCTGATCTCCACCCAATGGTCCTGACATATAGCGATGAATCTTCAAGCTAGTCACATCCATGATCCGTTGGCCAGTAGTCCCCGTAGAAAATAGTTCATGACCTACAAATACATGCTCATAGGCTAATACAAAATTTACGATTTCATCTTTTTTACGATCATGTGCAATAAATGCGATCTTTAACATGGTGTTCTCCCCTGTCTATTCTATAAAGTGCTCAAATCCATAGATCAAGCCAGTGTATCCCATTACCTTTTGAATACCCATCTTAACGCCTGGCATATAGCCTGCTCGCTCATAAGAATCATGCCGGATTTTTAAGGATTGTCCGAACCCACCAAAAATCACTTCTTCTTGGGCAAACACACCAGGAAGACGGACACTATGTATCCGGAATCCATTATAGTAACCCCCGCGCGCACCCTCAATCGTTTCTTCTTCTTTAGGGTTTCCTTGACGAAGCTCTTCCCGTACTTCTGAAATCATCTCTGCTGTTTTGACTGCAGTTCCGGATGGAGCATCCAGTTTTTGGTCACCATGATACTCGATAATCTCCAGATGTGGAAAGTATTTTGAAGCTTGAGCCGCAAATCTCATCAACAAAATAGCCCCTATGGAGAAGTTTGGAGCAATAAGTCCACCTATCCCCTGGTCTTGACACTGCTTGTCCAGTTCCACAATTTGCTCCGGTGTGAATCCGGTTGTACCGATAACCGGACGCACTCCATATTTAATGGCTAGCACTGTATTCATATACGCGGATTGTGGTGTAGTGAAATCGACCACAACATCTCCGTTGCTTCCCGCGAGGGCAGCCTCAAGATCTGAAGTTACAATAACTCCTGAGTCTTCGAGACCTACTAGACGGCCTGCATCTATATCCATCGTTGAACGATCTACCGCAGCCGCTAGCTCCAACTCTTCGTCCTGCAGCACAAGTTTAACAACCTCTTTACCCATTCTCCCGCCTGCTCCGGATACGATAACTCTGATCTTGTTGCTCATATCTTTTCATCCTCGCTTTCACTAGTTATATAGTTACTGCATATACGATTGTATGGATTTCTGAAGGTCTACCATCAATTCTCGCAAGCCAGAATCATCCGGATGTAAAGAAATCACTTCTTTCAAGGCGGCCATAGCCTGCATATGTTCATTCACCCGACTATGTGCGATGGCAAGCCATACATAAGCATCCCCATATAATGGATCAAGGGTGATGGCCTCTTTGAGTAGCGTAATCGGATGATACGGGTTACGAGTTTTGTTATCTTCATCTTCTATCAACCGTTTAGCTTCCTGTACATGCATCATAGCTTGAAGATGCTGTAGATGTAGACTATACTCAGGTTTGCTGCCATCTAACTTCATAGCCGCCTGAGCATGAACTAAAGCTTTATCTAGCATACCACTGCGGGCATACGTTATGGAACAACGATATCTGACTTCAGCATCAGCCGGACTTGCTGCAATCGCGGCTTCAAAGCATACAATAGCTTCTGCAAAGTCACTACGCAATATAGAGCGATAGGCTTCTCTTACATAATCCCTTTGATCCATATCCTCACCATCCTCACGGCTAAATCCCGTTCGTTTGGTACAGCATATGTTATAGAGGCCTAATCGGTGTCTTTTGGTGTCCAACGACCAGCGTCTCGGGTATTAAACTTATGCATGACCTTATTATGTGCTTCAGTCAGATCAATCCCAAGAGAATTTGCAAAACAAACAGTAATAAACAAAATATCTCCCAGTTCAAGCTCTATAGAATTCTCTGCTTCATCAGATTTCTTCGGCTTCTCACCGAATTCATGATTGACTTCCCGCGCCAATTCTCCGACTTCTTCGGACATGCGGGCTAACATAGACAGCGGACTGAAGTATCCTTCTTTAAATTGCGATATATAAGCGTCTACTTCACGCTGAATGTCACCAAGACTTTTATCCATAAAATGTATCTTTGCCCCCTCTGTATATCTTGCCTTCTGTTTGCCCCTATGTTATCGTAAAGACGTTTTGAAGACAAATCTTTTTTGAATATTTTAACACCTGCAAGAAAAGGTATACTTATTATAGGAAAAGAAAAACTGCCTTAACAAGGCCTAACGAGGGATTCCATGAATTCAAACAAGGTAATTTCAATCAGCAAAACAGTTGCCCCTATCATGCTCGGAACCGCAGTATATGCATTCGGACTACTGTATTTCATCATTCCCAGTCAACTAATGGAAGGCGGCGTAACGGGAATCACACTGCTGCTTAATTATGCCTTTGACATTCCAATCTTTTTAACAACACTGCTAATCAATCTCCCATTGTTTCTGCTCGGTTGGAAAGTCCTAGGCGGCCGCCAAATTGTATACACAGGGGTAGGAATCGGATCTTTGTCCCTTTTCTTGTGGATCTTCGAAAGATTGATCTCTGCTGGATGGATTGTCCCTTTCAGTACCGAACATGACTTTATTCTTGCTGCTCTATACGCAGGGGTAACACTTGGAACCGGGCTTGGGATTGTGTTCCGTTTTGGTGGCACAACAGGTGGCGTAGACATTGTGGCAAGAATTCTGGGACGGAATTTCGGCTGGAGTATGGGGCAGATTATTCTGGCCATCGACATTTTCATTATCGGCTCTTCCATCTTCTATATTCCCAAAGAAAAAATTCTATACACACTCGTTGCAGTGTTCATCGCATCGCGTGTCATCGATTTTATCCAGGAAGGCGCGTATGCCGCCAAAGCATTTACAATCATTAGTGATGAGGCACCCCAAATTGCTGATCTAATAACTGCTGAACTAGAACGAGGTGTAACACTCATCCCTGCAATCGGTGCGTATTCTAAGCAAGCCAAACATATGGTGTACTGTGTAGTTTCAAGGCAGGAAATTCGCCGTCTTAGTTTACTGGTCAAATCGATTGATCCGCACGCGTTCGTAATTATTAGCGATGTGCACGACGTACAAGGCGAGGGATTCAGAGAAACATAAAATATCCCCACAAAGTGGGGCCTTGCTTCGATACGTACTCAGGTACTTTGCGGGGGCCCCAAATATATAAGTTTTGATTCGTTAAAAAAGGAGCGGGGGATTCTTCCCCGCTCCTTTTACTTATTTATATAACCATTCCACTAAATTGGTTTGAAGTTCTGATTCTCTCCACGGTACTTACGATAACCCGCATAAGCTAATACAGCGATAATAAACCCTGCGGCTAGTCCTCCCCAAATCCCAAATTCTTGTGAGGCCAGGGGTACTGACAAAGCTGGCTCATCCTTCTCTTTTCCGAACATTACCCGCACAGTATCCTGACCATAAGACACAATTTCAAGTAACCGGGCCCGTTCGATTTTTTGTGAGGAAGAAGGAATGCCTGCGGCATATGAGAGCCAAGAATCAAATGTATTTACAACTTCAGGTTTCCGAGAGACGATCACCGCTGGCCGGATATTTTCATACCTGCCCTGTAGCCTCTCTACAGCCGTTTTCCATCCCGCCAGATCATTTGTAGCACCACTTTGCTCCATCGCATTTAAATCCTCGCGAATTAGCTTATAATACTGAAGCCAAATGGGTTGTCCGGGTTGATTCAGACTGTTGGCAGCTAATCGTAACCTGGTAGCTGTAGCCTCCAATTGCTGCTGAGATACTTTTGCACTTGCCACAGCAGCCTTCAGGTCCATAATGACCCCTGACAACGCATTAATGCCCTCTACAGAGGTCATTCCTTCAAAAGAAGAGGACACTATGATCCTAGAGATCTCTTCGGTCTCTTGTCGGACCTTCATCACATCCCCTTCCAAGACATACCCATACAATGCCTCAGCGGCTTGTTCTAGCTGCTGTGCTCCAGTCTTTCCACTCATCACTGTCAAACCGTCGCCCGAACTAACGTCGGCGCTTTGCTTCGAAACCTTGCCAGAACCTTCACCAGCATTCCCTTGCGCTGCTGAAGCTTTTTCAACATTCATGCTGGTCAATAACCAACAAAACACTAGAATAACCAACACATAATATCTCCCTCGGAGCATGAGACATCCCCCTCCTACCTAAGAAGAAACGACGTTGTCGTCTTTATTAGACGATATTCGTTTCTCGTAAAATTATAAGGATAAAGTATAGGATAAAACTTATACTTCTTATAATTCTAAATGTATGGCAGGCGGACAAGGGTTAGAACTGCTTACTAGAACCTGTTCTTAAACTGATAGATAGAGTCTACTGATCTTTGTCTACTACTAAACAACCAAGCAACAATTACACTAAACACCGTTAGCGCCATCGTGAAATATTGCACCTGTGTGACATCATCATTCAGTACAGAAGGTAACCATGGGTATATTCCATAGGAATAGTCCAGCATATCGTTAGCAAGGGTCCAGAACAGCGCTAGCGGAATCATTTTGCGGAAAGAAAAGAATCGTGCATAGATCAAGGCTTCTACCGCCATCCCCAAATGAGAGATCACCAGCATCCAGTCTTTCCAAACTAGAATATCTCCTTGATAACCTCCAGCAAAAATCATACTTACTGCCCAAATCCCATACTTCACAGACGTCACAACCGCTAACGCCTCTATAAGCTCCCTTACATTGTTTCCCGTATAGCTTTTTGGAGGAAAGAGCATTAGCAACAGCGCCAAGGTAAAGAACAAGCTTGCGGTTGGACTATCTGGAACAAACGGGAGCAGCCAAAGCGGAAAGTTAGCCGCCGTGAACTCCAATTGATTGCCATACCATATGTAGCCATAAATGGTACCGAGAAGATTCACAATAAATAACAACCAAATGATTCCTCGGTGCTTAAACAGTTTATCAAGAACGGACATACAGATCATTAACCTCCCAAGTAGTGGCAACTTTACATTTAGACATACAAAAACCTGACCGCAGTTTCGATCAGGTTTTGCGTTATTTTTATTTTACTGTTCGCTTTTTTGTTTGGCAAGCCAGTCTGCCAAGGCATCAATGTCTTGATCCGAAAGCCCCGCTCCCAGAGCAATATCATACATCTTCGGCATCTGTCCTTGACCCTCTTTTATAATAGTAAGGATTGCTTCTTTATCATGGGTGTCCCCAACGCCGCGAAGTGAAGGCCCGCCTGCCCCTTTCAAATCCGCCGCATGACAAGAGATGCAAGTAGCTTGCTTAAACAGCCCCATAGCCGGATCATCCTTATCTACAATCGCTACTTCCTTTGCCTTAACTGCACTCGAGGTTGGAAGCCCCTTCGCCCTATTCTCTGCCGCCTTCTCTTCCCGTTGAACATCTTCAGGAATTTGACCAGTTTCAGCCATTTCATGTTTGTATTCCGTCCAAGCGGTATTTGTTAAGTACACAATCGCCGCTAGCGATAAGAACATCAAAGATGAAGCGATCGGTCTACGATAGAAGCGACGTTCTCTGCCCGTGTCAAGAAATGGTGCTAAAAGAAGTGAACCAAAAGCTACACCGGTTACACCTAATGTACCCAGAACGATATAATCACCTGAAGCATAAGGAAGCTTCAAATACTGATAGAGAAACAAGAAATACCAGTCAGGAATTGGGATAACCGTAGCACTCGCATTCGCTGGAAACCCTAGCGGCGCTGGCTCTGAAATAGTAAGCACTAATATTCCTACAAGTACAACGACGCCAACCATCCATTCTTTCAGTAGAAAGTTAGGGATGAAGGCTTCCGATTTACCAGGATAGGCTGAATAGTCTGGAGGTGTGATAAATCCATTGCCTTTACGAACTCTGGTATCACCGACATATACAACCTTTTCCTTAGAATTGTTTCCATGTGCCATCCGTATTCCTCCTCTCTCAGATTAACTTACAACGGTCCAGAAATCCCTTGTCTGCGGATCATAATAAAGTGTCCTACGAGCAGACTAAGAAGCACCGCTGGGAGGAAGAAAACATGAAGTGCGAAGAACCGAGTCAACGTTTCTGCACCAACAATCGTACCGCCTTGCATAAGTTCTTTCAATACGGGTCCCATCACTGGAACAGAGTTAGCAATTTCGAGTGTTACCTTAGTCGCGAAGTAAGCTTTATTGTCCCAAGGCAATAAGTAACCCGTTAAACCGAGACCCAACATTACGAAGAAGATGAGCATTCCAACTACCCAGTTCATCTCACGCGGAGCTTTATAAGAGCCTGTAAAGAAGACGCGCATCGTATGAAGGAACATCATAACAATGACAAGACTGGCACCCCAGTGATGCATTCCGCGAACAATTTGTCCAAAGGCAACACTAGATTGTAAATACTCAACACTTGCATAAGCATTGATAATATCTGGAACATAATACATCGTTAAGAACATACCCGATAAGATCTGAATCACTGTAATAAAAAAGGTCAGTCCGCCAAAACAATACACAAACGCAGAGAAGTGATGGGCCGGGTTAACATGCTCAGGAACCTCGTGGTCGGCCACGTCTCTCCAAATTGGCGTAACATCCAAACGTTCGTCAATCCAGTTATAGACATTTTTAAACATTAGAACCTACGCCTCCTCACTAGCTACTGTATTAGGCACAATATCACCCAAAAGAACCCACCCGTTATCAAATTTCGTTTTATACTGGTCAAGCGGTTTTGGAGCTACTTCGAGATTTTTGCCGAGTTTGGTATAACGCGCACCGTGGCAAGGACAGTGATACTCGTCCGGATGTGCCTTATCATTGTTCCACCCAACCGTACATCCTAAATGTTTACAAATGGGTGAAAGCGCATAAATATCACCCTTTGCGTCTTTACGGATCCACGCAGTCAGCGTCGCTGTGCTGTCGTACCATCCGTCTTTCTGTTTCAATTCAAACGTAAACTCTTGGGGCTCTTCGGTGATTTTGCTAATTTCAGCAACCTTTATAAAATCACCTGCACCCTTCTTATGTAATATTGGGTCCACGACAAAACGGACCATTGGGAGAATTGTACCTGCCCCCATAAAAGCAGTAGCGCCACCTAGCGTGTAGGTCAAAAATTGCCTGCGCGACATCTCTTTACGGCTGGGTGGTTGTTCAGGCCAAATATCCTGTTGATCATTATGGCTGCTCATACTGTTATATAACCCCCTTCTCAAGATATAAGAAAGTATCTAAGGTGTCCGATCAGAGATGCCTTACTATAAATAATCCGTTTTCAAATCTTTTCAATGAAATACATCACATACCATTTCGATTCAACCTAATAATAGCTTAGGCACTAAAACCCGTCAAGAATATTGTCTAATTTGTGACAGGCCAAAAAGTGATTTTTACTTACAATTGTTGATTTTCTGTCACATTTAAAAGAGACTCACCGTCCCCACATCTTTTGAATTTTCATACCAATATCACTATTAATCTTACCTTCCAGAGAGCCCTCAATGATAGGCAGAGAGAGTACTAAATCGCTTTCAAAAATTTCTTGTTCCAGAAGTGCTATATCTGCTGTTAACACCACGGCATACTGGAAACCACTGGATTTGACTTTTCGGCAAACCTCATTAATTAGATCGATATATCCTTCCCCTCCATACTGAATCGCCGGGTAAGTTACAATCCGTCCCTTAAACGGTATTTCCACCAAATCCATAAAATCACGTAATCTTTCTAATGCTTGAACCGTCTCAGGAGGACTCTCGGATCCACTTAATCCTGTAAAAGGTATGAGACATGTATCATAGAACTTTCGATTTTCTTCCCACTGTTCAACTTCAAAATCACTGAATTTCATTAATGTCATCTCCCTATTTACGATGCTTCTTCGCGTCCACTTTTCACAAATTTGCCCGATGTTACAAATCCCATTATATTGAAAGAGGAGGACAAACGTCTAGATTTAGATTTTCACCCGTCTTCCTTCACCTCTAATTGATACAGAAAGTGAGTTGAACAGGTACCTATTTAATAAAAAAAGAAATGCGCTAAGCGCATTTCTTTATGCCAAACTTTTAAGTTCTTCTGTAAGATTTCGAAAAGCCAATTTATCTCCTGTAGCCAGCGCCGTGTCAATCTCACGGTGCAAGATGTCGGAGCGACGCTTTCGCAGCGCTTCATCCCACACCATTTCTGCCGCAAGTCCTAGCATCACTTCGTACGTAGCCTTCATTTTGTCCATTCGATACACCTCCGCTGTTTAAGAGATCCTTATTGCTTTAATATTTTGATATCCATCAAGATGATTTTGTTTTCGGTTTCAAAAGTGACGGCACCTACTAAATCATATTCAACAATCCTGTCTACGTTCTACATATTTACCCATTCTGATCAATACTTCATCTAATGTTCCTATCAACAACCAAAGCGAAGTCCTCATCTACGTATGTAATCCCCATAAGCATTTTCTTGTATGCCTTCATACTACTATAGATGTTTAGGCACGGCTATCTCCATCCCCCACGGCGTCATCATCACAGTGAGACCAGCAGTAGTCTCCCCTAATTTAAGCATCCCAAGGTGCACCATCATCCGAATAATTCGTTGCTCCAAAATAGAGGCAGCATTGTCATAATAGAACGGTTTAATTAACCACCCAATACCATCCACTAATGAAGGTACGCTCACCCAATTCCCAGCACTAATGCTTACCCAATACACAAGTGAAGGCAGGTTTGGTACAGCCCCCTTATATAGTTTTAACCAAAAAGAGAATATCTGCATCAAAGAGTCACATTTTCCGTCGGCTAACACTGCCTCTCCAGTCGCCGTAAGCCTTAGCCGAAAACCTTCTTCAGTGATCCAGCGGCGATGACGAACATAATCATACAGGAGCGCTAATCTAGGCGGATAATGCTCACATGCCCTACCATAACCAAATCTCCAGCCGCCTTTGCTAAGAAGATCCTCCGGAATATGAAGTGCATTCATCACTCCTTGCTGATACCGCCTATACATTGCCCCTTCCTGATTAAGCTCTGGCTCATTTTCCTTGATATATCTCAGAAGCATAACCAGATCACTTAATAACAATTCTCCTTCATTTCGATACATGGCTGGTTCAGAGCTAACCGCAACCTTATCCTTGATATGTGCGCTCATCGTCTCACGAAAGCGCTCTTTCAAGTCTTTAGGCACTTGGAACAAGTATCTGGTTTGCTGGGAGGAACCGCTAAAGAGCCAGCCTCCGCTTTTGAAACGAGAAACCATTTCCCGGAAGCCCCCGGTCTTTCCTTCTTGAGCATCAAAAGAAGCCTGTCTAGCTACAGCCAACAAATCTTCCAGACTAAAGTAGCTGCGTTCATCAAAAAGTAATGTATTCAGAAACCGTAGATCCTCCGGAGCACATTCCCGGATATGAGACTCCATAAAACTTCTGCTTCCAAGCATAATCAAAATACTCTGGATCAAGTCATGTTTGGAATTCTGCTTGCATTCACACCGGTAGCGTCCCGCTATGGCGGTCAGCTGTCCAATATCTGCATAAGTGAGCATATCCGCCAGATTCATGTTTTATCGCCTCACCGTTTTACTACCATTATGGGAAATACAGCCCTTTTTATTCCCCTTTGCGCAAAAAAAATAACCCGATGCACGGGTTAACGCTGATTTTGCAGGATATGGCGAGTACAATTATATAGAATAGGGTTCCACTCCCGTTCTTTCTTCTCCAAAATTGTCAGGGATAAATTCCCAATTCGCTCAGAATACTTATCTTTGTAAAATGCAGTATACAGTTGAGCGAGGAATCCTCCATGAGATATGACTAGTATGTTCCGATTGGGATGCTGCGCAGAAATATCCTCCATAAAGGCAAGTGCACGTGCTTGAAGCTGTTCGTCAGTTTCTTGACCAAGTGAAAGCTGACTCCAATCTTTCCCCCACTTCTCTTCACGCTCAGCGGCAGTAAGTCCTTCGACTTGCCCGTAGGCACGTTCCCGGATCCGGTCATCAGGATCAAGCAACGGTACATTTAATTTATCAGCGATGATCTTGCCTGTCTCTGCTGCCCGGGAAAGATTACTTGTAATGCAATAATCCCAGCGATACGGCTCTTGTAATAAGCGGTCAGCAAGCATAGCAGCTTGCATCCGTCCTTCATCATTAAGCGGAATATCACTTTGCCCCTGTATCTTTCCAATTGCGTTCCAGTCCGTCAATCCATGGCGTATCAAGCCGATTAGCATATTGCCTCCCCCTTTTCACCCAAGTATTTGTCTCTTAATGTAACATGGATGAAATAAAAAGTCTTCTTTTATGCGTATTAGAATACAAAAAAGCCCCTTATCTTTACATAAAGGGACTCCTACATCGTTCTTAACACTATTATATACTGCAATAGCTAAGTCATACATCAATAGACCCTTTATGATCTGCGATATCGATTCAGCCGGGTTAACGAAAACACTGCAAAACCCACGCCAAGCATGGATAACATCATCCAATATTGAGGATGAGTAGGTCCCATATTTACTACAAGCGGTTCAATAATCCCACCTTCAGAGCCTAAAATGGGATAAGTAGAAGTCCATTCCATAGAGCCAGCAACGCCAGTCTCTACAATTCCACTTTGAGCCACAGTGATATCTGCAGGTGTTCTAAACATAGTAAAGTAAAGAACACTAGACAAAAATACCGCCAGGAAGCAAGCGATCCAGAGACTAAGCCTATGACGAACAATGGCAGATGTCCCTGCGGATTTCCCATCCCCTGGCATCAACCAAGGACTCTCTAGATAAATCCGCTCCATAACTTTAACATTTATAACTTCTGCACGCTCTTCACTAATCTCTTCTTTCAAATCATGCATAAGCTGGCTACTCTCTTGCCACAGAGACCATTCAGCAGCGCAGTAAGGACAAGTTTCAATATGTTGTTCGAGCAAAATCCGCCTAGGATGTGTGGGGGGAGCGTCCCACAAGAGCGGAATACATTCTTGCGCTTCCCTGCAATTCATTCGCCTTACACCCTCTCAACCTGCTCTTCAACTTCAGGCTCATTGAAATAGGATTCGAGTTGAAGCTTCACACTACTTCTGGCACGAAACAACAATGATTTTACGGAGCTTACACTCTGATCCAAAATTTCTGCAATTTCTTGATAATCCATCTGATCGTATTCACGCAGGATTAGCGCAGAGCGTTGTTTCTCCGGAAGATTATTAATTGCCTCACGAACCAAATTCATCCGTTCTTTACGCAATGCAGCCTGCTCAGGCGCTACTTCAAACGGTGCAACGGGAGTATATCCACTCTCTTCTAGGGATACATTTCCGGCACGATTCTTACGAAGCTCACTTAGCACGGTATTACGAGCAATAGTGTACAACCACGTTGAAAAGGAAGCATCTACCTCTCGAAAGGAATGCAAGCTACGGAATGCCTTGTAGAAAGTCTCCGAACAAAGGTCCTCTGCAATTAGCTCCATTTGTGAGTTTCTAAGCATATGATATACAAATGCCAATATTTTTCGTTGATAACGACGCATTAATTCTGAATATAATTCTGTGTTGCCTTGTTTGATTTCCTGGATCAACTGGGAATCCGTCATGGTGAGATTGGCCCTCCTCGCCCTTGCACGTCTTTTCCCGTCCGGTCCGTACTTATTATACCGGTTTGGGCTTTAAAAGTTGCGCTGGTTTACTACAACTTTTTAGTTTATTACAAGAAGAAACGATATTGTCGACCTTTTATGTAAGACAAACGTTCCTCGTGGGAATTTAAGGGAAAACATATGACGTGCAACTTATCCGTTCTTCAATTTTGAAATACACCTATGTATATTCAAACACCCAATAATTAAGGCATGATGATTGTGATGAATATAAAAAGAAAAATGGCATATTTCTAAGAGCATATAAATTTTATAACGAATCTAGAAATATACCAGATCTATTGTATCACAGATTCTCATAGGATGACATTAATAGACTTCAGAGCGGTAATCTCGTCAGCATGACCTGACAACAGATTATAAACGAACATGAAGTTCAACCATAAGACTTTGATCACTGTAATATGACTTTAATCTCTTTTTAATAAACTGTTGACAAAATGTAAACGTATACATATAATAAAAGTACAGTATGGTTTCTCTCCACTCCTATCCAAATACTACACGGTTCCAATTTATTGTGAACTGTAGCCGCTTACTTTGTAAGCGGTCTTTTTTTGTCCTGTAAGCGCTGTACCTTTTGTTAGATGATCTATAATAGGTTATTTTACTATAGCGAGCGAATTAGCTTCCACAAATCCCCACAGTCATCTATTACCCCGTTTGCGTCCACTTGAAGAGGTATGGAAAAGAGTCAAGATAAACAATATACTAGCTATAAAGATATTTGTTGAGGTGAATATGAAATGAATGAAATCGATGAATCAAAACAACTTGTACTACAAATCGGCGGTGCCTTGAAAAAGTACAGAAAAGAAAAAAACATGAACTTAGATGACTTAGCGGAATTAACAGGTGTAAGTAAACTTACTCTGGGGAATATCGAACGCGGCGAGACAAATCCAACTTTGGCGATTATATGGAAAATTTCAAAAGGCCTATCTTTACCCCTACTAGCTTTGTTCAAATCTGAAGACCCTGTTAGTTTGTATCGAGCAGGCGAAGGTCTTCGGTTTTCTAATGATCAAAAGAATTGGATCATTGAACCCGTCTTTAAAAACGTAAGCAACGATATTGAAATGTGTCGAGCTTACTTACAGCCAAATAGTTCGTATCACCCTGAAGGTCATCATGTGAATACAACTGAAATTGCGACAGTAATGACTGGTTCCATTGAAATTCAAGTCAATGGTGAGATGTACACATTAAATCAATATGATACGATCAGTTTTCGTGCAGATCGCCCTCACTCTTATACCAATCATACGAATAGCGAAACAGTGCTCCATATCTCCTTAAAATATGGTTTCTAAAAGCCGAAAATTTCACTTATAAAATGCAACTCAGTATTCCATTATATATGGGAACTCAGAGTTGTATTTTTTTTAACTAATATAAAGCACTTCAAGTGATAGGACAGTCTTTATAAAGTTAACTATAAAATACTTATTGTTAATTTTAATATATTATAATATACTTTCATTGTCCGCGCGGATGTTATTTCGTAGTTTTTCAATCAGCAGAAAACCAAAAGTACACATAATTCTGGAAGGTGAAATGAAGAATGCCGAACAAGAAAATCTTACCATCATCTCTAGGGCTGCTAATACTCGGCATTATTATTATTGCCGCAAATTTACGTGCTCCCTTAACCTCGGTCGGTCCTTTAGTGGGTCTCATAAGGGAAGACGTTCATATCTCCAATACTTTAGCAGGCCTGATAACAACGGTACCGTTACTTACCTTTGCTTTATTATCGCCTCTAGTACCAAAACTAGGACGCAAGTATGGAGTAGAACTTTTAATTTTGTTTGCCCTGATCTTTTTGACTGTTGGTATTGTAATACGTTCTTTAGCTGGCGCTGCAAATCTGTATATTGGAACTGCAATTCTTGGATTTGCAATTGCCGTTTGTAATGTATTAATGCCAAGTTTAATCAAACGTGATTTCCCTAATAAAATAGGTGCCATGACTGGTATCTTTGGAATTTCAATGAGTTTATCTGGAGCGATCGCATCGGGAATTAGTGTACCGCTAGCCGCAAACGTAGGTTTAAAATGGCAGGGAGCGTTGGGAATATGGGGGATCTTAAGCTTTGTATCGATCCTCTGCTGGTTGCCTCAATTAAGGAAGCATACGAAGCGAACAACCTCGACGAGTCAACAGATGGCCTGCAATGATGTAAATGTTTGGCGTTCCCCTCTCGCCTGGCAAGTAACCTTGTTTATGGGTATGCAGTCCATGATTTTCTATGTGCTGATCGCATGGTTGCCTGAAATTTTAAAGCAGCAAGGCATTGACTCAAGCCAATCAGGATGGTACCTCTCAATAATGCAGTTAGCGCTGCTTCCATTTACCTTTATTGTCCCCGTTATTGCTGGGCGAATGTCAAGTCAACGTTCATTAGTGGCCATCACAACCATTTTGCTTTTGACGGGAACGCTCGGACTGCTTTACGGAAGCTCCAATATCATTCTGTTGTGGATCATCATACTAGGAATTGGTGGAGGCTGCGCCTTTAGCTTATCCATGATGTTTTTCGGTTTACGTACTAAAAATGCGCATCAAGCGGCGGAACTGTCTGGTATGGCGCAATCGATCGGATATCTGCTTGCCGCAATCGGTCCTGCCCTTATAGGATATCTGCATGATGCGACAAATAGTTGGAACCTGCCACTTTTCATTCTGCTTGGAGCTTCGGCCTTTCTCTTTTTAGTTGGTATAGGAGCAGCAAGAAATCGTTTTGTAGATAGCCAAAATAAGTTCGGGAACAGTTGCAAAAAGCCAAATCTAAATTAGAGCGAAAAACACCCAATATAAGCCCTCCAAATGAAATAGCTTCAGTGGAGTCCGAAAGACTACTTCAAAGGTGGTACTGACGGCGGCATGTGGAAGCTAGCAACCAACAAGCCAGAATAACAAAACAGCGATTCTCTAATAACATGAGAATCGCTGTTTTTACTATTTATTACGATTTGAAAATGACCCTGAGCGAACCTTAATACTACACATATACGGTATAATCGTGCTCCTGCAGGAGCACTTTCGCTCGTTCCATATCGTTCTCCTGACGAAAAGATAGGCGCATAATACCCGGCACATCTTCACGACTCTCGATGATTTGTACGTTGCTAAGGTTAATGCCTTGGTCCCCCAGCTCAGTAGCGATGCGACCGATAATCCCCGGATGATCCGGTACATCAATATGTAGGTCAAATAAAGGTGCGATCATGCCTTTACGCCGTTCAGGCAACTGACTGCGGAAGCCATTCGCTTCTTCGAAGGCCTCTTCAATCCCTACGCCATCTTCTCTTTCCAGTAGACGAACAAAAGAAGAAACTTCCTCGTTCCAATCCTTCAATAAACGAAGCATTACGGAACGATTGTTCAGCAAAATGTCTCGCCAAATTATAGGATCACTGGACGCAATCCGAGTGATATCCCGAAAGCCCCCTGCAGCTAGCATGCTATATAAGGAGTCGGTATCGTCATAGGCACGAATCTGATTTACCAAAGCAACAGCAATAATATGCGGTAGATGACTAATGGCACCTACAATCTCATCATGGCGTTCTGGATCAAGGCGTACTATCTGTGCTCTTGTGTGGTGTAGTAGAGACTCCAGTGCATGATAAGCCTCATCTGGCACTCCTGGAGGAGGCGTCAACACATAATAGGCATTCTCAAATAGCAGTGATGAAGCTGCCTCAACACCTGAGCGCTCTGATCCTGCCATTGGGTGTCCGCCGATAAAATGTACTCCAGGAATATCTAAGGAGACCGCACATGCGGCAATACTAGCTTTCGTGCTTCCTACATCTGTAATAATGCAGCCGGGTTTTAGAGGCAATTTACTTAATTGCTGCAGATAATCCTCTAACATCCCTACCGGTACACATAAAAAAATGAAATCAGCATCAAGTGCCGCTTCTTCAACAGAAAGCGTGGCTTGATCAACCACACCTCTGCTTATATATTTACTCGCGGATTCAGGACGGTGGGCATGTCCTACGACGGTCAGGCCCTCCTTGCCTTTAAAGCAAAGGGCCAGTGAGCCTCCGATCAGACCGACACCGAATATAGCTATTTTTGTCGTCATGTTCTTTGAACTACCTGCCTTTTTTAGTCTAGTCTTGCTGTTTATTACTAAGCCCGCACACCAGACTCTATAAGCGTTTGTTCCAGCGCAGTTATAAACGCTGTGTTCTGTTCAGCAGAGCCCACAGTAACACGAATATAAGTAGGGTAAACTTGATGACCCGCTCTTACTATGATTCCTTTACGCATCAAAGCATCGAAAACCTCGGTTGCAGGTTTGCGAACATCTACCATAATGAAGTTCCCGTGTGCAGGGAAGGATTCAAGGCCCAGACGTTTGAATTCACCTTGTAATTGGACAATACCCGCGCTATTAAGACGACGACATTCCTCCACGTATTCTTGGTCATTCAAGGCAGCAAGAGCCGCGGCTTGCGCAAGACGAGTGGTATTGAAAGGCTCGCGTACCTTGTTGATCAATGAAATAATCTCAGGACTAGCAACGCCATAACCAATACGCAATGCGGCTAAGCCATAAATTTTGGAGAATGTGCGGAGCACAACCAAATTCGTATAACGATTTAATAATTGGATACCGTTGGAGTAAGAAAGATCTGTTACGTACTCACAGTATGCTTCATCAAGAACAACCATTACATTGGAAGGAACAGCATCAAGGAAAGAAACCAAGGCTTCCTCTGGTACAATCGTTCCTGTTGGGTTATTCGGATTACAAATCCAGATAACCTTCGTACGGTCCGTAATACGGGCCAACATCCCATCCAGATCATGTGTACCATTTACAAGTGGTACCTCGATGGACACAGCACCTTCGATATCTGCGTTACTCTTATACACAGAGAAGGTCTGGTCAGCCATGATTGTCTCATCACCTGGCAAGAAGAAGGCACGAGCAATAAGAGCAATAATCTCATCAGAACCACAGCCGAAAATAATATTATCGCTGTTCACACCAAGACGGTTGGCAAGTGCTGCCGTCAACTCAACGGCCGATCCGTCTGGATATAGATAAAGATTCTCAAGCTCTGCTAGAATAGCTTCTTTAGCACTCGGGGAAGCTCCATACGGGTTCTCATTGGATGCAAGCTTAATAACCTCACTTAAGCCGAGCTCCTTCTTAACTTCGTCTATAGGTTTCCCTGGTTTGTAGACAGGGAGATTAACTATATTCGGTTTTGGATTCATGAATAGTCCTCGCTCTCCATAGTTGATTACTCCACTATACACAGGTCAAAATGACACTGTTATGGTCTTTTTAATTGTGCCACAAATTCTCGAATTTGCAACAGCCCCTCATTCCGTGTAGCGGGATTATCGAGCAGCGGAATGACCTCTTCTATTTTACGAACAATCGCACTACCTACTACCACGCCATCGCAAATCTGAGCAAAGCGGGCAACCTGTTCGCCAGTTGAGATCCCAAATCCTACAGCCACCGGCAGATCCGTAGCTTGACGCACGGAATCAATAAACGCCTCTACATCAGCATGGAAAGTGGATCGTTCCCCTGTCACACCTAACGAGGATACACAATAGATAAACCCACTCGCACCTGAGACAATCTTCGCAATACGTTCACTTGAGGTCGGTGCAACTAGTGGAATGAGATTAACGCCAACTTCACTACTGCGGCGACGCATCTCCTCTGATTCTTCGACAGGAAGATCTGGAATAATAAGTCCACTAATCTCATGAGCATTCAGTTCTGCGAAAAATGTATCCAACCCCATTTGCAGGATAGGATTGTAATAGGAAAACAAAATAAAGGGCAGGCTGCTTCCGGCTTGACGAGCTTTTAACGCGGTCTCCATACAGGTACGCAGGTGAACCTCCCCCCGCAGAGCTCGTGCAGACGCTCGCTGAATGACAGGGCCATCTGCTAGCGGATCAGAGTAAGGTACTCCTAGCTCCAAAATGTCTGCACCTGCCGCCTCCAGTTCTGCGATGATGGCAAGCGTAGTCTCCAGATCAGGGTCTCCAACCGTCAGAAAAGGAATTAATGCCGTCCGTTCTTCAGCTTTAAGCTTCCGGAATACCAAATCCATCCGGTTTGTAGTTTCGGTTGTCATTCGTTTCCCTTCCCTTCTGTGTACGCCATGATCGATTCCACATCTTTGTCTCCCCGGCCTGACAGGCAGATAACAACAATATCATCCTTGGTAAGGGTTGGACCCATCTTCACTACATGGGCTATCGCATGTGCTGACTCCAAAGCTGGAATAATACCTTCCGTTACACATAGCAGCTTCAGTGCATCAAGCGCCTCTGCATCCGTAATCGGAACATATTTTGCGCGTTCGATATCTTTTAAATAGGAGTGTTCAGGACCTACGCCTGGATAATCCAGACCTGCGGAGATGGAATGAGCCTCTGTTACTTGACCATGTTCATCCTGCAGAAGGTAACTCATCGAACCCTGGAATACGCCATGAGTCCCCTTACTCATCGTCGCCGCATGAAATGGTGTGTCAATTCCCTTGCCTGCTGCCTCAACACCAATCATACCGACACCTTTATCCTCTACGAATGGATAGAACATGCCGATAGCATTACTACCGCCGCCTACTGCAGCAACAAGCACATCCGGCAGTCTTCCTTCAGCCTCCAGAATCTGGCGCCGCGTTTCATCACCAATAACCCGCTGAAAGTTACGAACCATCATCGGATAAGGATGTGGGCCTACGGCAGAACCGAGAATGTAAAAAGTATCTTCCACATTGCTAACCCAGTAGCGAAGCGCTTCGTTGCCGGCATCTTTTAAGGTACGCGATCCGGACGTAACGGGAATTACCTCAGCACCAAGCAGCTTCATACGGAATACATTGAGTGCCTGGCGACGAGTATCCTCTTCCCCCATAAATACCTTACATTCCATACCAAGAAGGGCTGCAACCGTAGCAGTAGCTACACCATGCTGACCAGCTCCAGTCTCAGCGATCACCTTGGTTTTACCCATCATTTTAGCCAGAATGCCCTGACCAATCGCATTGTTAATCTTATGAGCGCCCGTATGATTCAAATCTTCACGCTTCAAATATATTTTTGCTTCTCCCAGATGTTTACTTAGACGTTCCGCATAATACAGTGGGGTCTCCCGTCCGGAATATTGCTTTAATAGATAATCTATTTCTTCTTGAAAAGCAGGGTCTGCCGAATACTTCTCATAGGCTTCCTCCAGCTCAATCAATGCAGTCATCAAAGTTTCGGGCACGAAGCGCCCTCCGAATGAACCGAAACGTCCATGCTGGTCCGGTACTTGTGTCATGATTGCTTCACCCTTTCCACAAAAGCTGTCATTTTAATAATATCTTTAACGCCTTCACTCTCTACTCCACTAGATACGTCTACTCCGTACGGAGCATAAGTATCTAGCAACTCTCCTATGTTATTAGGATGAAGTCCGCCAGCCACAAATAACGGCAAACCATTTCGTAGCGCGATTTCCTGATAATCAGGCAACCTCTCCCAAGCGAACGTGCGCCCAGAGCCGCCGCTCTGCTGAGGATCATAAGTATCTAACAATACAGCATCAACGAAGCCTGCGTATTGTTCCAATGTATATTTGTTATCCGCGTCATCACGCTCTTTATCAGCAACAGACAATGCCTTCCACACCTGAACTTGTGGGAAAGCTTGCCGAACCTTTTGACAAAAGGCTGGACTTTCCTGCCCATGTAGCTGAATGACATCTAGTGACACAACGGAAAGCAGTTCGCTCAGCTCATCCAGCTCTGGATTAACAAAAACCCCAGCAGCTTTAGGTTTTTCACTAGTCTTCCATTGCGGAAGTTCAGCAATCAGTTCGGAAGCACGCTCCAGAGTAACCCTGCGACGACTGGGAGCGAATACAAATCCAATATAATCTAGTGGTAAGTGTAACATAGATTTTAGCACTTCAACGTCCTGAAGTCCACAGATTTTTACCAATGTCTCAGCCATGCCGGACACGGTCCTTTCCATTTGGAAGCATTCCTAGCAATCCATTTACCGCTTCTTCTACATTTGCCTGACGCATTAGATATTCCCCTACGAGGACCCCGTGAGCGCCAGTCGTTCTTAAGTAGTCAATATCACTTGGCCCTGCAATTCCGCTTTCACTGATCACAGGTACCCCTTGAGGTACTAGTGCTGCCAGCTCTGCCGTTGTCTCTAAGGACGTCTCAAAGGTACGCAGATTACGATTATTAATACCCAGCAGAATATTAGGATGTGTTATCTTGTCTGTACTTAATACCACCGCAAGCTCATTCCGATCATGAACTTCGATTAATACATCCATTCCAAGTCCAGTAGCTATTTCTATAAAATGAGACAGTTTATCCGGTGTCAAAATAGCAACGATTAACAACACCGCATCTGCTCCAAGAATACGCGCTTCATAAATTTGTTTCTCATCGATAATGAAATCTTTGCGTAGCAGCGGCAGATTTACAGCTTCCTTCACTTGCTGCAAGTAAGCAGCGCTTCCCTGAAAATAATCCGTATCCGTCAAAACAGATAAACAATCAGCCCCGCCCGCTTCATAACCTTTTGCAATGGAAACAGGATCGAAATCCTCACGAATCAGCCCTTTTGAAGGGGATGCCTTCTTTACCTCCGCAATCAAACCTATATCCCTGTTCTTCCCCTGGGTCAGAGCCTTACGAAAGCCTCTAGTCTGAGGGAGTGCTGCTATATCACGTTCAGCTTGAGCTAGAGAAAAGCTATTACTGAGCGCCTCCACCTCTTTGATCTTTGTAGCGACAATTTTATCAAGATACATAATTAAGCTCCTCCGTCATCACAACAAGCTGTTTCAGCTTGGATAATGCCTTACCCGAATCCACTACTTCTTTAGCTTTCTCGACGCCTCCGGCCATGGTATCTGCCAGACCCGCAACATATATACATGCTCCTGCATTAGCTAACACGATATCTCGGTAGGGATTGATCTCACCTTGGAGCACAGAGGTAATAATTGCTGCGTTCTCTGCTGCGTCTCCACCCAAAACAGCTTCAAGTGGATGTCTGTTAAGACCTAATCCCTCCGGAGTAATTTCATAAGTTGTCACTACACCCTCTCTTAGTTCAGACACTAATGTAGAGGCTGAGATGCTGATCTCGTCTAGACCATCCGAACTGCTTACAACCATTGCGCGCTTGGAACCTAGCTCCTTCAGTACATTAGCCACCGTCTCCGTCTTATTTCGGTCATAAATCCCTAGGAGCTGACGGTCAGCTCCAGCGGGATTCGTAAGAGGACCCAACATATTGAAGATCGTACGTACACCAAGCTCCTTGCGAGGAGCTGCTGCATGCCGCATCGAAGGATGATAAATTTGTGCGAATAAAAAGCAAATGCCGATACGATCCAGACATTCTCGGGCTTGGTCTGCATTCAGATGAATGTTTACGCCAAGGGCTTCAAGTACATCCGCACTTCCCGCTCTGCCTGAAGCAGAGCGATTTCCATGCTTGGCAACTCTTACAGAAGCCGCTGATGAAATAATTGCTGAGGCGGTTGAAATATTAAATTTATGGATGCCGGAACCGCCCGTACCACAAGTATCTAACAAGCGTGCGCGATCAGTCAGTACGGATGTGCCGAACCCTCTCATAGCTTCTGCAAAACCCGTAATCTCCTCCACGGTTTCTCCTTTAATTCGTAAAGCGGTCAGCAGTGAACCGATTTGCGCTTGTGAAGCATCTCCTAGCATTATAGCACCCATTATATCCCGTGCTTCTGTACGTGTCAGATTCTTGCCTTCGATTAGTCCGGCGATTCCTGATTGAATTAATTTCGTTGCATCCATAATGTTCTTCCTCCCAGCCTTAATGAGTTACTATATAAATCAAACCACTTGTTCGGGGGTATATTCGTACATATAATCTTGGTTGATAACTTGTTTTTCTTTCACTTCGGATGGAAACATAGCTTCTGCCATACGAATAGCTTTCAGCATCCCCTTCGCCTTATTCACCGTTTCTTCATACTCTTTCTCGGGAACCGAATCCCAAACGATACCTGCTCCGGCCTGTACGTACGCACGACCTTTCCTGAAGATGATGGTACGAATGGTGATACAAGAATCCATGTTTCCTGAGAACCCTAAATATCCAATTGCTCCGGCATAAGCACCTCGAGCTTCTTTTTCCAGCTCTGCTATAATCTCCATAGCTCGCAGCTTCGGTGCCCCAGAAACCGTTCCGGCAGGCAGACAGGAGAGAAAGGCATCAAAGAAATCTTTATCCTCACTGAGCGTGCCTGACACATTCGATACCATGTGCATGACATGGGAGTATCTTTCAATCTCCATAAAGGAATCACATTTTACTGAACCAAATTTGGATACTCTCCCTAGATCATTACGACCCAAATCAACAAGCATCAGATGTTCCGCACGTTCTTTTTCATCCTCCAAGAGCTCCGCAGCAAACGCCCGGTCTGCTGCTTCACTGTCACCCCTTGGTCTAGTTCCAGCAATCGGCCGTGTCTCCACACGATTTCCATCTACCTTTACGAGTGCTTCAGGTGAAGTGCCAACAATAATCTCCTCGTCCATTTTCAAATAGTACATATAAGGAGAGGGGTTAAGAGTTCTGAGCATCCGGTATACATGCAATGGAGAAACTTCCGTTTCAATATGCAACCGCTGTGACAATACCACTTGAAAAATATCGCCTGAGCGAATATATTCCTTCGCCTGTTCTACATTGTTGATGTACTGCTCTTTAGTGAGATTAGAATGAATCTCTCCAAGCTCGATATCCTGCGGAATGCTGCGACGATTCACATTTTCCTTAGGGCCTTCTTTTTGCAGATCTTCGGCCATAGCCTCCAGCTTACGACTCAGGCTTTCATAATTGGATCTGATATCCGAATCTGTATCTCCGTCTTTTACATGCAGGTTACCAACAAGCAGAATCTGTTGCTTCACATGGTCAAAAACAATGATCCGATCGCAAAACATAAATCTTATATCATCCATTTGGAGATCATCCACAGGATGCTGAGGTAACTTCTCATAATATTGAAGCAGATCATATCCGAAAAATCCGATAGCCCCTCCAGTAAATGGAGGCATTTCGTCAAGCTTAGGACTACGGTATGAACGAAGTAACGCTTTAAGCTCCTCAATCGGCTTTCCGTATAGTTGCTTCTTCTCTCCGCCGACTTCAACGTTAATTGCACCCTTTTTACCGGATATCATCAAAAAGGGATCGCTACCGATGAACGAATACCGTGCCCATTGTTTTCCACCCTCTACACTTTCAAGTAAGAACGCGCGATCACGTTCAGCGAAACGTTGGAATAATCGGATAGGTGTTTCCATATCCGCGAGCAGTCGCTTTACAACAGGAATCAGATTATAATCCCGCGACAGCTTTACCACCTCTTGAACACTTGGATTCGTCATTGTTAGATGCCCCCTTAGATATATGAATGGTTCCGAAATACAAAAAAACCCTCTACCGAAGTAGAGGGTTTGTGTAAGTAAGTATATGTTTTTGAGCATGGATTAGCATAATTATGTAGTGTTTACAGACTTATCCCTAAATAAGATATATCACTGATAAATGACTTCAGTGCATATCAAAATAAAGACTCTGCTTACACGATACATGCTAATCTAAAAAACTTCTCGCACTCTGCTCAACTATACTCATCTCAACTAAACTAAACTCTTCTATACTCGGCTAACTACACTATACATGATGACGAGGGTCATTGACAACCCACAACTATAATTTAAGACTTGCTCTCTGATAAATCCGGACGTAGCTTCTGAGCCTCATTCAGATAAACGTGGCGAATCTCACGCTGCGATTTATCCGTATTAATCTGTACCATCAACCGGATACACATCGGCAAGCTTCCTTTAACCGGGATTTCCGTTGAACACATAAGTGGAACCATTTCCCAGCCTTCAATCTCACGAATAGCTCTTGCAGGAAAAGTAGCATCCAGATCATTGGTCATCGTAATCCATACATTGCTTATATTCTCAGCTATAACATCATTACGTTCTACGATCTCCCGCAGCAATATAACGGTCTCACGTAAAATCTCTGCCTCTTCGTTCTTAGTCACGGTTGTTGCTCCGCGAATTCCTCGGTTTACCACGGTCTTCCCTCCTTCTTAAGCTCTGCGAGAACCTCTCGCACAAGTGACTCCTGCACATCGTTCACAATGCTTACAGAGCCTATGGAATCAGGCACGATAAAGGTCATCTTGCCTTCCTTGAATTTCTTATCATGCATCATAGCGTCCATCAGTTCATCTTCATCATACTCGGAAGGAAGCCGTACAGGCAGTGACAGCGCGGTCAGCATAGATACAGTGTCCTCATAAATGGAAGTATCCCGCCCAAGCTTCGCAGCCAATAGCGCTGAACCCGCCATCCCAATCGCAATCGCTTCTCCGTGCAGAAACACCCCATACCCACCAACTGCTTCAATGGCATGTCCGATCGTATGTCCGAGGTTCAATATCGCTCGAAGTCCATGCTCACGCTCATCATTCGCCACTACATCTGCCTTAATTGCACAGCCACGCTCTAAAGCATAACCTAAGGCTTCGACATTCAGCTCTAGCAGCTCTTCGGCATGATCACGACACCAATATGCGAACTCTTTGTCCACGAGGAGACCGTGCTTTACCACTTCAGCCAAACCTGATGACACTTGCCGTGCTGGAAGAGTACTTAGTGTATCCAAATCGTAGAGTACCATTGACGGTTGATAGAAAGCCCCTATCATATTTTTGGCTAATGGATGATTGACCGCCACTTTACCACCTACACTACTATCATGAGCTAGGATCGTCGTCGGAATTTGCAGAAAGCCGATTCCACGCATATAGGTTGCTGCTACAAATCCTGCTAAATCGCCAACCACGCCGCCGCCTAAAGCTAAAACTGCTGAATTGCGGTCTAATCCTGCTTGAATCGCGGTTGTCATGACTTCTTCATACACGGCTAATGATTTAGAGGCTTCACCTGCCGTCATTATGTGACTAACCACAGTATAGCCGTGAGAACGTAAACCTTCTTCAAGAGCCGGCAAGTACCTTGGCGCTACTTCAGTATCACTCACTACTAACAGTGGACTACGCTCCGAAAATCCGGCCTCAGCACAATAATGGGCGATGTCCTTTAGTAAACCACTACCGATAAGAATAGGATACGAGCGGTCGCCCAAATCTACATTAATAGTACGCATAATTAGTAGCTCTCCAGCTGTGATAGGTAATTTTCATAGTTCGCTTTAATTTCTTCCAGTGAGTCGCCACCGAATTTATCAAGGAATGCTTTTGCGATTTCCCAAGCCACTACGTTTTCCAGAACAACACACGCCGCTGGAACTGCACAAGCATCGGAGCGTTCAACTTGCGCTGTAAATGGTTCTTTCGTGTCAATATCCACACTTTGAAGCGGTTTATAAAGGGTAGGGATCGGCTTCATGACACCGCGAACTACAACAGGCATGCCGTTAGTCATACCACCTTCAAAACCACCTAAGCGATTACTTGCACGGTAGTATCCTTTAGAAGCTTCATACATAATTTCATCATGGACTTGCGATCCACGCAATTTGCCAGCTTCAAACCCAATGCCAATTTCAACGCCTTTGAATGCATTAATCGACATTACCGCCCCAGCGATTGCTCCGTCAAGCTTCCGATCAGACTGTACATAACTGCCAAGTCCGATAGGAAGTCCTTCGACGATACATTCAACGATTCCACCGATGGAGTCGCCCTCTTCCTTAATCTGATCTATGTAAGCCTCCATCTTCTGTTCCGTTTCTTTGTCGACAACTCTAACAGAGGACTGTTCTGTCCGCTCAATCAGCTCATCGATAGGCAGATCGTTAGCAGGTGCTTCAATTTCACCGATACGAATAACTTGCCCTGCTACCTTCACGCCAAAAGCTGCAAGCAGCTGTCTGGCTACAGCGCCACATGCGACTCTGGCTGCTGTTTCGCGAGCACTGGAGCGCTCCAGTACGTTACGAAGATCCGTATGGTTGTACTTCAATCCGCCGTTCAGGTCTGCATGGCCAGGACGCGGCCGATTTACGCGGCGTTTTTCTTCGTCACTGCCAGGAATAGGCTCGATATTCATGATGTTCTTCCAGTGGGTCCAGTCTTTATTCTCTACTACCAAGGCTACTGGAGCACCTGTAGTATAGCCATGACGCACTCCACCTACAATTTGTGCCGTATCTTTCTCAATCTGCATGCGACGTCCACGCCCATAACCCTTTTGTCGACGCTGCAATTGAAAATTAAGCTCTTCAAAATCCAATGTCAAATTACTTGGCAATCCCTCAATAATGGCCGTAAGCTGGGGGCCGTGCGTTTCCCCCGCTGTTAAATAGCGCAAACTCATGCTGCGTTCCCCCTTTTATACTTTTAAACTGTAAACCGCTAAAATCCTAATGATCTTTGCTCATTATAGTATAGGCAATCCTCTTTGACAAGAAAGGGATATCCCTAAAACGACTCCATTCGCGACAAAATGAATTGGTTTTTGTGTAAAGAAAAAGCGCCATTCATACTCTAAAGAGTATGAATGGCGCTCCTCGGCTCGGTCCGGCACTTGTTAGCTTCCGATCCGCTGACTTGTTGAAGGAAATGTAGACTTACGCTCTTCCAGTTGCAGAAGGCGCTTCAATTGCATTTCTTCTACACCGAGAATTTGCCCGCACTCACGAACGGTAATAAAGCCTCGTTTGTACGCGGCAATGACCTTGCTTTTGTCCATCGGTTTAACGATCCTTTCGCTTAGCTTACAGATTCTACTACCCAGTATCACTGAACGATAGCGAAAGTATACCTATAAAAGTACACAGACGAAGGAGCAAGAAGTATTTATTTTTTACGATAGAAAAAGGTTTCCGTCGATTCAAAGCCATATTGCGCTGGCGTAAAGATCTGCTCTGTACTACCTACAAACAAATACCCGCCTGGACGTAAACTAGCCGAGAACTTATGGTAGAGCTTATTCTTCGCCTCTTCAGTAAAATAGATCATTACATTGCGACAAATGATAAGATCAAAACCCTCATCGAACTTGTCCAGCAGTAGGTTCTGTTTACGGAAATCTATGTTTTTCTTAAGCGTGTCGCTAACTTTGAATAAATGACCCTCGGGTTTAAAATAACGAGCAGCAACATCCTTAGGCACATCCTTTAAAGAACGTTCCAGATACAAACCTTGCTTTGCTTTGGAAAGCGCACCGTCGTCAATATCCGTAGCCAGAATGCCAGTCTGTCCCAATAAATTCTTATCCGATAAAATCATAGCCAGCGTATAGGGCTCTTCTCCAGTGGAACATGCAGCACTCCACAGTTTCAATCTGCGACCAGATTGTTGTATATCAGGAAGAATGATATCTCGCAGTACTTCCCACCGATTCGGATTCCGCCAAAACTCGGAGACATTAATCGTCATTCGGTCCAAAAATTCATAAAATAATTCCTTGTCCTTCATCATTGCGGCAAAAAAATCACTAAAGGTTTGATATCCATTCTTCACACGAAGAGTCGTTAAACGCCGCTTCATCTGCGCTTCTTTATACTGAGCCAGATCAATTCCGGTGCTTTGCTTAACATGATGAATAAACCCGATGTAATCTGAATCTGCTGTTAATGCTGCAACATTACGATCAGACATGTTAATCCCCCGCCTCCCGCTTGGCTCCTACATCCAGACTGCGATCTCTTTGTTATAAAGATTCAATTCATCTGGAGTAAAGAAATTAGCAATTTCTCGTTCTGCACTTTCAGGCGAGTCTGATCCATGAATTAAATTAAGCGGTGTATGGCTGGCAAAGTCGCCTCGAATCGTACCCGGCAAGGCTTCTCCTACTTTCGTCTTACCAATGAGCGTACGGGATAATGCTACAACATCATCACCTTCCCATACCATTGCAAACACTGGACCTGAAGTTATAAAAGAAACCAACTCTCCAAAAAAGTCCTTACCAGCATGCTCCGCATAATGTCTTTTTGCTTGGTCTTCACTAACTGTAATCAGCTTTGCAGCGACCAGCTTAAAGCCCTTATCTTCAAAGCGTGAGACAATACGCCCAATTAATCCACGTTGTACTCCATCCGGTTTGACCATCAGATACGTCTTTTCCATAGAGGCACTCTCCAATTTCCCATTAGTTGGGTTGTTTTGACGCTATCTTAACAGAATCCGAGCTTTCTGGAAACGTTTAATTTCATGATCACCAAAATACTAATAAGCTCTACCTGTTACAAAAAAGGCAATATCGCGCAGATTACGCTTAGTCTTGTTGTTAGGCAACTGATCTAGTGCAGCAAGTGCCTTCGCGATATATCGCGAAGCCAGCTCCTCGGAACGGGCAATTCCGTCTCCAGAAAGAATAAGATCAATAGCACGCCCTACTGTGCTGTGCCCTTCACGAATAGACTTCAACTCTTCAAGAAGCGGAGCTCGCAATCTTTCATCCTCCAGGCTATAAATGACAGGAAGGGTGATGTTCCCTTGCCGCATATCACTTCCTGGAGGTTTACCGATTTGCTTTTCAGTGCCTGAGAGGTCAAGTAAATCATCACGAATCTGGAAAGCCATCCCTACATTATATCCATAATTATAAAGTAGACGAGCCACCTCTGGTTCAGCATCAGCAGCAAGTGCACCTAATTGGCAACTGACTGCAATCAACAGCGCTGTTTTGCGGCGAATCCGCCGCAGGTAATGACGCACACTTTGCTCACTGTTGAAGAAGTCACGAATCTGCTCCATCTCACCGATCGACATTTCTATCATAGCCTTGGACAAAATCTGATGAATTCGCGGATTCTTCAGCTCCGTCGTCATCACCAGTGCTTTCGCATATATGTAGTCACCGGTGTACATGGCAATTTTATCGCCCCATTTGGCCTTAACAGTAAGTTCACCTCGGCGCAGTTCTGCATCGTCAATGACATCATCGTGAACTAGTGAAGCGCTATGAATTAGTTCTAGTGGTATCGCCACACGCTTCAGCTTCTCAAGATCATACTTTCCAAATTTCCCACCCATCAAAACAAATACGGGACGCAATCTTTTACCGCCAGCTTTTAATAAATGCAGAGAAGTCTCGGTTAGTAGGTCGTCATCACCCTGTACGCTACGGTACAAATCTTTTTCAATCTGATCCATGTCTCTGTTCAGTAATCCGAATATTTGCAGTCGTTTCATTCCTTCACCCGTGTCAACAGTTTATGACTCCAAATCTCCATCTTCACTGCCTGCGGCAGCAGACCCATCTCATAGGCATAGCGGAAATAGAGGTTCAGACCTTTCTGCTGCCTTTCTCCAAAATCATAGCTTAAATTGCGAAAGTACCCTTCCCAATAAGACTTAGTTCCTCCAATTGTCGAACAGGCTGCAAGTACTATAGGATCTAAATCACTTAATCCCCGCAGTTTACTCTCAGCAAAAGCTTCTGCAATCTCCGCAATGGCTTCCGGTTTGTCATTCGCAGCTTTTCGATTCACTGCCCAGACCGCAAAGGTCATCCCTAAGCCCGTCCATTCTTTCCAAAGCTCCGCCAGATCCGTAACGATATACCCTTGATCCTGCCAAGAGGCTTTAATCGCATGATCACCAATGAGTAAGCAGGCATCTGCTTGATGCATCATAGCATCCAAATCAGGATTAGCGCTAATATATTCTGGTTTATTGCCAAAAGCCTTTTCCATTAAAATTTTCAGCAAATTTACCGATGTTGCAGAAGTGTTCGTAACAGCAATCGTACCTGTACCTATCTGTGCAAGTGGCACTCGAGAAAAAAGAAAAATAGACCTCACAGGACCGTCCGCACTTACCGATAAATCAGGTAACAGCAATAACTTATCACTGGCTTCAGCATACGCAAAAGAGGATAATGCACCCACATGAATCGTTCCACGACTCATCCCCTGATTAAGAATGGCAGGTACCTCACTCACCATCTCTGCCGGATATTTCAGTGCAGAGGGATGAAAATTGTGAAATACCGGCCATGAGTTAGTATAGCTGATTTTGCCTATGATGGTGTGGCTGTTATTCTCCATCCTTTCAATCCCCCCATCTGCGAAATAATTGATGTTCAATATTAAAGCTGTCAAGCACTTTACCCACCATGAAATTAATCAGATCATCCATACTTTGTGGCCCAAAGTAAAACGCCGGCATTGCCGGAATGATCCGAACCCCCAGACGGGACAGCTTCAACATATTCTCAAGATGAATAGCATGCAGAGGTGTCTCACGAGGAACAAGGACCAGTGGACGTCCTTCCTTAAGCATAACATCAGCAGCACGAGTCATCAGATTGTCGGAGGTTCCATTAGCAACCGCAGACAATGTTCCCATGGAACAAGGCATAATAATCATCCCTTCCACACGAAACGAACCACTTGCAATAGATGCACCGATATCAGCGACAGGATGATAAAGTAGAGAACCGGGATAGCCTTTGAACTTTTCGTTCAAAAAGCCTTCCCGGTCTGATGCGATATAACCTAGTTCTTCTTTAAAAACGCGCCAGCCCGCATTACTTACTACCAAATGAACGGAGTAGCCTAGCGATAGCAACGTTTCGATCAGACGAATACCATAAATAGCACCGCTTGCCCCTGTAATTCCTACCACGAAGTTTTTCGGTTTAGTAAGCGTCATTTTTTGAAATGCACCACCAAGTCAATCAGAGTGAAAGAGAACACCACGATGCTTAGCACGCCGTTCATAGTGAAAAAAGCGGTCTGTAAACGACTGAGATCACTCGGAGATACAATATAATGCTCATAAAAGAGAATAATATATGCGAGGATCATACCAGCCACATACCACCAGCTTAAATCCGTCAAAAACAGCAGCGATACGAATCCAATCGCCGTAAGAATGTGAAACACACGGGCAATAACGAGTGCACCTTGGACCCCAAATCGCACTGGAATGGATTTTAAGCCTTCTTTAAGATCAAATTCAACATCCTGACAAGAGTATATAACATCAAAACCAGCCGTCCAAAACACAATTGTGAAGTAAAATACCATTGAAGTCCAATTCACACTACCGGTCACAGCTACCCAGCCGCCCAGCGGTGCAAGCGCAATGGTAAGGCCGAGGATAAGATGGCATGCCCATGTAAAGCGCTTAGTGAATGAATAAATAACAAGAAGGAATACAGCGATAGGTAACAGCTTAGCTGACAAAGGATTCAATTTAAAGGCTGCCCAAAAGAGCAAGAAAAACGAAATGCCTATAAAAATGACAACTTCACCGATCTTTAGTAACCCTGCAGGAATCGCTCTTCCCGCTGTGCGTGGATTCTTGGCATCACTGATTCGGTCTATCAATCGATTCAATCCCATAGCTGCACTTCGTGCTCCAAACATAGCGATTACAATCCAGCCAATTTGACTCCAGGATGGGAGGCTATCATTCATGACCACAGATCCCAGTAAAGCACCCATAAAGGCAAAGGGTAAAGCAAATACCGTATGTTCAAACTTAATCATTTGTAAAAAGATACCGATTTTCTTAAACATTCCTGTTCTCCTTGAGCCCAATATGTAATGCCGCGATGCCTCCGGTCAAGGGGAAGGATTCCACTTTTTGAAGTCCGGTTTCACGGAAAATAGTGGCCAGTTGCTCCCGGTCTGGGAACATTGCCAATGATTCTGGCAGCCATTTGTATTGCTCGTACCTTTTCGCGAATAACTTACCAAGCAATGGAAGTACACGCTGGAAATAAAAGAAATATACGCCTTTAAACGGCTGTTTCATCGGCTTAGATAGCTCCAAACATACAACCATTCCACCAGGTTTTACTACCCGCTTCATTTCGTTAAGCACTTGAACAGGATCTGGCACATTGCGTAGTCCGAATCCAATCGTTGCATAATCAAACGCATTGTCTTCAAAAGGCAGCTCCATAGCATTGCCCTGCACCAGCGAAATACGGTCCTGAAGCTTGCGCTCTTCCACTTTTCGGCGACCTACTTCAAGCATACCTGCGCTGAAATCCAGTCCGATTACATTGCCAGTCTGCGAAGCTTCCGCCAAAGCGATGCTCCAATCACAGGTTCCGCAACATAGGTCAACGGCCGAATCCCCGCGCTTCATCCCCATCTTCTTCATCGTGAATTTACGCCATGCCTTGTGGCGGCGAAAGCTTAGGATGTCATTCATCAAATCGTATTTTCCAGCAATACTCTCAAATACGGAATGTACAAACTGCTCTTTTGGTTTGCTGTTATCACCCACAGCAGTTGTCGTTTTTTCCATAGTCATCCCTTAACCCTCCACGGCTGCTTGTCCTGTGACCTTCATCTGCAGGAGAAAACGATCCAGCGCGATCTCTAGCTCTTTAAGTAAACTCTCGTCTTTAACGCTTTGCAATAGCCCCTGAATAGACTGAAGCGATTGATGAAGCTTGTCCGTCAGTTGCGAATCACATTTATATTTCATTTTTAGCATCTTCCATTCCTTCTGATCAAGGTTTAGGTCTTGAAGTTGCTTACGTTCTTCCTCTGTTGCAGTCTCCATCATCTTCCAGTAGCAATAGCCATTCCCTGCATTCGCAGGATCATCACTACGAAGAAGTTCAATAGCAACGGTCTCGCACTGACTGAATTCTGCCAGCAGTTTTTCCCACAGCTCCACTAAGGAGTTCTCAATCATAGGCGTAAAAGAAAGGAACAGCAGCATATTCAGCTGTACCATGTGCCGCAAGTATTGTTCAGCCGAAAGGCGTATGCCTCTCATCTTCACGTAGAGATTCGCTTTCAAGACATTGAAATCTGCAATCGCCTTACTCAAGATTCCAATCATCTCGATCTGATCACTCTTTGCAAGCAAATGGTAAAACCAGCTGCTGAAGTAATCGCCAGCTAGTACCTTCAATTGACGGGAACGCATAGGGTCTCCCCCCCGTCTATCATTCGAACGGTCAATGACCTCATGCGTGTCCAGACCTAGTTGAACAAGCGCTGTCACAAGCGTGTACAACTCTCCGGCACTTCCTTTTGCAGAAGAAGCATGATTTAGAAAAATATATAACAAATGACCCCGGCCATCAGAAAACGGCGGCAAATCCGTATGCTTCTGAATCATGTCGTAGTCGGTGTAGGGTTTAGCCAGTTGCGGTATGCAGTACGGTTTCATTTCAGCCTCCGAAGCCATTGACATAATAATAATTCGTTTGTTCACAATCTTGTCTATTATATCACATGTTTTTTTGTCACGCACTGTGGTACGCCTGAGTTTCTTTTAATCCATTTAAGGATAAATGAACTGTTTCTTCCAGAGCTCGGTTTCACTAATGCGGAAGCCCGTTTTGAGACGATCCGATATAGGAAGATTACCCGCAGACTGAAGTTCATCTTGCAGCGTATAAGACCACTCAGAACGTCTGATATCACCAGCTAACAGCAGTCGGCGGCTACCAAGCCATTTATCTTCTACCACAATGCGAAGTAGAAGTTGATCCACATTCGAGGTTTCCTGAATAGCAAAGGAAATGGCCAGAGCCATATTTTGATAGAGTTCCTCAGGTTCATGATCGTTCCCGCTCACTTTCAGATCCAGTGACAGAACATGATCTTCCCAGCCAACGCTATCTATGGATAAGGTCAACGGAAGAGCGCCCAGAACATCAACAAGATTGTCATTGCCCAGCACTGTGTTATGGCTGCCAGTAAAAGTCTCCACTGTCCCATTTCTCTGCTGTACGGATGAGTCTAAGTCTGCCAGTTTCGGCAAAATAACAGCAGAGGTCGCAGTCAAGAGTAATACGGCACCAATCAACCAGGCTTTGTTCATGGACACGCCCCCCTTATCCATAGTACCCACTTTTTTTGTGGATATGATCATTCACCCTTACTATATTTTGAAAAAAAGCAGGCTATGCCTGCTTTTCAGCTTTCACTTTCCAATTGTCCGTGTTTCGTTAAAATTTCAGCTTTTCCGCGGATTTTCATTGCTGAGGTATGATCGGTAAATTGGGCAATCAACACCTCACCCTTGTCTAGCTTCTCTGTATGATGAAAGCGTGTATCCGTACCTCTAGTTAGCCCAATGACTTGAACGCCATTTTCTTTGGCCTTAACCACAATATAGTCGCTACCTGTCGGAAGCGGATTTTCGCTCGTATTTTTATCCGTCATCGCTGATCCTCCTCTAAACCTAATGTACAGCCCATGCTATTCCAAAAAACAAATGCCGCCTTGGAGGGCGGCATAGTTGTTACTTAAAAAGACTATGGGATTGATATGTAGAAATCTTTATTTGATTCCGTCTTTCAGCGCTTTACCAGGTTTGAATGCCGGTACCTTGCTTGCAGGAATTTCGATTTCTTCACCAGTTTGTGGGTTACGGCCTTTACGTGCGGAACGTTCGCGCACTTCAAAGTTTCCGAATCCAACCAGTTGTACTTTATCACCGCTTTGCAGCGCTTCTGTAATTGCTTCGAAAACCGCATCTACAGCTTTAGTAGCATCCTTCTTGGGAAGTTCAGTTGCTTCTGTAACTACATTGATCAAATCAGATTTATTCATGTTTTCTCACCTCCCTGAGTAAATTTCCGGTATCATACACTGTTTCCGTTTAAACGTAAAATATACGTGATAATCCCGTTTATTACTGAACACTGGCGCCCATAGACCTTGAAGCGCAACAAACTTATAGTAATACAGCCCATCCATAAATTCAAGCAGTTAGACAAAAAAGGAGTAGAAATTATCATCTATGCTTGCATAAACATCTAATTCCCATCTAATTTTATAGACCTATAAGACCAGGTTAATTCTTCTTTTCAGAAAAAAAATTGAGTCAGATTCACCGTTATTATAGGAACTAGGAATCAAGTTTCGTTATTTTTACGCATAAAAAGAGTGGGATCTCTCCCACTCTTCCAATCTGCTTAAATTTAAGTTAGAGAATAATTGCAATAAGTCCGCCTGAGCCTTCATTGATGATCCGACCAAGCGTTTCTTGCAATTTGTAGCGCGCATTATCCGGCATCATCGCGATCTTGCCTTGAATACCTTCCCTCACAATGGAATGCAAGGAGCGCCCAAAAATATCGGATTCCCAAATCTTAATTGGGTCGTTCTCGAAATCCTGCATCAAATAACGGACCAACTCTTCACTTTGTTTCTCTGTACCAATGATTGGTGAGAACTCAGATTCAACATCAACACGAATCATATGAATAGATGGTGCGGTGGCCTTTAAGCGAACCCCAAAGCGAGAGCCTTGACGAATCAGCTCTGGTTCATCTAGCGCCATTTCAGCTAGTGAAGGAGCAGCAATACCATAACCGGTAGTCTTGACCATTTCTAAAGCTTCAGAGAAACGGTCGTACTCTCTTTTCGCGTGTGAGAATTCCTGCATCAGCTGGAGCAAGTGATCTTTACCGCGGATTTCAACCCCTACTACCTCCATCAGAACCTGATCATACAGCTCTTCTGGGGCATACAGATCGATCTCTGCTACACCCTGACCCATGTTCATACCACTTAGGCCTGCTTTATCGATAAAATCATACTCTGTGAACTGAGATACGAGCCGGTCAACATCCCGCAAGCGGCGAATGTCTTTTACCGTATCGCGAACGGAGTTCTCATAGCTACTACGCAGCCAGTGATTCTCTCCAAGCACCATGACCCAGCTTGGCAAGTTCACATTTACTTCATGAACAGGGAATTCGTACAATACTTCACGCAGTACACCTGTTACATCCTCTTCGGTCATGTTTGCTGCGCTGAGTGTCATGACAGGGATATCGTATTTGATGGCTAGCTCGCTACGGAGCTGCTGTGCTTCCTCACTGCGTGGGCGAGTGGAGTTAATGACAAGCACAAATGGCTTACCCACTTCCTTCAGCTCTGCAATGACGCGCTCTTCAGAGTCCACGTACGAGTTCCGCGGAATTTCTGCAATCGTACCATCTGTTGTTACTACAACACCAAGCGTTGAATGCTCCTGGATGACCTTACGGGTCCCGATTTCTGCCGCTTCCTGAAAAGGAATTGGCTCCTCAAACCAAGGTGTAGAGATCATTCGTGGTCCATTCTCATCCTCGTAGCCTTTAGCGCCTTCTACAGCGTAACCCACACAGTCTACCAGTCGAACGTTAACCTCAAGCCCTTCCGCAACCTTGATTTGGACTGCGTTGTTAGGCACGAACTTAGGTTCAGTGGTCATAATTGTTTTGCCTGCTGCGCTTTGCGGAAGCTCATCCACAGCTCTTACCCGATCTGCCTCATTCGTGATGTTAGGCAGGACAATTGTTTCCATGAAGCGCTTGATAAATGTCGATTTCCCCGTGCGAACCGCGCCGACGACGCCAAGATAAATGTCTCCGCCGGTACGCTCGGCAATGTCCTTGAAAATATCCACTTTTTCCAAAAGAGATCCCCTCCTCATATTACTCCGAAGAAAAAATGCCTGAAGAGCATCGACTTCGCGTTCCGCCGGTAATCTGACCCTTGCAGGACATCAACCGGACTTATCGTATGCCCGCCCGAAGCCTAGCTGCTTTCGACCGGGACGTACTGGCCCCGCGCTAAACTCCGAATGCTCGGACATGCATTTGGACTAGTATCATCATATGTATCCGGAACGAATTTATGACCCATAATCGCGCATTTTGCAATGTAATTTCTAAAAATTAGTTGCGCGCGCCGCAAGGCGTCTGACGCCCGGAAGCTTTCTCATCCATCATATGAGGTAGGGTTCATTGATAGAACTAACAAAATAGCCAGCTATAATAGCTGGCCCAATCCATATATGCGTATATACTCTCTATTTCAGTAGCGTAATACCAAATGAAGCTCCGGCATTCCCGGCAAATACAATATTGCCCTTAATAGGTAGTACAACCTCATTGTTACTACTAATGACCGTGTTATTCACTAGGGCTCCCGTTTCATCGTATACCATAAAAGCACCTTTTGCTGGCATCTTAACTACCATTTTCTTTCCAGCCGCTGTTTCGGGAACACTGAACCATCTAGCATAACCATCAGCTTGTATCGTAGCTATCGACGATTTGCCTTTATAGAGCGGCTTCACTCCGTCCTCACTCATATACAAGGTTCCAGCCGCATTAAAGTACTCTATGCCCTCTTTGGCATAGAAAAGAATATCAAATGTATCTCGGCCCGCGATGCCAGGAATTTGGTGCTGGCTCCCAGCCGTATTTGGACCTGTTATCTTCATACCTTTGAAATAACCCTCACTTGTCTGTATTGTTGGACTAATCATGTTCATATAGGTGATGGAACTGAATTTCTCGCTGACTGGATAGTATAACTTACCTTCTCTTTTTGCCCATGCATCTGCGGTTTGTTTATTCAGTGCTGCAACTTCCAATTTCTCCGCCTTATATTCAGAATACGCAAGCTGGCCTAATTCAGGAACCGAAATATACTGGCTCATCCACAAATAAGTCCGTCCGTTGCTTTCCTTTACAAAATTAACCTTTGTGCTGCCTTCCTCATCAACAAAAGTTCCATCCGTGGTGTAAATAAATTTTTGTTCCGGAGCAGTCATTCCTGATAACAAGAGTTCCCCGTCTTTGATAGCTACCTTCCACTGATCGCCTAGAGTACTGTAATAACCTGCGTATTTCACAAGATCTTTTGGCATGTCAGCCTTAACTGGCTTGCCAAATGATTTATCTGGCTTGATTTCTGTAATTGCGCCCTTCTCTTTCATCGCCTGAAGGAGCAGTTCACTTGCCAGCAGTTGATTAATTGAGGAGCTCCCGCCCGAGGTAATGACTGCTGCAGCCATATTCTGTACAGGAAGCACGACGAGGGAGGATTGATACATCTGTGTATCTCCTCCTTTAACAAGAGCTTTTATACCATAATCGTTAAAAGGGAATAATCGCACACTATCCCAACCAAGTCCGTAGTCAGCAGAATTATCCCCGTCTTTGGGCCAAAATCCCTTTCTATACTCTTCTTGCTCCATGGCCTGTACTGATTTGGTTGAGAGTACATCTGCTCGCTTCCCAGTAAAGATTTGCGAGAATCGGACCAAATCCTCCGCAGTAGAGTAGACTCCGCCTGTACCAATCGCATTGGTCGTCTCCGTTGGAAGCTGCCCCTCATATGCAGGAGAGTAAAGGCCGGCAAATTTGCTTGAATCTACCATGTCTTGTGGCGTCATGGTATGGTTCATACCCAAAGGTACAGCAAAATTGTCATGAATGAATGTAGTAAATGTCATGTTACTGACTCTTTCTACAAGAATTTCTGCGAGCGTGAATCCATCATTGCAATACACTGAAAAAGCTCCCGGTTCTGCCTTTAATTTCTGTGTAGACAAGTGCTCCAGCAGCGTATCGTGTACGTACGTATCTGGATCATCAAATAGAAATGCACTAGTTAAACTCGAACCCTGCAAACCGGATGAGTGATTCAACAACATGCGTGGGGTAATCTTTTTATAACGTTCATCTTCCATTTTAAAATCCATAATATATTGTACGACAGGAGTATCGAGATTGATCTTGCCTTCATCAACTAATTTCATGACCGCTGACGCCGTAAACATTTTGCTCGTAGAGCCAATACCATAGATTGTTTCCTTCGTTAAAGGGATTTTTCCTGCTTTGTCGTTAATTCCTGTTTGTCCCGATACTTTGATCACTCCATTGTCGATCAAGGCATACTGTACGCTGGTTATCCCATATTGTTCAGTTAGAAGCGTTGCTTTCTCAGCAGCGAGCTTCTCTAGCGTCTTAGAAGAAACCGTAGCTACGCTGCTGGAAGCCATCGCGCTTGTAGGAATAAGTGGGGTCAGGGCTAAGGCCGCTGCAAGCGTCCATATGATATTTTTTTTCATGTCATCAACATCCTTTTGTTTCTAATTTTGAACAATTATGAATTATTCACGATTCATCTCTAGCCTGAACTGAATCTCCTTTCTTACCTTCATTCTAGCAATCCAGTCTTACGCGCCATTAAACTGAACCTTAATTCCATCTACGATTTATGTAAGACAATTAAGCTTCTGTTAAGGCAATATCTGAACAACACAAAAACGCCTAATCCTTCGGATATAACCGAAGCTTAGACGCTCTTAAGCTTTAACTTCCACTTCAACTAGGAGACTGCGGGACAGGCTGATTGTTAATCCATAGATACGGCAAAGACTTCACGGGCACGTAATAGGAAGCTTCCTCCAGATCTAGTCGCAAATCTTTTTTCTCGTCATGTTTCCCACCATTCTTTTCGATGGCAGCTATAATATCAAAGACATAATCTACATAGACCGTTCCAGCCTTATCCATGATGAAATCAAGAACCTGCCCGGAATAGACGCTAGTTAATGATATGGAGCTTGTTCCTGCCTTCTTATGATCAATGGTGTAAAGTCCAGGATATAGCTCATCCAGTACGGGCAAAGAGCCGTCATGAGCTGATTTATAACGATTAATCTGACGCTGCACATCATTCACCTTTTGAACGGTAACAAGGTCCATCACCTTAACAACTGGATCACTTTCCTCATTCAAAATAAGAAAATAAGCGCTTCCGCCCTGTTCAAAAGCCGTAGCCGGAATATCATCCAAATATCCCTTATTGTTCAGCTTGTCTAGGTCTATCCGGAACTTCTCATATCTTGGAGTAGCTTCATCCGCATTAAGGATCGGAAGCACACCTTCCTCTTGTTGAAAATCATCAACGGCTGCTTGTATCCGTTTAACACTTTCTCGATAATTAACGCTGGCACGCTTTTCTTCTCCAGGATACAGACATCCGGAAAGAGTAAGAGCGATTGACATCACTACCAGAAAAAGTCTTGCTCCTGCCTTTAGCTTCTTCTTTCTTCGTATAAACTCCAACCGAGTCCCTCCCACGGTGACAATCTAACACTACCACAGCTCATCTTCTTCCCCACGCCGCGCAGCTTCAAGCTTACGGCGTACAGCAGCCTTAAGTGGATCTTCTGGCACCTGAACGGTCACATCGCTCCATACGGCAGCCTGACAAGCCAGACGCACTCCTTCTTCTAACGTAGTTCCAAGCTTACGTCGTTCAATATCCCCTGGCGGTCTCAGCGCTGTGGCCTCTTCAGTCGCAATTTTAACCTTGCACATCAAACAGCCTGCTTTGCCTCCACAGCGAGTGGTAATCGTCACTCCGGCTTTACGAGCTGCCTCCAGTACCGAGATACCACGATTCACCACAGCTTTACGACCTTCAGGTTGAAACATAACGGTGACGCCATTTTGCGATTTCATGATGTTACTTCCTTCCTCAACATTATGTAACTGCTTACATAATCGAAACAACTCCGCCCAATAGGCCAACTAACATGATGACAAACGCAAGGATAGATAGCAGTGCTTTAAGCAGTCCCTTTGTTTTGCTCCGAGCAAAAGTTATTAGAAATACAGACAGTCCCATAATCAGCATTGCAATCAGGGACAACCACATTTTTGTCATCGGATCCAAGGTCAAAGCCCCCATTCGCCTGTAATATATTAGGGATTATTATATCATGACCTTATCCTATTCTGTAAAAAAACATCATTTTTTATATATTATTATTAAGATATTTTAGCTGAGAGAGTTTTACAATAAATAAAAAAAGAGCAAAAGATAACAGAATCTCATGGATTCTGAATCCTTTGCTCACCCAACCTAAAGCTATTTTTTAAGCATCATTTTCATTAAAGACTCCATTGTGCCGGAACCTGCGCCGCCTTTTTTGACGGCATTAATAATTTCCTGCACAGTAGCTTCACTGACCGGCACTTTCGCCATCGATGACACCTGCTTAATTAACTGGCGGAGCTGGGCTTCATTCTGCGTAGTTCCTGGTTTGACCGTACTGGCTAGCTTTTTGACGGCACTTTCCGTAATGTTCTTGCCCGCCTTTTTGTTAATGGCGTTCAATGCATCCTTGGAAAAATCTCTGCTCACTTTTCATCCCTCCTCCGTCAATCCCCAATACAACATATGAGAATTTGCGGAAAAAGGTGAACAGGATCAGGAATGCCACTGCTCCCAAGTTTCCTGAGATATTGCCTCAAGCTCAGGTTTACGATCACGGCCCATCAGAGCTTCAACAGCACTACGTGGACTTCTACCTTTAAATAGGACATGATAAATTTGATCTGTAATGGGCATTTGGACTCCTAGCTTGATGGAAATGGCATAAGCTGCCTCCGTGGTACGAATACCTTCGACAACCATTCCCATCGACTCCAGTACCTCATCCAGTGGTTTCCCTTGCCCGAGCATAAAGCCAGCACGCCAGTTACGGCTGTGCTGGCTCGTAGCAGTCACTACAAGATCGCCAACACCTGCAAGCCCTGCAAAGGTCAAAGGATTCGCTCCAAGCTCGACGCCCACCCGAGAAATCTCGGCCAGTCCACGTGTCAGAAGCGCCGCCTTAGCATTATCCCCAAATCCTAGACCATCGGATAAACCTGCACCGAGTGCAATAATATTCTTTAGTGCGCCGGCAAGCTCTACTCCTACCTGATCACGGTTCGTATATACACGAAAATCATTGTTTATGAACAATTCCTGTGCTTCAGCAGTACACTTATCATCAGGTGAAGCCACAACAACTGTAGTAGGACACAGGCGCACTACTTCCTCTGCATGACTCGGTCCGGAGAGAACGACAATCTGACCTTCGTCACAGCCGAGTTCTTCAGCAATAACTATGGACATCCGTTTCTTGCTTTCAGTCTCAAAGCCCTTCGTAGCATGAACGCATAGCATTTCATCCTTCCAGAACGGCTTCAGACTGCGAGCAACCTGTCGCATACCTGAAGATGGGGCTACAATAACAACCGCTTTAGAACCGGAAACTGCGGTCTCCAGATCGGTGGTTGCAATGATGTTTGCGGGCAGAGAAATCCCCGGTAAATACTTATTATTGATATGAGAACCATTGATCTCGGCAGCTTGATCAGAGTTACGTGTCCACAGATAAACTTCCGAGTGATTCGCAGCCAGCACACTTGCCAGCGCAGTTCCCCAGCTCCCCGCTACTAGTACGGTTACTTTATCAGACAACACGATTCCCTCCTTTTACTTTTGAGCCTATCTTGTTCTCACGGCCCTCTACAATCTTAACAATGTTCGTCCGGTGCCGCCAGAAGGCAAAAACCGCAATGATAATACTGGTCCAGAGCACAGGCTGTGTAAATCCTGTCAATAATAGAAAAACCGGTGTCAGCGCGACAAAAATCAACGAGCCAAGTGACACGTAACGAGTGATAAAGATAGATCCTATGGCGATAACACCAGCGAGCAGTGCAGGCCATAAACACAGTGTGGCCATAACACCGATCGTAGTAGCGATGCCCTTTCCGCCACGGAAACGGAAGTAAAGCGGCCAGTTATGTCCGACAATGGCAGCGATTCCGCAAAGAGCAGCAACCCAGGTTCCCCAGCCGCCTACCCAAGTTCCTAACCAAACTGCGGCAACACCCTTCAGTACATCCAGCACTAGCACAGATATCGCAGGACCTTTTCCCAGTACACGCAGTGTATTGGTAGCCCCCGCATTGCCGCTCCCATATTGACGGATATCAATTCCCTTTAGTAGCTTGGCGAACAGCACACTAAAGCTGACAGAACCAAGCAAATAGCTTACAACGATAACCAGAAGTTCAAGCGCCACACTTCTTCTCCCCTAACCTTCGTTTTCGGATTTGCGCCGTGTAAAGAGACGGATTGGCGTTCCCTCGAAATTAAACGCCGCGCGGATTTTATTCTCCAAGTAACGTTCATAGGAGAAGTGCATCAGCGATGGGTCATTTACGAACACCACGATCGTCGGTGGCTTCACCGCAACCTGCGTTACGTAGTTAATACGTAAGCGACGGCCTTTGTCAGTTGGAGGAGGGTTAATCGCAATGGCATCCGATACAACATCGTTCACCAGATGCGTAGTAATGCGTAGTGCATGCTGTTGAGATACATGCTGCACCACTGGCAGCAATTTTTGCAGGCGCTGTTTAGTTAAAGCCGACAAGAAGACAACCGGTGCGTAACTCATAAACAAGAAGTGGTCACGAATCTTAGACTCGAAGTTCTGCATAGTCTTGTCGTCTTTCTCAATGGCATCCCATTTGTTCACAACAAAAATAGATGCTTTACCAGCTTCATGTGCATAACCAGCGATATGCTTGTCCTGGTCGATGATGCCCTCTTCACCGTTAATTACAACGAGAACCACATCAGCCCGTTCAATCGCACGCATAGCACGCATAACACTGTATTTCTCAATGTTCTCATAGACCTTGCCTTTTTTGCGCATACCTGCAGTATCGATAAGCACATAACGTTGTCCATCACGTTCAAAAGGCGTATCAATAGCATCGCGAGTAGTACCCGCAATATCACTAACGATAACGCGTTCTTCACCCAGAATTGCGTTAACCAAAGAGGATTTACCTACATTCGGACGGCCAATCAAAGCTACACGAATGACATCGTCATCATATTCATCATCTATTTTCTCTGGCAGACGTTCTACGACAGCGTCCAATAAGTCACCGAGTCCTGTACCATGACTACCGGAAATTCCGATTGGATCTCCAAAACCTAGGCTATAGAACTCATAAATATCATCTGCACGCTTCATATTATCCACTTTATTGATGGCAAGAACGATCGGTTTACCTGAACGGAACAGAATCTGAGCTACCTCTTCATCTGAATTCGTCACACCACTCTTTGCCTCACACATAAATACAATAACATCCGCTTCTTCAATCGCCAGCTCCGCTTGAACGCGGATTGATTTCAGAATCGTGTCATCTCCATCAATTTCAATACCTCCGGTATCAATCACACTGAACGACTTGCCGTTCCAATCTGAAATACCATAAATCCGGTCACGTGTAATCCCCGGTTTATCTTCTACAATGGCCAATCTATCGCCAATCAGCCGATTAAAAATCGTCGATTTCCCGACGTTAGGCCTCCCAACGATTGCCACAACGGGTCTTGCCATATTCATTCCTCCTGTCATCCTTACGATACTCATCATAGCAAAAAACATTAAAATTGGCTAACACTCATGTTAGCTTTAATAAATTCTTTCTGTCACTGAAAAAAGAGAATCGGCGAACCCCCGTATCGAGGGCTCGCCGATTACTTTACCCGTATATTCAAAAAGCAGGATTAGTTATTACCTTTGAATTTGTCCAACTTGTCACCAAAACGTTCAGCAAGCGTAAAGCTAAGGCCTTCGTTGCTTAGAGAAACGTTAGGGTTATTCAAAACTTCTTTAGGAGCTCTGTCTCTGCTGTTGCTGCGTTCAGGTCTAGCAGTAGGTGCTGGAGCTTCTTCAGTTTCTTTGATGCTCAGGCTAACACGTTTCTCGGATGGATTGAAGTCCAGTACTTTCACTTGTACTTCTTGTCCTTCTTTCAATACTTCGTGTGGAGTAGCAATGTGTTTGTGGGAGATTTGTGAAATGTGCACAAGACCTTCCACACCTGGAAGCAATTCAACGAATGCTCCGAAGTTCACAAGACGTTTTACAACGCCTGTTACAACATCACCGATGTTGATTTCGCCAGCAGCAGAGTCCCAAGGACCTGGAGCAGCAGCTTTAATGCTCAGGCTGATTTTTCCTTTTTCAGGATCAACCTTAAGTACTTTAACACGTACTTTATCACCTTCAGAAACTACATCAGAAGGCTTCTCTACGTGATTCCAAGCGATTTCGGATACGTGTACAAGACCGTCAACTCCGCCAACATCAACAAATGCGCCGAATTGGGTCAGACGTTGTACAGTACCTTCAATGATTTGACCTTCAGACAGTTCAGCCATAATTTTAAGCTTATTAGCTTCGAACTCTTCTTCAAGAACTTCTTTAGCGGACAGGATTACTTTGCTGTTCTCACGGTCAAGTTCTTTCACTTTAACGCGAAGGGTACGGCCTTTGTAATCGCTGAAATCTTCAACGAAGTGACGCTCAACCATGGAAGCTGGGATAAATCCACGTGCTCCAACATCAGCTACTAGACCGCCTTTAACAACGTCAGCCACAGTAACTTCGAAAGCTTCTTGGGAAGCAAAGTACTTCTCAAGATCTTCCCATGATTTTTCGCTATCAACAGCACGTTTGGAAAGAACAAGGCTTTCCTTGTTGTCGTTGATGCTAACAACTTTACATTCTACTTCCTGTCCAACTTCTACTGCTGCAGCAGCGTTGTCCAGTTGTACTGCGGACAATTCGCGAATCGGAATCACACCGTCGTATTTATATCCAATGCTTACATAAGCTTGGTTATCTTCAATTTTGACGATTGTTCCTTTCACGGTATCGCCTTTTTTCAGAGAAATGATTTCCAAGTCAGCTTGGTTAGTCACTTCTTCTTCGTTAACGGCAGCAACTTCTACAGCTCCGTTATTTTCTGTCACAGCGGATTCCACCGCTTCTACGGTTTCATTGCTCTCCGTAGCTTCCTGATTTTTAATTTCTTCAGACATGTGATTAGCCTCCTCGATTCAAAACCCCATTTATTTAAACCTGCGTATAGCAGAGTTCAAAACAAGCATTGCTTGGTATTACAAATTACACTTGAAGATAGTATGTTCCAAAAAATAGCGACTATGCCGTTATTTAATCATAGCACAGGACGAAATTTGTGATTCCGTTTATCCCTTAACCAACAGTTGGTATACCCGACTTCTTCATCTCATTGATGCGTTCCATAATGACATCGGTAACAGCCTCGAGAGATTCACTTCCTGCACCGGCAAATTGACTGAGATCTATAGGAGCCCCATAGACCACAACCATCCGTCGAAAGGGTTTGTACTCACCGACAATAGCGGCTGGAACAACTGCAGCACCGCTTCGAAGTGCAAAGCTTGCAGCACCTTTCTTGGCAACTCCGGCGTCAGAGTTACGCGTACCCTCCGGGAAGATACCCATGACATTACCACCGCGAAGTGTGTTAAGGGCCGTTTTAATGGATTCTTTGCTTACACCACCACGTTTGACCGGAAAAGCACCCAATTTGTTAATGAGCCAGCCAAGCACAGGAACCTCAAAAAGTTCTGCCTTAGCCATATACTTTACTTGACGGTCTAACTTAATCCCGATAGTCATCGGATCCAGCAAACTAATATGGTTGGCACAGAGCAGCACCCCGCCCTCCTTTGGCACATTCTCTTCCCCCACAATCTTAAGCGGGAAAACAATTGCGTAAATCAAGCGAAGCAATCCTCGGCAAAATACATAAATCATAAATGATTTCTCTCCCCGTCAACATGAGATCTACAATGGGATACAATGGCCTCCACGACTTGATCGATATCCATAAAGGTCGTGTCGAGAAGAATCGCATCTTCCGCACGTCGCAGCGGTGAAATCTCCCGTCCTTCATCCAGACGATCCCGCTGTGCAATATCATGTTCAAGCTGCTGAAGCGTCACCGATTCCGCGTCTCTCAATTCCTTATAACGACGGAGAGCTCTTTCTTCCACACTTGCCGTCATAAAAATCTTTACTTCGGCATCGGGCAGCACGGTCGTACCGATATCGCGGCCATCCATTACAACGCCTTTGCGAAGCGCCATCTGACGCTGCAAATGACTCAGTCTGGACCTTACACCTTCGATCTTCGAATACTGCGACACAAGGCCGCTAACCTGAAGACTCCGAATATGCGGCGTTACGTCTTCCCCATTAATCAGCACCTTCTGGATGTCTTTTTCCGGAATAAGCTCAATAACCATATCGTGAACTTTCTGGTTCACTTGATTCTGATCTTCCGGTTCTATGCCTTCTCGGATCATATACCAGGTGATTGCCCGGTACATTGCGCCTGTATCGACATAAATATAAGACAACTTCTGGGCTACCAATCGGGCTACAGTACTCTTGCCTGCCCCGGCAGGTCCGTCGATGGCGACGTTAATTCTGTCGTAAGTATGTGTACCCTGCCTATCCAACGGGGCATTCCTCCTCAAACACTCTTTCATAAGAAAAGCATCTAGCGATGTCAAGTTCGTTCCTGCAATATCAAGGAGCACATACAAATGGATATGCTTGATGATATTATCAAGAAAAAAGCAGGCATTGCCTGCGACTTATAAAATTATACCACAGTTTATACTTCAGTGCAAAATCAGAACACTTAATAGAGCTAAGAAAAATGCCTATCGGTTGCGGAAATCAAACTGTCGTTCAAAGCAGTAACGTATTATTTTCTGACGCTCATTATCCGTAATAGCCACAAATTTCAGCATGGCCAATTGGCGCCCGTTTTCAAGCTTTTTAATCCGAACCACTTCACCTTCAAAGTCCACATGCTCTATACTACCATTTCGATAAGGCACTAGAACCCAGCAGGATAATTTCGCTCCCACCTCGAGCTTCACTTGGTGATCCACCAAGAAAGACGTTCCTCCGCCGCCGATATCATCTGTACGTACAAGGAATCTTTTACCAAAGCTATCCTTCACAGCTAATTCAAGATCTGCATTCACCCGAAAAAAGCTTCGTCTCTGAATTTTGAAAATCGAATCCGCCTCTGGTTTTTGTATCCGGACCATACGAATTACATCTTCTTTAAACCCGAGAACATGAGTATTAAAGTAATTTTTAATGCCACCCTCAGTAATAAAATAAACCGAAAGCTCGTCCCCCATAAAAAGTCGTTTCAGACGACCGTCACTCTCCTGCATAGGAATTTCAATCAGGAATGCGTCGTCCTCTGTCTCTGCAATTCTCGATCTATATTCAACTTCTGCTTCAGCAGCGTCACTGGAAGCAACCTGTATGTATAGATATTCATTAATTTTAGGATACAAAGATGTCACCGCCAAATCAGTATAGTTAACAATGATTATAGCATGGGAATATCACCCAATGAGATAAATATTATTTGAATTTTAAAAATAAAATAGGGCGCATCCAAATAATGGATGCGCCCTATTTTTTCACTTTTGTTCTGCCCCTGAAGAAGGCCTGATTTCTTCCACGGACTCTTCGATGCCGTCGTCCGCATTAAGATAAATACGATACTGAGTACCATTTACCTCTCCGCCAAATTCGTAAGTCAAGACTTCTACGGAGTCATCATTTTTAATCCAAGCCATGCGATGGTAATTCTCATTGAAATCCGAATTCAGAAATTTCTTCGCTTCCGCCAGAGTCAGCTTTGGCTTTGGAATTTTACGATTGTCCTTATGCTCATTGACATATTCGCTAGCCTCAAATCCAACCGCTGTCCCAGTATCAAGTCCAATACGGATCGTCATTTTCTCAGGATAAATCAAAACATCATTTTGGCTCGTTACAAAGGTTAAATTCCCGATATTATCATAACGGTCAGCATTAACCGCAGTCATATGAGGATATCCTTTTTTCTTAAGAAACTGCTCTGCCTTGGAAACTGCTTCTTCTAGGGTCACTTTAGCAGGTCCTATCTCACGGTTATCGTAATAAGAGATCAGTAAACCACCATTTTTGGTGAAATCCATACTGATAATCTGCTTATTATTCGAACCACTGACTGTAGCCGTATAAGAAGGCCACTTCGTATTTTTGCCGTTTTCTTTAACGTCTACCTTAGCATTCGAGCCTGCATTAGCAAACTTAATGGCTTTACGTTTGATATCTTCAACTGAAACAGGGGTACCTCCGAGCATTTTTACAGAGCGTTTATCGTAAATGCTTGCAACTGAAGGACCCCAATCCAGGTCAGGGTAACCTTCGACACGTTTGTCTACCGACTTAAAGCCGTCAATAATCGAATTATCTTGTGCCTTATTCTCTGTAGCCAATGCCGTTTCAACATCCATCCAGCGCAAACGGCTACCAATCACTTTATTCTGAACATCTTGCAAATCTTTTGAGATTTCTCCAGAGCTCTTATACAATGCTTTTAAATTGCTCAATTCACCATCTGTCAAAGGCTTCTTAGCGAAATCACGAATCCCAGCTTTATAAGAAAAGTTTGAGATTTTGGACAGAAACTCCTCCGTTTTGCTAAATGGCAGTAATGTGAGTGGCAACTGATTAATTTCATTTTGTGCCTCACTGGTCATCCGCCACACATTAACAAGTCCTTTGCGGTGCATCCCGTTAGAAGCGGAGTTAACAGCTAGTGTGTTTCCCAGCTCTCCATGAAGACGCTCCACATGGTAAGACAAATCATGAAAGGCACGCTGATATTGGTTCTCCGCCTTAATTAGGATCGCATTCTTCTCCTGATTCTCCTGATAACCCCACACGAGCGCACCAATTAACAGCAGCGCAGTCAGCGGGAACATTACAGCACTTAATCTTTTGTACATAGGGCTACAAGACTCCTTTCGATAGCTTATTGGCGTTAGTTTGACAATAAACTAGGAGTCTTATGCACCCTTCTGTAACACAATATGACTAAAGTGTTTGAATAGAGGGATTTCACTCCAAATTTGCATAGCATAGCGCTTATGCTCTCTCTTCAATTTCAAAGCCACTGCTATTACTGCAAAGGCATTGCTTAAAGCCGGTTTGAATCACACCCTGCTCTTTTATCCCTCTTAATATGTAGGTCTCACCGCATTGTTTGCAAAGTATACGGACTTTTATACGCAAAAAAAGACACCTCTCTCCTCTCTGGAATCTCCCGCTAAGGAACAATCCTTTGAATATAAGTGTGTCCATCTCGATTATAGGTTAACCTCTTCTTCTCGTTTCAGAAAGCGGAAAGGGGACCGGCTATTTGCCCTATCCACTTTCCCCATCCCTCCGTACCATAGAATAGCCATCAGAGGAACAATAAACCATATCCAGTAGTTAGCTGTCGTACTCAAAATAAAGTCATAAATACCATGCCACAACCATGGCAGCAAGATAGAGATTAACAGAATCCCCTTTGTTTTAGCTCCTTTTGAGAACTTGGCTCTCCCTAAATGATAGCCCATGATTACACCAAACATAGCGTGTCCAGAAACCGGAAGCAGAGCTCTCAGGAACATGGAACCGATTGATGCATTGCTATACCAAGCGTACATTATATTTTCTATTGTTGCGAAGCCGAGCGAAATCGCTACGGCGTATAGTATCCCATCATATGGCTCGTCAAATTCGGTGTGATTGTAAATCATATGGTAAAGCACAAACCATTTTAGACATTCTTCCACGCCAGCGGATATGAGAAAAGACTCCACATAAGGACCGCCATTCAGCCCCAGCATTAGTCCTCTCTGAATGATCATAACAGGGAATACAATCAGAAGGCCTAGCAGGAACACCTTAATAACGATATGAAGCGGTTCTTGATCATACTTATCTTTCAAATAAAAAAAGGTCAGCAGAGCAAGTCCCGGCGCTACTGCCGACGAAATAACCGATAACACGAGCACCGAATAACCTCCCTATATCCCTAGCGCCTTATTCTGCTGATTACAGCAAGGCAGATAACAGCTTTAATTCAAGAATGACCGCCATACCATCAAGAACAAGAATAGGGCTAATTAGCTAAAACGATGCTTATCAGCCCTATCATGCTATTTAATCCTGACGCTTAAAATGAGTGCACAATAACTGGACTGCATTCTCCGGCATTACTGTCTTCCCGTATTCATCGAGGACAGCTTCAGTAACCGGTGAGGAATCTCCAAACTCAGCTAGTACGCCAACAAGACCTGACAACGCTGTTTCTTCAAATTCCTTAGGATCGAAGTACAGATACCATTTATTGTTATAAGAATACAGTTTCCCCTGGGAAGTAATATTACCAATGAGCACATGGGCCGCTTCAACAAGAACCTCGAAATCGCGGAATGCATATACAATGGAGTCGCTTTGTTCAAGAGTAACTTCCATTTCGTAAATCTCTTCTGGCAATTCTTCTTCCCCGGACGCACCGTACTGATGGTGATCATATTTTCCTCGGGTCACTATAACGACCATGCCTTGGGCGGGCAATGCGAAAACTTCTACGGCAAGCGGACCGGTAGCATCAAAACCTAGTTCACTATATGCTTGGTCCATCATCTCCGTAAACAGGTCATGTACCTTGGGAACTTCCTGCCACATGTCTTCCTTCTGGATGCCCCGCTCGCTCAGGTCGTCAAAAGTGAGGAAAATCCGTATCTTATCTTGACTTAATCGCTCTATTCTCATGACAGGATCCTCCTTTTGCAAGCTCATTTATTATAATGTATGATGAGTCCCGAGTAATGAGCCAAAAATGGTTACTATGTATGTATGTTATCATTTTGCAGAGATAAATGCACGAAAATAAATATATAAAATCCTCTTAAAGCATTGCCACTACTGAAGAGCTTATTCTAATTCATAAACCATTTTCAAGCCCTTGAATATAAAAAAGAATCATTCTGCGGAATATTTCATCCTCAAAATGATTCTGAAGGAGTCCTTTACGGTTACAATCCCGGTATGGCAGTATGCGTTTCTTTAAGAATTTGCTCCACTTCGCTCTTCACTTCAGGATTGTTGCGAATGAAATCCTTTAGTAATTTGAGATTGGATTCTTTTGATTTTGCCGGTGATTCCGTTTTATGCTCAGAGGTTCCGCTGTTCGAACCATTACTTTGAGCATTGCTGCTTGTATTACTGCTTGCATTGCTGCTTGAAGCAGCAGTGTTTCCAAACCCTGTCGTAGCCATACCAATTATTTTTTCTTTTGCTTTATCTGCCGCTCCACTCATGGAACCGCCCGATTGCCCCAGCGAAGACATTAGAGAATTCCGCTTTTTGGACATAATCATACTGGCTGCGACGCCCATCAGCACCCCACATAAAAATGACGAAGTATTCATATTTCCAGCCTCCTTGTATGGTAAAATCATGTTTAGTGTTCGCGGAAAGATTGCCGCTCATGCAACCTAATAAGAAGAAAGCGAGTTGAAAAAAGTGGGTAAAATGACATCAGTGCTCCTTCTGGCTACCTTACTGCTGACAGCCTGTGGCAACAGCGGTGCGAATGGAAAGACAGCCGAGGATACAAACACCACAAACAATACGCCTACGGCGGTAGCTACACAGAGCGCAGAAACTACAGCGCCTTCCCCTGAAGTTACAGCCAGCCCTACCCCTGAAGCGTCAGCAGATGGAGGAACTACAGGTAGTAATAATACAGCCAGTAAGGATGAAGACTCCGCTGAAATTCCACTGCTGTACCATATGAACAAAAATTACGACATCGTCCCAAATGAGGAAACTACAAATAAAAAAGTCGTGTTGCTCACTTTTGATGACGGTCCCAAAGATGCGGAAATGATTAATCCGTTAATGGATGTTCTGGACAAACATCAGGCCAAAGCGATCTTCTTCGTAAATGGATACCGCGTTAAAGCGCATCCCGAGCTTCTAGAGTTAATTCATAACCGCGGAGGAATTATCGGCAACCATAGCTGGGATCATATTGTGTTGAAGGACAAGTCTTACACTGAGGTCAAGAAGCAAATCGAAGACGTTCAAAATGCGGTCAAGGAGATTATTGGTGAAGCCCCTCAGTTTTTCCGTCCCCCACATGGTGCTGGCGGAGATGTAGGGAAGAAGATTTCCGCTGAGAATGGGATGTTGTATATGACCTGGTCCAATGGATCACTGGACTGGGAAATGAAAGAGAAAGAAACCGGAAAAACAGATAAGTTAATCAAAAATGTGACGGATCAATTGCATTCCGGCAGTAATATTCTGATGCATGAGCTACCATGGACAGTTGAAGCGTTGGATAAACTGCTTACTACTCTTGAAGGCAAGGGCTATAGCTTTGTAGATCCTCGCAGTATTGAGCTTAAGATGCGCTAATTCCTAATTAGGATAAATTAAAACAGGTAATCCCCTTGATGGAAAGGAGATTACCTGTTTTTTTGTCCACCCGTTCAAGCGGTACAAAGACAGCTTTCTAATGTTTCTCTTTTCGGAGTGTTAGCACGTGCATCTCAGCAGGACTTCCCCAGCGGATCGGCAAGTGAGAGGTTCCAAACCCTCTGCTAATCAGCAGCTTCGCATCCCTTCCTGTCCCATCTCTTCTGGGCCATTGAAACATTCCTACATCATATTTATGATAGAAATTTTCCACATGCCTTTGACCCAAAAAAGGAAGAATGACCTGCCCTCCATGCGTGTGGCCTGCTAATATCAGATCCGCTGGCACACTTTGACGTTTGGACAACCAGAGCGGATCGTGAACAAGAATGATACGACAAGTGTTATTTAGTGAAGAAGCACGTGACGTTAATCCAGGTAATGGACGATAAGAAGTGTTACCACCCTTTTTCGGAAAATCCACTCCCGTTAACCAAAGAGAAGCTCCCTCACGTTCAATACGCACATTCTCATCCATTAACAGCTTAGCACCACTGCCCCGGATAATCTGATCAACTAGTGAAATATCAGCTCGATAATCATGATTTCCATGTACTACATAGGTAGGCGCAATAGAAGTCACTAAAGTCATATTATCAGTCAGTCGATCCAGAGGACTGTTTTTTTCTGTTAGATCACCACCTAATAAAACAGCACCCACCGTTCCCTTTAACGGAGTCAGCAGTGCTGTTGGAAGGCGGCGGCGATGGATGTCAGTTATAAATAAGAGACGAAACCCATCAAACTCATCTGGGAGCGACTTCAAAATTATTTCCTCGGTAATAATTCTGTTTCTAAAGGCGTTACTCACCATAATCACAGCAATGATTAGTGCAATCAAAAGCACAACCACAACCAATCCCCAAATCCAAAAAATCACCATAAAGTACTCAAAGGCGGCGCCCCTTCGATTCCCCACCAGAGGAGCGCTACCAGCAATATTACAAAGATGAAAATCAGAGAGTTAACAAACATTTTACTAAGCCGAACACGTTCTGATGAATACGTATCCGAACGTGATGGAACAGATTCTTCCTGCTCTTTGTTTCCAGCGTTAGATCCCTTCGCAGAAGCTGCCGGACGGCGCGCTTTCCTTGATAAAGTTGCCGTTGTTGTCCGGGAATGATTGCTCTTTCTAGGAGCCCCCTCCGATCGCGGATTCGTTTTTTTACTTTTGCCAGAAGTTTTGCCTTCGCCACTGCGCTTTTTCTGACGAGACTTCAACCGGCTCAATTCCTCACTCATGATTCCCTCCTGTAGCGGATCACCAAACCAGAGAAAAGGTCGATGAAGAAATGACATAGTATAGGTGCCCATAGGCTTCCTGATTGAATGTATATATATCCAAGACCATAGCTGCTTAAGAATACCCATCCGGTAGGTACAAAGTGGCGCAAATAGCGAACATGAATAAGAGCAAACAAAATACTCGTCCAATAAGGACCAATGGAATACTGAATGGCTCCTCTGAACAGAAGCTCTTCACAGATCGATACCATAGCTGCAATTACAACAATGTGCCATACGGGCCGATTTCGAAATAAAAGGTCGTTTATTCCCCCGTCATCCATGCTTTCTTCAGGTACAATATGAGTCAATAAATAATCAACTACCAGCATTACAGCAGCAAGTCCAAGACCCCATGCCACAAAATGTACGTTTTCTGGAAAAATTAATAGCTGAAAAGGATTTCTTTTCTGAAATAATATCCATATCAAACCGATAATTAATGTAAGCCCCTGAGTAATGTAGAGATTGAGGAGCAGAAGACGGTCTGTTAACTGACCTGGCTCTACTTTTTTTATCTTAATCTCGCCAAATTTGAATTTTTTCATCGTGACCTGCCTGTTCTTTAATTTTTTGGGGCAGCTCCGAAAGAGAAACCGTCCATAATGTTGCTATCAATACATAATACATAGGATAATTCCCCCAGAAAAAGGAGCACTTATTATGAGCCAACGTAACTCCCGTACACAAATGTTGTACACTCTATTTTTTTTGTTTTTCCTTATTTGCGCCTTCGCCGCATTTTTCACAGGCGTCAAGGTTGGCGCAGACAAAACGGAAGCTAAATATGAGCAACAAAAGAGCAGTAATGGATATGGATTAGAAGAATTCACGGGCTCTTACCAACAGAAGGATCTTGTTACTTTCTATCATAACGTATTTTTGCCTTATCGGGAATTCAAGCAGAATTGGAACACACAAGTGGACAAGTTGGCACGCAGTACAGATGCCCGTGTAAATGCAGCAGCTATGAAGAATCTTAGCCTTCTAGCAGATAAACAATATGAAAGAGTTAACCAGGACTCTATCTTTTCAGACTCTCCCTTATTACATCAATCACAGCTAAACATACTCAAAAGCTTAACTTTATTCTCAAAAGCTTCTGGTGAAATAAGTGCAAGTGCATCTGGTGCAGAGACGGCAAAATTGCTGAAAAACGATCCTTATACTGCCGGTGCGGTTAAATTCGGATTGCTCGCACAAAAGAACTTTTATGATTCTATGCTAAAGTGGGGCTCTAAGACAAACCAGAAAATCCCTTCTGTTGCTGGTGAGCTAAAGACCATGTCCTTTATCCAGTGGAAAAAAATGCCTCTTCTTCAAAAGAACGCATCCATCGCTGATATGATGTTAAATCGCGGAATTTTTGCAGCCTACGATCCTCAGGACATTACTGCAAAAATAGACGATTTGATACATTCTGGTACAGCCAGTTCATTGAATCTTACGGATGTTCAGTCCTCAGTAACCCTGCTTATTTCCACAGGTGCTATACAGGTAGAGGATTTTATGAAGTGGCGAGAGCAGTACTATAGCAAGGAGACGATTCCACAGCTCCCGTTTTTTTATGAATAGAACCAGTCATTGAATCATAACGAAAAATGAAGTTCACTTCAAGAAAGCCTACTTTCAAAGCCTATTGACACATCTACATTACCGTGTTACATTATGAAAAAATTAATCAATCAAAAACGATGATGGAACAAAGATTCTGGAAGTCTTCAGAGAGCCGGTGGTTGGTGCAAACCGGTGACAAACAGATGTCTTTAGCGCTCCTGAGATATTGTATCGAACCTTAAAGTAGGTGCAATCGGATCAACTCCGTTACCAGTGTGGCCTTTGCAGGCCAATGAGGCTGCTTCTTCCAAGTTGCAGTGAATTAGGGTGGTACCACGAAGATAACTCTCGTCCCTTACTACGGCAGTAGTATGGGGGTCGGGAGTTTTTTTAATTTCTAAATACCTAATCTATACTATCCTTTTGCCCAAAGTTACCGATTCCGCGGTACTTCTGCACGCAGCTTCTTTTATGCGACACCGCGTTGATCTACTATTATCGCATGTTTTTTCTCTACTAGTTCGTGAATCTTCAGGTATTGTGGATTGCCCAAAAAGGCGTCCTCGACATATAAAGCTTTTCAACTTTAAGGGGGATAAGAAACCATGTTTAAAGTATTAGTATCGGATCCAATCAGTGATTTGGGCATTCAGCAATTGATGGACGCAGAAGATGTAGTTGTTGACAAAAAAACAGGACTCAGCGAAGACGAACTCATTGCAATTATCGGTGAATACGATGGTCTCCTTGTCCGCAGTCAAACTACTGTAACGGACAAAATCATCGAAGCAGGAAAAAATCTAAAAGTAATTGGTCGTGCAGGTGTTGGTGTAGATAATATCAAACTGGATGCTGCAACAAAGCGTGGTATTGTTGTAATCAATGCTCCTGATGGAAATACAATTACGACTTGTGAGCATGCTTTCGCAATGATGATGGCTCTGGCCCGTCATATTCCACAAGCTTATGCAAAAACAATCGGTGGAACCTGGGATAGAAAAACATTCGTAGGTGTAGAGCTTCGTGGCAAAACTTTAGGTGTACTCGGAATGGGCAGAATCGGTAGCGAAGTGGCTAAACGTGCTAAAGCTTTCGGTATGGAAATTCTTGCTTTTGATCCTTTCCTAACAGCTGAACGTGCTGAAAAGATGGAAGTTAAATTGGCTTCCGTAGACGATGTTGTTCGCGGAGCAGACTTCATTACTGTGCACACTCCACTTACTCCGGAAACACGCCATATGATTTCTCGCCCACAATTCGAAGTGATGAAAAAGGGAATGCGCATCATCAACTGTGCACGTGGTGGTGTAATTGATGAAATGGCATTGGTAGAAGCTATAGATAGCGGTATTGTTGCTGGCGCTGCGTTCGACGTATTCGAGAAAGAGCCGCCGCAAGCAGATCATCCTTTCCTGTCTCATCCAAAAATCATCGTGACTCCTCACCTTGGCGCTTCTACGATTGAAGCTCAAGAAAATGTGGCGATCGATGTTTCGGAGCAAGTGTTGCATATTCTGCGTAATGAACCGTTCATTAACGCGGTCAACATTCCTCCAGTGGCTCCAAGTGTAATGAATAAGCTTCAACCTTACTTCACGCTTGGGGAAAAACTGGGCAGCTTTGTTACCCAAATTGCAGCTGCTGCTATCCGTGAGATCCATGTTGAATACGCTGGTGATCTTTCGGATGTAGATACCCAACCACTAACCCGCTACATTGTAAAAGGTGTGCTCTCCCGCCACTTTGCAGAGGACGTTAATATCGTAAACTCCATGCATTTAGCGAAAACACGCGACGTGAACGTAGTAATAACTAAAGCTTCTAAAACTAAAGGCTTTACCAACCTGATTACTGTTACTCTAAAAGCTGATCGTGACCAAGAGTATCTTGTTGCCGGCACCCTGCTGCAAGGTTACGGAGAACGGATTGTTCAAGTGAATAAGTTCCCAGTTGATATTGCTCCTGAAGGTCATCAAATCTTTGTATCCCATAACGACAAAGTAGGGATTATCGGACTCGTGGGTACATTGCTTGGTGAGAACGATGTAAACATCGCTTCCATGCAAGTGGGACGTAAAATTGTTGGGGGCGCTGCAATCATGCTGCTGACCGTTGACAAAGCCGTTCCTAAGCAAGTCCTTGTGAAACTCGCTGGTTTACCAGAAATTAACACTGCTGAAGAAATCATCCTTCTTTAATCTATAATATAGAAAGGCCATTCCAGAATGTATTGGAGTGGCCTTTCTTATATTTTACGAATCTTTTTCTTCCTATATTATGAACGAAGGGATTATCCTTCCATCAATATCTGTAAAACCATATTTTTCAGCAAGCTTTCCAACCTGCTGTGGCTCACCGGACATAGACATAACCTCTGGATCAGCGGCTAGTGCAGTCACTGCTCGACCAATATATGTCGTCGATTCACTCATTTTCAGTTCCTCAACTTCTTGCCAATGTTCCTCATCTGTATTCATGGCTTCTAGAACCGCTTCTGTTCTCATCCATCCAGGTGAAAGTGGCATAACCGCAATGCCGTCATCCTTTAACTCCTTCGACAATCCGAAAGCCATACGTAAAAGTGCATTTTTAGAAAGATCATAATAAAAGTTGCCTAAATATTTATAATGATCCCAGAAGGTTGTATGGATAATTAGACCACCAGTTTTTGCCTTGCGCATCAAGGGAATTGCGTAATAATTTGTGATCATCTGTGCTCTCACACCGGCATTAAACATATTGTCCCAATGAGCTGTAGGTAGCTCCCAAAAAGGCTTCTGCTCGATAGCTAAATCATTGCCTCCCCACACGTTGTTAACTAAGATATCGAGCCGCCCCTGCTCTTCAGCGATCTGACGGATCACTGCTTCTGTTTCTTGATCCTTCGTATGGTCACATCGTATTACCGCACCAGAACCTCCACTTTCTTTTATTTCTCTAAGTACGCTATCTATGCTCCCCTTAATATGCTCTGTGACGGATACATCTGTGGTCCTCCCTGTAATATAGACAAAGGCGCCTCTTCTTGCTAATTCTAAAGCGATCCCCCTCCCAGCACCTCTGCTGCTCCCGGTAACCAATGCGACTTTCCCTTTCAATGTCATAGCATTCAACCCTTTCCACATGAATTCGGATTTCAATATTCTGTGAACATTCCTTACGTTTTATAAGTATAGCCCGTATATATGACATCAACTGACATATATAATATAATCATGATTTAGAAATGATTAATGGTGATCGTCTAATCAATAATTCGAGGAGGTACAATAGCCTAATGAGAGCCGACCGTTTGTTATCAATATTACTTCTGTTGCAAAATCGTGGAAAAATGACTTCTAGAGAATTGGCCCAAACACTCGAGGTATCAGAACGAACTGTGTTTCGTGATATGGAAGCATTAAGTGCTTCAGGAATACCCATTTTAGCTGAACGTGGTCGTGAAGGAGGTTGGATGCTTACTGAAGGCTACCGAACCTCCCTAACGGGAATGAAGCCACAAGAGATTGGTTCACTGCTTCTGTCCGCTGACGCATCTATAATGAAGGATCTGGGGATACAAGACGACTACTCTTCCGCTCTTCTCAAACTAGAGGCTGCATCCTCACATCGACTTAGTAACTCAGCAAATTACCTAAGCGAGCGTATTCATATTGATGGCGCCAGTTGGCATCCTTCGGATGAGACTTATCCGTTCCTTTCTGTACTGCAGAGAGCACTTTGGGAGGACCGCAAAGTAAAAATCACTTATCTCCGGAGCAACGAGAGAACGGTCCGTTTCATTGAACCTCTTGGGTTAGTTGCAAAACGCGGAGTATGGTATGTCGTAGCCAAAAGCAAAGAAGAACTACGGACCTTTCGTGTGTCCAGATTAGTTAACGTTGAGGAGACTCATGAGTGGTTTAAAAGACCTGATGACTTTGATTTAAAACAGTACTGGGAAGAGTCCACCACGGCCTTTAAAGCAGCACTGCCAAAGTATCAAGTAATGCTAAGGGTTAGAACATCTGTCTTAAAAGAATTACAGCGAGAAAGATTTGTCTCTGTCCAATTGATAGAGCCAACAAGCAATGCAGAGTGGGTGAACGTAGATGCCGAATTTAATACGATCGAGTCGGCCTGCCGGATAATCCTTTCTTTTAGTCCCTCGGTTATTGTACTTTCACCGCAAGAACTTTTAGAGATGGTAAAGTCTGCTATCGCAAAAATTTCCGCTATTTATGAGGATTTTTGACACGAAATCTAAAGAACTACTTCGAAAAGAAGATTTATGTCAGTTCTTACTATAGACCAATCACCTTTAAATCCCATATAATAACACCAATACATAATATTAATAAGGAGGACATTATACCAATGAACTGGATGCATAAACTTCCGTTAAAACAAAGAATTGTTGCCGGATGTTACCTCGTTGCCGCACTATTTGCCATTCCTGTTTTAGTTACTTTTATGATCTTAGGCAACATTATTTTGGGTATTGTTCTAATCGTAGTTCTTGCTGCTCTAACTTTCCCCGTGGCCCGCTTTATCGAGAGAACGCTTACATCTTCTTTTGATGACATCGCGAATGTATCTCATAGTATTTCAAAAGGGGATTTTACTAGTAGAGCCGATGAGAACGGGTCTATGGGGGACGTAAGTCGTTCCTTTAATACTATGATTGACAAGCTCAAGAAGATTTTGACAGAAGCATCACAAATCACTCGTCAAGTTATGGATGCAAGCCGTGGAATCGAAGATAAGAATCAGAATTTGAAAATTGTCATGGCACAGGTAGCCTCTTCGTCTAACGAGCTAGCTCTTGGTGCAAATGAAATATCTACGGATATCGCTGAAATGACAGAATCCATTAAAGATATTGAGAATAAAGTATCCAATTATACGAACTCAACGAAAGAAATGAACAGACGTTCAATACATACATTAGAACTAGTTGAACAAGGACGGCAGTCCGTTGATACTCAAGCTGAAGGCATGCGCAAAAACATCCAGGCTACTCAAAAAGTAGCTGATACTATCGAAGCCCTGTCTCATAATGCTCGCGGAATTACGATGATTACAAAAACCATCACAGAGATCGCTGAGCAGACCAACCTCTTATCGCTGAATGCCTCCATCGAAGCAGCACGCGCCGGGGAGCATGGTCGAGGATTTGCTGTAGTCGCACAGGAGGTTCGTAAACTTGCCGAAGAATCAACGGCTTCAACGAAGGAAGTCTTTGGCTTAGTTCGGAGCATCGAAACTGATATCAAACAAGCGATTGACAATATCGCTATCAACGAAGAAGTCGTACAGGTACAGAATGAGATGATCACTCAATCTGCTCATATCTTTGCTCAAATTGTGCAAAGTGTGCAGTATATTACCGAGCAAATCTCTTCCTTCTCTGCTGAAAGTGATCTGATGTTGGAAAGTGCCTTGAAAATCTCAAGTGCAATAGAGAATATCTCTGCAATCACACAGCAAACCGCTGCCGGCACCGAGGAAGTATCCGCCGCTATGAATGAACAAATTAATGCCCTGCAGTCCGTCGCTGAAGAAACTGAGAAAATGACACAGGCTGTGTTTAATCTACAGAAGACTATCCATATTTTCAAGTTTTAAGTCACTTGCAAATCATATAAACAAGACCAAAAACTCCTCCTAAGTTTTGACTTAGGGGGAGTTTTTTTATATCTATTATTTCATAGGTTGGACAAGACTTTCGTCAAAATTCGAGTTAATTTGCGAAAATATATTGACAAAGGTACTCTAGGAATATATTGTAAAGGAAAATTCTTCTTATAAATTTTAAAATTAATATTGGCAAAATCTTCGAAAGAGGATGACGCAAAACCATGGATCTACAGCCTCATTTTTAATCAGAGGCCATGACTGCCAGGTTGCAGAAAACCAAGACGACTGAACAATTGTTCAGTCTCTATGGCGATTTATGCCACCAACCTGTGCCCTAATTCAGAGCACAGGTTTTCTAATGTTTGATTTTAAAATAACAATCAACTTGTGAGGTGTATTTTTTGAAGACAGTCGCAGATTACATGTCGGAAGCACTACGGAACCTAGGAGTTACCCATTCCTTTGGTATTATTGGGAAATCCATTTGTCCTATTGTTCTTAAAATGGTAGATTACGGTATTGAATTTATTCCTGGGAGACATGAGTCCAGTTCCGGCTTCGAAGCAGCCGGGTATGCGCTTAAAACTGGAAAACTAGGTGTAGCTTTTGGTACTTCAGGTCCTGGTGGAACAAACCTATTAACTGCAGCAGCACATGCTAAGGCTAACAACCTACCTGTCCTATTTATTACTGGCCATCAATCTATTAAAGAGCTTGGAATTCCCCAATGTCAGGACTCTACTTCTTTTCTAGCTGATTTAGCTGATATGTTTAGACCTGCCACCTTATATAGCAAGCTTATTGAACGTGGAGATCACTTTAACACAATCTTTAATCATGCCATATCCATTGCTTTGAGCGGTAATCGTGGTCCAGTTCACCTTTGTATTCCCTTTGATGTACAAACGGAATTGCTAGAGGAATGTAATATTGTAATCCCTGAACGCGAATCACTGGTTAGCCATGCTAATATCGACCGTGTACTTGATGCTATAAATAACTCTAAGAATCCAATAATTATCGCGGGTAAAGGCGTTAACCGCTCAGGAGCACATAGTGAGCTAATTCAATTAGCGGAAACATTTAATATTCCTGTAGTTACATCTCCAGGTGGTAAAGGGGCTATAGCTTGGGATCATCCACTCTATCACGGTCCAATTGGAGTAGGCGGTTGTACCCATGGGGATGACTTGCTGAATCAAAGTGATCTATTTATCGTTCTCGGGTCACGTTTAAGTGATATGACTATTTGTAATCTTAAAAGGGAAAATCATCCTGCAACATTAATTCAGTTTGATAGCGATCCGACTTTTGTCGGAAAAATATTGTTCTCTAAAACGATTCCAGTGACTGGAGATCTACGGGACAATCTAGTTTACTATCTCAATAATATTGACACGAACAACATCACAAAACGCGAAGCACCGACAAATTCCGATTATACCGAAGAGCCTCCGATTTTACCAAACCTTTCACTTGCATCGGTCTTGAGTACGATGAGTGATTTGATTCCTTATAACAGCACAGTCTTTGTTGATGATGGAAGTCACGGTTTCCATGCTGCGAAATGGTACAAGGTTAAGAAACCGGGCAGTTTTGTTTTCGATGCTTACTTTGCTTGTATGGGTAATTCCATCGGAATGGCGATTGGTGCAAAGGTTGCTGCTCCAGAAGAAACGATCTTCTGCATTACAGGAGATGGCTGCTTTATGATGCTAGGCGCAGAGATTAACGCTGCTGTCTGCAAGGATATTCCTGTCATATTCATTGTTGTGAATAATAAACAGCTAGATATGGCTCTAAAAGGTATGGAAAAAACTACAGGACGTATTGACGGAACTATCTACGAAGTCCCTATGGATGCTGTGAAATTCGCAGAATCACTAGGCGCTAAGGGTTACAAATGTGAGACAGCGGAGGAGTTCGAAACAGCCATCAAGGACGCTGTTGCCATCAACCGTGTTGCCGTCATTGAACTGCTAACAGACCGTGATGAGGTCCCTCCGACTGCTCACCGTACTTTGAACCTAAATTAGGAGGTCACTTATGAAAGACAATGTAAACAGTGGTCTGAACCACTTCACGAATCTCTCTGGAGACTACGGAGCTAAAGCACTGGCTCCGATTAAAGAACATTTCCCCGATTTGGCTGAATTTATTATGGGGAATGCCTACGGCGATATTTTTCAACGCAACACAATCGAAGCTGACTGGAAGGAAATCGCAGTTATCTCTGCCCTGATTTCGATGGGTCAGTTTGATCAATTGGGTGTTCATTATGTCATGGCTCTTCGTGTGGGAGTTACTGTAGAACAACTCAAAGGTATTCTATTACACTTAGTACCCGCTATAGGGGCACCTAGAATCATCACCGCTTTTAATATTCTTCTCGAAACGATTGAAGAAATAAAGTAACTATTTTCAGTAAATTAAAATATCGGGAGAGATGTTAACGTGGGACAGTTTATTTTAAAGACAGACACTACTAAAAAAGTGATCAATATTGAGCTGGAAGGAACATTTTCTGAAGAAGATGGTCTGAAATCTATCCAAGCTTATCAACAAACTATTAATCCTATCACTCCAGCAGACTATGAATTACAAATCGACTGCAGAAAGCTAAACGTAACTGCACCTGATGTTGTACCTCTTTTGGAAGGTTGCTTCGTAATGTTTAAGAATGATGGATTTGTAAAAGTAAATCTAACCCTTGAGAATAACCCAATTCTTAAAATGCAGCTTGCTCGTCTGGGTCGTAAAGCAGGACTAGATAACATCGAGATCATTTCCACCGTTACAGCTTAATTCTTCTTATAACTAAAAAAACTATAGAGTTTTTCAGGAGGATTCATTCATATGACCGGAATTCGTATTCAAGACATTGATATCTATCATCCTAGTAATAAAGTTGGTAACGACTTTTTTATTAAGCATTTTGACGAAAAGGGTATTGATATCCGAGGTCTACTGACCACTTTAGGTCGTGATACGCGCTATAGCATTAAGAATGAGGAAGAAAATTCTCTTACGATGGCTTTTGAGGCTGCCAGTAATGTGTTGGATAAAAATGGTCTCACTGGCGCTGATATCGATCTTATTGCCTATGCAAGTCAAACTCCTGAATATATCTTTCCTACTAACTCTTTAATGATTCACCGTTTAATTAACGGCGCATCCCATACAATTTGTATAGATAGCAACGCTAACTGTGCAGGTATGACTGCTTCCGTAGAACAGGTGAGCCGTCAAATGCAAGCCAATCCTAGAATTAAACGTGCTTTGGTCATCGGATCCGATTATGTAGCACCTCATGCAGATAAGAATGATCCAGTCTATTATGCTAACTTCGGTGATGCAGCTGCGGCAGTCCTTCTTGTGCGCGATGATAATGCGGTAGGCTTCATTGATTCTGTCTATCAAACAGACACATGCGTTTATGGCAACTCCATGTTCCCGGCTGAAGGCTTGGCTAATCTGGGTAGAAAAGGCGTAGCGGCTGGAGAATTCAATGTGAAGTTCATTCCATTTGATGATTCCATTTGCGTAGATGCTGCTTCTGAATCGATTCGCACGCTTCTATCTGATAACAACATAGCGCCTGAATCTATTAAAGCGGCCTGTTTCTCACAGCTTTCACTGCCTAATATCGTTGGTGTTTGTGAAAAAGTGGGGATTGATCGTGAGGTTGCGGTTTACATAGGTGATGAATTCGGGTACACCTCAACCAGTAGCCCGTTTATCGCTCTACACAAAGCTATTACTACAGGAAAGATCGAACGCGGAGATAAAGTTCTGTTCTGGACAGTGGGCGCTGGATGGCAAAACGTTGCATTTGTAATTGAATATTAAGCGTTACAACCTAAAAAGCGGCAGGCCAAGGATTATCCTTAGCTTGCCGCTTTTTAGGTTGATCTGTTCTTTAGGACTCGCTGGCAAAGGATAACCCCTTTTCAGTGAGCGCACGCCGTAGTACATCAATCCCTTTTGGTCCCATCCCATGGAGCTGCAGAAGCTCTGACTCAGTGAGCTTACTGATTTGGTGAATCTGTGTATACCCAGCACCATGAAGTGCTCGAAGTGCAGGCTTAGATAGTCCACTCGGTAGATCAGATTCTGTTCCATTAAACATAGACATATGCATCTCCCTGATCACTGATATCTTTCATGTTTTTCCCAACCCATGGTACGCGCTACAGCGTCTTTCCAGGCGTTGTAACGTCGTTCACGCTCATCTATACCCATTACAGGTGAAAAGACCCTCTCAGCTTTGTTAAAGCTTTCTAGCTGCTCTCTTGTCCAAACTCCTGAGGTTAATCCAGCCAGAAGTGCTGCTCCCAGCGCAGTCGTCTCCGCATATGTAGTTCGAGTAACTTCACTACCGAGGATATCAGACTGAAACTGCATCAGCAAATCATTACGAACCGCTCCACCATCTACACGAAGTCCGGTCAATGGCATGCCTGCATCTTTTTCCATCGCCCCAATTACATCTCTAGACTGAAATGCTAATGACTCTAACGTTGCTCTTACCAAATGCCCCGAGGTGGTTCCTCTAGTTAGACCGAAGACTGCTCCACGTGCATACATATCCCAATAAGGGGCACCTAGTCCAGTAAAAGCAGGTACGACGACAACCCCTTCACTGTCCTCTACTTCCCGCGCTTTGTCTTCCGAGCCTGCCGGCTCCGTTATGAGTCCTAACCCCTCCTGAAGCCATTGTACAGCCGCTCCGGCTACAAACACACTGCCCTCGAGTGCATAATAGAGCTCATCCCCCATTCCCCAAGCTACAGTGGTCAACAACCCATGACTGGAGACTACAGCTTCTGTACCTGTATTCATCAGAATAAAGCATCCAGTTCCATATGTGTTTTTGGCACTGCCGGGTTCAAGACAAGTATGTCCAAACAAAGCAGCTTGTTGATCCCCCAATACAGAGTGAATAGGTATTTCTGTCCCGAACCACTGCGCGTCTGCTGCTCCAAATTCACTACCGGACATCCTCACTTCTGGCAGGATGGAGCGTGGTACACGAAGCTCCTCCATTAGCTCTTCGTCCCAGCAGCGCTCATGTAGATTATATAGCATCGTACGCGATGCATTAGTTACATCAGTAGCATGTACAGCCCCGCCAGTAAGCTTCCAGATTAGCCAGCTGTCTACTGTCCCAGCTAGTAGCTCGCCATTATTCGCCCGCTCTCGTGCGCCTTCTACATGATCAAGAATCCAGGAGAATTTTGTTGCAGAAAAATAAGCATCCACAACGAGTCCCGTCTTGCTAGCAATGAGTCCCTCTAACCCCTTACTCTTGATCTCTTCACACAGCTCTGCAGTACGTCTGTCCTGCCACACAATCGCAGGATAAATCGGCTTGCCTGTTGCTCTATCCCAGATCAGGGCCGTTTCCCTCTGATTTGTAATTCCAATGGAATATACTTCCTGAGGTGTTATCCCGCCCTGAGTAATCGCATCTCTTGCAGCTGCAAGCTGTGACGCCCAGATTTGCTCTGGGTCATGCTCCACCCAGCCAGGGTGTGGGAAAGATTGTTCAACCTCATATTGCCCTTGTGAGACGATTCTAGCGTCCTCATCGAACACTATGGCTCGTGAACTGGTAGTCCCTTGGTCTAAAGATAAAATCATTTGATGGCCTCCCAAGCATAAACAATGAGATATGTTCCACGATGAACAAGATTAATGTGTTTGTTTCAACAAAAAGCACCTCTGCTGTCAGAGGCGCTATCACACATTGTGTTTGGAATTACTGTTTTTCGACAGGAAGTCTTAGGGTAAAGGTTGTACTTTCGCCCAACTTACTGGAAGCTGAAATGGTTCCGTGATGCGACTCAACAATATTTTTAACAATCGCAAGCCCGAGTCCCGTTCCACCTGATTCTCCCCGTACACGTGCCTTATCGGCTTTGTAGAAACGATCAAATATATAAGGCAGATCTTCCTGCGGAATGCCGACGCCTTCATCCTGAATTTTAATTTCAAAATAGCGACGCCCTTCTAAGACACAAGTTCCTGTATGAACTGTGATCTTCTTGCCACCCTGCGTATGACGAAAAGCATTATCGAGCAAATTGGTTAAGACCTGCTCAAGCTTATCTTCATCCGCTGCCTTAAGAACAAGGACATCGCTCTCTTTATTTAGCTGCAGATGAATATCACGCTCTTTCGCACGTACGGAAAATTTGCGATACACTCGTTCCAGCAGTTCGTTCACATCTACTTCTGCCTTCAACATATCCGTATGTCCAGCTTCCATTCGCGCAAGGTCGAGCAGATCCTTTACAAGACGTCCCATACGGAGCGATTCATCATGAATGACCTGAATCAGTTCACTGCTTTCCTCTGGTGAAGATGCCATTCCGTCAAGTAAAGCCTCACTATAACCTTGCATCATCGATAATGGCGTCCGAATCTCATGAGAGACGTTTGCCACGAAGTCACGGCGCATTTTTTCGAGTCGTACTTCTTCAGTCACATCACGCAGAACAGCAACCACTCCACGAATGCTACCCTCAGAATATAAAGGTGCCATATGGACGGACCACACGCCCTGCCGGACATGTACATTAGAACGCTCATCGCCGCCTTCTTTCAACGTGCTCAAAAATAAAGGACGCAGGGGAGGTGGAACATTACTCTCAGCCGTTTCCGTATGAGGTTCAATGTCACTCTCTTGTTCCCACTCTAAATCGCTCCAGCTCTCAAGTAGCGATTGACCGTGCGGATTGGTCAGAATAATCTGGCCTTCGATGTCAAAGGTGATTACAGCATCACTCATGCTGCGTAATACACTGGATAGATGGCCCTTCTCATGGTGCAGACTGCGAATATTCTCTTCCAACTCCTCAGCCATATGGTTGAAGGAAGTCGCCAATTGGCCAATCTCGTCACTTGTGACCAGCGTCAGCCTTGTTCCGTATTCACCACGTCGAATGTTGTTTGCAGCCTCGATGACACGTTGCATCGGCTGAGTGATTTTGGTAAACAAGAACAACGCGAAGAATGTCGTCAAAGAAAATCCGATCATGCACGTATACATAAATAAACGTTTGATATCGCCGGAATTAGCAAAGTTGCTGTCGATATAGGGAAGTAGAAACAACCCGAGTGTAATAAGCACGACAGCGACCAGGCAGATGATCGTGACCCACAGCTTGCCGACAAGACTTCTCCAGAAGTTCACTTATTTAGGTACCTCAAGTTTGTAGCCTACACCCCATACAGTTGTAATCATCGCCGCGGATTCCGGTGATACTTTATTCAGTTTTTCACGAAGACGCTTAACATGGGTATCGACTGTACGCAAATCTCCGAAAAACTCATAATTCCAAACATCTTTAAGTAGTTCTTCACGAGAGAACACTTTATCCGGTGAAATCGCCAAATAATGCAGCAGTTCGTATTCTTTCGGTGTCAGACTCACTTCTTCACCGCCAGCAGTTACTCGGTGTGCGTCATGCTCAATAATAAGATGAGTGAATACAATGTTATTACTGGAGTTGCTCTCTTTGGACAAAAATGCTGTTGCTGAAGAACGGCGCATAATGGCCTTCACGCGATAAATCACTTCGCGAGGACTAAATGGCTTCACGACATAATCATCCGCGCCCATTTCAAAGCCCTGTACACGATTAATCTCTTCGCCTTTAGCTGTAAGCATTAAGACAGGTGTCGATTTGACCCCTCTGAGTCGGGTCAGCACTTCCATTCCATCAATGCCAGGCAGCATAACATCCAGCAAAATTAGACCGTAGTCATTTGCTGTTGCTTTGCGAAGAGCGATTTCGCCATCTTCAGCTTCGTCGATTTCATAACCTTCTTTTTCAAGATACATCTTTAGCAGGCGGCGAATGCGTTCCTCATCATCCACTACCAGAATTCTGTTTAAATGATCTGCCATTTCACAACAACCCCTTCATCAAATACAGTAGAACGTAACCTTAAATCCATTGTGCTGTGTTAGCAGGTAAACTATGCTCAGTCCGTCCCCGCATAAGAATGAAGTCCGGCGATGACTAGATTAACGCCAACTAAGGTAAACATTACGACCAAAAAACCTAGAACGGCAAGCCAGGCAGATTTTCGCCCTTGCCATCCACGAGCCAATCGTAAATGAAGATAAGCACTATAGAAGAGCCAAGTAACGAGTGCCCAGACTTCTTTGGGGTCCCATCCCCAGAATCTTCCCCAGGCTATTTGCGCCCATATCATTGCAAAAATCAAAGCGCCTAATGTGAAAATAGGAAAGCCAATGGCTATCGCCCTATACGTTATCTCATCTAGATCGCCTTCATCAATCCCCTCCATAACCGGGTGAATCGCTGCGCCTAGTGGCTTGCGTACGATCAAGCGAAGAATTCCGTAAAGGAGTAATCCGGAAAGAATCGACCAGATTACAGTATTAAACTTCCGGCCAGCATTCACACCATTCATCCATGAAGGAGCTTCAAAGAGAGGTTCTTTCATGCCAAGAAACGACTGGAAGCTTTCTATTTCGCTATTGTGAGGAGCCACAATCGGCGGCATTCGATAACTCACTTTCTCTATTGTACTATTTTCCTGCCCTGCGCTGTCAATCGTAACGTTGGGACGGACAAAAACAGTCTCATAACCTGCTCCGCGGAAAGCAAAAACTGAACCCAGAAACCCAATTATAACAATGATTGAAAAGAGAGTAAATTCAATCAGTCTCTGTTGCTTACGATCCGCCTTCTCTTTACTGGAAAAATTAACAGTCCGTAGCAGATACATCAGCCCTGCCGCAAAACCTACCGCGAAAAAGGATTCACCTAGTGCTGCCAGTGTTACGTGAATCTTGAGATAGTTCGATTGCAGGGATGGAATTAACGGCTGAACCTCCTGTGGAAATACAGCTGCGTACGCCATCACAATAATGCTAATTGGAACTGCAAACAGACCGAGAATAACTTTGCGATAGATCGCGTACATCACTGTAAAGGCTACCATAACCATCATGGATAAGAAAGTCATGAACTCATACATATTGCTGACTGGAATATGTCCTGCACCAAACCAACGTGTAAAGAAATAAATAAGATGAAAGATAAGTCCTATAGAAGAAACAATAAAAGCTATTTTACCCCATCGAGCAGTATGTTCCTCTGGCTTGCGGCCCGACCACTTACGACCCATGATAGCGATAGTGAATAACATAAACGACCCGCTGTATAATAAGAATGCGGCAATAAAGACAGCACTGCTGATATCGAGCAAGCTCATGTAAGGCCTCCTCCATTATCTATTGATTTTTCATCGACTACCATATCTACTTTTTCTAAAATAGAAACAATCTCACGACGGAAACCGAACCAATTCTTGTTCGTATGTCCTCCGAGTATTAGCTCTCCGTTTACAACGGTAAGCCAGATGCGTCTATGCTGCCAGTAAAATCCAAGGATTAAACCCAGCATCACGATTGCTGCACCTAACCATACAAAAGGCATTGCACGATCAATACGTATATTCAAGTATGTAGTCGATTCCGAAAAATCAACATCGCTCATGTTGTCCACTTCAAGCTCAAGAAATCTATTGCTGCCACCAAGCTTATCGTTAATAGCCACCTGCTGAAACTGAGACTTATCTACCTGCTTAGGAAAATAGAAGTACTGCTGCCCTTCCGCTGGCAAATTCGGTCCTTGAATCAAGAATAAGAATGCTGGTGCATTCGGATAAGGCGACTTAGATATCGGCTGACCATCCTCATTCAGTCCAAAATCCATATACTTTTCTTTTAAAGTCATCGTATAGGGTCCCGCTGTAATCGTACGCTGCGGATTCTTCATATCCAGTTTGAATTTACCGTACGACTCCCCAGTGGTGGAATTCTTAAGCACAGGCTGTACAGAACGCAGTACAGGTGTTAGATCATAATCAAACTGATACGCTTTCAATCCTTTATAATCCAAAGGTGAGTTTACTTGGATATTATGCGTTGTCACCTCGGTAAGCTGCGGTTCCTTAGTAGGATCTGCGCAATCCGCGGTACATTTATAAAGCACTGCTTTAGTTCGGAATAATTTTGGAAGGATCTTTTTGCCTCGAAACTCCTCAGGCATCTCTTCATCTGTGTAGAACTCTACGGTGAATTTCTCGTTTTTTAAATAGTAGGTAGTATCCGGAATCTGTGTAATCTCCCCTTGCGGGAAAGCAAGATGCTGATCCATGTTGAGACCCGGCAATCCTCTTGCCAGTACAGCAAGTAAAAAAATAATCAAACCAATATGTATTACGTAAGGCCCCCAGCGGCTGAAGCGGTGTTTCTCTGCCAGCAGAGCTCCTCCATCCGTCTTGACTCGGTAGCCCTTTTTACGCATAGGCTGAACCACCCGAGCAACCCAAGCTTCTGGTTCTTCTTGCACTTCAGTAATTAGCACAGCCTTTTGCCGAGTTAAGAACTGACGATGTTTCCGAATCTTCTGCCTAGTTAATGCCTTATATAGCGGAAGTACTCTGTCCAAACTACAAATGACTAATGAAGCACCAATCATTACGAGTAGAGTCACAAACCACCAGGATTCGTATGTATGTGAAAGTCCAAGCTTATAGTAGATGTCCCCAGCTGTTCCGTACTCCTGCTTATAATAACTCGATGCATCAATATTAAGGAAAGTACTCTCCTGAGGAAAAATGGTTCCCAGCATAGAGCCTAACAGTGTCAAAACGATTAGATATATCGCTATTTTGACAGATGAAAAAAAGTTCCAAACTCGATCAATAATGCTTGGATTAACACGCTGCGAACGACGGGCTACACCATCATAACGCATTTCCAGATTCTCGCCCCAGTCCGATTCTTTGCCAAGCGGTTTTCCGCATGCTTCACATAGAACAGTGCCTACAGGGTTCTGATGGCCGCATTCACATTTGGTATTGGTTATAAAAGCCTCGCGTTCACTCATCAATCCACCAGCTTCCCAATTTGATCATCTAGTGAATCTAAATCAAGCTGGCCAATATGAATGCTGTCAATTTTACCCTTTGCATTAATAAAAAAAGTTGTGGGGAGTGGAGAAATACCATAATTTCGTACAGCGTCTCGACCCGTGTCCATCAAAATCGGAAAATCAATATTGACTTGCTTCACAAAATTCTCGACAGTCATCTGATCTTCACCTACGTTGATTCCAATAACGACTACATCTTTGTCCTTCCATTTTTCCCATTGTGCTTGGAGAGCCGGCATTTCTTTTACACATGGCGTGCACCATGAGCCCCAGAAATTCAGCACAATAGCCTTACCCTTATACTCGTCTAACGTATGCCCAAGTCCATCAAGACCCAGCAAATCAATGGCAGGCGCTTTACTACCTTCCTCTGGTTTTCCGCTTCCACCAAATACAGAGGAACCAATTGCATAACCACCCACTAGAACGATTAGAAACAGAATTACGATTTGAATTGGTTTTCTCGCTTTACCCACATGTAAAGCCCCCTTCTGTGACGCAACTCATACTTATGTTGTAAGGTGTGAACATCCTATGAACATTATAGCGAATTTCGTCACAGTATTAGGGGGTTTAATTGTGAATATTGTGTGTCTTTATGACTCTTTACGTGGAGTTCTTTCTTTGAGTAATCCTGCTTTGGCAATTTGCTGCAGATGGTTAATTTCATCTTTAGTCAAATGACGGTAAGATCCACGTTTAAGATTTTGCAGCATAATATCCCCGAATGAAATCCGCTTCAGACGGAGAACGGGGTGTGAAATCGCATCAAACATGCGTCGTACCTGACGGTTACGTCCCTCGTGAATCGTAATGCTGATTACTGCTTCTTTATTCGCTTCATCAATATCTTTGTACTCTACTTCGGCAGGCGCTGTCATACCATCTTCCAGCTTGATCCCAGCCTTTAGCTTGTCCAGTGCAGTACCGTGCGGAATACCCTTGACCGTAGCGTGATACGTCTTAGGTACATGATGCTTAGGATGGGTAAGCAAGTTAGCGAAATCTCCATCATTCGTTAACAGCAGCAGTCCTTCCGTATCATAATCCAGACGGCCTACAGGGTAAACCCGTTCTGTAATTCCTTTAAGGTAGTCTGTTACAACCTTGCGACCCTTTGGATCGGAAGCACTTGTAATGACTCCTTTAGGTTTGTTGAACATAATATAGATTTTGTTCTCGCCCCGGATCAGTCTACCGGAGACTTTAATAATATCTGTTGCGGGGTCCACCTTCGTGCCAAGCGTAGTTACGAGTTCCCCGTTGACTTCCACTTTACCGGCCAAAATCATTTCTTCACACTTACGTCTGGACGCCACACCTGCCTGCGCCAAAATTTTCTGTAATCTTTCCATTTTCGACTAGTCACCTCAGATTAATGATAACCATCAGAGGGATAAATCACAAGTTCATTCCATGGAAAAAATGCGCCTGGGCAGTAAATATTGTGGGGTTCGATGATTAAAGGGGAGATTTGGTAGCGCTCTACCAGTTCTAAAATGAGTTTACCTGTGGCAAATAGCTGTTCCTTCCTTCCAGATAATGGAGGAATGCCATCTTCCCTGCTGAAATCACCTTCCAAACAAATGTGAATATACTCCGGATCGGTCAGCAGTGGTGCTGCATAAATGGCTCCGTCCACACCAACCCAGAAATCAAAGCCTTTGCCATTAATGGAAGTACAGCGAGACTGATGCAGAATAAAACCTTTGTAGTTCATAGCGGATTGCCTCCCTCCACATTGCTGCAATAGCATATGTCGAGGAAGGAAAGGGGGTGACGCCTCCTACCCAAAAAGCAGGAGGCAGACTGCGATCGCGGCGACGAAGCCAACAACATCGGAGAATAGACCTACCTTAAGTGCATAACGTCCGTTACGCACACCAACGGCTCCAAAATAAACCGTTAATACATAGAGCGTTGTGTCCGTGCTGCCTTGTATGGTGGAGGCAATCATGCCGATTAGAGAATCCGGACCATGAACGCGAATCAGATCCGTGGTATAAGCAAGCGAGCCTGTCCCAGTGAGGGGCCGCAGAAGGCCGAGCGGCAGTACTTCTGGAGGTACGCCAAGTCCCCGCAGAGCAGGAGATATGAATCCCATTAGAAAGTCGAGTGCGCCCGATGCGCGAAAGACGCTGATCGCCACAAGCATTCCCACAAGATGAGGAATAATCGCGATTGCCGTTCCAAATCCATCCTTCGCCCCTTCAACAAATGACTCATACACCGGGACTTTACGCGTAAAAGCATAGAGCGGGATGAACGTAATCATGACCGGAATCGCCCATGCCGATAGTAGACTGATTAACTGGTACAAGTCATGCTCACCCTTTCAATGAAGAATTAGGCAGCGACGTCTTGGCCAATGGAGCAGAACCAGACTTTGCTGACGGCGGCTTTGGAGGTTTGCGCAGCAATGTCATCCTTCGGAAAAACCGGTCAGCCGCTATAGCCGCAAGAGTCGCCACAGCCGTTGCGGCGAGGGTTGTGCCTACTATTCCCGCAGGATCTGCCGAATTGTAATTCAATCGGATCGCAATTAGTGTCGCGGGAATTAGCGTAATGCTTGCTGTGTTAAGCGCCAGTAAGGTACACATGGCTGGTGTGGCCGTTTCTTTATCCGGGTTGAGCTTCTGCAGCTCCTGCATCGCCTTGATTCCCATAGGTGTAGCCGCATTGCCAAGTCCAAGCAAATTAGCGCTCATGTTGGAGAGAATATATCCGATTGCAGGATGGCCCTTCGGCACATCTGGAAAGAGGAAGGCTACGATTGGCCCAAGAATCTTGGCTATTTTTTTAAGCAAACCAGCATCCTCTGCGATCCGCATGATTCCTAGCCAGAATACAAGCACACTTATTAAACCGAAACTTACTGTAACCCCACTCTTGGCTCCGTCGAATACGGCGGCTGTAAATTCATCCATTCTGCCGTTAACGGCGGCGAACAGAAAACCGATGATGATCATTCCTAGCCAGATCCCGTTAATCATGGATACGCCTCCCTCTTCATTATTCAGCTATCTGCTTACTTGGAACTTTCACCCAATTTAAATAACGCCTTCAGTGCACTCCCTATAGCCTGAAACCAATTATCAACAGGATAAGTGTGTGCTTGCGTTGTACTGTATTTTTTAGTATAAGCGGATTCCTCAGGTGGTAAGGACTCTCGTGTATATACTGGAACCCGGCCTATCTCCTTGCCACCTAGATCAAGAACGAGAACCCCTTGTAATCCAAAGTTTGATCTTGCAGCTTTGGCTGACGCCGAAGGGATCTGATTTAAGACAAGTTTGGTGGTCACTCTATCCTGCTCCCCTTGTCCGAGCGGATAGGCGAATTTTTTGGCTGTCACGAAGTCATAACCGCTCACGGGGTCCCCGCGTTCGATCATTGTTTTTAGTGGGTAGTGATTAAATCCAAAGTTTAGCAGTGAGGCATGATCATTCCAGTCATCCCCATCATTTATGGTCACTGCGACAAGCTGCTGGCCGTTTCTGGTCGCTGAGCTGACAAGGCAGCGTAGCGCTTTTTTGGTATATCCTGTCTTCACACCGTCTGCGCCCTCATATAAGTACAGCATTTTATTTTTGTTTCTCCACTTGTAATCCCATTTCTCATTTGGATTGTCCGCAGTTTTCTCCTGTGTCTTCACAATTTGCTTAAATACAGGATTATGAAGAGCATACGCCGTCAGTACGGCTAAGTCGTTAGCACTCGAATAATGACCTTCAGCATCTAGACCATGCGGATTAGCAAAATGAGTGTTTTTTAATCCGAGCTCTTCAGCCTTATTGTTCATCAGGTATACAAACCCTTCTTCAGAACCGCCGATATGTTCAGCGATCGCTGTTGCCGCATCATTCCCAGAGCGCAGCATTAGACCATACAGCATATTTTCCAGCGTCATCTCTTCACCTTGCTGTAAATAAATAGAGGAGCCTTCTTTGGCGAAAGCATTTTTACCAACTTTGACTTTGGATGCTAAATCACCATTCTCAATAGCGACGAGGGCGGTCATTATTTTAGTCAGGCTGGCAATAAGCATCGGCTCATCTCCTCGACTGCTATACAAAATACGCCCGGATTCCACATCAATCAGCGCCGCTGCCCGTGCATGCGTAGATATGGAGCTGTTCTCCGCATGAATCAAAGTTAGCGGTGTCAGAAACAGCAGCAAAATGCTCAGTAATAAGGCGGTTGGAAATTTACGGGTTATTGTCTTCATATTTATCCTCCGGATTCTTATCGGTTCTTAAGTAAAGTCATTCATTTCATGCTTATGTTGTACAAGTGTATGCGGACCAGCCTTAGGGTATGTCCTCTCCACACAAAAAGGGACACCGCCTGATGTAAGGCGATATCCCCGAGGCTATTTGTACAATTATGTGTACCTAATGTGTTGAAGATTGGGATGTACTTGGATCGGGTTTAGCAGGTGCTTGTGCTTGTGGTGCTTGTGATGCTTGTGATGCTTGTGATGCTTGTGTAGCAGTTGACCCAGCTTGACCTGAAGTACTGCTGCTTTGGAACATGGTCTGGATTTTGTCGATGAGCCCAGGCGTAGCATCGATAATTTTTTCGAACAAATGCGTTTGATTGTCGAGTGGCACAATGTTTACCCCATCTTTACCAACCACTAGAAAAGCGATCGGTCTGATGGAGACACCGCCCCCACTACCGCCACCAAAAGGAAGCATTTTGACACCGCCTTGGGAGCTTGATCCACTTATAGAATCCTCTACTCGATAATCACTACCCCCTGCAGCAAATCCAAAGGCCACCTTACTAATCGGCAGAATAATACTACCGTCAGGTGTTTGTACTGGATCTCCAACAATCGTATTAACATCTACCATACCCTTGATATTTTCCATCGCTGTTTGCATTAGGCCCTGAATAGGATGGTCGCTCATATTGTTTCCTCCTTTAATTGAGTACGATTTCTCTTGCTTCTACAGCGCTTATCATCCCCACATCCACGCATTTGTATGTAACTTTCATTCTAAACTTTGCCCATGAGACTCCCTACGCATCCGTTTTAGTAATTTTCTCCACTTACTGATTCCCCCCGCCTCCCTCAAGACACGAAGAAGAAGCTGCAATGATGCGTATACGGCATAGGAAACGGACAATTTACCCTCACATACGAACTCCATTGAAAAAGAATGCTCATCTTGAAAAATAGGCTTCACAAACACTCGTGGATTGTGCTTCAATTTGACCCTCTGCGAAATAAATCCAACGATGCTCCATTTCAATCCCCAGACGGCTCCTGATACTATGGCAGTGTCTGCCGCATCACCTAGTGAGAAGTCTGTGGACCAGTCGAGCTTTGATATTTTGACATGTGATACAGTTTCCTTGAACCACTTCTTCAATCCACGTGTGGATCTCACTGCTAGCTGTACATTGTCCCGCCAGCGCTCAATTCTTTCTTTATCGAATTGCTCTTCCTTTACAGTGTCAACACCTGTAGTCGCGGTACCCGTCTCTTTAAACTTCCCAAGCACGCCTTGCTCCAATCCCTTAAAGACCAATCGAGGCAGTTCATAGTGCAGTTTGATCAGACCAAAAAGTGTCTTAACATCTAACTCGATCAGATCATTTTTGTCATGTTTATAGCACCGGATGCGGAAATCGATAGATGAAGACAGAACCAGGATCATTGCCAGTACCAGCAATCCGAGGGGTATTCCAAGCCATAACGTCACGTATTTACCTCCAAGAAACCTTAATAATGGGAACCTTTGGTTTAGTATGGCAATTTAATCTGGAAAAAATTCGGGGTTTGACTAAAAAATGTGGCTCTACAAAAAAATAGGGACTGCCCATAAACCATTATGAATGGTTTATGGGCAGTCCCAGCAATACAAATCATTGCGGAATAACAAAAAAACTAAGGTTGCTCTATATCCTCGAACGTCATTTGAGTATCCAGCTTATTGAACAATAGCTGTGTCTCCTCTTCCAAATTATCAGTGGATTCGAAGTTAGATGGTTCTGGCAGCTCATTCAGACTTGCTAGGCCAAAGCTCTCCAAGAATGATTTAGTCGTCCCATATAAGATTGGACGCCCTACGGCCTCCGCACGACCTACCTCATGGATCAAATCCTTGTTATTCAGCGTATGAATAGCACGTTCGGATTTCACGCCTCGAATCTCTTCGATCTCCACCCGTGTAATGGGCTGACGATAGGCCACGATCGCCAATGTCTCTAATGCGGCCTGAGACAAGGTTGATCTGGATGGGGAGTAAGCTAAGCGCTCAAAATAATGGGCATGCTCCGGCAATGTAGCCAACCGATAATTCCCGGCAATTTGGACTACCTGCAATCCCCGCTCCTGTGTTACATAATCCTCTTTTAGTTCTTCTAATGCTCCAGCCGCAAGCTCTGGCCGCTGCTCCGTAATCTCGGCGACTTGCCGTACGGAGATCCCTTCATCACCTGATAGAAACAACAGGCCCTCAATAATCGATTTCAGCGTTTTGTAATCCATTGAAGTGTTCTCCTCCTCTCCACTCCATTACGATGTCCTCAAACAATTTCTCCTGATAGCAAAAAATCGCCTTCATTTTCATTAGTTCCAGAATCGCAAGAAAAGTTACTACAATTTCGTGCCGCGCCATTTCATCGTGAAGCAGTGCTGAGAAGTGGAGCCTACCGCCCTTCCCTCTGCGCTGCAGCGCATCCGATACATCACGTATACGATCTTTTACCGATATTTCGTCCCGGGTGATCCGCTGGTAAGATGACCTTCTTGCCGCCTTACTAAGTGCTTTACGGAAAGCAGCTATAAGGTCGGAAGTATGTAGTCCTTTTAGCGTATGGTCAATCTCTTCAGGCACGTATGGACCCAGATCCTCCGGCTCCTTCGTAAAAATCAAGCTCCGCTCGCTCTCCATATCCATTAAATGAACAGCAATACTCTTGAATTTACGATACTCAATCAGTCGCTGAACAAGTTCAGCTCGTGGATCAAATTCATCTTCTTCGTAATATTCAAAATCATCGATCTCAATGACCGGTGGTTTGGGCAGCAATAGCTTGCTCTTTATAGATAATAGGGTTGCGGCCATCACGAGAAATTCACTCGTAATATCCAGTTCAAGCTCCTGCATACTTCGCAGGTATTCCATATACTGTTCGGTGATCTCGGCGACCGGAATGTCCTGGATGTCGATTTCCGCCTTATCGATTAAATGCAAAAGCAGATCCAGCGGACCTTCAAACGTTTCCAGCTTGTACAATACAGTCACGAAGCATCCTCCCGCCTAAAAAAGTAAAGTGCAGCGCCCTAATGGACGCTACACAAGTAGAAAGGGCTCTATAATCCATGCTTTCTTCTTATACTATAAATAAGCACGAATTCGACTGATTCGTCAATAGCTGTCTTACTTAAACAATTTGTTAAGATTCGCCATTTCAATCGCAGCAGTCGCAGCATCCCAGCCTTTATTCCCTGCTTTGGTTCCTGAACGCTCAATGGCCTGTTCAATATTCTCAGTAGTTACTACGCCAAAAATCGTCGGCACGCCGGTTTTAAGATTGATCGCAGCTACCCCTTTTGCAACTTCATTACATACATAATCATAGTGCGTTGTAGAGCCACGGATAACAGTTCCTAAAGTGATTACAGCGTCGTATTTACCGCTTTCCGCCATTTTTTGAGCGATTAACGGAATTTCAAACACACCTGGAACCCAAGCAACATCTACTTCATCATCGTTAGCACCATGGCGTTTAAATGCATCAAGTGCACCTGACAAAAGCTTGCTGGTAATAAATTCATTAAAACGTCCTACTACGACCCCGTATTTTAACCCCTCGGAAACTAAATGTCCTTCTAAATATTTCGGCATATCATTCATCTACCCTTCGTTTTTTATTGTCTGTGATTATACTTTCGAATCCTCATTTTGTTCAATGTCGTCAAAAGACAGCAAATGCCCAAGTTTCGCCTGCTTCGTATGGAGATAATTAGTATTATCCTTATTCTCCGGCATTTGAATTGGCACTCGCTCAACAACTTCCAATCCATAACCTTCCAACCCTTTGATCTTTCGAGGATTGTTCGTTAAGAGACGAATTTGACTTATACCTAGATCCTTCAGAATTTGTGCTCCAATCCCGTAATCACGCAAATCTGCTGGAAAACCAAGCTTTAGATTGGCATCTACAGTATCGAGTCCTTCTTCTTGAAGCTTGTAGGCTTTAAGCTTATTAATAAGACCAATGCCCCTGCCTTCTTGACGCATATAGAGCAACACGCCTCTACCAGCAGCTTCGATCTGCCGAAGCGCTGCTTCAAACTGGGGACCACAATCGCAGCGATGGGAGTGGAAAACGTCACCGGTTAAGCATTCGGAATGTACTCGTACTAACACTGGCTCATCACCGGAAATATCGCCCTTCACCAATGCTACATGTTCTTTATCATCCACTTCATTTGTATAGGCAATGGTCTGAAACTCACCGAAATCAGTAGGCAGACGTACAGACACCTCGCGATTGACGAGCTGTTCCTTCTCATTCCGATAGTGAATGAGGTCTTTGATGCTGATCAACTTAAGATCATGCTTCTTAGCAATCTCAACCAGATCAGGCAACCGGGCCATCGAGCCATCTTCATTGATGATTTCACAAATCACACTGGCTGGATATGCACCACACATACGGGCTAAATCAACAGCAGCCTCTGTATGTCCGGAACGGCGTAGTACGCCACCTTTTTTCGCAATCAGCGGGAACATATGGCCAGGTCTACGGAAATCAGACGGCTTCGCTTTAGGGTCAATCATGGCCTTTACAGTCAAGGATCTTTCCCCTGCTGATATACCAGTAGTTGTATCTATATGGTCAACCGATACAGTAAAGGCTGTGCCGTGATTATCTGTATTGTGACTGACCATAGCCTGTAGTTCAAGCTCTTCCGCACGCTCAGCGGTAATTGGCATGCAGACCAAACCACGTCCCTCAGTGATCATAAAATTGATGACTTCTGGTGTCGCCCGTTCAGCAAGAGCTATAAAATCCCCTTCATTCTCACGATCTTCATCATCCACCACGATAATGACTTTGCCGCGCATTAAATCATATATCGCTTCTTCAATCGGATCCAAGACACTATCCTTCTTCGATTGTTCGCTCATGATCCTATCCTCCCAATAGCTTTACGAAGGATTATTCCCTTCTTCGTAAGCTTACTCATTATTTAAACAAATCCGTTTGCCGCCAAGAAATCACGACTAATCCCGGAACTGCTATCACTTTCTTCATCCTGTGCAGCTGAGCCATAATGAAGAAGATGATCTACATATTTGCCCAGGACATCACACTCAATATTCACACTATCTCCTGCCCGCTTATAAGTTAGCACAGTTTCCCCTAACGTATGCGGAATAATGGATACAGTAAGCGATGAAGCCGTCGTCTTTACTACTGTTAAGCTAATGCCATCAATCGTGATCGACCCTTTAGGGATGATATATTTAAACAGCGATTTGCGATCCGGCGCAATCTCATAGACTACTGCATTTTGATCACGCTTTACACTTTTGATGACAGCAGTGCCATCTACATGTCCCTGAACAATATGACCTCCAAATCGACCACCGGCTGCCATTGCTCGCTCCAGATTCATCCGACTGCCAGGACGTAGCTCCTTCAGATTACTGTTTCGATAGGTCTGAGGCATGACATCCACTGTAAAATAGTTCTCGCCTAAAGCTGTCGCTGTAAGACAGACGCCATTAACCGATACGCTATCACCAATCTTCAAATCATCCATGATGACGGAAGCGGCAATGTTCAGCACCATCATTTCTCCACCGGTGGAGACACTTCTCAGAGTGCCAACTTCTTCGACTAATCCAGTGAACATGCTTTCCCTCCTAGGAGTTTTGTGTGAGTAACACTTCTCCGCTATCTCTCCGAACAAAACTTGCTCCGGAAGCACACGATTGAGTTTTGTAACCATTCACTTTAGCGTACCGGAGTACCGCTGATACATACATTATCTCCGAGCACTTTTACTTCCAATCCCTCCAGAGAAATCGCATCCTTCATTAGCTCTATACCAGGAAATACGAACGTCCCTTTCGCTTCAGCACCACCGCCAACAATCTTTGGAGCGAAAAAGAGAATCACTCGATCAACTAGCCCACTCTCCAGCATCGCACCATTTAGCGTGCCTCCGCCTTCAAGTAAAATCGATCCGATTTCCATTTCACCGAGTGTTACCATAGCAGCCTTCAAATCCACCCGTGGTCCTGCTCCGCTAACAATGATTTGCACACCTGCTTGAAGAAGTGCTGCTTTCTTTTCATCATCTGCGGCTTCAGTTGTCACGATGATAGTAGGCGCTAGACCGTCACTTACAACTGCTGAATCCAAAGGAATACGTAGTCCAGAATCAATCACAATCCGTATCGGATGAATACCCGGCACTTCCGTTCTTGTAGTCAGTGAAGGATTATCTGCAATCACTGTGTTCACACCGACCATTATTCCCTGATGCCGATGCCGCAGCGTATGTACGATCTCCCGCGCTTCACCATTTGAAATCCATTTACTGTCACCAGATTTGGTAGCTAGGTTACCATCCAGCGTGCTGGCACTCTTGAGCGTAACAAAAGGCTGTTTTGTCAAAATATACTTGATAAAACGCTCATTCAACCGCAGCGCACGTTCACGCAGCAACCCTACTTCTACTTCAATGCCATGCTCACGCAGCATTTGAACGCCGCGACCCGCAACCTGAGGGTTAGGGTCTTCACAAGCGACTACCACTCTGGCTACTCCCTCGTCGATCAGCCTTTGGCTGCAGGGCGGAGTCTTGCCATAGTGACTGCAAGGTTCCAGTGTTACGTAGGCAGTGCTGCCCTGTGCTTGACCGGCCGCCATATTCAAGGCATGAACCTCAGCATGACCTGTTCCGCGCTGCAAATGAGTTCCAAGTCCAATCATCGCTCCATTCTTTACAACAACACAGCCAACAACAGGGTTAATTCCTGTCTGTCCTTGGGCCCGTTCTGCCATATCCAGCGCTAACGACATATAAAACTCGTCATTCATATTATCCATCTCGTTCCTCCTATCCACTTACTGTCTATCTGATGCGTAAAAACAGAAAAACCCATCTCATTCTCCAGGAGGAGTAAAGATGGGTTATGCGAGAGTTTATCGGCAGTCCAAATAAAAGTGTGCGTAAATAACCGTCAAACGACGGCAATTGTGAAATATCGCACATAATAAATGAAAATACTGCAGTCCACCTGTCTATTACAGACAAGCGGTTAACCTCTCCTTCTTCCATCCAGACTATACTGTCGGTCCCGGAATTTCACCGGGTCCACCGTTCGCGTCAACAACGCGAGCCGGGTAGCGGACTAAGTGTGGTAGATAAACTTAATAAATAAGCACTCTACAACAACATCACCGCCGGTAGGGAATTGCACCCTGCCCTGAAGGATTGATCCTTTATTTAATTGAGGTTCAAGTTTTCCTTACTAACAAAATTATCACTTACACCTTCGAAATGCAAGTGCGTTTTATATATTTACTTAAAATTTGTAACTTAATTCTGAGAGGTATGGTGATTACTAGAAGAAACGACATGGTAATATATAGCCTGCAAATGTACAGTTAAAACCCATTCCATACATTTACATAACAAAAGAAAAAGCGCCTGGACTGTATCTCCAGGCGCTTTTTCTTTTTCCAATTACAATCCGCGTTCTTGTTGTTTCAACAAATCACGAATTTCCGTTAGCAACACGATATCTTCTGTGGGTGCTGGCGTCTCCACCACTTCAACTTTAACGGCTTCTTTGCGCTGGAATTTATTAGCCAGTTTAATCACCATAAAGATTGAGAAGGAAATAATAAAGAAATCAACTACCGCCTGCAAAAATTGCCCATAAGGAATAATCAGTTCATTATGCATAACCATAACACTTAGAGCCCGATCCTTCAGATCTATACCACCTGTTATCAAGCCGACAATTGGCGTAATGATGTCAGATACTAATGAAGTCACAATCTTACCAAAAGCTGCTCCGATAACGACAGCAATGGCTAAATCTAGTACATTTCCTTTCAGGGCAAAAGCTTTAAACTCTTTCCACATCTTCCATTTCTCCTCCAACCTATTGAATTTGAAATTATTATAGCATAGCCGCTTCCCAAATCTTAAGGCTTGTTTAGAAACTATTAAGTTTACTTTTTACTTTTACATGCCGCCATTGGGAAGTTCGCCTGTCTCATCTTTGGTATGTGGAAGGCTTTATGATAGCTTTAAGTTTTTCAAAGAGCTAAACAAACTGTTTCCCATCGATCTTCGCCGGCCTTCAAATAAGGATTTCAATCGAGAATATTGTATACTTCTTGTAGTACGGACGGTATAGAGGCCTGTATAAAAATTCGAGGAACACAAAAATCCCCGATTATTATGTTATCTGCCAAGGGTCAGGAACTAGATAAAATTACTGGACTCAGTAATACACTCATGGTACACATTCGAAAAATCAGAGAAAAAATTGAAGCTAAGCCGAGAAAACTACTGTATTTAAAGACGGTATAGGGCGTTGGCTACAAACTGGAAAAAGGAGGTTCTTCTAGTTGAACTTTAAAAGATTCGATACCTTATCTTGGAAAATAGTTGGCTTTAGCCTAACGAGTCTAGCTCTTACAGCAGCAATTTTATTGGTCGGCTATTATGGGACATCCCTTTTGCTATGGCTCAATCCTTCTCATTCCTTCTGGGGCGTTAAACTCATCCGCTGGGTGACCAATAACATCGGTTCTACTTCTATAGTGATTCTCATTGGGGTTCCTTTATTTATTTTTTTCATCCTGAAGCTATCCAGAAATACAACAAGCCATCTTCATAACATTTCAAGCGGGGTTCAAGCGATTGCTGACGGCAACTTATCTTTCAAGGTACCAGTAACAGGAACGGATGAACTCGGTAAACTCGCGGAAAATATGAACCTCATGGCGGGCAAGCTAAAATCCGCTATAGATGAAGAACGAGCAGCAGCGAAAGCAAAAAACGACCTAATCACTGGTGTATCCCATGATCTTCGAACCCCTCTAATTTCTGTACTGCGATTCCTGGAATATGTGGAGAAGGATCGTTATAAGAACGAGGTTGAGCTGCGTTATTATGTGAATATCGCCTATGAGAAGTCCCTGACTCTTAAAAAGCGAATCGACGATTTATTTGAATATACACGTGTTAGCAGCAACGGGCTTCCCCTTAATATGGAGCCTGTAGATCTCGGCAAGCTGCTCGAACAGCTTGTCGAGGAATTCGCTCCCGTATTGGAGCAAGCGGATATGACCTACCGTATTCATACGGATATGGGCCCTTTGATTATCCATGGTGATGCGGACGAGTTAGTACGATTATACGAGAATCTATTTACCTATGCGGTTAGATACGGTAAAGAAGGTAAGATTCTAGATATTTCCGTTTATAGAAAAGATGACAGTGTGATTGCTACATGCACGAATTATGGTAACCCGATCCCTGCCACGGACCTCCCCCACTTATTCAAGCGATTTTATCGTGTAGATAAGTCACGTTCTAGGGAGACTGGCGGAAGCGGCTTAGGACTCGCGATTGCCAAGAGCATCACAGAGCTCCACGGTGGAACAATTTTAGCCAAAAGCTCACGTAAACAAACCGAATTCGAGACTTCCTTCCCTGCGAGTGAATAGGTTCTAAACACAAACAAAGCACCCGACTATAATCACGCCGGGTGCTTCTTTCCGTTCAATTTCAAATCATACTTATTCACTTACTTTAAGTTTCCTCCACGTCTAAACACACGGTTTAGAATATAGCCTATGGCTATTAATCCAATACCTGTCATGTAGAGCGGCGCAGGGCTACTTTCTCCCGTCTTTGGAAGCTGAGGGGCACTTGAAGTGCTGTTGTTGACTGTACCTTTCGGAACTTCCTCATCAACAATGTCGACTTCACCCAAAGGAACATTTTCATCTGTAATAACTAAATCAGGAGCTCCTACTTCTTCTGATGTCGTGGATTCCAGATCGGTCGTATTCCCAGGGCCAGCAGGTACTGCCGGATCATTGATGATTACTCCTGGCACCAGCGAACTCGTAGGTGTAGGTGTTAACGGACCTCCTGGGGCTCCTGAGGTTGGTGTAGACGCAGGTCCTGATGTCGGCTCTGTTGACGGAGTAGCCGTCGGTTCCGATGAAGCTGCTGGTGTTGCGGTTGGGACTATAGTTGGTTCTGGCGTTGCAGTAGGCGTAGGCTCAACTGCTTTATGATTCGTAATTACGAGTTGATTCGTTGATGAGGAATGAATGGACACTGGATGCTCTGTAGGATCAAGTACATAGCCACTAGGAGCTGTCGTCTCAATCAATACGTAGTTACCCAACCATAATTTATTGAATGTTGCTGTACCAGCGGAATCTGTGATTAAGCTATTAATAAATACCCTGTCTGAGCCGTTAAGGCGATAGAGTGCAAAAGTTGCATCTGCCAGCGTCTTCAAGTTGTCCTCTGCATCCAGCTTCTTGATCATCAAGGAACCTCTAACCCCGCTGCCTGATCCTGATCCACTCGACACACCGACGATAATTTCTTTAGAAGAATCTTTGCTTATTTCGATAACATTAAAACCACTGAAACGAACAGTATTAGTAACCTTGTCTCCTGTATTCGCCATAATCAGGGATTGATAGTCGAGAATATAAGGTTTACTAATCTCCTTGGCGAAGCTTAAAGCAAACGACTGCTTGCCGTCTACATCCGTTTTTATTTCTAAGCTGTAATCGATACCCTGAATCAATTCAGGTCCGCTTTTTGTTACATCCCCGTTTTCAGCTACGCTTGTAGGATACAGATGGAATGAATCCTGCAGCAGAATCTGATTAGCGCTAGGAGTATCGTTGATTAACGCATTCTTCACAGTAGACTGACTACGATTAATTTGAATGCCCCAATCGATTTTTTCGCCATTCTGGACACCATTTTTCAAGAGATATTCGCCTCCATAAGGAATCTTTACGGTAGCGTTCAAATCCTTGGATACCTTTTTTGCCCCATCATAGAGACTGGCTTTATTATCAATAGAAGTGCCAATGACTTTGCCTTCAAGACTTGTATGAAATTCTATATAATAAGCGGATTGAATAGCATCTGTAAAGGAGAGCTTCAGCTCATTATTACCATTAACACTGTAAGTGTATTTGCTACTATTTACCTCGACACCTTTCGTTGGGTCTCCATTCTTAGCAACATTCATGGTGTACACTTTCAGCGATCCAGGAACCAGGGTTTGACCCGATTTCAAAATATCCACGACTTCTGGCTCTGCAACTGTTTTGCTATTATAGTTGACCCCTAATGTCCAAGCTAATTCTTTAGTTGAAGCATTATAAGAACCAAACTTCAAACCATTGCTTTTCGCTTCGGTTCTTGGAATAAATAGCCCTTCTGCTTCTGTTGTGCGAGGAATTTCGGACGTGTCTAACCAGTCCATCCTAACCTTGTTATTGAAATTTTCAGTATTAGACCAAATCCAATCCTTATTAAATTCCGTTGTATAGCTAATCGTATAAAGACCAGTAATCTGCGAATTAAAGACAACCTTGAATCCTTTATTAGCCTGAACAGGAGCATTGTAAATCAAACTATATTTGGAAGGATTCAATACATTCCCATTAGAATTTCTAATTACGAGTGATTCCGGAATAAACTTCAGTCCGCCAAACGGGAATGACTCCGTAACTTCAACCTGACCCATTGGATAGTTATCACTGTTTAATGTGACTTTCCATCCAACCGTTTTATTCTGATAATCTACGCCTGATAAGTTCTTATACAAAATGGCTGGCCGTATTAAGCGTGTAGCTTCTCCAGTATAGGTACTGTCCGTAACTGTATTAGTGATTATAGTATCTTCAAACACACGTTTTACAGCTTTGGTCTTATACTCGATTCGATAAGCAGATGTTACATCTTGTTTAAATTGCAAGGTGAACCCTGACTTCTTCACGTCTGAAGCTGCAACTACAGTGTAATCAATATCCTTGGTCAAAAGATTACTCAACGTTGCTGTACCCGCTGAATCCAGTTGCACCGTGTATACTTTTATCGAATTGGCTACTAACGCTTGAGAATCATCAAACAAATCCTTTAGTACAGCATTTCCTTGCGAAATCGTTTTTTTATTATAGTTATATTCGATTGCCCAGGAAATGATTTGATTGCTCCAGTCATATCCGCTAGAGTACTTGTTCAAACTTCCTCCTCGTTCTACTTGAATAGTAGCAGAGGAACTTTCAGGAACTTGCCCATCTCCTGTAAAAGTCGCTGTATTCGTGAAGCTTAGCCGATGCTCATCAGTAATAGCTGTGGAGTATTCAATACGGTAAGCACTCGAAATCGCAGGATCAGTGAAACGAACATTTAACGATCCTCCAATGAACTCTGTAGAATATTTACTGGTATCGAGTAGTGCACCTTGTGTTACCGAACCGTCCAACTGGATACTCAATTGATACACACTCACAGTAACCGGAGTGCTAAGTGACAAACCTGTTGGTATAGGGTCCGTTACGACTGCATTTCCAACAGTTTTTAATGATTTATTTACGTCAACAGACCATAGAATATGGTCTGCATTAAAACCCTGAGGAATCCCCCTCTTCTCAATGGTCGATCCTACATTCGGTTTGAAATTCACAGTAACCGTCTGAACACCACCGCTCACCGGAAATAAAATCTGCTGAACAGTACTTCCTGAGATTGTTTGTTTATCAAACTTAGTATTGATCCGAAGCGTTCCTTGCACGTCATCATGCGTTTCTATGTAGTCGTTAAAGGTCATTGTTACTTGGTGTGATAACTGCTCAACTGTAAAAGTTCCTACATCTCCATCCTCTGAGACCAACAAGCCGCTAATATCATTAAAAAGCTGAAACTGCTCTGGAAGCTGAAAGGTAAAGGTGTCACCTTGCTTGTACGGATGAGCTTTAGGAAGAGACCACGTATAATCTAATGTTACATTAGCTTCTTGCTCATAGACGCTATCCGTAACCGTCTGCCCGTCTTCACCATATACAGCCATTGAGACACTGGTGATAATATTCCGCTCTTGATCGATTGCCGCTGCTTGTACTTGTGAAGTGAACCCGATGCCATAGGCATATTGCGCTACAAGCATCAGAATAACGATCATCACACTTATTCTTTTCTTTAACATTATCCTAAAGCCTCCAATTCCTTTTCCAATTTGATTTTTCTATGTTTGTATCCCCTCTTGAAGCGTAATCTCTGCCATTCCTCATGCTCGAATGCTTCTTATGTAATTCCGCGCCCATTGCCCCATCTTATGTTAAAATAATGAAAAGCCATCCTTTTGTGGGTAGCTGACAGAATGCATACATATATAACCATTTTTTGGATGTTTCGAAACAGAAAATATAAAAAATTTACAAAGATGTTTTTTGAAGTGCTTTTTAGGTACGAAGGAGGTTGGTTCCATGCATCTTTCATCTTATTTTGATCGACAGCGTACGGAGGATTTCATTATGTTCTCCCCTTCACATTGGATTGCTCTGTCTATCATTACATTGGTCTGTATACTGTTTTACAGTTTAAGATTCGAGATTCGGACTGATGTGAGACTTCGGCAAAGTGTGCGCTTGCTGCTGATTATTATACTTTTGTTCTCAGAAACAGGTCTTCAAATATGGTACCTCTCTCAAGGCGTATGGCAATCCAGCAGCTCACTCCCGCTCGAACTATGCGGAATTACTTTACTACTATCCGTTATCATGCTGATCACTCGCAGCCGAGCACTATATTCCTTTCTGTATTTTGCTGGGATTGGTGGAGCATTCATTGCTTTACTCACACCGAATCTGGTCTATCCATTCCCTCATTTCCGATTTCTACTGTTCTTTATAGCACATGGTGGTATTGTTCTCGCTTCTCTTTATATGACCTGGATTGAGGGCTATAAGCCCACTTGGAAATCCCTCCTGTTCACCATGCTTGGACTAAACCTTGTGGCCGCTTGTGTGTGGATCGCCAATTACATCCTAGGATCTAACTACATGTTCCTATCTCATAAGCCCAGCACTTATTCTGTATTGGATTATTTCGGGCCTTATCCTTATTACCTGCTTGTTGAAGAGTTGTTTGCCTTCATTGTGTTTCTGCTCATGTATTTGGTATTCTTCTGGGTGCCAGAGCAGCGTAAATCGAGACGTAAACGAATAAGCCGGATTCCTTATTAAAATAAGAAAAGGCCAGCCTCCGATAATCCGGAGACTAGCCTTTTTAAATTAAGAATTCTTAAGCTTCGATGATTTCTACCGAAGTCATTTTGTCGCGTCCTTTGAAAGTATCAACAAGATCCATACCTTCAACTACTTTACCGAATACAGTGTGAACTCCATCCAAGTGTGGTTGCGGTGCATAGCAGATGTAGAACTGGCTTCCGCCTGTGTTCTTACCCGCATGTGCCATAGCAAGTGTTCCGCGCTCGTGCTTGTTTGGGTTGATTTCGCAGTTGATTGTGTATCCTGGACCACCAGATCCAGTTCCGTTAGGACATCCGCCTTGAGCTACGAAACCAGGGATAACACGGTGGAATGTCAATCCATTGTAGAAACCATCTTTTGCTAGCTTTTCAAAGTTAGCTACAGTGTTTGGTGCATCTTGATCGAACAAGTCAATCAGCACTACGCCGCCATTTTCAAGAGTAATTTTCGCTTGCTTTGCCATATGTAAATGACCCCTTTCAAAATTAACAAATTTAGAATACCTCAATTATATTACTATGAAACTACGCACAAAGCAAAGCAAGCAGGAGTAATTCCTGCTTGCTCTTTATGCCTTACCAGTTTTCCCTACCTAACATTAACGGCTGTTACTTAGCAACAGCAGCTTGTTTAGCGATACGCTCAGGAACAATATCGTTGGCAATAAGATCATTATAACTTTCGCGACGCACTACAAGATCGCTGTGTCCGTTCTGAACGAACACTAAAGCCGGACGACGAAGCCGGTTGTAGTTGCTCGCCATGGAGTAATTGTAAGCGCCTGTGCAGGCTACAGCCAACAGATCGCCGCTTTCAGCCTCAGGCAGCTCTACATCCCAGATCAGCATATCTCCGCTCTCGCAGCATTTACCAGCGATGGATACAGTTTCTGTAGCCTCTTCATTCGCACGATTAGCAAGTAATGCCTCATATTTAGATTGGTACAATGCAGGACGTGGATTATCAGTCATCCCACCGTCAACGGCAACGTACTTACGCACGCCTGGGATATCCTTGTTCGTACCTACTGTATAAAGTGTAGTACCTGCATCTCCAACAATACTACGGCCCGGCTCCACCCAAATTTCAGGCAAAGCATTATAGATACCAGCAAAATGAGTCTTCACGGCATCCGTAATTGCAGTTACATATTCAGAAACATGTAACGGGGTATCACCCTCAACGTAACGAATACCGAAACCTCCACCTAGGTTTACTACACGGAAGTCCACTTCCAAACCTTCTTTAACACTACGAGCAAAACTCGCTACACGTTCAACAGCAAGCTGGAATCCATCCGTTTCAAAAATTTGAGAACCAATATGGGAATGTACGCCAAGCAGCACTAAATTCTTTTTGCTGACTGCCGCTTTAACTGCTTCATAAGCCGATCCATTACCGATATCAAATCCAAATTTGGAATCGGTCTGGCCTGTTGTAATATACTCATGCGTATGAGCTTCGACACCTGGTGTCACACGTAACAAGATGTTAACCTTAACTTCTTTACGTGATGCAATCGACTGCAAAAGATTAAGCTCTACCAGATTATCGACTACAAAGCAGCCAATCCCGGCATCAATCGCCATTTCGATCTCTTCAGACGTCTTATTGTTGCCATGAAAATGAATGCGTTCTGCAGGAAAGCCAGCTTGCAAAGCAGTATAAAGTTCGCCATCAGATACAACATCAAGCGACAAGCCTTCTTCATCAGCCAAACGAACCATAGCCATTACTGAGAACGCCTTACTTGCGTAAGCTACTTGGAACCCAAGTCCAGAGGATTTAAAAGCATCCATATATTCCCGGCAACGTTGTCTCACCAATTGCTCGTCCAATATATATAGCGGGGTTCCATATTCCGCCTTCAATTCAGTTACATCACATCCGCCGATCTCCAAATGCCCAGCATCGTTAATTTGGCTAGTACCGTGTAGAAACATTCTTTAGTCCTCCAATTTCTGTGGAATATCAAGGTTCCACCCTGTCTTTAGTGTATTCAGTATAACAGACAGTGGGAACTCCATTGAATGGACTAATTTGCAGTAGTTTTGTATTTTCCTACGATTGTTAATCATTCTTTTGAGTAGGCGGCACTCTTGTATTGTCTCTAGTTTTGTTGAAAGACGGCCTTGTCTTCGAGCTTAAGACTGGCTTGCGCACTAGAATTTCGCTCATTGCCTTTGCATTAAAAGGTATGAACGGCCACATATAAGAGGAGTTATAGGACCGATGGGTAGTTAGGAAAATAGTCAGTAGCGTCGTGCCAATCATAAATCCAGGCACCTGGAATGCCGCTACGGCTAGTAATAATACAAGCCTGACTATTCGATTCGCAAGACCCAGCTCATAACTCGGGGTCGCAAACATGCCTATGGAAGCTACAGCCATATATAGAACAACCTCGTTTACAAAAAGGCCGCTCTTCACCGCTATATCGCCAATCAATATCGCTGCAATCAGACCCATCGCTGATCCTAAAGGGGTTGGAGTGTGTACTGCGGCCATCCGCAGTAAATCAACCCCAAGCTCCACAATAAGAAACTGGGCGAGTATTGGAATTCTGGCGGTCTTTTGAGGTCCAATGAAGTCCAGCATAGCCGGCTTTAGTTCAGGATGAATGACAAGCAACATCCATAGCGGCAGCAGGAACATGGACGCAAATATACCGATGAAACGGACCCACCGTAAGTACGTTCCCATAAAAGGAGTCTGACGATTCTCCTCTGCATGTTGACAAAGATCAAAAAAGGTAGTCGGAAGAACAATAACAATTGGTGAGGTATCTACAAATATTATTACCCGTCCCTCCAATAAATTGGAAGCTACGACGTCAGGGCGTTCAGAATAACGCACCATAGGATATGGATTCCATCCACCGCCGATAATCGCCTCCTCTAATTGTTTATCTGCCAGAGGAATACCATCAATATCAATGCTTTTGATTTTGTCGATAACAGACTTGACCTGTGTTTTATCAACGATATCATCAATGTAAGCCACGCATACATCTGTTTGTGTCCGTCGCCCAACCCGAAATAGCTCATATTTTAACCCTGGATCTCGAACCCGTCTTCTGACAAGCGAGATATTGCTCAGTAAAGTCTCTGTAAAACCGTCGCGCGCACCGCGCACCACCCGATCAATCGAAGGCTCGGCTGGACTGCGACTAGGGTAAGAACGAGTATCCATGATGATAACTTTGTTCTCACCTTCGACGAATAGCACGCTCAAGCCTTCTAGTACCTTCTCGATACTTTCGCTTAAAGAATTCCCCTCTTCCACCTGGATGTGAGGGACATATTCATTCATAAAGCTAGACAGCACACCCGTAGACAGATTCTCAGAGGTGAGATAGGTCAGACGTTTTAGAATATCATCGGTCACATCTGTGTTGGTAAATCCACTTAAACAGAGTAGAGCTGTCTTATGTCCGCCAAAGGACATCTGTCTGAACGTTACATCAAAGCTTGTGCCCAGTCCCATTACCTCAGTAAGTGTTTGTTTCGTATCTTGCAGGGACATTGGGATTTCATCATTACCTTGCCAGTAAATGACGGATTCTTTTAACGAGTTGGAGTGCTCGCGATCCCGTTTCTTTTGTAGCTTGCCGCTCCCCTTTTGATTGCTGTCTTGTGACTCTTGTTGCGCTTGCTTCTTAGATAGTTTGGACTTTGGCGTCACTTTGGCTTGAGATTCTTCCCCGGACTCTGTTGCGGACCCTGATCCGCCTGCTTGTTGGGTATTCTGATCTTGTACCTCATCTTCGGATTCCGAGTCTGAATCTAAGCCGAATAACCTGGCAAAAAATCCTTTACCAGGCTCATTCTGCTCCTGATTCCCGAGCTCATCTGACGCCTCTGCATCCTGCTGCCCGGAATCGGGCTGAGCTGATGCTTCAGCGCTTTGCTCTTCTGCCCCTAGCTCCGCAGCTGCTTCTGTATCCTGTTGCCCGGAATCCGGCTGTGCTGATGCTTCAGCGCTTTGCTCTTCTGCCCCTAGCTCCGCAGCTGCTTCTGTATCCTGTTGCCCGGAATCGGGCTGTGCTGACGCTTCGGTACTCTGCTCTTCTGCCCCCAGCTCCGCAGCTGCTTCTGCATCCTGCTGCCCTGAATCCGGCTGAGCTGATGCTTCAGCGCTTTGCTCTTCTGCCCCTAGCTCCGCAGCTGCTTGTGCATCCTGCTGTTCTTGACTCGGATCAGCTGCTGTAGTATTTTCCGCCGGATCTGCGTCTTCACTGGTCATAGAAGCTCCGTTAACCTCGGTATGATCATCAACTAGATCCTCTGCGGTATTCTTCATTGCTGCGGCAGCCGCAGCGTTTTCTTCCTGATGATCCTCTTCTGGCACAGAATCACCGCTGTGAATAAATTTGCTCATTCCATAACCCCCGTTTACTGTCGGTATACAAACCAGTCGAACAAAGAACCCGCGACCTTCCCGCTTACCATCGCCATTAACAGGCCGAACAGATAATGTGTCATGTTCAAGCGTTTAGCGAGTATCGGCAGCACATTTAATACCTCGGTCAATGCTGCAGCAAGCATCCCGACAAAAATCCCGTCAAAAAGTCCTATACCAAGTTCAACTAAAGGACCTGAGGATATTTTCCAATTCCAAAAATCACTTACGGTTCCTAGCAATGATCCAGCTACCATCGCACCCTCGTACCAATGTACTTTATCGTAAGAAGAAGTTAATTGAGCCAGACGGGGCACCATGTCGAGAACCACAAATAAAGCGATCACACCACCACCTACTGCGATCCCCCCTGCAATACCCAGCAGCAAATTCAACCCTAGTGTTATAGGTGCCGTCATCTTCCGTCCTCCACGTTCTCTGGTTGATTTTCTCCACGGCGCCTCATTTTGCTATACTCCTCATTGATGACGTATTGGTCGATATTTTTCTGATACAGGTACATTTCCACTTCTAGCGGTGTAGGCTCTTCATTCCACTTTTTCTTAAATAAATGGTTGAAAAAAATGACCATCCCAAAGCCGATTCCCAGCGAATACGCAATCTGAAATACAACCGGATGCTCATCCCGATGACCGGTTATCATCTCCACGATTCGGATTTGAACCTCCTGCATGTTTACATCTGCATGGAAATTCATGATGGTCAGCGCAGACCCAAAGAACAGCAGCAGCCACACTAAGACAAACATCGCTACTGAAGGCTTCCGCCTCTCCACTGGACCTTCAATCTGAACAATCGTTCTCCCTTCGCCGATCGGCTCAATGTCCGCTTCCGGCAAAAGCTCATAAATGCGGGGAATAACCATCAGAAGATCAATCAAAATCAGATTGCCGTCACTTTGCTCTGGCTTCATTAGCAGAATAGATTCCAGCGACTCTTTCAGCTCTGGCTCCGCGATCAAAAATGCAATATCACCCAATGTGACACCTTTACCTTTGGGCACCGTCACCCGGTTCTTAAGCTGTATATAGATGGCGGGAGCAGAATGTTGTTTCATCCGCATTCCTCCTAAAGGTTGTGGTCAAGTAGCTCCGGTGCAAGATAACGGTAGTATGGGAGTAAAGCCTTATTTTTACTCTTGAAGCTCTGAATCAATTTCCAAAGATGCTGAAATGTTGAATTTTTATTGGTATCGGGAATGCTTACCCCACCTTACAATCTTGTTATAAAAGAGAAAGGGAGGAGTTTTATGTAAACGGATACAAACATAGCTAAACTAAGGGCACCTGTTGTTAAAATCCTAATCCGGAGGTTATGATCATGAACAAACAGAACTCAAAAACAACGTTCAAATTGTTCGTTTGCCTGTCTCTCGTGTTTAGTATGTGTTTCAACTTTGGGAATAACAAACCAGCGGAAGCTGCTACGACTTTTGCAAAAGGGGCTGATGTAGGCTGGCTATCGGAGATGGAGTACTATAATTGGTCTTTTTACAATGATAACGGTGTGAAACAAGACCTACTGCAAATTCTCAAAGATCACGGAATGAACTCCATTAGACTACGGGTCTGGGTTAACCCTTCCATTAATTTCTCTAACAAAGCCGATGTTGTGAAACAGGCCGTTCGGGCCAAGAACATGGGTTTCCGAATCATGATTGACTTTCATTACAGTGATACATGGGCAGATCCCGGCAATCAGAAGAAACCTGCTGCCTGGACCAGCAAGAACTTTACAGCTCTAAAGACAGCGGTATATGACCACACGTATGATGTTATGAATACACTCAAAGCTAGCGGTGTTACGCCGGAATGGGTACAGGTAGGGAACGAGACGAATAATGGAATGCTTTGGGAGGATGGAAAGGCTTCTGTAAGTATGAGTAATTTTGCTGCGTTGATCAATTCAGGATATAGTGCAGTAAAAGCGGTCAGTAGTAGTTCAAAAGTCATCGTCCACCTCTCTAACGGCTACGACAATTCCTTATTCCGCTGGATGTTTGACGGTCTGAAGTCTAACGGTGCCAACTATGATGTGATCGGCATGTCACTCTATCCTACTACAAGCAACTGGTCTACACTGAATGCTCAGACATTAACGAATATGAATGATATGGTTGCCCGGTATGGTAAAGAAGTGATCATTTCTGAGGTCGGGATGGACGTTAGTGCTCCAACAACGGCTAAAGCTTTTCTTACCGACATCATTAGCAAAACAAAATCGGTAAGTGGCGGCAAAGGGCTTGGCGTGTTCTATTGGGAGCCGGAGAGTTATGGTACATGGTACGCTTACACAAAAGGTGCCTTTGATTCTTCTGGTAAGCCTACGGTGGCTTTAGATGCCTTTTTGAATTAAAAAAGAAGACAGCCACGGTGCTTAACCATTGGCTGTCTTCTTTTCTAATAATCTTTAGAAATGGAGCGAATCCAGTTTCTTACCTTCAAAATCAAACAAAGCTAAATTGGACCACCCATTCTCATGCCCGACAGACCATTCCTTTTGCAAAGGAATCCAAGCAGGCTCCCAGTAATAAAAGCCGATTCCTTTTCCGTTAGGTGTATTCTCAATTACGTTTATGAAATCCTTCATATACTTAGCTTGACCTTCTACTGTGGCTGGATAACCTTCATGGAGCTGGGCTTCCTCATTCACAATTACTGGAAATCCTTCAGGTGCATTCAGTGTCCATGGATAGGCTGTTTCCACCACAATGATATCCTTGTTATAACGCAGCGCTAATTCGTTCAGGTTAAGCTGCAAGTCGTCCAAAGTACCATGCCACCAAGAGTAGAATGATAATCCGATAACATCAAAATTTACGCCATGTTCTAAGAAACGATCAAAAAAGTTACGGCTCGCCGGATGATCAGCACCCCGGTCAATGTGGATCATGATGGACAAGTCAGAATCGACGGATTTCGCACCCGCTATACCTGCTTTAACTAGCGTAGTGAACTGCTCCCACTGCTCCGGAGTATCACAATCTCCATCTACCTTGCCTTCTCCCCATAACATGCCTGGCGTAATTTCATTACCGATCTGCACCATATCGGGCAGTGTGCCTTGGGACTGTAAAGCTTTAAGGGTCTCGCGTGTATAATCATACACGGCGGATGTCAAACCACTGAAGTCAAGTGCCTCCCAAGCTTTTGGCTTCCATTGGTTAGCTGGATCCGCCCATTTATCTGAATAATGAAAATCCAGTAGAAAATCCAGCCCTGCTTCTTTGATCCGCTTTGCCATAACCAGCGTCCGTTCCAAATTGCAAAAGACGCCTGGAGGGTCATTCCAAATCCGCAGCCGTATGGCATTTACTCCATTGTCCTTAAGGATGTGGAGTAAATCCTCACCTTCCTCAGCGTTCCGAACAGAGCGACTATGGAATTTGCCTCCACCCTGCTCTATTTCATCCAAAAACGAGATGTCCATTCCATTAATAAATGTCGTTATCATCATCCCTACTCCTTTACAGAACCAAGTGTCATTCCTTTAACAAAATACTTCTGCAAAAATGGATATACAATTAGAATAGGAGCAGCCCCGATAAAGATTTGCGCGGCTCTAACCGTTGTCTGCGAGATTAATTCCATCTCCTTCGGATTAATGCTCATGGAGCTCATATCCCGTTGAATGATAACGGTCTGCAGAAAGGTCGCCAGCGGAAACTGCTTGGAATTGTTCAAGTACAATAGTCCATCGAACCAGGAGTTCCAGTGGAACACCATACTAAACAGTGCAATCGTCGCAATCGATGGTAATGAAATCGGTAAGTAAATGCTGAACAAGGTACGGAAATGTCCTGCGCCGTCAATTAGCGAAGCTTCCTCCAAATCTTTAGGAATACCGCGGAAGAAGTTCAGCATCAGAATTACCAAGAATGTATTCACCGCACCTGGCAGAACGAGTACCCAGAAGGAATCCATTAAGCCAATCTTTTGAATAACAATATAGAATGGAATCAGACCACCATTAAACACCATGCTGAACACGAACAACCAGGAATAAACATTCCGGCCTTTGAAGGCTGAGTTTTCCTTAGATAGCGGATAAGCTGCCAGAAATGTAATCAGAAGCGTAAGTCCGGTTCCGAGTACAGTTCTTTGTACGGATACCCATATAGAGTGTAGGAATATCGGATTATTCATTGTCTTTTTATAAGCTTCCAGAGAGAACTGCTTTGGCCACAAGCCCACCAGATTGGCATCAGCCGCAGACTTGGCACTGAAAGATACAGCTAATACGTGAATCAGAGGAACAATACACATGAGTGCGAGTATGATCAGAAAACAAGTATTGAATATGTTAAAAATACGATAACCTCTAGTTTTGTAATACATAGGTCTCCCTCTTCCATTGGTAGTTTAGAAAATGCGATATCCTGCCCATTTTTTAGCCAGACTGTATGATACAAGGATTAGGACCATACTAATGGCTGACTTGAACAGTCCGATTGCTGTACCAAAGCCCATCTCACCATTCAGAATAGCTGTCCGGTATACGAAGGTGTCGATAATATCGCCTTTCTGATAGACCAGCGGATTGTAGAGGTTAAAGATCTGGTCAAACCCTGCATTCAATACATTTCCGAGAGCCAGAGTACCTACCACAACAACCATTGGCAGTAGAGAAGGCATTGTGATAAAACGTGTCTGTTTCCAGCGGGTTGCACCATCTATTTCAGCAGCTTCATATAATGAAGGGTTAATTCCTGCTAGAGCAGCCAGGAAGACGATCGTGTTATAACCAAATTCCTTCCATACATCTGTGAGAATGACGGTGAACCTGAACCAGTTATTATCTCCTAAGAAAAAGATGGGTTTAATCCCCATACTCCAGAGGATCTGATTGACGAAGCCATCTGTAGCAAGCAAATCTAGCAAGATCCCGCCAAGGATGACCCAAGACAAGAAGTGAGGTAAATAAACCAATGTCTGAATTGTACGCTGTATATAAACCTTGCGAATCTCATTCAAAAGAATGGCGAAAACAAATGGCACAGCCAGATTGAAGATCATCTTCAGAACGGCAATAATCAATGTGTTCCAAATGACCTGCATGCTGTCATTACGTTCAAATAGATAGCGGAAATTATCTAATCCAACCCACGCTGATCCCGAAATTTTTAGCCATGGCTTATAATCCTGAAACGCCATCACAATTCCGCCCATCGGGATAAAGCTGAAGATGATCAGGAATATCATCGCCGGCAGCAACATTAAGTGAAATGGCCATGTTTTTTTAAGTGTTCTCATCCTTGGTCCCCCATATCGTGTCAAGTTCTTCTGTAACCATACTCAAATTATAGCAACGACAGGATTCCCCAAATAGCGAGCAAAACCAATATATATGGTACAAAACCAATCTCTTTACCGTATAGAAACAGAAGCTAATTTATACAAATTCGGATAACCGCTAACGCAAAAAGAGACGGTTCCCACAGCTAAATAAACAGCTGAGGAAACAGTCCCTAATTGTGCTACTTATACCCTTCACAGAGCATTATTTTACGCTGTCATACCATTCATTTACTTCTTTAGTGATTTGGTCGCCGCCGCCTGATTTCCAGGTCGTTACGAAGGTATCGAAAGCTTCTAGTGGCTTGTTGCCATAGATGATCTCATTAAACGTTTGGTTCTCGATTTTGTTCAGATAATCCATCTTCGATTTCATAGTTTCAGTAGTAGGACCAGTGAACATATTTTTGAAGGATTTATCCTCTTGTGCCAGCAGAACCTTTGCAGCTGCAGGGGTATCCTTACCATAGTTCACAGCTACATCCTTCTCCAAACGAGTGGTTGGTTCAGCACCATCTGCAAGATTAAGAAGGGCTTTCATTTGGGCATCCGGAATCCGGGCACCGTCACGAACCAGCATATAACGAACGCTGTTCACATAACCACCAGCAATTTTATCATTTTCAATCATCTTACCGTTTGCATCTAGTTCATAGTCATATCCTGCGAAGAGGCCATTATCCAGCTCGCTACCAGGCTTAGGATCAGCGAAGTTATCGAACAGATAGTTTTGATAGGTGAAGAATGCCTCTGGATTTTTCATCTTAGTGCTAATCAGAGTTACACCGTTGGTGAACTGTGTTCCATGACGCATAACTTTACCATCTGGTCCCGCTGGAATTTCAATTGGAGCCCATACAGCATCCGGAGCATTCTTCACAGTATCTTGAAGCGGCCAACCGCTCATCCAGTAAGGTCCTGGGAGAATACCTGCTGTACCCGCCACTGCCGGCTCAGCTGTTTTGTTCTCATCCCAAAGCGCTGCTTCTTGAGGAATGTAACCTTTTGCGAGCCATTCCTTCATTTTTTCCAGCCCTTGCTTCATACCTGCATTTACAGAGCCGTATTCCAATTTACCATCAGCATCAAGATTCCATTGCTGCGGAAGCGTTCCATAAGCACCAAAGATCCAGGAAGGATCGCCCATCCAAGTGTTCATCGATGTCTTAAAGCCGATACTAAGCGGAGTTACCTTGTCTGGTGCCAAGCCATCAGGGTTCTGATTCTTGAATGCATCCATAACTTTTTCTAGCTCATCTATCGTTTTAGGTGCTTGCATATTTAGCTTGTCCAGCCAATCTTGGCGGATCCAAAGAATGTAATCATGGTTGTACGCGTAATCGAGAACAGGCAGACCCATTCTTTTGCCATCACGGCTGTATTGGTTCCATACGTTCGGATCCTGTGCCATGGCTTCTTTCCAAGTAGCTGAAGCGTATTTATCAAACAGTGTTCCCACTTCAGCATACATACCGGAATCGATCAAATCCTGAGCAATCGTGCTATCACCCGTACCGATCGTTACAACATCGGGCATTTCCTGACCAGATGACATCGACAGGCGCAGTTTGGTTCCAAAAGCACCATTCGTATCTGTAATGGACCAAAGTGATTTAATATTGATGCCGAACTTTTCTTTTGTCCACTTCGTAGCTACGTTATTCTCAATGCTTTCCCCGTTCTTGAATTTAAGCTCAGGGTCAACACCCCATACCGTTGTAATGGTTACCTCAGGATCATATTTATCCTTGTAGGCGTTTTCAGAATTAGATGTTGTATTGGTAGTCGTATCACCGGCTGTATTCTTTCCATCAGCAGCATTATTGCCCGAACAACCTGCGAGACTACCTACCAAAAGCATACTCATACACAGGAGCGGCAGCCATCTCTTTCTCTTCATCGCGCTCATTTTGTTCCCCCTTAGATTCCTTAAGTGTTGGTTATGACTTAATTATAGGGAACGAAGATGATGTCGAATACGTCATTTAAACAAGGTTTCTGCACCTTTCTCAACCTCTCTATCCGTCACGAAACTCATTTGGTGTCATATTGTAATGCTTCTTGAACATTTTGCTGAAATATTGCGGATTCTGATATCCAAGTTCGGTCGTGATTTCATAGATTTTTTTATTCGTATTCTTAAGTAGATAAAGTGCACGTTCCATCCGCATGCGGATAATATAGTCTCCGAGCCCTTCTCCTGTCTCTGCCTTATATATTTTAGATAAGTACACAGGGTGCAGATACACATGATCCGCTATCGTCTTGACCGACAGATCATGCCCAGAATGGTTTCCTACCAGCTCATGTACCTGCTTTATAATGTAACTTTTCGTGTTCTGATCACTTTCTGAGAGTTCCTTCTGCAGCTTGTTTAACATATCAAAAGCCCAGTCCTTCAGCTTGTCAAAAGAAACAATAATGCTCTGTGTCAGCATCGGATCGAACGCATATTGATCGATTTGCGAGATGAACTGCCCCCCTTTGTGGGCAATGTACATGAATGCATTAGTAATGGACAGAAAGACTTCATACAGATGCTCACTTGAAAAGCGTGCATTCTCCATATCTCGGAACACATCAGCTATCTTCTGACGGGCTGTATCCCATTGCTTAGATTCCAGCAAATGAATGAGCGTTGGCGGACGATAAAGACTTTCGAGTGATTTGATGCTCATCATCTCCTGAAGATGACGATCCCCCAGATAAAGTACCGAGCCTGTTTCATTATGTGTTGTCAAATACATTGAACTTAAGCCACTTCGATAGGCAGCCGTCATCCCTTCGGGAAAAGCAAACCACTCCGTTACGATAAGCGATATCTCACCCTTCAGATAGTTACTCACACTAATTCTGAAGTTAGCAATCGCTGACTTAAGGATCTGTTGTCTCGCAGCATCGTAATTATTCGACTTCTCTAACTCTCGCTGGATGACTGGCTTCAGTTCCACAAGCAAAATTAAACAATCATGGGGTGCTTTGCAAAACCAGACATGGAATTGCTCCTTAAAGAGCTCCTCGGCAATATTGCCGATGGCATATTCCATTAGGGAAACCGAATGATGATCCATTGCGGCGTAATGTTTACCCAACTGAATCAATAACATCGCCGCTTCAACATCTGATTCGAAAGAGATTTCATATTCCTTAAGCTTTAATGCAAGTGTCCGCTCAGAGAGCACTCTTCCAAGTAGTAATTCATGCATCAAGTTGGCCCGCAAAACACTGTAATCGGCTTTGCGATTATAGAGTAGCAAATGATATTTATCATGTGCTTCCCATTCGTCTTTTAGAGACTCAATCGCTCCGGAGATACTATTGATAAATTCCTCATCACTTACTGGCTTCAAAATATAATCAAAAGCCTGTAGCTGAATCGCCTTCTTAGCGTACTGAAAATCAGAAAAACCTGTCAGCAGAATCGACCGGATATCCGGCCATCTCTCGCTCACCGTTTCAATTAATTGCAAACCGGACATTCCAGGCATCGAAATATCAGTAACCATGATATCTATGTCCTGCTGTTCCAATATTTCCAGAGCCTCGGCACCCGATGCCGCCTGATGCACTTGCTTTACGCCAATCTCGTTCCACGGAATCGTGCGGGCCAGACTTTCTGTTACATAAGGCTCATCATCGACTAACAATATCTCTATCATCATATTCCCTCCTAGATGTCATCCATATTATTGTCAGTTAGCGGTAACAACCACTGAAGTTTAACCTGCAATCCTCCGAGTGATGATGGTGCAATCGTCAATCCTGCATCCTCACCAAAACGCAGCCGCATTCTCTGATGCACATTCCAAAGCCCGCAGCCCATTTCTTCATCCATCGCTTTGCCTAGCTTATTTTCCAATACGATAATTTCCTCCGGGGTCATGCCTTTTCCGTCATCCTCAACCGTTAATGTCATAACTCTTCCGTTGCATGTGCCCGTAATTCGCACCAGCCCCTCTTTAGAGACAGGTTCAATCCCATGGATAACCGCATTTTCGACCAAAGGCTGAAGAACCAACGGAGGAAGATCTCTTTTCCGCATTTGCGGCGGGATATGAACTTCATATTGAAGTCTGCTCATCCTCATTTTTTGGATCTCCAGATAGTGAGTCACAAATTCCGTTTCTTCAGATAAAGCGACAAGATCGCGTTCTTGGCGGGTCGTATATCTGTAATACCGGGATAAATTATGCGACATACCGACGACAGCACCCATATTATCGAGCTTCGCCATACTCGTAATAAATGAGAAGCAATTATAGAAGAAATGCGGATTAATCTGGGATTGAAGCTGCTTTAATCTAGCTTCTCGAACATGGATCTTTTCCATTAACACATTCTCAATCAGCTTCTGAATCTGTTCCACCATGCTATTAAACCTTCCGGACAGAAAGCTGAACTCATTCTTACCTTTGATCTCCACCCGCGCAGAGTAGTCTCCTTGCTTCAACCTCTGGAAGCCTCCTACCAATAATCTAACGGGCACCTGCACCTGAACATACAGTAGATAGGCTACGAGACAGCTCATTAATAACAATGCACCAATAGCAAAATAAAATAAGCGATTGGAGGTTTGGATCGGATGCAGTATTTCTGACAGCGGCATATAGTCGATCAAATACCAGCCCATTTTATCCGAATAGACTATGTTTACACTGTAGGACTCACCATTAATGTTCACGGTACGATTTTCACTTTGCTTCAGCTGCTCTTGCTCCAGCCTTTTTACCAATTCATTAGCTAGTAGCTTGTCAGCACTACGGTTAAAGATAAGTCCAGTGCCCTGTTTATAATAAAAAGGATCTCTCCTGCCATCACTTTTGAATTTATCCAGCATATCTTCAATGTTTCGGCTGTCAAACTCCACTTTCATAATCGTATTGGCCTTTTCAGGAGTGAACTCTGACATGAAGGGGGTAAAAGAAAACCAAGAGAACACAAAATGGTCGCCATCTTGCTCAATGATCTTTTCTACATGCCAGCCTGACTTTACTTCCCGCTTCAAATCCTCATCCGAATACGGTATAGCATCATTCTCTGACACCATTCGGTGGATGGACGGTGAATATAGATACAACTTACTCTTCCAGTTGGAGGAGCTTTCCTGAATACTGATTTTGGTCTGGATCCGCTTAATCGTGTTTATCGCATCCAGGTTCAAATGTGTTCCCTTCAAATAAGTATCCTTTAAGCTCAAAATATCAGGATCATGAATGAGCAGGATCGGCCAGGAGGACAACAGCTCCATATTGCTCTCTACTTGATTCTGAAAAAAACTGAGCTGATTGCTGTTCGAAGTATTTAACTCCGTACGTAGCACATCCGTGGTCGTCTTATTGGAATAGAAATAGAGGATCGTAATAGGAATCAGCATGATGACCATGATACTTACGATTTTGGTAAATAAATTATATCTATACACTTACCTTCACACTCCGACTCAAATGTCATAACCTCTATTGTACAAATAATCTTCATTAACGCATAGATAATTTCTCCCTGCAAAATGAGGTAGACAGGTGATAGCTTGTTCAAGCACTGTTATCGTCCTCTCTATTGTAAAGGCTTAAATTATTACGCTATATGCTACGTACGAAACATTTCTGCAGTTTTTGCAGTCTAATGTATTGTAGAGACATACAAAAAGGGATGATCCGAAAGCCGCTAGGCATTCCAATCATCCCTTTATACTTTATTTAGTTCAATCTATACAATCAGAGTCTGTTCAGAGCGTTTGTGCTTTAGATTGTTGACTCGATATGAAGAATAAAGCGGTCCAGATCAACGCGAACCCGATAATTTGCGGTAGCGTGACGAGCTGCTGGAATACGATCCAGTTAATGATTACTCCCGTCATAGGAAAGCTTAGTTCAGCCAATGTAGCGAAGGAAGCTTTAGTAGTGCTTAGTCCTTTGTAATACATCAGCATACTGAGTAGTCCTGGCAGCAGAGCCTGCAGCAACAAATTAATGGCTATGGCAGCAGATGCACCAAACCCACCATTAATCTGCCAAGGAGCACCTTCTAATGTGGTGATAACGAAAAGCAACGGCAGCGCCAATATAAATCTTAGGGAAGTCACTGTCTCATATTTCATAGACCCAAGCAGATAACGTCCCATTACTGTTGAGCCACCCCACAATGCGGCCGCTCCTAAGGCCATCAGACTGCTAACACCGATAAAGTTGTTCACATGTCCGAATGGAATACTCCAGCCAAAGGTCAGCAGATAGGTTCCTACCAGTGCCACAATAATGAGGATTCCGAAATTTTTAGGCAGACGTTCTTTAAGAATTAAGGCTGCAAGCCCGATAGCGAATATCGGCTGAAGCTTTTGCAGCAACAGCACAGCATTCAAATCCCCACTGGAGAGTGCCATCGTAAATAGAATTGTCGCCCCGGCAGAACCTCCCCAGGAAACAATTAGCAAAGCTCCAATCTGGCGAAATCCAATACCTTTTAGCTCCTCCCGGTGACGCCAAAGAACAGGGGAAGCAGCCAAGAAAAGCACCACATGCTCCAAAAGAACAATTTGCGATGAGGTCAAAGATTTTAAGAGGATAATACGAAAGAGCGGATCAACGCCCCATAGTGCTGCACCGAACACAACGAGCCAAAACCCACTGCGTAACGGCGACGTGCTGCTTACCTTACTAGCTGATGATGAAGCTGTTACATTACTCATAATTCCATTCTCCTTGTCGATACAAACCCTCGATAAGAGACCAAAAACCCCCGAATCACCATAAAAGGTCGACTCGGGGGCATTATCAATAAAGACGTACAGGATAGACTCCTAGCGCCTTTATCTTATGATCCTCTCCCATCCGGACTTTACCGTCGGCTCTGGATTCACACCAGATCAGTCACTTCTCTGCAAGCAGAACAAGTGAGTCGCGGGCTCAGTTCGCTTTGAACATTACCGCCGGTTGGGAATTTCACCCTACCCCGAGAATCTTGTATTCCGTTGTTTTTTTCACAATCTCAGAATAAACCTCTTCTTGCCATTCGTCCAGTACTTTATGAAAATATACATAAAATTTTCATGTATCACAGCTTTTCTTACATATTTTTTTCGTTATTGTTCTACTGTCCCATCCCAAAAAATCTGTATAATGAAATTATGTTTATTTTTCCATAGTTTAGGAATTTTTCTAAGGAGGTTGTTATGAAGGAATCATTTTGGACGAAGGAGTCATTCTGGACGAAGTTATTGTTCTCCTTTTTTGCTGTCGGAGTCATAGCTTTTTTAGGATTCATAGGTTCGATAATTACCGCGCTTTTCGGGGGACTAATGTTTTATACTCCACTTGTGGCGATTTTATCTGTTGTGATAGCTATTTATGTTGTACTCCTTATATTTAATGTGTTGTCCCGAAAAACAAGCAATATTATGTTGCTATCCATCCTCGGACTTAGTGTGCTCGTAACCGCAGGATATGAGATCAAACAAGCATATATCAACAGCATTGCCACGGTCGATGATCGGGAAGTTAATTTGGTACAATACGAACCTTTTGCTGAGAATACCAAAGCAGTGAATTTGGATAAACCTTCTTCATATCATATCGATAACAACTTACCAAAATTGGATGGCGCAACCGCACTATACCCACTGTATTCAGCTTTCGTGCAATCTGCTTATCCTGCGGCCAGTTATAATCCATATGATTTCCAAACAAGTCAAGTGATTTGCAGTAGCACACCGGAAGCTTACAAAAGACTAATCGAAGGTGAAACTGATATTATCTTTGTCGCTGCTCCTTCTCTTGCCCAACAGAAACATGCGAAGCGAAAAGGCGTTGAGCTGAAGCTCACACCCATCGGCCGCGAGGCTTTCGTATTTTTTGTGAATAAACGAAACGAAGTAACTGGACTTTCCACCGCCCAGCTTAAAGATATCTACGCAGGCAAGATCACCAATTGGAAAGATGTAGGCGGAGCTAATAACCGTATTCGCGCTTTTCAACGCCCAGAGGATAGTGGGAGCCAGACGATGCTGCAAAAGTTTATGGGAGACACTACACTCATGACACCTCCTAAGGAAGACGTGGCGGATATTATGAGTGGAATTATTAAACAAACCTCCAGTTATCGCAATTATAAAAATGCACTCGGGTACAGCTTCTTATTTTACGCCTCAGAAATGAATCAAAGTGGGGAAATTGCACTACTCGCCATTGATGGTGTTAAGCCCGACAAAGAAAGTATTCGCAGTGGACAGTACCCTTTGGCTACAGAATTTTATGCTGTGACTGCTGGAAGTGACAACCCCAATATTCAGCCCTTTCTAGATTGGATGCAATCTGCTCAAGGTCAGGAATTGGTAGAAAAAACGGGTTATACTTCTTTGCAATAAAATATTGTTACGAAAAGAGAGCTAACCCAAATGTTTGGGAAAGCTCTCTTTTCGCTTTTTATACCGAAATTTTTCCTTTTTCACTCTAAAAGAGCGCAACTTTTGGAAACTATTGTCGTTTAAGATTTATATAAGCCGAAACTGCATCATAGGAAGAAAAAGTAAGAATTGCTAGAAACCAAGAAACGGGGATGGTAGGGATTGCAGATGAAGAAGTTTGGTTTTTTGGCGTTACTGCTGCTTTTGTTGGTGCTGGTTCATCCAGGAACTGGTTATGCCGGCTCTGCAGAGACACACATCAATCTAGACGGCAATGATCTTAAGATTTCAAAAGAAGCACAAGTTCAAATTGTAAATGGAAGCGTGATGGTTCCACTTCGCCTCGTTACGGAGCAGCTTGGTTATACCGTGAAATGGGATAATGTGACCAAGACTGCAACCATTGAGCAAAAGGGAACGACATTAAAGCTTATCGTGAATAATGCGATGGCAGAGGCTTCGGGGAAACAGGTAAAACTGGACAACCCTCCTTTTCTCAGTGGCAACACGACCCTCGTTCCTTTAAGATTTGTTGGTGAACAGACAGGAACTACTGTCGGTTGGGATAATGTGAGCAAAACGGTATACTTAACTTCTCCAGTACCAGAGATTGGCGGAAGCGAACCAGAAATTACAGTTCCAGACACATCTGTAACCGCACCCTCTGATAATGGATCGAATGGTAACACAACGACTGATGGAAACACCTCAACGGCAGCAGTCACAAATCTTAGCTTCATCGATAACAAGCTCATCATCGCGATGAACGGCAGTGTAACACCAAATGTATTCACAATGACAGATAAAGACCGAATTGTCGTAGATTTACCGAATACCAGCTTTGGCGACAGCTTTCATCAGAACCTTTCTGTCGGAAAAAACCAAAGTGGGCAGTTGACGATTACCGAATATCCTAATGTCTCAACCATTCGTTATTCATTATTCAGTAGTTCTCCCTCTACGATCCGGATCGTGATTGATCTGAACAGTGCGAATAACTACAGTGTAACGAATGCTAACGATGGACTTATTATAGTGGATCTAAATGGGACAAGCACCACGCCTCCTGCAACCACTGTACCTGAAGTACCCGTCACAACGCCTCCACCTTCTACTGGCAACACAGACAAGAAGATAATCGTTATTGATGCAGGACATGGTGGGAAAGATCCCGGCACTGGAAGTAACCGCAAAGAGAAGGATTTCACCTTGCCAACAGCACTAAAAATTGCAGAATTACTAAAGAAAGAGCCAAATATCGAGGTTGTGCTCACTCGAAGTGATGATACATACCCGACCCTGCAGGACAGATCCAACCTCGCCAATAAGGTAAAAGCAGATTTGTTTATCTCTGTCCATGCCAATAGTATCCCAGTGGGCAGTAAGAGCAATCCTAGTGGTACAGAGACCTATTACACACGTAAAGATAGTTTATTATTCGCGCAAACCGTTCATAAATATCTTACTGTTGCTACAGGTCTTCAGGATCGAGGGGTTCGTCAAGCAAATTATCATGTAACAAGAGAAACTAAAATGCCAGCCATTTTATTAGAATGCGGTTACTTAAGTAATACCAAGGACGAAGCATTACTCTTCACAGTAGATGTTCAGAATAGGATAGCCGAAGCAGTAGTTCTAGGGATTAAGGAATATTTAGGTCGATAGAAAAAAGGGGAGCTTCTTAGCCAATTGGCTAAGAAGCTCCCCTTTCTATTTTTATTCTTGTTTGTTATTCCAAACACTCATTCGTTCTCTTAGATTAGAAGTGTGTAGCTCTAACTGAATCCCATCTGGATCGAGAAAGTTGACAGTCCAGCCTACTCCCCTTTTAACAGGTCCTCTAATGATTCGTACTTCGTGGGTACGGAGTACCTGTAAAGCCTCCTCGAAATGTTCTTCCGCTATACTAAAGGCAATGTGGTCTATCCCAATTACACTGCCCATTAATTCAGTGTATTCTGGCTTTTCAATGAGGCAAATCCATGCGCTTCCCCATTCCAGATAGGCATCTGTATTGCCTTTGTGTATTAGCTGAAGACCCAAAATACCAGTATAAAAATTCAATGAACGTGATAAATCACTCACATTTACCGTCACATGATTAAATCCTTGGACCTTCATCCCCGTTCATCTCCTCAGACTTCTCAAACCAGAATAGAGACAATTCTCTTGCGTTTCTCTGAATCGGGATCTTGAGTTACTCGCATCTCTTCATCAAAGATCAGTGTAGGACGTTCTTCCAGATTATACTCAGGCCATAATAGCTCAGATGTAGCTGGGTTTCCTCGATGAGCAAAGGCAATCCATGCCGCATGCATACTTTCAGCCAATTTTTGCATCGCTGGCGTAATTTCCGCACCCAAGCGAGTTACATGAGACAGATTGTTAAAAGCATAGACAATTTCCGCACCATGTACAGCTTTATTTAACAATGGATGGCCAGGGACCGTCCCATCAAAACGATACATCCAAACAGGCGCATAGGCCAATTGATTCTCAGCTAAGGATATAGAGGTTCCCCAGAAATATAGATCCGTTAGAATCTCCGCCTGTCCTTCCCATGTAGAAGAATAGTGGCTGGCAACCTCCGCCAGACTTCCAGTTCCCATCATCTGCTCCAGCGCCTTGAGCGATTCATCAAAGTCTGCACCTGGTGTTTCTCCCCTGAAAAATAAATTCCCCTCATCTCGATTGGTTCCAATCAACAACGGAATCCCCTGGGCTGATCCTTCTGCCACAGCCTGTGCAGGATCTACAGGAAGCGTATCCCCATCAATGACAGGCTGAAATAACATGCCTATTGAACCACCCGTTAATTTAATAGTCATTCTTGTGGCTGCTTCTATAATTTGTTCCGCTGAGAACGTATTAAGTAGGCTAGTATCTCCATCAGGAGAAATGCCTAGTTCAGTAAGTAATGCTACAGCAATATCTTTTCCTTGTTGATTTGGCAAGGTTTGAGCAGCCCCACTTTGCATGATCGCTCCAGCAAATAATCCCTTTGCAGCAGGCATAGCCAGAAGGGCAGCGATACTCATGCTGCCAGCTGATTCTCCAAATACCGTAACTCGCTGAGGGTCGCCTCCAAAGGCGGAAATATTAAGCTTTACCCATTCCAGCGCGGCAATTTGATCCAGCAAGCCTTGATTAGACGCAAATCCATCACCAAGCGAAGACAGATGCATAAAACCAAATGGTCCCAGTCGATAATTAATCGTCACCAAGACTACATTACCATTCTTCGCGAAGCTAGTGCCATCAAACTGTGGCTGACTTCCAGCACCAGTCACAAATGTACCCCCGTGGATCCAAAACATTACAGGGAGTGCCTCGCCTGGGGATGCAGGTGACCATACATTTAAATATAAACAATCTTCAGAATGACGAGGTGTTAAGCCACCGAAACGCGTACCTCTCGTATCCGCTGGCTGATGGCTAACTGGACCAAATTCAGAAGCATCTCTAATTCCGCTCCAAGCTTCTGGTGGCTGCGGCGCACGAAATCGAAGCTCTCCAACTGGTGGAGCGGCAAAAGGGATTCCACGCCAAACGTTCACGCCATCCTCCTCTCGTCCTTGAAGCTTACCGTAAGAGGTTACTGCTATCGGTCCTACCATTACATTTCACCCTCCACATTATTCCTTATTCTCTTCAATCTGCTTATACAATCCGGACTGGAACCGGAACCATTGAAAAATATGTGTAAATACAACCTTGAGCACCGCGTAACCAGGAACTGCAAGGATAATGCCAAGAACGCCAAACATTTTGCCGGCAAAAATAATCACAAAAATGATCGTGATCGGATGAATCTTCAGTGTCTTGCCCATAATCTGCGGAGAGATAAACTTTCCTTCAATCAGCTGTACAGCCGTCCAAACGATGATCATCTTCAGCAGCATAAATGGTGAAGTGACCATGGCCACAATTAAGGCTGGTGTAATAGCAATTGCCGGACCCAAATAGGGAACAACTGCTGTACATGCAGCGGCAATGGCAAGGACAAGTGAATACTCCAGACCAATAATCAAGTAGCCAATATAGAGCAGCGCACCAATGCAGCAGCTTACTATAATTTGCCCTCGAATATAGGAAGATACCTGGGCGTTCATCTCCGACATTACCATCCGAGTCTGCGGCTGCAGCGCGGTAGGTACAAATTTCAAAATGTAATCTGGCAATCTTTTTCCATCACGAAGCAAGTAGAATAGAATAAACGGTGTCGTCACCACCGCCAGCACAATCTCCGTAACGGCTCCGACGAAGCTCCCTACACCTGTTAGCGCATTATTCAGAAAAGAAGTGCCCCAAGCCGTAATTTTACTGGTGATTTCACTTAGGTTAGTTCCTATACTATCTTGAACTTGACCAAAGAATTCGCTTCCCGTCAGATTCATAAATCGTTCCTGGATCAAGTCACTATACCTTGGAAAATCGTCAATCAAACCAGATAATTGCGCTCGAAGAATCGGAATCACCATCACCAGAATCAACGTAATAATACCCGCAATTAACAGATAAAGAATAATGATTGCATACACACGTTTCATCCTGAATCTTTTTCCCATCAGGTCTACTAACGGATTCAGCAAATAATAAGCGATACCGGATAGTAACAATGGTGCAGCCACCGTGTGCAGCAATACAGATATAGGCGTAAAAATAAATGGTATCTTTGAGAACACCAGGATAGTTACCCCAGTTAACAATAAAATAAGTAAGGTTACCACAAATTTATTGTTCAGAAAAAACTTCTTAAACTTCCCCGGCCACACTTGCAGCCTCTCCATCGAACCCTCTCCCCTCATGCGCCACCTTATATGAAGTGTTATTTTATTCACTTTTTAATAGCATAGTCAACGTTAGGGGCGCAAGTCAAATTTGATATCTGCAGTTCTGCCCGCCTCCACAAAACCAATCGATTGATATACTTTGTTAGAATCCGGGTTTTTGGCATCTGTTACGCCATGAATTCTGCAATCGTAGTACTGTATTTTTCAGTCGCAAGCATCATATATGTATGAAAAGTTTCTTCATGTAATTCACAAAAAGATTCCGTAAACAACTGCGCCGTTTCTGCATGATCATCCACTGTAAACCTCTTAAACATGTCTATTCCCCCCAGATCTTCCTTTCATTCAATCATAATCCTCTACTAAACAAAAAGAAACGAAGTTGCTTTCCTGAAAAGACAAAAAAATACCGCCAGCGCATTGACGGTACTTCAATCATTTCTACTTAGATTTCACTTAGCTGCGAACCTTCGATCAGTGAACAGCTATTTTTTCTTCTTCCCTTTAGCTCCCTTGTCATTTGCAGCCATCAGCTGACCATCATATGTATACAGCAGATGATCCTCAAGTCTCTCGCCTTGTAAATGCTTCCGTACTAGCGATTTCGCTGATTTAGGTGTGATCTCTTTATACCACACGCCTTCAGGGTATGCGATTACGACGCAGGAATCTGAACATCTACCATTACAACGGGTTACCGTCGTATGTATAAGACTCTGTGCACCTTGCTTTTCAATCTCATCTTCTATCGCTTCAGCTACCTCTTCACCTTTATGTTTCTTGCAGCTGCTACCATTACATATCAACAAGTGACTTACGGTTCCTTGTAAATTCCAAGTTGTCATGAAATCCCCATTCCTTTCATACCTAAAAATATTCGTTAGCGGATTATTCTAAACACTATCATAAGAGCCATTATAGTCAATAGAAAGAAAGACTGGTATACTATAATTGAGAATGATTATCATTGAAAAAAGGGAGCGACTTCTACCATGCCCATCCAATCCGGCGGGATGCCACATCATTCCCATCCTTTTTATATGCCTGTTAAGATTAGTAGCCTAACAAGTCTTTCCCACTACGCAACCGATAACATCCCAGCTACGAATTCCTGTATTATGTTTGTCTGGGAAGGTAAAGGTCAGCTTGAGATAGATGGCGAACTTCATAGCCTCGAATCCGGAAACATCATGATCTTTGCTGCAACTTCAAATTTGAAGCTAGAGAATGAGCAACAGTTACAGGGGATGTGGATAGAGTACACCAGTATGCCCAACCGTAGGCAAGAGCATTATTCTCTAAATGGCAGCCCAGCCTTACACCACGCCTCCACACAATTGATCGCATTGTCTGGTGAGCTTTACAGTGCTTGGATAGAACCCGATGATCGGAAACCGTTTAAGGTCCAGCAATTATTCACCCAATTCATTGTGGATCTTCATCATGAACTGACTGCAAAAAAGGAGACTTCAGGAGGATGGATTGAAAATGTGTTTGAATACATAGAAGCTCATTACAACGAAGATATTACTCGGGAGCAGATGGCTACGTTAGCTGGGGTAAGCCCTGAACACTTCTCACGTACCTTTCGTAAAATTATGGGTCAAACTTTCAGCGCTTATATTACACTGTTAAGAATCCGCAGAGCACAGCAGCGAATCCTCACCAGTTCCCCAAATCTAACAACACTGGCGCATGAGGTTGGTTATGAAGAAGGAACTTATCTGAGCCGTAAATTCAAGCAGCTTGTGGGTCTTTCACCTACAGCCTATCAGAATAAGAACAAAAAAATTGTTGCTTTAAACTACAATCACACAGCTATCCTACGGGTACTGGAAATTATGCCTCAACTCGGTGTTTATTCGGATTGGCATCGGAGCTTAGAGCAAGTGCCAGCCTCCAAACAACTTACGATGAACGAAGGTAACTCTTCCCTTCTATTTGATTCGATAGCTTTAGCAGAGCCAGATATCATTATCAGCTACAATATTCCTGAGAATAAGATGCTGACTCCAGTTGCTCCGGTCATTGAATTACCCTTTATGCAAATGAGCTGGCGAGAGCAATTTGGCTTGATCGCTGATGTAGTCAACCGGCGACAGCGAGCAGAAGAATGGCTAGGTCATTACGATGGGCTCTGCCATACTGCCAATAAGAAACTGAATCATTCGATAGGATCGGAAAGAGGGACAGCTATCGTTTGGGAGCTTAGTTCCCGAGCAGCTTATTGTTTCAGTAGCAGTTACGGTAGGGGGTGTCAGATTTTGTACGGAGATCTTGGATTCAAGCCACCATCCATCATTATGGAGAACGGAATAATGGATTCAGGGTATCTAGTGTCATCTATTGAGGAAATCGGAACCTATCCTGCAGACTTTATTATTATCACTAGCATCCCATCATCTTCTGAGGGAAGAAAACGCCTCTCTCGCCTTCTGCGTTCTCGTGATTGGAAGCAGTTAGATGCAGTCCGTAACAATCGGGTATACATCCTGAACCAGGGTGACATGTTCTATGGATTTGATCCGCTGTCTTCTCAAGCACAGCTTAAAGAATTGCTGCATGTGATGACATCATAAATATGCACAAACGAAGATCATATTCGTCCATAGTAAATAACCAGAGAAGATTGTAAAGTTCTTATTGAGAATGATAATCAATTACCATAGGAGGAACAACAAATTGCATAATCTACAAAAGAATACTTCGAAACAGAATCATTGGCTTCTATTTCCCTTCATGCTGACGTTAATTCTAGTCCTATCAGCTTGTGGAAATTCCAATACTACGGTGGAGAATACAGGTGGTACCAGTAATACAACAGCAGCAACACAAGCACCAACCGAAACTAATCAAGAAGCAGAAAGTGCTGAAACCCCTACTGTCAAGACAGTAAGTACCGTAAAAGGTGATGTTGAAATCCCTGTTCATCCTAAACGAATTGTCGCTGAGGAATACTTGGGAAGTCTAATAGCTCTTGATACCATTCCTATCGGAGCTCCAGGCTTGACCTTAGAGAATATGTATTATAAGGAGGCTCTTACCGGTGTTACAGACACAGGGGCGTACGGTAAAATGTCACCTGAAAAAATCATCGCACTAAATCCTGACTTGATTATTTCGGGACAAGCAGAAAGCTATGAAACGCTTAGCAAAATTGCTCCTACCATCATTGTGCCTTACGGGGATTTAAAAGATGCTCATGCAGAATTAACCTATTTCGGAGAACTCCTTGGAAAGGAACAAGAAGCAAAGAATTGGCTTGCAGATTATGACAAACGGATAGCCGAAGCTAAAGCAAAAGTGGACAAGGTCCTACCTGCAGATGCAACCTTCTCCATCATGGAAGACGGTGGAAAATCCATCTGGGTCTATGGCGATAACTTTGGCCGAGGCGGACAGCCCATCTATCAAGCGCTTGGTCGCAAGCCGCCTACAGAAGTAGCCGCGGAGATTATGGAGAAACAATGGGCGGAAATATCTAAAGAAGCGTTAACTAAGTATGCCGGAGATTATATTATCTTAACCTCAAATAACCTTACAGAAGCTGATTACAAGGCTGATTCATTTTGGGGCAACCTTCCTGCAGTCAAAAATGGACACCTCTATGTTTGGAAAGAAGAACGTTCCTGGTATTATGACCCTATCGCGGTATTAACCCAGACCGAAGAGCTGGCCGATTGGCTAATAAATAATAAATAATGCATGAGGAAAAGGGATGTCCGAAGCCATAGCGGCTAAGCGGACATCCCTTTATTGTTGTACAAAATTCCTACTAAGATAACTTATAAGCATCTAAAGGCGTTTTATCTGTGAGTGTTGTTATCTCACGCTTCAAATTTAACTTATTGCAGGGACTTCAACAACGTGACTATCTCATCCAGCTGCTTGTCCAGCGCATAAGCATCAGAGAGATAATAAGTTTTGAGATCGTAGGTGAACACATGACCCGCCTTAACAGCAGGTAGACTTTGCCAGAAGACACTGTCCAGAATGTCCAGCTTATCCTGCTCCACACCACGGCTGAAGCCTTGGAATATATAATCAGCTTCTCCTAGATACTCGGGCAGCGTTTCGAGAGAAAGGGAAGCCCAGCCTTCCTTAAAGGCTACCTCTTCGACAAGATCAGGTGCATGCAGCCCCAATCCGTTGTATATAATCTCTCCACCACGCCCATATGACGAACCGTATAGAAACAGCTCTTTACCGGCAATTTCAAAGATTGCCACCTTTTTGTCAGCTGCGATCAGATCGGCCAATTCCGCTTTCTTCGCTTCCAGCTTCTGATTGAAATCCGTCACCCATTTTACAGCCTGCTGCTCCTTGTTCAAGATTTTCCCGATCTCAATCAATCGTTCCTTATAGTCGTATTTACCCCAAGGAATAAAGACAGTCGGAGCAATCTTGGAGATTTGCTCATAGGTATCTTCCTGATAAGTGATAATCAAATCCGGTTCCAGGCTCGTTATTTTCTCCAGGGACACCGTCATGTCATCACCCACTACTTCTACACCTGTAAGCGCCTCTTTGAAATATGGATGATTCAAGATGTCATTCCCAGCTACGGCAATGGGCGTCACCCCCAGCGTCAGAAGATCACCGATAAAGTCTTGTACCGGAATTACAATTCTTTGTGGATTGCGTGGGATCTGCACCGGACCTTTATCGCTTTCGTATGTCCAGTACTCTGCATCAGCAGCCGGCTCCGTGCTGGCAACTACAGAATCATTAGTGCTTTTAGCCACTTCAGCAGACGTGCTAGCTGGAGCATTCCCCTGATTAGCAGCTTGTCCGCATGCGCTCAACATTAGCACCAGCGTAAGTACAACGGCTATCATACTTGTTTTTCCTAACGATATTACTCTGTACAATGTAAATCCCCCTTGAGACTTTATATTATTGTGATATTGATAATCAATATCATTTAGATCCATGTTTAATATAACGTCTCCGTGGGAAAACATATATACACGCTAATACATCAATTTGGCTATGGACGATTGTCAGCTTAACTTATGGCCGGTTAACAAATCTGTCTGTATCTCCAACTGACGTTCGAGTGCAAGCCCTTCGCTGCCCCAAAATTCCTCAAGCTTGAGGAAATATATGCGTTCATTTCTGAATGCTGGAAGATTGCGCCAAACCACACTCTTGCTAATGCGTTTACGTGTTCTCGACATCCAGTCCTCTCGTCCTGATACAACCACAAACATATGGTCAGCCGCGTATATTGGCAATTCCGACAATGAGATGCATAGATGATCATTCCGCTCCAGAACATCTGACCTTACCTTGTCCGGCGGAGCTAACCCTAGCATTGGATACAGATTGTACACACCTCGGGCTGTATGATTCCAGATATAAATACTGTTATCTTGCCTAATCTCATACACCGCTACCGTTTCACCAGATTCAATTAGTGAGGACAAGCGCTGCTTGGCCAAATCTATTTTCAAATGATAGTGTCTTATCCATGCTTCTGCCCTCTCCTCTTCTCCCAGCAGTCTGCCGAATAAACGAATCTGTTCTAAGCGGTCCATTTCATCACATTCCACCGTAACTAGTGGACCCAATTTTTCCATCCATTTAAGCTGACGGGGGCTCAGATAGGTCGGTGCAATGACTATATCAGCTTCCAGTCCAGACAAGTCCGCTTCCGCCGAACATCCCTGCAACTCAAACGATCGTACATCCGCCAGTTCCGGCTGTAAAAGCAATGAGTAGTTCATCACATCTTTTTCAACCGCGACAGGCTTCACACCCAGCGCAAGTAAATCCCCGAAAAATTGCAACGCTACAATCCGCTTCGGTTTGGGACGCAAACGGAAATCTGTTGGAGTCATCCCGGTGACTTGCTTGAATTTCCGGCTCAGATATAGTCCATCTGAATAGCCTACTTTTTGAGAAATTTGCTGGATTGTTGCTTGGCTGGACATTAAATATTTTTTCGCTTTATTCACTCTTAAATGAGCTACATATTCGGTGAAGCTCCACCCCGTCTGCTTGCGGAACCATACTGAGAAATAGCGAGGATTAAATCCCATCATTCTAGACATCATCTCTCGCGTAATCTCCTTTTGGATGTTCTGGTGAATATAAGAGAGCATTCTGAAATATGAACTATCCGTTATGTCTGCTTCAGTGTCAGCCTCTACGACCAGTTGATGCAGCTGATACAGCAAGGATTGAATTCTATCTGCCTGTACTTCTAAATTATTGGCAGCAACATCTTCCAATTCGCTGAATAAGCGGGTTATTTTATTCGTCGTACGTACTGGTAAAATCCCATTGACCGGAAAAAATTCACGGCAAAGTCCATAAACCAATTCTTGCTCAGTGCTATTGCTTAGCCCATATACCTCATAGGAGATTGCTAGAACAGAGATAACGGTCTCTAATGAAGCATTAATATGATAAATCGTACCTGCACTTAAAAAAAGAATTTCACCTATTTTAAGAGCTACTGTCTCTCCTTCAATGGTTATTAGAACGGTAGCTTCTTTTGGTGTCAGGAAGAGTGGGGACTGGGCCATCTGGAGATTATTGATGTGACCACCGCCGCATTGGCGTTTCCCAGCCTCTTTTAACATATAAATTCTGTGTACCAGGTTATTATTAGATAGCTTCATTCCTGCTCCCTTCCAGATCATCAGGCTATTAAACCTTGAAATATAAAGAAGGCGCATAAGGCTTCTCTCCGCTCGAAATGGATAAGAAGCCCTATACGCACAACATTAAAATCAAACCTATTCCTTAAGAATTTACCGCTATTAATGGTCGTCAACGACACCAAGCGCCTTATTCTTCTCTTTGAACCGCTCATTGTGAGAAGACACATAAGCAACTTTAGCCGCAGTTGGATCTATGAACAGCTTGGCACTATTAAGCGCCAGAACTGCATCGGTGAAGGCACCGGCAATTAAACGTACCTTACTTGTATAATCCACAAAGTCACCAGCTGCAAATATGCCTGGGAGATTGGTCTCCAGCTTATCAGATACGTTCGCACACCATTCGCCCATATCAAGGCCCCACTCTTTTAACGGACCAAAATCGCTCTTAAGACCATGGTTTACGATCACTGCATCCACTTCAAATTGCTCTGATTCACCTGTCTCTATGTGGTTGATCGTCACCTGATCTATCGTTTCCCCATTACTGCTGTGTAATTGGCTTACTGCATAGGGCACGCGGACATTGACCGAAGATTCCTTCATCCGCACAATATTTTTCTCATGACCCCCAAACTGTTCACGACGGTGCACAATCGTTACACTTGCTGCAATCGACTCCAGTTCATTTGCCCAGTCTACTGCAGAGTCTCCTCCGCCGGAGATCAGCACCCTTTTACCACGGAATGGCTCTAGCTCCTGAACGGTATAATGAAGATTCGTCACCTCATAGCGATCCGCACCTTCGATTTCGAGCTTAGCCATTTGTAGGATTCCGTAACCAATTGCCAGAATAACGGTTCGTGTCCAGTGTTGTTCCCCGGTAGACGAGGTTAAGATATATGTCCCGTCTTCTTGTCTCTCTTGATTCATAATTTGCTGTCCCAGCACAATGGTGGGTTCAAAGGTCTGCGCCTGCTCCTTGAGCTGCCCAATCAGCTGATGACAGAGAGTCGGCGTTACTCCACCTACGTCCCAGATCATTTTTTCAGGATAAATAAGCATTCTTCCTCCGAGCTCATCCTTCGCTTCAATCAACTTCGTCTTGAGGTCTCTCATTCCACTATAAAAAGCTGTATACATCCCAGCAGGTCCGCCGCCAATAATCGTTACATCGTATAATTCCAGTTGATTGTTCATTATGTCCCTCCAAAAGTATATTCTATTGATGCCCTTAGCTTCTTACGCTCCAAATTGTGCCTCATGTAGTCGACTGTAAATTCCGGTAGTCTGTAACAGTTCTTCATGTCTGCCTTGTTCAGCGATACCACCTTCCGCAACAACAACAATACGGTCGGCATTCTTGATCGTTGCCAATCGATGAGCAATAACAAGCGTCGTACGACCTTGTGACAACTCTGCAAGTGCTTCCTGAATTGCGGACTCCGTCTCGGTATCCAACGCCGATGTGGCTTCGTCTAGAATGAGAATCGTTGGATTCTTCAGGAACATCCGGGCAATGGACAGCCGCTGCTTCTGACCTCCAGAGAGCTTAACGCCCCGCTCCCCGATCATAGTATCCAGTCCAGCAGGCTGGGATTTGATCAGCTCTTCCAATTGGGCGCGCCGTGCTGCCTCCCAGATTTCTTCATCGGAGGCACCCAACCGCCCGTAAGCGATATTCTCACGGATGGTTCCGTCAAACAGAAATACATCTTGCTGTACAATCCCGATGTGTGAACGAAGAGATTCAAGCTTCATGGAACGAATATCAATTCCATCAATGCTAATGTTACCCTCACTTACATCATAGAAGCGAGGTAGTAGACTGCAAAGCGTTGTCTTACCCGCACCAGATGGACCGACCAGAGCAACGGTCTCTCCTGCTTGAATCGACAGATTCACATTTTGGAGTACGTTCTCTTTATCGCTGTAGGCGAAAGCCACATCATGGAAGGTTATATTCCCCTTAAGATCATGAACTGTCTTAGCGTCAATCGCATCATCAACATCCGGCTCCGTCTCCAGCAGTTCGAGATAACGTTTGAAACCTGCAATGCCTTTGGGATAGGTCTCAATGACCGAGTTAATCTGTTGTAATGGTCCTAAAAATACATTGGACAACATCACAAAAGCAATAAATTCACCGTAGGTCATTTGCTTCTGGATTACAAAATATGTTCCGCATACGAGAACAAATAACGAGACCAGTTTCATGAGAACAAAGCTAAAGGATGAATTCCAAGCCATAATTCGATAGGTCATCAGCTTTGTTATACGGAAGCGTTCGTTATTGACCGCAAAACGGGAAATTTCATGATTCTCATTAGCAAAAGCTTGCACAACGCGGATCCCGCTTACATTGTTCTCCACACGTGCGTTATAGTCAGCAATATCCGCGAACATAATGTGGAAGGCTTTAGACATTTTCCGGCTGAAGTACATGGATAAATAAATCATAAGCGGAACGATCACAAACGTCAGAATAGCTAATTGCCAATTGATACTGAGCATAATGCCGAACACACCGAGCAGCGTCATTACTGCTATAAAGAGATCCTCTGGACCGTGGTGGGCAATCTCACCGATGTCCATCAAATCATTTGTCATCCGGGATACTAGATGGCCGGTCTTGTTGTTGTCAAAGAAATTGAAAGATAACTTCTGAACTCGGTCAAAAAGCTTTTTTCTCATATCCGATTCGATATTAATCCCCAGCTTATGCCCCCAGTAAGTGACGACAAAATGCATAAAGGCACTGACAATATATATCCCCAGCAAGCCGAGGCATGAATAGAGTATCCATCTCCAATTGCCGCTTGGCAGCAGATCATCTACTACCCGGTTAACGGCTAACGGAAAGACCAGTTCAAGTAGTGCAGCAGCAATCGCACAAGAAAAATCAAGAATAAACAATCCCTTATAGGGCCTATAGTAAGCAAAAAAACGACGCAACATGTTAATAATTCGCTCCTTCTGGTGAGAGATCAGCCTACTTTCATCAAGATTTCGTACGGGCTAACAAATACAAAAAGTATGGTGCTCCAATTACAGCTACAACGATACCCGTAGGAATCTCAGACGGCTGGAGGATCCAGCGTCCAATGGTATCCGCTGTAATAACGAGTAGTGACCCAAGCAGTGCCGAAGTCGGAAGCATGAGTTGATGCTTCGGCCCAACTAACCGTCTCGCCAAATGGGGTCCGACCAATCCCACAAAACCAATTCCACCGCTGACAGCGACACTCGCCGCTGCTAATCCTACCGCAGCCGCAAGAAGCCGAAATTGTTCCTTCGTTACTGCAGCACCAAGTCCCACAGCGGTCTGCTCCCCTAGATTCAGTACGTTCATCACCCTTGCCTTATAGATGACATAAGGCACCAGAATAAGAATCCACGGTAGGAGTGAAAGTACAAACTTCCAGCTTGTTCCCCAAATGCTGCCTGCTAGCCAAGTAGCGACGAATTGGTATTTTTCTGGATCAAGCCTTAGCGTAAGCACGATCATAGCTGCACTCATCCCAGCTGCGACAGCTACACCAGTCAACAGTAGACGCATAGGCGATATTCCTTGGTGCCGTTTATACGCTAGAGCATAGATTAAGGCAGCTGTAAGCCCCGCACCGACGAACGCTACCATTGGCAACAGATACACCGGAGCCGCGGTTGCCGTAGGGTAAAAAGAGATTAACAACATAACCATAATTCCTGCACCAGCATTAATCCCTAAGATACCAGGGTCCGCTAACGCGTTACGAAAGACGCCCTGCATCACAGCACCGGATACAGCCAGACCTGCCCCAATTAGAACGGAAATCACAATACGTGGCAGCCGAAACTGAAACAAGATTAACTCTTGCTTGTCGGTTCCTTTACCGAACAATGTATTAATCAACTCCATAGGAGTCAAACGTATGTAACCTGTATTCATACTAATAATAAAAGCAATCACAATTAGTACAGCCAACGAAATCATGATAATTAAGCCCCGTTTGTTTTTGGCGGCTTCGAAGGAACCGAATGTCGTCTTTTCCATCATTACAGCTCCCTCCTTTCTTTACGTGCAAGATAAAGGAAGAAAGGTACACCAATCAGTGCAATAATAGCGCCAAGTGGCGTTTCATTAGGTGGATTAATCATCCGCGCAGTTAAATCTGCAAATACAGCAAGTAAACTGCCGAGGATCGCTGAACACGGAATAATCCATCTGTAATCGACACCCACAAAAAATCGTGTCAAATGCGGAATAATTAGTCCAATGAAACCAACTGCACCAACTACGGCAACCGATGATCCAGCCAAAATCAATACGATTAATGCACCTGCTAACTTCACAAGCCCTGTACGCTGACCTAGACCTTTCGCAACATCGTCACCTAAACTGAGCATCGTGATCGATCGAGAGATTACCATTGCACCAATTAAAGCGGCCCCTATCCAAGGGAACATGATTTTGAGTTGGATCCATTTCGTTCCAGCCACACCTCCCGCATACCAGAAAGCTAAATCTTGACCGATGTGAAAATATAAAGCTACCCCTTCACTCAGTGCCGACAAAAGCGCACTAAAAGCAGTACCGGCCAGCACCAAACGAGCAGGAGTTAATCCTCCCTTAGCAAGTGATCCAATTCCGTATACGACGCCCGCGCCTACGCCGGCACCCACGAAAGAATATAGAATCAAATACATAAACGATAAATTTGGAAAAAAAGCAAAACATAGTGCAAGCGCAAATCCTGCACCTGAGTTGATACCCATCAGACCTGAATCAGCCAATGGATTTCGCGTCATCCCTTGCATAATGGCGCCAGCAACTGCAAAGCTAGCCCCTATCATTGCCCCGCCAAGTACACGAGGTAATCTTAATTCTCTAATAATCTGATGATCCATGATCTCCGGATCAAAGTGAAACACAGCTGACCATACCACAGACAGCTTAATATCTGCTGCACCGAAGGAGACGGAAACAGCAATTCCTAATAATAATAGCGCCAGACCGCCGACCAAGATTAATGTTGCCGCCCAAGGACGTGAACGAAATTCTCGTTTAACTACTCCTTTATCGGCTCCTATCCTGGTAGTTATCTGTTGATTCATGAATGCCACCCTATTTCTGTGAAATTGATTCTCATTATCATTAGACTATTGTAAATTACATTTCCTAGGTTTGGCAATAGATAGATTTAATTGGAACCATTTAATTTATTGCATTGACAGAAATTCTAAGCTTTGATACAGTTCAAATTGAAAATAATATTGATAATGATTCTCATTATTATTTGGTACATATACTTAGGGAGGTTTACCATGCTAAAAAGAAAGACCCTTTTCCCCATCCTGGCACTCGTAATGTTATTGTCTGTATTTGTGACGGCTTGCGGGGGAAACAACAATGCTTCATCTAATACACCAACAGCGACAACTGAAACAACAACAGCCCCGAGTGCAGAGGCAACAGCTGTTCCTGATGCTTCCGCTGCCGAAATGCGCAGCTATGAAACTACTAAAGGTACTGTTCAAATCCCAGTTAGACCTCAGCGGATCGTTACAGATTATTATGGTGGGGAATTACTCTCCGTTGGAGCTAACGTCATAGGTGTTGAACCTAGTACTTTTGATAACCCCTTCTTGAAAGACCTGCTCAAAAACACACAAGATGTTGGTGCTCCAGTCAACGCTGAGAAAGCATTAGAGCTTGCACCTGATCTAATTGTAGTTATGTACGATGACAACTATGATGCTTTATCCAAAATCGCTCCAACCATTCATATACCATACGGAACTGCTACGAACATCTATGAAACCGTAAAACTGTTTGGAGATATTGTAGGAGCACCTGATAAAGCTGAGCAATTCATTGCTGACTTTGAGAAAAAGGCTGCTGAAGGCCGCGAAAAGCTTAAAGGTGTCGTGAATGATAATGATACATTCGGAATTTATGAGCTGACTGACAAAGGTGAGCTATGGACCTTCGGTAACAATGCAGGCCGTGGTGGACAAGCCCTATATAATGCACTTAAGCTGAAAATGCCTACTAAGAACAGCAATGACAACCAAACACTTCAGCTATCCATGGAGCTATTGCCAGAATATGCAGCGGATTACATGTTCCTAACTACTTATGATCCTGATAAAAAAGGTGATAAGCTGAAAGAGCTGAAGGAATCACCCGTTTGGAACGGACTTGCTGCTGCGAAGAACGACCATCTGTTCTACAACGATTTTGATACTTTTTATCGCTATGATCCTATTGCCATTACCGCACAAATCGATCTGTTCGTTGATATGATTCTTGAGCGCAACGGTAAGAAATAAGAATAGACACATAAAGAAACACCCCACTTATTAGGCATCGCCTAAAGTGGGGTGTTTTGGTTATACATAAGAAGTTTCTATTAAATTTATATCATCTAGTATATTCATTATACTCATCAGTGTTATTTAATTTTTTGTACATATACTCATCATTTTTAAGCTTATAGAGCTGCCCCATCCCCGCAAATACGAAAAACAGCACCAAAATTAATCCATACGCATAGGTGAATTCACCAATATAAAAGCAAGTGACTATCGCAACAAGGGTCAAGATCATTAATGCGACTGCAATTCTGGAAAAAATCTTTTTCAAATGGAATCCCCCCTACGTTTTTATTTGTTAATATTATCATAATTGGAATTAAATTTACATCTTGTATTATTCGTTGTGGGAACATCAAGCAGTTCGATATGAGCCAGCATATTGCGAGTGTATATTTTGGTGTATATACGATAAAAGAGGACTTGAAATAAAAGATACGCTCCGCCTACCAACAAACAAAACCACATCGGCTCCAGAGCTGTAGACATTTCAACCCTAGAAGAACTAACAACATAAAAAGAAGACAATGCAATACCTAATGCATACGGGAGAAAAAACAGTACTTTTAAAGGGCCGCCTATAATGCGAGCCACGTCCTTAGAAGTAATTCCAATCTTGTTCAGCTTCCTGAATTTGATCCTCTCACGCTCTAAATCAGTCTGAATACTGAAATGCAGCACTATCCCGGAGGCGCCGAAAAATATTAAACCAACAAATGAAATTACGAAGATTCCAAATCGGCCAGACTCCTGTAACTGTAGATAGTCACTTATTCTAGACTTCGTAGAGAATACGAGAGCTTCGTGCCGTTCATTGCCATACCAGGACTCTGTATTGTCTTTGTTATATTTGGCTAAAGCGGCATTTAACTTAGCATCTATATCCGCAGTTTTTTTCCAATCCTTAAAATCCAGGAGCTGAAGGTTACCGATCGCTTTTTTATTTTCCGCTTTCAGCGCCATATAGTCCTCTTCGTTTACAATGACATGAAGACCATTCATAAGATTCGGCACAGGGTTAAATAGCATTTTAAATATAAGTCCTTGTGAGTACAACGTATGATTCCCGGAAGAAAGCTTCATTTCGAAGGTGGGCATCTCTGGTCTTTGATTCTTCCATTCTTCTCCTCGAGCAACTAAGGCAAGATTAAGAAAGTGATCTTTCTCCACATGATAATCAGTGCCGATTAATGTGTTGATGTTTTGATCCAAAAATACTTTGAAATTGAACAAATCAATGTATTCAAGCGTTTGGTGTGAAATCAGCGGTGTAGCACCATGATCCGTGATTTCGCTGAGTGTCTCAGATGGAAGGCTATTTTTCCCGAATACTTCTGCATAGGCAATATCATAAGGGTTGTTTTTCACAGGAATATTCTCAGCATCCCAGGTAATATAAAAGATAATACCGCTTAGAGAAATTGTTATGAAGACGAGGAAGGTGATAAGAGAAAGCACTATTTTGGAGCGACCAAGGGTATAGTTCAAATCGGAGCTAAACATTAAATGCTTATGATAAGCTTTCGTAGATCGCGAAAAGATGAGTTTCATCCAGTCCCCAAGTCCTGACAGCAGCAAATAGACACCCACCATACTTACTCCCAGATTGATTAACATCATACGGGCATCATCAGGACTGTAATGAGTAATCATATCATAAACGGAGATCCCCAGTAGTACGACTCCGATGATCCCTGTGATTTTACCATGAAGAAGGCTACGTTCTGCGGTTCTGGATTCTTTTAAAAGGCGTACAATGTTGTATCTCAGCGTTAATATTAATTGGATTCCAATCACAGCTATGTAAATAATCCCGAAGAATTTAATGGTATACAGATAACTTTCCAGCGTAAGTGAAAAAGAACTGCCCCCTATATTAACAAACAACGAGATGATGAAGAAGAAAAGAACGGAGAAGACCGTCCCTGCACCTAAACCCGTGAGAATCGAAGCTAACGCAATCAAGCTATTTTCTAACAAAATAATTTTACGGATATTGTGGCTCGTCATTCCAAGAACCATTAACAGCCCAAAGTCGCTTTTTCTAAATTTCAAAAAGGCCATTTGCGCATATACAATAAATAGAACAGCAAATACTCTCATCACCAAAAAAGGAGCATATAAATTACCGGACACCATTCCATTCACTTGATAGGGGTCATTAAAATCAGGGTTTATATACAGGGAGTAAAAGGCGAAAAAGACCATAATCGTAAAGCTGCTGCATAGGAAAAATAACAAGTACCTTCTAAGGTTCGCCTTAAACATCTGAATAGCCATTCTCTTAAAGGTCATCTTCTCCCCCTCCAATGAAGGCCAGACTCTCCAGAATCCTATCAAAAAATGCTCTCCGTTCTTTATTGTCCCTAGTAATCTCTAATAGAGCCTTCCCATCCTTGATAAAGAGCACGCGATTACAATAGCTGGCCGCAAAAGGATCATGCGTGACCATCACAATTGTTGCTCCTTTCAGAGCATTCAGTTTGGCGAAGGTCTTCATTACTATACTTGAGGATTTGGAATCCAAATTCCCCGTCGGCTCATCCGCAAAGATCACCTCCGGATCATTAATAATCGCTCTGCTAATCGCCGCTCGTTGTTGCTGTCCTCCTGAAACCATATACGGATATTTATCCTTCACCTCGCCCAGATCAAATAGCAATATCGTCTCATCTGTCTTGGTATTGATGTCGTCTACCTCTTGGTCATCCAAAACCATGGGCACCATTATATTTTCCCGTAGGGTCAGGCTATCCAGCAGATTGTAATCTTGAAAAACGAACCCCATTCGCTGCCGGCGAAACAGTGCAAGCTCATTCTTAGACATCTCGCTTATACTAGTCTCTGCAATCCGGACTACCCCACTATATTCCGTGTCGATCCCGCTAAGGATGTTTAGCAGCGTCGTTTTACCACTCCCCGAAGGCCCCATAATCGCAACAAGCTCTCCGCTATCCACACTCAGGCTTATGCCGTTTAGCGCCCGAAACACATTCATTTTGCCCTTGCCTTTATATTCTTTTGAGAGATTCTCTACCTCTAGAATAGGCATGCTCGCACCGTCCCCTTCATAGCTTGGCGGATTAACATTAAATGGAATTATGTTATTCCTGTAAATACTATAAAACTAAGTGAAGAGAACGGTTGTTAGATTGCTCACAGAACAAGAAAACTTGATTCCTCCTCTATCATTTCCGCTCTTGCAAGAAACAAAGACAAACAAAACCAGTAAAAGCAAGTCCTCCGATAGCTGCCAGTGAGAAGGAAAACGCCCTTACATAATCCGATAAATCTGCTTCCAAAAGAGAATGTTTCAACGAAGTGGAGAACAAAATACCGATTAGAGCCACCCCTAACGAGTTTGCTAAATACATAATTGTAGTGATCAGACCTGATCCTGTGCCCGTAATCCTTGCTGGTACTGAACTGAGCGTGACGTTGACTAATGGTGTAGTAGCCATGCCGAGACCGAAGCCATATATCAATAATATTAAAATATTTCGTGCGCCCAGCAGATGCGTCGCATCCACATTTAGCTCCCATATAAGCAATAAACTAGAGCATCCCAACATCAGCGCTCCTATTTTAAGTACACTCATCCCCCATCTTTTGACCATTCGAGACGATATCAGGGAAGTCAGAAAAAAGCCTATACCTATAGCCAAAAAAACCAAACTTGTATCTTGAACATTATAGTGCAAGCCAAATTGCATATAGTAGCTTAAAACAAAAAAGAAGGAGAACATGCCTAGATAAAGGACAAGCACGGTCGCCAGACCTATACTAAATGTTCTATGTCTGAAAATAGACAGATCGACTAATAAACAATTCCCCTGCTTTCCTTTCCGATTTTCAACCCAGATAAAAGTAAACAACACGAATAAAGCTATAATTAGACAGCCTGAGATCCACAATGGCCACCCTTGTTTTTGTCCCTCAGATAACGGATAGATCAGCAGAAACAAACCGATCAGTAGTAGGAAGCTTCCCGTCCAATCAATACTGTGCGTCTGCTCGGCCCGTGTTTCAGGAACAATCGGCATTAACAGCAAGACGAGAAGTCCGAAAGGCACATTGAAAAAAAATACCGTTCGCCAACCGAGATCGAACGGATTCCAATTCACAATAGTGCCTCCGAGAATAAATCCGAAAGCGAATCCAATGCCAATCATTGCACCATAAATACCGAAAACAAGCCCTTTTTCCTTTGGCAGAAAGCTAACCTGAAGTGTAGACAAAACCTGAGGCTGGACAAGCGCAGCTGCCATACCTTGTACGATGCGAATAACAATCAGAAGTGTCGGATCTGAGGTCAAACCACCCAACACTGCCATAATCGTAAATCCACTCACTCCGATAATCAGCATTCGTTTTCTGCCGTATATATCCCCAAGCTTTCCACTAATGATCAACGCCACAGCTAATCCTAGCGAAAATCCGGTGACGATAAGCTGTGCTTCAGAGAAGCTCGCATTCAAGCGATTTTGCATTAATGGAAGGGCGACTTGAATCATATAAGTATTCAATGAAATGAGTAAAGTTGGAAGTAGAATAACCCATAGCGCATACCAACGTCGCGAATCAACTCCTTGCATTGTATTACCACCTCTTTATGAAATATATGATAATGATTATCAATTAGAATAGTCTTTTTCTCTACCTGTTAAGGGAGGTTTACTCCTTGATAAGGGAGCAAACACAAAAAAACCTCAAGCAGGCAGAATATAGTGTTCGATTCCGAACCCTATGTTCTACTGCTTGAAGCCATCTATAAGTACAAATCCTTCTAGATCCTATTTCGCTCCAAAGTCTGTTGTTCGATACGTTTTAAGTACTCGCTTGGATTGCAGCCATAGTGCTTACGGAAGGTTGTCGTGAAATTGCTGACATTACTATATCCGACCGAAACGGCTGTTTTTCCTATATTCAAACCTTCTACCTCCATGTACCAAAGCGCCTTCTCCATCCGCTTTATACGAACAAGCTCGAAGATCGTCATGCCAAATAACTCACGGAAACCCTTTTTTAGCTTGAATTCATTGATGCCTACCCGCTTGGCTAACTCACGTATGGACAGCGGTTGTTCGAAATGGATTTGCACCAACTCATGTACCCGCTTTAGATTTATAATATCATCAGGCCGGAACGTCATACTCCCGCTCATAGAGCCGTAACCATCGGACTCCCCAAATAAAGCGATAAATTCAAGCGCTTTGCTCTCCATATATAATCGTCTCAATGTTCCATGATAAGTACAATGGATCATTTCAGAGACACATTTTCGAATCGCCGCAGTGTCAGGATAACGGTCAATATTTCCATGATGATGTTTAAGCCAGTTCTCCATCTGTTGTTTCTCCGCTAGATCTCCGGCATAATACAGCAGTTCGCTTGGAGCTAGCCGTATTTCTAACAATTGATTGGGGACACCAGCTTTTTTCTCTTCATACACCTGAACATCCTCTAAAAAAAGAACATTGCCTGTTTGTTTCTCCGTGTGACTTTCCTTACCGTTCCATTCGCAATAGATTTCTCCACTCACGTTATAGCTTAGTTCGAACAACGGACAAGCTTCCTGAATGTAGAGCTTCATATCTTGTTCGTAAGTTATATCCGTATACATGATCTCCATACCTGGACGAATCCGCGTACGTGTAATGCTTCCCTGACCGATATGCGAGGGTATGGTAAGACGTTGTTCCCACTGGTTGTGCTCAACATGCCCTTCTATCCGCTCTGTAAATTGTTCAAAAAGATCATGAATCTCCAAATTCAATATTTTTAAAGCCATCGAAAGCCTCTCCTTCTTCGCCAATACAAATAAAGCCATTCACAACTCAAATGATAATCGTTATCATTTGGAGGTGTCAACATGGAATAAATCTATAGGATTTTTATCCCCACTTGGGATGAAACCCTAGGTTTACATAAAAAAGCGTTGGTGGATTTTCCTCCTACCAACGCCTATGGTAATAATTTATTCATCAAATTTGTTCGTCCAACATCCCCGTAACCTCCATAATCTTCGAGGCTAACAAAAATGAAGGAGCTTCATAATCCACGCACTTGAGCTCAACCGCCGCTTCAGGCATTTCATTTACAATCGAAGTCTCTTGCGACTCTACAAGGGTAGATTGGGCGCCAGCTTGTTTGGCATTCAGCATGCCTCTTGCGCCATCGTTTCCCCTTCCCGTCATTAGAATCAAATGCTGCTTCAAGCTTTTCAGTCCAGAAATCGATTCGAACAATACATCAATGGATGTACGGTATCCGTTCAATGGAGCTTTCTTGTGAAGTTTGATTCTACATACTTGCCCTTGCTGAACTACAGTCATATGACAATTACCAGGTGCAATATATGCCGTTCCTCCAAGTACCAATTGATCATCTTTCGCCTCAACCACCCGTACACTTGAGAATCGATTCAATCGTTCTGCTAATACTTTCGTATACTTGGGTGGCATATGCTGAACGATTAATAAAGGATATGGGAAGTTTGCCGGGAGCGAGCTAATTACGATTTCAAGCGCCTTCGGACCACCAACTCCACATCCTATGGCTACGATTTGATCGAATTCATCCGTACATCCGTTCTTAGAATTGTCTTCTGCCTGTAGTCCTATCATCACTTTCGAAACAGTAATATTGTTAAGGATAAGGGTTCTCAAAGGAATTTGAGCAGCTTGTTTAATTTTGAATATTAGCTCGTCTTTTATTTGGGATAAATCAGGTCCATGGATTTGAGTGGGCTTGGATATAAAGTCCACTGCTCCGTTCTGTAGACCTGTGATGGTTGCTGTTATTCCATCCTTTGACCCCGAGCTTAGGATAAGGATAGGGGTTGGACGTTGTGACATAATACTAGAGAGCGCTACTAAACTATTCAATTCCGGCACTTCTATATCAATCGTCACGACATCAGGCCTGAGTTCTTGAACCATGCTAACCGCTTCGGATGCATTTCGAGCTGCTCCAATGACCTCGATAATTGAATCCTCCGCAATAAGGTTCGAGATCTGTTTACGCATCATTACTGAAGTAGCTACAACGAGCACCTTTAACTTTTGCACTACTTCTCCTCTCCTATCAATGATGATCCCCATGACACGGTTTATTTAACTTTAAAAATAGATACGAGTGCATTTAGTTCCTCCGCAAGCTGTGCTAATGCATTAGCCGTTGTTGCCGTTTCACTACTGCTTGCCGCCATTTCTTCCGTTGCTGCCGATATGCTCTCAATCGAGTACAACACCTCTGATGACTGCGCGGCCTGTTCCTCACTGGCAGCAGCGATTTCTGTTACTTTATGAGCGGTATCGTTCACCATAGAGAGAATATGATCAAAGGCTTCCCCATTTTTTTGTGAAAAAGCTACGCCTTCGGCTACCGCATTCACACTTTGGTGTGTATTTTTTTGCATTTCTTTAATTATGTCCGTGACTTGCTTAGTAGCCTCACTGCTCCGCTCTGCTAGCTTTCTTACTTCATTCGCTACAACGGCAAAACCTCGGCCCTGTTCACCTGCACGAGCCGCTTCTATAGCTGCGTTAAGAGCCAGCAAATTTGTCTGTTTTGCAATATCATCAATGACCGCAATGATCTCGCCAATTTTATCTGAGCCTTCTTCTAGTCTAGACATTTGGTTGTTAAGTAACGTCATCCCTTGAATGGAGTCAGTAACCACCGCACCTCCATCCTGAGCAATACGCATCGTATGATCTGACAGTTCTGAGGCTTGCTCTGCACTCTGAGCTACTGAATTAATCGCTTCAGACAATTCTCGGAACAACTCATTCATCGTTTGCGCTGCAGTGGCTTGACTCATACTTCCGCTAGCTACTTCCTCAGTACTTGCTGATATTTGCTGTGCTGCCGCCGAGACACTTTCCGCAGAGGATAAAATCCCCCCCACAGTATGCCTTAAGTTCAGAACCATTTCATTCACAGAATTCGCAAGTTTTCCGATCTCATCCTTAGAATTTAGATTCGAAGTTTCGCTTAAGTCTCCGTTGGCTACTTTACCTAGCAGGCGCATCACTTGATTAAGAGGCCGTGCTATAATTTGCGAGATTAGATAGCCAAAACCCACGCTGATTAAAAGTGCAATGATAGTAACACTAAAGGTAATCAACCGAGAGGATTGATATAATTCATTGGCGTTATCACTGGATTCCTGTGCCTGCTTCATATTGATGTCGATTAAACCTTGCAAGAAATCCGTCATCTCCGTAGTGGCCAGCTGTAAATCTCCTGTTAGTAAATAATTCGTATATTCTTCATTACTAATGATCTTCTTATCCAATTCAATTGCATGATCCACGCTGGTGGTATAGCGTTGCCAGATCTCAGGATAATCCTTCATTTTCTCTAATTCTTCTTCTCTCAATCTTGTCTTACTATATTTACTCATGATGTCTTCAATGCTTTGGACATTCTTATGTAATTTATCCCGATATTCTTTTTTCTTCACCTCGGTTTGGGCCATCGTATTTATATCCCGGATGTTTATTCTATTCGTTAAAAAAAGTTCATTCGCTTCACCGAGATAGGCAATCGGTGTTAAGCGATTTTTATACATATCCTCGATGGACTCATCCATCTTACTCAAATTACTTATTCCATAGAATCCTACAAAGCATAAAATGACTGATACCAACACAAATGCTGAGATTAGCTTCACTGCTGTTCTCAAATTATAAAACCATTTCATCCTTCTGCACCTCATTACGTTAGTCAATTTTTAGTAATTCTTAGGAACTATTTCATCATAAACGGTAAGCAGAATATGGTAACCGAAAAAAAATAGCGTGATCACGCAAAATTATTGCGCACCTCCGCAATGAAGCGCAAAACAAAAAATCCCGCCTCACTATCTAGTGATCGGGATTTCAATCTATAGGGTTGTTACTTATTTTCACAATGAATTAGTAAAATCTGATTCCTTCAATATTCCGAGCCGTTTAGCTTTTATAGCCGCTTCAATTCTAGATTTCACATTTAGCTTTTGGAACAAATTCGTTAAACTATATTCTAGTGACCGCTGACTCATAAGCACAATCTCCGCGATTTCCTTATTACTTTTTCCTTTTGCGATTTCCGTCAGCATTTCATGTTCCCTTTTGCTAATCATGGAGGTTGCTTGTTCATCATTGATTTCTAATCCTTTAGGCGGTACTTTTCTTAACTGCTTGACTAAGGTCCGCGGTAGAATGACTTCCCCTCTTAATGCACATCTTACCGCTGTAATCAACTGCTCTCTATTGGTTGTTTTTGAGATAAAACCAAAGATCCCCGATTCGATCATCAGGTTAAATTTGTTAGTAAATTCATATCCGGTGTAGATTAAGATAATCGCATCCGCGTTCATTGTTAATACTTGCTTCGCCAAATCAATCCCATTCACATCCGCGATATGAAGATCAAATAACATTACGTCAAAGGAATGACTACTCACCATTTCAAGCACTTCATTCGCTGAATTAGCTAGAGTAACCTTCATGTCTCCCTCTTGCTCTAATATCATTTTAGTCCCTTCCATCACAGATGGATGATCATCCACTAACAATATTTGAATCATGCCTATGACTACCCCTCTATCCAATTGTTATGCCGCATGATTAATCTACAGGTATAGATATATTGACCGCTAATCCCTTTTTATCTGGCGATCGGAATACTATTGACCCATCCATACTTCGAACCCTTTCCTTCATCCCATAAATCCCCATACTTGTAAGTGAATCCTCACCAAATAAATTCATTCCGATTCCGTTATCTTTATAATCCAAATGAATATGATTGTCTTCACTAGCTAAGGTGATGTAGACTTCTGTCGCAAAAGAGTGCTTTGCTGCATTAGCTAAAAGCTCTTGCACAATACGGTACAGACCTATAAGCACTTCATCATCTAACTTATGCGTGAACCCTTCAGACTCGAAATAAATCTGATAGTTGGTACGTAGCTGCGTAAATTCAAACAACGTCTCCAGCGAGGAGATAAGACCTTCATTGATTAATGCAGGAGGTCGGAGCTCGTTACAAATAATCCGCAGTTGATAAATAACATCAAGTAAACCTTCTGAGATCTGTTCTAGTTGTTCTCTAAGTTCCCTATTAATGGACCTTTCACCTAAAAGAAAATCCAGCTTACGATACCAGATAATCTGTTCTTGAAGCGCTGAGTCGTGTAAGTCCTGGGCAAGTCTTTTTCGCTCATTCTCGGACAAATTAAACATAAATCGGAGAAGCCATGTAGGAGCCACTTGCTTGGAAGCTGCTAGCTCAAGATCCTTCGTTAAATCTTCGATAAGCAAAAAATGATCAAAGAGAACACTGACATAACGGGTAATCGTCTCAAGCCACACTCGAATAGAGCCGATTTCTAGTAAAAGCGTCTTCTCGTTAATCGATAGCAAGTAGCTTTTTCCTCGGGACTCCCCGATCTTGAGTGAATACCCTTGCTCAGTCTCGATAATTTCACATAATTTATCATGGTTAGATTCAACTGCGATAAATTTTATATTTGATATCTGCAGAGTTTCTCTGACTTCTCTAAGTAACCGCTGCTCCATATGACTAATCTTCATCACACCAAAAAGATCTTGGGAGAACTGATCGAGACTCATTTGCAGGCGAAAATACCGTTCCTCACTCTCTCGAATAATCTGCTCTGTATGTTCTCTGTCCTCATCTGCTTTTTTTCGATCACTAATATCCCTAAATATAGAGATACATGCGACTTTTCCTTTGTACAAAATGGAGCTAGCTGTTACCTCTACATCGATAATCGTTCCATCTGAACGTACGACCTTTTGTTCAATAGGAGCTAAGATCTTATAGGGTTCTTTATAGATCTCTCGCATGCGTTCTTTCGACAGCCGCAGATACTCCGGGTGCGCCCAAATGAAAATATTTTTACCGATCAATTGACTCTCATCGCTAACTCCAAATAATCCAAGACAAGAGAAATTTACATAAACAAACTTATAATCGCTATGCAGAACAACCGCTTCAGGCGACATCTTGATCAGCTGCTGATTGAACTCCTCGCTTTCCCTTAATTCATTTTCCATCTGGACTCTCTTAGTAATGTCTCTTGCTACAATTACGATACTCATTACTTCTCCATCCTCACCTAGAACAGGAGTAGCAAGACATTCTAAATTTAAGATATAACCTTTTGTATGAATAAAACGATTGTAAAACATCTTGCTTGCTTTTGTCCGAAAAATATTTGATATCTGTTCACGCAAGCTTTCTTGCTCATCTGGATCGATATACTCTAGGATGGTAGTGTCCTTGATTAAACCTACAGGAATACCGATTAGGGTTTCGCAGGAAGGCGAGGCTACAATGAAATTACCTTTTTGATCCAAAACCCCCATCATATCCTTCATGTTATTAATAATAAGTCTATACTCTGCTTCACGCTGTGCTAACTTGTGTTCTACTTCTACTGCTGATGTTATATCTCTAGCAACTACAAAAGCCCCAACTATACGACTATTCACATAAACCGGGATATTTTTCATAGACCAATGGCTCACTGATCCATCCTTACGGGAAGAGGCCACAACATAGTGCTGAGCAGATCCCCGTACTGTTCTTCCGAAATAATCCAACATCCTCGGCATATTCTCTGCTCCAAATAGATTCATGATGGACAAATTCTCTCCGACCATACTTAAAGCTTCTCCAGTAATTTGCTGTGCCGTAGAATTGATTGCCAAAATATTACCTTGCAGATTCACCTCACATACGACGTCTGAGTTATAGTCAAATAAGGATTTATAGCGCTGTTCACTTTTGAGTAAAGCCTCCTTCATTAACTTTCTTTCAGTAATATCTGCCAAGATCCCATCAAGCCGAACTACCGCTTGGGATTCATCCAGACTGGGTATGATTCTGACCTGTAACCATCGAGGCTCACCACTTGCGTGGATGATTCGATATTCACTAAGTTGTGGAATCCCTTGACCAACTGATGATATGATCTCTTGAATCAAGGGGTTTTCTTCCTTATAAGCAATACGAAGCCAAAAATCATCCTCTTTTGCCTGCTCAACGGAATAACCGGTGATATTGAGAATGGCATCCGATATAAATAACACTTTCTTAGATACGTAATCGTAAGACCAAACCGCCACATCTAGATTAGAGAACATCTGTTGATACAAAGAAAATGTGCTTTCTAATTGAATTTGTGCCATTTTTTGTTCAGTAATGTCCAGCATAATTCCATCTATTCGGCAGACCTTGTTCTCCTTATTTAGGATAGGCGTGCCGATATTTTGAACCCACTTCAGTCCTTCAGTAGGTAGTTGCATCCGATACTCAAGACTACTGATATGACCAGCATTTAATCTTTCCATGTAGGCATCATATCGATCACGATCCACTACATTCACAAGTTCCCGTAAAAAACTAGGGCTGTGCTGTTTAGTCTTACTTGTGCAACCAACCCATTCCTCTAAAATTCCCGACATCGTCAGTAGATTTTCTTCCATATCCATAGACCATGTGATCACATTCTCGTCGCCGAGTGAATGCATATTGAGATCACCTCCACATAAAAAGCCCCCCCTTTTCGGGGCGGCTTTTTGTTCTAATTCGCTATTTTACAAGCGTCATTACATGAATAACTTTATCCTACTGAGCAATCTGCTCACGGATATTCTGCAATATTTTCTTCTCCAGCCGGGATACCTGCACTTGAGAGATCCCTAGACGACTGGCGACCTCCGACTGCGTTTGATCACGATAGTAGCGAAGATAGACAATCAGACGTTCACGTTCACTGAGGCCTCCGATAGCTTCATTTAATGCCAGCTTATCGAACCAACGCTCCTGTGATTCGTCAGCGATTTGATCAATCAGCGTGATCGGATCTCCATCATTCTCAAACACCGTCTCATGGATAGAGGTCGGTGGTTTATTGGCTTCTTGAGCGAATACCACTTCTTCCGGTGTAACTCCTAGCGCTTCCGCAACTTCACCAATCGTAGGCAGACGATCAAGCGTTTTAGACATTTCGTCCTTCATCTTACGAACTTTATTAGCCATTTCCTTAAGGGAACGACTGACCTTCAAGGTGCCATCGTCACGAAGGAAGCGCTGAATCTCACCGATAATCATCGGCACCGCATAAGTGGAGAACTTGACCTCATAGCTGAGGTCAAATTTATCAACGGACTTCAGGAGTCCAATGCAACCGATCTGGAACAAATCGTCAGGCTCATACCCGCGGTTCATAAACCGCTGTACTACCGACCAGACCAGTCGGATATTACAGCTTACAAGCGTGTCACGGGCAAGACTATCTCCGGCCTGACTGAGCGCGATAAGACGTTTGACCTCCGCATCGTCCAAATAGGTCGGCGGAGCTTTTTTTGACTCTGCATCCATGGCTCCAACCCCTAATTGTATAAAGCTTTTTTCGAGACGATGGTTTTCTTCATTGAGATAGAAGTACCGTGTCCCGGTTCACTAGTGACTTCAAATTCATCCATGAAATTCTCCATAATAGTAAAGCCCATGCCCGACCGCTCCAGCTCTGGCTTAGAGGTATACAGCGGCTGTTGGGCCAGCTCCAAATCCTCAATGCCCCGTCCTTGATCCTCAATGGTTAGATGTACCGTTTCGTTGTCCAGCGATGCCGAAATGGTCACAATACCTTCCGGATCACTATCATACCCATGAATAATACAGTTGGTGACCGCTTCCGACACGACTGTCTTCAGATCATTCAGCTCGTCCATCGTAGGATCAAGCCGGGAAACGAACGCCGCTACGACTACACGCGCGAACGATTCGTTCTCCGAGCGTGCAGCGAACTGCACGTTCATGAAGTTACCAGCCTTACTATTTGTCATAACGCAACCTCCAAATCCGAGAGTGCAGTACTCTCGTCGTCATATAGGGGCATGATTTTGAACAGGCCTGACATTTCCAGCAGCCTCTTCACAGGTGCCGTTGCATCACACACAACCATTTTTCCACCTTTACTGTGGATCAGTTTATACCTTCCCAGAATCACGCCTAGGCCTGAACTGTCCATAAACTGCAGATGCTTAAGACTAAGAACCAAATGCGATACCTGACCACGCATAATCGCTTCATCCATATCCATTCTTACAAAATCGGCTGCGTGATGATCCAACTCCCCTGATAAACGGACAATCAACACACCCCTGTGATGCTCCATCTCCACATGAGAATTCATGCTTGCCACTCTCCTCTTCGTTGCTTTGAAAACTGACCTTGAAAGACAGTACCTATTCCCTTCAAGGACAAGGTTTTCTACGCGGCAAATCAGGAATCCTGCCTCACGACAAAACTAGAAGAAAACCCCTATGAATCTACAGAGTACATGGGGGTAATCTACAAAAAAACTGTTTTTAATCTACGCCGAACATCGAGCCTGTTGTGCGCTTAAAGAGCTTCCACCAGCCTGCTTTCGGCACAGCTTCCCCTGCTTTTAATTCATACTCCTTAATCACTTGGGTTCCTTGGTAGACCACTAGCTTGCCCACAGATTGACCTTCAGCTACTGGAGCCTTCACGCTTTCCGGCAATACTAGTTCGTGGCGAATGCCTTCTTGAGTCACACCTTTTTTCAAAAGAACACTGTACGTCTCTTTGGCTGTTATCGGCAACTCAGATTTTACGCCCTTTTCAATCTTTAGGGTGCCGATGGCATCTCCTTCTTTGTGGATCGTGTGTACTTTATATTGCGAGAACAGGTAATCGAACATGCCTGACACTTCACTATTGCGTGTCTTTGTGTTCGGCTCGCCTAGCACAACAGCGACAGCACGTAAGCCATCTCTTGCTGCTGTAGCGGACAGACAGAATTTTGCCTCAGCAGTATAACCAGTCTTCAAACCATCAGCACCAGTGTAGAAACGCACTAGCTTGTTCGTGTTCACCAACCAGAACGGTTTGGTTGAATCCTTACGTAAGTAATCCTGATAGGAACCGGTATATTTGATAATTTGATCATGCTTCAAAAGCTCACGACTGATGACCGCAATATCGTAAGCTGAGGAATAGTGATTGGCGGCTGGAAGACCGTTGCAGTTGGCAAAATGGGTATCTTTTAGACCCAGTTCCTCTGCACGTTTATTCATCAGATCGACAAAAGCACTCTCTGAACCAGCTATTTTCTCCGCCATCGCCACAGAAGCATCATTACCAGAAGCCATAGCGATACCTTTAAGCATATCGTCTACCGACATTTCTTCACCAGGCTCCAGAAAAATCTGCGATCCGCCCATAGAAGCCGCATATTCACTTGTTCGCACCTTATCAGTCAGCTGCAGCCTTCCTTCATCCAGCGCTTCCACCGTTAGTAACATTGTCATAATCTTCGTAATGCTTGCGGGAGGCAGCTTATCATGGCTGTTCTTCTCATAAATAACGGTTCCGGTACCAGCGTCCATCAAAATAGCAGAACGCGCTCCCGGTGCGAGGTCTACAGCGGCAGCATTACTGCCAGAGTCCTTGGTTTTTTCTTCTGCATAAGCGCCTGACATAGGTCCTAGAACCGATACAGCGATACAGAGCACAAGCACAGCAAAACGCATTTTTCTCACAATGGTTCCCCTCCTGAACGTTAACCTTCATATCACAGGTACTGTGTTCCAGTTTCGTCAGAAAGGGTGAAAATTATTCCATTTTTAAGGAAATAACAACAATTATTTATCTCAAGAATTAAGGATGTCATCAATTAAAAAAAGCCCAGCAGCAGTTGCAGAGCATTTTTATTATAGGGGAGATTAAATAATATTTCAAATTTAAAGTATTTCCATTTTTTTAGCTCTCATTTTAGGACTTTTAAAGGTAAATCGTAGACTTTCACGAATGTTAACTAAGAACCTATACTGTCTTACAGAGGAGTGAATATACGAATGAACCCACTTGAAACTTATATTGAGACAGAAGCAAAACAGAACGATTTCTCAGGCGTAGTACTAGCAAAACAATATGATAAAGAAATCGCCAGCAGCTGTCACGGTTATGCCAATAAGTCGGATAAGCGCGAAAACAATATTCATACTCGGTTCGGGATCGCTTCCGGGTGTAAAATATTCACAGCAATTGCCGTCTGTCAACTGGTCGAAAGGGGATTGATTTCTTTCGAAAGCAGATTATCAGACTATCTGAAGAAGGTAGAGTTCCCTCTCTTTAGTTCTGAAATCACCATACATCAGTTACTTACGCATAGCTCTGGGATTCCTGATTATTTTGATGAAACAATCATGGATGACTTCGAAGAACTGTGGAAGACACAACCTATGTACACTTTACGGCAGCTGGAAGACTTTGTACCGATGTTTCGAAACCTCCCCATGATGTGGACCCCTGGTGAACGTTTCCACTACAACAATGCCGGATATATCGTGCTAGGTCTTCTGGTAGAGGAATTGAGTGGAATGTCCTTTTCCGATTATGTGGAGCTTCACATCTTTAAGCCTTGCGGAATGGAGCAATCCGGTTACTTTACGTTAGATGCCTTACCAGCCAACTGTGCACTAGGATACATAGAGGAAGAGAACGGTCGCTGGAGAAGCAATATCTATTCAATCCCGGTAAAAGGAGGCGCTGACGGTGGAGCTTTCGTAACCGCTCCCGACATGCAGTTATTCTGGAACGGGCTAATGAACCATACCCTTTTGAGCCCAGTACTCACTTCATTGTTGCTTACTCCCCACATACATGTGGATGGTGAAGGCTATTATGGTTATGGTGTATGGATCACCCTCCGAGAAGAAAAAGTGTTCAAATTTCACATTATGGGCTACGATCCCGGTGTTTCCTTCCGATCGGCTTTCTATCCGGCTAGTGGAGAGACTGTGGTCGTATTATGTAATACAAGCAGCGGGGCTTCTCAGATTTTCAATCTTATCGATAAGCATTTGTAGCTGCTCCGTCAAAAACGTAAAACAGCGAGCCTCCTATTAACGGAGGCTCGCTATTTTACTCTCTATTTCAGGTCTTTGTCATGAAAATAATTACATTTCCTTGGCTAGTACCGTGTTACTCCATCCTTCGTAACAAGCGCGAATACCAGTGGCAATGGTGGAACCGATTCAGAAGTAATACGGTAAGCTTCCAGCACCTTGCCCTCAGCTTCCTCTACTTTCTTATCACTGGCATCATTGATATGCAATACTGCAAGTGTATCCCCAATCTCTACAGCATCTCCAACTTTTTTAGAGAGTTGAATACCTACAGCCAAATCTATTACAGATTCCTTGGTTTCACGTCCTGCACCAAGCAGCATAGCAGCAATGCCGATTTCTTCTGCTTGAATCCCCTCAATGTAACCCTTAGTCTTCGCTTTCACTTCAATGAATCGTTTAGCAGCAGGGAGTTTCTCCGGATCATCGATTTGCGAAACATCTCCGCCTTGCGCACTCACGATCTGTTTGAATTTCTCCAGCGCTGTGCCATCTTCAATATGTGTCATCAGAATCGAACGAGCCTCCGCTTCATCCTTGGCTTTACCGCCAAGAACAAGCATCTGACTGCCCAGAATAAGGCAGACTTCCTGCAAATCTTTAGGACCGTGACCCTTCAAGGTCTCGATTCCTTCCTTAATTTCCAGCGCATTTCCGATCCCATAACCCAGTGGCTGATCCATATCACTGATGATCGCAACGGTATTACGACCCAAATGGGTGCCGATATCCACCATAGCCTGGGCAAGCGCAATAGAATCATCAAGCGTCTTCATAAAAGCACCGCTGCCGGTTTTGACATCCAGTACAATGGCGTCTGCACCCGCTGCAATCTTCTTACTCATCACTGAGCTTGCAATAAGAGGGATGGATTCAACAGTTGCCGTTACATCCCGAAGGGCATACAGCTTTTTGTCAGCGGGTGTAATGTTGCCCGACTGGCCGATCACGGCAGCTCCGATCTCCCCTACTTGATCAAAGAAACGCTCGCGATCCATCTCTATAGAAAAGCCAGTGATCGACTCCAGCTTATCAAGTGTACCTCCTGTATGCCCAAGTCCGCGGCCGGACATCTTCGCTACCGGTACTCCAGCAGAGGCTACCAACGGTGCAAGCACCACGGTGGTTTTATCTCCCACTCCACCTGTGGAGTGCTTATCAACCTTAATGCCTGCGATTGGGCTCAGATCCACTTGATCACCGGACATCGCCATTTCCATCGTTAGATCGCCGGTCTCCCGTGCGTTCATGCCTTGAAAATAAACCGCCATGGCCCAAGCGGCAAGTTGATAATCAGGAACTTCACCTTTACTATAGCCTTGAATTAGAAAGGATATTTCCTCACGGCTCAGCTCTCCACCGTCTCTTTTTTTCTGAATAATGTCGACAGCTCTCATTTTACACCTGCATTTCACGGACATTTGCGCGAGCAAATCCGATATATTTTGGTTTAGTTACATTAACTACCTGTTCATGCGTCAATGGCTTAAATTTAATCACTTGTGTCATAAAGATGACCTCCCAGTAATTCAAAATGCAGTGCCCGAAATTACATTTTCGGAATAAAGCCTAAGACCAGTTTCAAGAAACGTTCACGCACACGTTCTGCAGTTTCCATCACCTCTTCATGATTGAGAGGTTGATCCAGGATTCCCGCGGCCATGTTAGTAATACAGGAGATGCCCAATACCTCGATACATGCATGACGAGCAACAATGGTCTCCGATACAGTAGACATGCCCACAGCATCGGCACCTAGCGTACGAAGCATTACGATTTCAGCAGGCGTTTCGTAGCAAGGTCCCAATAGACCTGCATATACGCCTTCTTTGAACTCGAAATTCTGCTGAGCTGCCGTTTCCTTCGCTACCTGGATCAGGCGGCGACTGTAGGCGGTCGACATATCCGGGAAGCGCACACCAAGTGCAGGATCATTAGGTCCTATTAAAGGATTCCTTCCAGTCATATTAAGATGATCCGTAAGAAGCATAAGATCACCCGGCGTGAAATCAGTGTTCACTCCACCAGCTGCATTCGTTACTAGTAAACTGGCTATACCAAGCTCTTTCATAATTCGTACAGGGAATGCCGTTACCTCCGGTCCATAACCCTCATACATATGAAAGCGGCCCTTCATCATCACGACTCGGCGGCCTTCGATCATACCAATTAATAGCTCGCCCTCATGTCCTTCTACAGTAGAAACAGGAAAGTGAGGAATCTCATCATATGGAATGCTTACTCCATCAGTAATAAGGTCTGCAAGCACACCGAGGCCTGAACCAAGGATCAATCCAATTTCCGGAGCCACCGGACATTTGTCTTTTATATAAATGGCTGCTTCTTGAATTTCTTTTTGAGTTAATGCGCTCATGGATGATCCTCCTTCATTGATGTTGTGGAGCAACCCACAACCCTTTTATTGCAGTTTCGCTAAAAAGCTTGTCCCATACTGCGGCGCCTTCGCACCAAAGTTATCAGCAATGGTTGCAGCTACATCAGAGAAGGTTTCACGAATGCCCAAACTTTCTGGATGTTTAAACCGCGGGCTATAGATTAAGAGCGGTACATATTCACGGGTATGGTCAGTTCCACTATGGATCGGATCGTTACCATGGTCTGCAGAAATAATCAATAGATCATCTTCACCGAGCGTAGATAGAATTTCAGGCAGGGCCTGATCGAACACTTCCAGTGCACGACCGTATCCTTCTGGGTCACGACGATGTCCATACAAAGAATCAAAATCCACCAGATTCGTAAACAGGAAACCGTCAAACGGTTGACGAAGCTGCTCAATAGTAACTTCGATTCCATGTTCATTGCTCTTCGTTGGATAAGAAGCCGTAACTCCTTCTCCTGTAAAGATATCGTTGATCTTACCAACCGCGATAACATCCTTACCGATATCAGTCAGCGCGTTCATTACCGTTGGTTCTGGCGGCTTCACAGCATAGTCATGCCGGTTTGGCGTACGAACGAATTTCCCTGGTTCGCCAACATATGGACGAGCAATCACGCGACCAACCGAGAATTCTGGAGCCATCGTCAGCTCACGGGCTATTTTACAAGCGCTGTACAGCTCTTCAAGTGGAATGATATCTTCATGTGCAGCAAGCTGGAATACGCTGTCCGCAGAGGTATAGACAATCCAAGCACCGGTTTTCATTTGCTCTTCGCCGTATTCAACAAGAATCTCCGTTCCGGAAGCCGGTTTATTCCCGATTACCTTACGACCAGTTGCCGCTTCGAACTTCTCAATCAATTCTGCTGGAAAACCGTCAGGATACGTATTGAAAGGAACCTCAATCTTCAGCCCCATTAGCTCCCAGTGTCCGGTCATCGTATCCTTGCCTACAGATACTTCCTGCATTTTTCCGTAGTAACCTGTTGGTGAAGCTACAGGCTCTAGCGGTGGCAGCGGAGCAATATTAGCTAACCCGAGCTTCTGGAGATTAGGAAGCTTCAAACCAGGAACACGATCCAATATATGACCAAGCGTGTGCGACCCAGCATCACCGAAATTCGCAGCATCTGGCGCTTCACCGATACCAACACTATCTAGAACAATAAAACCAATTCGTTTAAATGAGGACATTGTTGTCTTCACTCCTTTTTTAATGTAGATATTCTTTCGTACCAACAAGAAGAAACGGCTGTACCGTCTTCCAGAAGACATACGCTTCCGAAGCTAGCGATACAATGTACCGCTTATCAGGTATCCGTTTCTGCTAAAAGATAACCTGCGGATCATTCCCCAGTCTATCCTTTCAGTATGATTCCATCATAACCATCTTACTCACAAAAAGCATCTTTAAAGCAGAATTATCGAGCTCTAGGATGGTGGCTCTCATATACTTCCTTCATATTCTTACGGGCTATACCGTTATAAATCTGAGTCGTCGAAATATCGGCATGACCCAGCATTTGTTGTACGGAACGCAAATCTGCTCCGCCTTCCAGTAAATGGGCTGCGAAGGAATGCCTAAGTGTATGCGGGGTAATATCCTGCTCAATGTTTGCTTCCCGTGCATATTTTTTTATGATTTTCCAAAAGCCTTGCCGGGTTAATCTTCCGCCTAGACTATTCAGGAACATGGCTGGTTCCTCCTGGTGATCACGAAGCAGCTTGTCCCGCATAAGTGAAGTGTAAGCCGCTACACTCTCAGCTGCAAGGGTTCCAATGGGAACTACCCGCTCCTTGCCAGAAGTTCCTGTACAACGCGCAAATTTCATATCCGTGTGCACATCATCCACGTTAAGTGAGATTAATTCAGAGACCTTTATGCCTGTTGCATAGAGTAATTCCAGCATAGCCTTATCGCGCATCCCTTGTGGCGTACTTACATCCGGCGCAGCCAATAACTGCTCTATTTCCGAAATGGTAAGCACCATAGGAGGTTTCTTATCAGGCTTCATGGTCTCCATGTCCAGTGTAGGATCCTGCTCAATCAAACGTTCCTTCAGCAAATAATGAAAAAAAGCACGGAGTGACACTGCGCTCCTGTTCAACGTTGCTGTTGCTCGACCAGCTCCGCGTAATGAGCCGAGATATAATATCACATGCGATCTTCGGATCTCATCAGGCTGACTAGCCCCCCGCTCTTCAGCGAACTCCAGAAACTGCGATACATCCCTACCGTAAGATTCCAGTGTATTCGGGGACAAGCCTTTATCTCCGGACAAATAATGTAAAAACGGCTGCAAGTGTGACTTCATTATTTCACGCTCCTGTCCTGGCGCAGCTACTCATAGTGACTTCCTGCAGCACATTCAGCATGAGGGTTCTGCAGATGTGTACATTTAGTATACGCTGCATGAATCCACCTTGTTTTCTTCGACATTCTTCTCGCTTGTTCCTGCTTCCTGCGAAGCTTTCATTCTCCATACCAGTAATAGAAGCGCAAACGCTGTCTTGTATCCAGACCATCATCACCACGATCGGCATGATCAAAAGCCCGAACAGCAGAGCCTTCAGGAATTCCATAATTCTCTATCGGACTGATCCATTCACCAAGCCAGCTCATAGCACTGTAGAGCAAATAGCTTAGAGCCACAAACATGATCATAAAATACAGCTTTCGAACTGTTTTGGGCACAGAAACGATCATATGGACGCCTCCCTCTAACATACAGTTAAGATCTGCTCGTCCTTCACCTTATGCACCAAAACGGACTGATATGTATACCTCCAATAGACCAATCATTTAAAAAGCTCTCTCCGGTAAAAAAACCGGGGAGAGCTTATGAAGTGAATTTCATTATAAGATGACTTAGGACGGATTTCCGTTTGAATTATTCTTATCGCTACACCGATAGCATATCCCATGAAAATCAAGTCTATGATCAAGCACTGTGAAATTAAATTCTTTCTCCAGTCGCTCTTCTAGCGGACCTAGCCAATCCTCGCGAATCTCATCCATACTACCGCATTGCACACAAATTAAATGATGATGATGGTGCTTCGCAGTATCTGTTCGCAGATCATAACGGGCGACACCGTCACCGAAGTTAATCTTTTCTACGACGTGAAGCTCGCTAAGAAGTTCCAGGGTACGATATACAGTCGCAAGACCGATCTCGGGAGCTTTCTCTTTCACGAGCATAAAAACATCTTCTGCGCTAAGATGGTCTTCCTCATTCTCCAGCAGCACTCTTAAGGTCGCTTCCCGTTGGGGTGTAAGCTTGTATCCTTGGGATTGTAACTGTTGCTTAATTTTGTCTATCCGAGCTTCCATTGTCTCCCTCCCCCTTGGAAAATAACCTCACCGGTCTTCAAACCACTTCTTCCATTATAGGGGGTGTCGCTTTGAGAAGTCAAACGCTTTTACTGCAAGCCCAAGGTAGTCACTGCTTGTACAAGTGAAGGCGTAACCCAGCGCATCATGATCGGCGTAACATAGGTCTCAAAACTAGAAATGCCCAGAATCAACAGTGCCATTACAAGTGACAATATGGTGTACATAGTAAAAGGTCGAGTCACTGGTGTCCGACGTTGTCCTAGCACTCGGCTACGAATCATCTGTAAGGAAAAGGCGATCGCCGCTGCACTACTTACTAACAACACAGGAATCAGTACCAGATTGTGCGGAGCCACGGAGACTAATGCGAATAGCATTCCATGCCATGAATATTGACTTACTAGACAACCGACCGTAAAGCCGATCAAAACCCCTTTAAGAAAATCAAGAATCAAGATTCCCGGAAGCCCAATGACTGATAATCCAAGGATCCAGATCAGCCCAATCCATTTCAGATTTAAGGCCGCTATACTCCAGTACGAATCAGGTGCTGCGGATAGACCCTGCTGATCAACCGTTACAAAGAAATTTCCTAGATAATCCCCCAGCTCCTGTTGCTGATCCATCGTAAGCGCACTAACGATAAGAGCTCCAAATACAACACCTACCAGAAATAATACGCCGACAAAAATATACAGAGGCGTCTGTTCCTTCATCATCAGCCTTAAATTACGCATCGAGACGTTCCCCTTTCCGGTTACATGTTACACCATATGAGAAAACGTCCCGCGATATGACTTGTCCTTAGGACAATAACTCTACTTTCCAGGTTGTACGACTTTACCGTATGTTCCCCCACCGCCTGCTGATAATTCCAATATGCCTGAGCGAGCCCGAACGATCATAGCCGCCAAATCCACTCCTACTACGCTAGCAATTTCCGCTTCACCACAATTATGTAAAATGTTCATCTCCGTGCCAAAAGCTTGCAGTAACGCGTTCATCTTAGCTTTCCCGAGGCCTGGAATAAATTCAAGTGGAACCTGATAGTGATAAGGCGGACGGTTTGCGGGTACTAGAGGCGTCTTGCGGTCTGCGATATCTAGGATCCGGTCGAATACACCTCTCACCAATTTAAGACTGCCACAATACTGGCAGCGTTCCGATGTGACATAAGCTTCGTCAATAATACTGCCACAACCTCCGCAGTAGGTTCGGTGGTATTTACCCAGCCGGGGGTTAAGTCCGAAATTGGCTGTTACCTTCCGCCCTTCCTTACGTTCTAGTGCGAGTCGTAGTTCAGCAAAAGAAGGTCGTGCCAACGCCATTACATTATACTCGCGACCTAGTTTGCCCAGTGAATGCGCATCAGAGTTCGTTAGGAATGTGAAGTTATCCAGCTCAGAAAGATAACCCGCCATTTCCGAATCTGCACTCAGCCCTAGCTCAACTGCTGCTATGCGATCCAGATCAAAGATGTCTGCCATACGCTCCGCTGCACAGCCGTACAAGCCCTTGTGAGGCGTGAATATATGTGCAGGGATAAGAATGCCTCCCCGCCCATAAATCTCATCCTGAAGCTCTCTAGCCGGAGCATACAGGCGCTGGGAACTTAGATTCACATTCCGCATATAGCGGCTCATCCACGCACTAAAATCGGTCATGCGCTCCACGTCCGGCATGTAGGCGAGCACATGGCACTCTTTTCGCCCAGGCTCGCGGATTTCAATCTCTGTTCCCAGAATGATCGTAGTCCCTCGGTAAGCAATCCCTCCACCTTCAGCTAACGTCATCTCTCCAGATTCCAAGGAACGCTGAATATCACGTAGAACGCCTGGTGAATGACTATCAATAATACCGATCATTTCTAGTCCCTTGCGCTCTGCAGCCTCTTTGGCAATGCCCGCAAAGGTAAGCTCGCGGCTGCCGCTGATTTTGACCGCTTGTCCTTCCGACGTTCGTCCAATATGAACATGCAGATCGCAATAGAAACTCTTCAATTCAGTTGTTAATTCCATTGGCCTGTCAGCGTATATAGATGCCAAGCATACACTGCCATCATCGTCTTCGCGTCCGCGATGCGCCCATCAGCCATATATTGATACGCTTCCTCCAGGGTAAGCTCCGAAACTTCTAGAAATTCGTCCTCGTCCAGGGACATATCCCCTGGCTTTGCATTAGTAGTCACATACAAATGAATAATCTCATCGGCGAAGCCGGGAGAAGTATAGAAGGATTTAAGCAATTTCAGATCTCCACTGTGAAATCCAGTCTCTTCCTGAAGTTCACGACCAGCCGCAACTAATGGATCTTCACCTTTATCCAGCTTCCCAGCCGGAATTTCTACTTCAGTGCGTTGCATGGGCTGACGGTATTGCTCTACAACAAGCATTTTGTTGTTGTTTAAAGCAAGCACCGCTACGGCGCCGGGATGCTTCACAACTTCACGTGTCGCAGTATTACCATCAGGCAGTCTCACTGTGTCCACCTGTAAAGATATAATCTTCCCATCAAAAACAGGCTGTGTAGATAATGTCACTTCATCAAGCTCGGGTTTGCTGTGCAAATGTTGTTCTCCCATAAAGTTTCTGGTCTCCTTTTTCTCTATTGTGCATACGGTGTATTATAGCAAACTTAAAGGGAAAGAAGGAATTTCAGATGAACGAAATCTTCAGCCGTACAAGCTCATCCGCAGTTACAATGGTAGGTAAACCGGAGGAAATCAAGGCCATTTTATCTAGGTGGATAGAGCGGTATGGGCCCGATATGCCTCTCTCATACATTCTCTCCCTAAAGGATCAATCCAAGATCATTCCAACCAAAGCAGGGTGAATTCTTAATCAAACATGCTTTTATAAATATAAGGAGCTGCTCCCAAGCTTAATAACTTGGAGGCAGCTCCTTCATTTAATTAAAAGAACTTTAGGTTAGCCCTTCACACTCTCTTTAACAATATTTACTACAAGCTCAGCCACTTTAACGATATCTTCGGCTTTAATTCGTTCCTTAGTGGTATGAATATGCTCATATCCTACAGCGAGATTAATGGTCGGAACATCTAAGCCATTGAATACGTTAGCGTCACTTCCTCCACCAGAGTGGAACAGACGCGGCGTAAGACCCATAGAAGTGATAGCCCGCTGTGCAAGCTGTACCACTGGATCATTTTCATTAAAGCTGAACGCCGGATAAATAATTTCACTGCGGAATTCGCATTCTGCACCGTATTCGCGGACAGTGGTCTCCAGTGCTTCACGCATCGAAGCGATTTGATCGCCAACTTTTTCCTGCACGATACTACGTGCTTCTGCGTCCAATTGAACGTGATCGCAAACCACATTCGTAGGTCCGCCGCCAGCGAATTTACCGATATTCGCAGTCGTTTCGTTGTCGATCCGACCAAGCTTCATGGCAGCAATCGCTTTGCTGGCTACTTGAATCGCACTGATGCCGTCTTCTGGATTAACACCTGCATGAGCTGATTTCCCGAAGATTTGCATCGTAATCTTAGCTTGTGTAGGTGCCGCAACTGCAATCGCACCGACTTCACCATTGGAATCGAGTGCGAAACCGAAGTCTGCATCCAAATTGCTCGGATCCATCGAACGTGCACCTAGCAATCCAGATTCTTCACCCGCAGTAATTACGAACTGAATCTGACCATGTGGCAATTTTTGCTCTTGAATCACTCTGATCGCTTCGAACAGTGCAGCTAGCCCAGCTTTGTCATCTGCTCCAAGGATCGTAGTGCCGTCACTTGTAATCCATCCATCCGCGCCGAGCGTAGGCTTGATATTTTGTCCAGGAACAACTGTATCCATATGGCAAGTGAACAGAAGCTTTGGCGCAGATCCACCGTTCTCAGCCGGCCAGGTAATGAACAGATTACCCGCTCCATGTCCAGTTCTTTCCTGGGAATCATCTTCGGTAACTTCTAAGCCAAGAGCGTTAAATTTGCTCTTGAGCACATCGGCAATCTGCCGTTCATTTCTTGTTTCACTATCAACTTGGACAAGCTCCATAAATTCTTGAATCAATCTGTCTTGTGAAATCACTGGACTTCCCTCTCTTTCGTGAATACGTTACAATGGTTGTACAGAAAGACCATCCATCTTCATGCTATTAACTTAAACTAAATCTAAAGGAGTTACTCATGCAACGTAATAAGTGGTTCAAAATCTTCATCTACGTCATGTTGTTCGCCATGATTGCCTCTACGCTCTTTATGGTTATCGAGCCTTTCCTTGCAGGATAATCTCTTCACAAGGAACATTGATAATAGCGGCTAGGGACCCCCTTGCCGCTATTTGGCTTGCCTGTTAGTTCGTTATTAAACCTTAAGCCATAGTGCCAAAGAACTCATCCTGCTCTTCATAAGGAAAGTGTCTTAGGAAATATGGAACCAATTCTTTGGCCACATCTTGTAGTTCAAAATGACGACCTGCACACTCTTCTAGGGAAGTTACTCCAAATTCAGTGATACCGCATGGAATAATCCCTTGAAAGCCGTATCCAGATATTCCTTCAGAAATGTTAAAAGCAAAACCATGGCTAGTAACAAACCCTCTTCGGAATTTGCTTTTGTTAAACTTGACACCAATGGCACAGATCTTCTCGTCGCCAACCCATACCCCTGTATACTCCGGCTTCCGTTCCCCTACAATTCCGTAGGATGCCAAATAATCAATAATCACTGCTTCCAGACTGCGCAAGTACCCGCGTAAATCTACCTTACCTTCTTCACCGAGCATAAGGATCGGATAACCTACAAGCTGACCCGGTCCGTGATATGTAATATCTCCTCCCCGGTCGATTTCAAACAGCGCAATTCCTTTTTCTTTGAGCTGCTCTTCATCTAGAAGAAGATGTTCGGGATGATTCTGTGAACCAATAGTATAGGTAGGCGGATGCTGCAAAAGAATCAATCGTTCCGGCTGCTCACCAGCATCAATGGCGTGCACACTTTCCTTTTGCAGATCCCAAGCCTCCCCATACTCCATAATAGGGTCATATGAAATCTGCAGCTTACGAATATCCGAATTATTCATACCGTCAGGTCCCCTTTTTCAGTCTCATGCCTGCACAGTTTGGCTCGTTATTATTTTTTAATAAAGTTTTGTATCTGGGGTATATCCTTCAATGTTATCCTTGACGCGTTGCAAGAAACGACCGCAAATCACTCCGTCCAGAATCCGATGATCCAGCGACAGACAAATATTAGCCATTGACCGTACACCTATCATATCGTTAATGACCACAGGTCTTTTTACAATTGATTCAAACGTTAAAATCGCTGCCTGTGGATAGTTAATGATTGGATAAGAAAGAATGGAGCCAAATGAGCCGGTATTATTTACAGTGAAAGTCCCTCCCTGCAAATCTTCCAGACTCAGTTTGCCTTCGCGGGTTTTTTGTGCCAATTCATCAATCTCACGTGCCAGCCCGGCAACGTTTTTCTGATCAGCCTTCTTAATTACTGGAGTGATAACCGAATCTTCAGTACCTACCGCTAACGAGATATTAATATCACGTTTGACAATAATTTTGTCTACAGCCCAGACAGAGTTCATAATCGGGTAATCCTTAATCGCACTCACAACAGCCTTCATCATGAAAGCCAGATAGGTTAGATTGATACCTTCCTTACGCTTGAACTCATCCTTATGTTTATTGCGCAGTGCGACCAGATTAGTCACATCTACCTCAATCATTGTCCAAGCATGCGGAATCTCCGAGACACTTTGGCGCATTCTTGTAGCGATTGTATTCCGGATTGGTGTTACATCAATCAGGTATTCCGAACTGCTGCCTCGGCCACCCTCGACTTCAATTGTTGGAATACGAGGAGATTCGCTCAAATGTAGACCCGAATGGCGAAGAGGCTCTTCCGCCTTCTTCTCTTGGGCTTGAATGAACTGTGGAGCAGGCGGTTGTGATACCACTGGGGTTGGTTGACTAGCAGAAATCGAAGCTGGAGATGTAGCTCCGCCACTTTCGATGAAGGCCAGCACATCCTTACGGGTAATTCTGCCCCCCATACCAGTACCCATAACTAAAGTCAGATCTATGTTATGCTCAGCCGCCAAAGTCTGTACCGCAGGAGAGTAGCGTGCACGCATCGTATCGTTAGCAGTTGAAGTCGCATTTTGTTCTGCAACATTATTAGCTGCAACTGTGTTAGTGTTAGTCACGTTTGCAGCAGCAGCAGATGCAGTCACAGGCACGGCAATACGACAAATGACTTCGCCGACATTGACAACCTGACCTTCTTCCGCCAATAGTTCACCCATAACTCCATCTATTGTTGAAGGCAATTCAGCATTTACTTTATCTGTAATAAGCTCACATATTGGTTCGTATTGCTCTACCGGATCGCCCGGTTTCTTCAGCCATTTGCCGATCGTCGCCGATACTAGCGATTCCGCCAGCTGCGGCATGATCACGTCAGTCAACTTTTGGTTGTCAGACATCTTTTCACTCCTCAAATGTTTTACGAAGTAAAACTCACTTCGTAAGCATAATCTTTAAGTTGTACGAAGCTTCGCGTCCACTCAACTATTTTAATATTGCGCCAGTCGAAGCATTTCCGCCTTCACTTTTTCTTTGCTAAGCATGAAGAACTTCTCCATTGGCGGGCTGATTGGCATCGCTGGAACATCGGGACCACAAAGACGGAAGATCGGCGCGTCTAGTTCAAATAGACAATGCTCAGCGATAATCGCCGCCACTTCGCCACCAATACCGCCCGTTTTATTGTCCTCGTGCACAATAAGAACCTTTCCTGTCTCACGAGCAGCAGCTATGATCGCCTCACGGTCAAGAGGCTGCAAGGTCCGCAGATCCAAAATATGCGCTGTAATACCTTCTTCGCGCTCCAATTCTTCTGCTGCTTGCATCGCAAAATGCAATGGCAAACTATAACCAATAACCGTAATATCTGTTCCCTTACGCAGCAGATTAGCTTCGCCAATTGGAACAGTGTAATCACCTTCTGGCACTTCTTCCTTGATCAGCTTATAGCACTTTTTGTTCTCGAAGAATAAAACCGGATCAGGATCACGTACGGCTGCCTTCAGTAGTCCCTTTGCATCGTAAGCTGAGTAAGGTGCGACAATCTTCAATCCTGGTGTACCGAAGAAAATCGATTCCGGGCACTGAGAATGGTATAGACCGCCGAATACACCGCCGCCGATAGGCGCACGTATGACAACCGGGCAATTCCAATCGTTATTTGAACGATAGCGGATTTTGGCCGCTTCGCTAATGATTTGATTCGTTGCTGGAAGCATGAAGTCAGAGTACTGCATTTCAGCAATCGGCTTCATACCATACATAGCTGCACCAATCGCCACACCAGCTATAGCTGATTCCGCTAACGGTGTATCTAGTACGCGCTCTTCTCCGAACTGTTCTTGCAGGCCTTTTGTTGTGGTAAATACGCCACCTTTGAGACCCACGTCCTCACCAAGCACAAACACGGATTCATCGCGTTCCATTTCTTCCTTCATCGCGAGCCGAATGGCATCGATATATTCCATTATAGCCATGGTTTATGCTCCTCCTTTCAGGTCGGAATCACTGTAAACATGCAGCAGTGTATCTTCCGGTTTCGGAAACGGAGCGTTGTCAGCATATTCGATAGCTGCTTTAAGCTCAAGATTGCATTCAGCAATAAGATCTTGTTCTTGCTCGTCACTCCAAAGTCCTAGACCAATTAGGTAATTTCGGAATCCTGCTACGCCGTCCTTCTTCCAATTCTCATCAACCTCTTCTTTGGTCCGATAAGCCAAATCATTATCCGAGGTGGAGTGTGGAGATAAACGGTACATCATGGCTTCGATCAACGTAGGACCTTCACCCGCAAGTGCTCTTTCCCGAGCTTCCTTAACGACACGATATACTTCCAGTGGATCATTGCCGTCTACACGCACACCTGGAAACCCATAACCCAGAGCTCGGTCGCTGACCTTACCGCCAAGCTGTTTGTGAGCAGGAATAGAGATCGCGTACTGATTATTCTGACACATGATAATAACCGGCAGCTTATTCACTCCGGCAAAGTTACAAGCTTCATGAAAATCGCCTTGGTTGCTAGAGCCTTCCCCGAAGGTTACAAATGAGACGAATTTTTTCTTTTGCATTTTGGCTGCCAAAGCAAAACCAACCGCATGAGGGACCTGCGTGGTTACAGGACTTGAGCCTGTCACAATACGCAGACGCTTACTACCAAAGTGACCTGGCATTTGCCGCCCACCACTGTTTGGATCTTCTGCCTTTGCGAACACAGACAGCATCAATTCACGAGTAGTCATACCCACGGAGAGTACGAAAGCATAATCACGGTAATAAGGTAAAAAATAATCATTCTGCCGGTCCAGCGCAAATGCTGCTGCTACCTGACCCGCCTCCTGGCCAATGCCGGAGACATGAAAGTTAATCTTGCCAGCGCGCTGAAGCAGCAGACTGCGCTCGTCGTATTTACGTGCGAGCAGCATATATCTGTACATATCGATGACCTGGCCGTCACTTAGTCCAAGCTGCTTATGTCTGTTAATCGTTTCTACAGTATCTTGGGATTCCATAAAGAGATACCTCCTTATTCATAAAGCCTGAGTCTTACAGGATTTAAGACCAATTGTATCCTGATCTTAAAACCTGGTACTAAGACTTGGCTTGAGTTTATTATAATCCCTTTTTACCCAAAAAGAAAAGCTAAATCCCGATAGATCTTCCATCTACAGCTAACATTGCTTCTCCAACGATCTCCGAAAGTGTAGGGTGAGCATGAATAGCCTCGCCAACCTCCCAAGGTGTTGCATCCAGCAGTTGAGCCAATGCAGCTTCCCCGATTAGATCCGTAACATGCGGACCTATCATCTGCACACCGAGAATATCTCCGCTGCTTCGGTCCGCCACAACTTTAACAAACCCGTCCTTCTGACCGTACACAATCGCCTTGCCAATGGCCGAGAAGGGGAATTTACCAGTTACTACATCATGTCCCAATGCTTTAGCTTCCTTCTCAGTGTGACCCACACTCGCAACTTCAGGACGTGTGTAGACACAACGCGGTACAAGATGTGTATGATAAGGATGAAGTTTCTCACCGGAGAGATGATTTACCGCCATGATACCTTCATGGCTAGCGGCATGAGCTAATTGTAGCCCACCGATACAGTCGCCAATCGCATAAATATGCGGCTCAGCCGTTTGCATACTAGCATTTACAGCGATAATTCCTTTATCAAAGCGAATATCTGTATTTTCCAGACCAATATTCTCTACATTCGCTACTCTACCTACGGATACAAGCAGCTTTTCTGCAGATAGACTTTGAGTTTGCTCTCCCTTACGGGCATCGATCGAAATTCCATCGTCCGTTACCTTGCAGGTTGCAGCATCCACTGTAGTTTCAGTCAGTACTTTAACACCACGTTTTTTAAGTAAACGTTGCAGTTCTTTAGCTACTTCTTCATCCTCTTGAGGGAGTAACTGACTAGCAGCTTCAACTACCGTAACCTGTACTCCGAAATCAACCAGCATAGAGGCCCATTCCACCCCAATTACTCCGCCTCCAACAATAATGATGGAAGAGGGTAACTCGTCGAGGGTGAGCGCTTCGTCACTGCTAAGAATAACTTTCCCGTCTGGTTCCAGACCAGGTAATACACGCGGACGAGATCCTGTAGCAATAATAAGATGGTTAGAGACCACTGTTTCCATTTCACCGTCTTCTAGTTCCACAGCAACTGCACCACTACGCGGTGAAAAAATAGAGGGACCCGTCACGCGCCCCTTGCCTTTAATAACTTGTATTTTATTTTTGCGCATCAAATATTGTACGCCCTGATGAAGTTGTTCAACTACCGCTTCCTTGCGCTTTTGTACTTTTGGGAATACAAGCTGTACTCCGCTTGTCTCAATGCCATAGCTCTCGCTCTCATTGATTTCAGCATATACTTCTGCACTTCTGAGCAGCGATTTGCTAGGGATGCAGCCACGGTGAAGGCAGGTTCCTCCCAGTTTGTCCATTTCGATGACGACGACGGACTTTCCAAGCTGTGCAGCGCGAATGGCTGCCACATATCCCCCGGTTCCTCCGCCAAGTATGGCCACGTCACATGAAATTGTCATGATATGTATCCTCCAGTCATTACACGTAAGTTCATTTTACATTGTATATTGTACTCTCTTTTTAGCGTATTACAAAACTTATAAACGTCATATCCAAATGGACTTTTTCTTACTAAAGCGTTATCATATGGTTGAATCTAATGGGCTAAGAGGGGTAGGAGACACTTATGAAACTATTAATTTCACGCTTCATTGCCATCCTTATTCTTGTGTTTCCTGGTTTAATTGCAATGAAGGGCTTCTTAATGATGAAGGACGATATTTTTGATTATATCTCTATGCACGGCGATGAAACCGTTGTTCCAGATTTTGCTTGGCTGCATTTCGGCGGAGGGTTTCTGCTCTTTGCAGCAGGTATGACTTTCCTTGGCGGCTGGATTCTGGCAAGAGACCGCAAACGTAATTATGTTGGCCCTCGGTTCAAGGAGAAACAAAAAGCGAAACAAGCTGCCGCGCAAGAAACGATCTCATAAGCAGCATAATCATCCCCTCATTGTACAATCGAAATCTATTGCACATTCTGCAATTAAACCATCCGACAACTCACTTCAATGTATAATGAATATCCACACATTACATAAAGGCGAGAGTTTTCATGGACGCGACCTGCGCTTCCTTGAAAACCCCCGCCTTTTTATGCACAGCTTAAAGCCTAGCCTTATCAAGTACTTCTCTACGACCGCCTTGCACCAACTCGCTGTACAAGCCACCTTGCTTCAACAACTCCTCATGGGTGCCCTGCTGCAGCAATCTGCCCCCTTGAAGAACAAGAATTCGATCAGCTGCACGGATGGTGCCCAGTCTATGGGCAATAACGAAGCTAGTCCGTCCCTTCATTAGCGCCTGAAGTCCTTCCTGAATCTTGATCTCGGTCACCGTATCGATACTGCTAGTAGCTTCATCAAGAACAAGCATCGAAGGATTGGCAAGAATGGCTCTTGCAATGGATAGCAATTGCTTCTGTCCTTGGCTTATGCCGCTACCATCTGCAGAGAGCATTCGATCATAACCTTCCGGCATTCGGATAATAAAAGAATGAGCGTTAGCCAGCTTGGCCGCCGCCTCGACCTCTTCATCGGAAGCATCCAGTCTACCGTAACGAATATTATCGCGGATGCTGCCCTTGAATAAAAAGGAGTCCTGCAATACAAACGCCATATGGCTCCTCAGGCTTTCACGCCGAATCGAAGTGACATCTAAGCCATCCAGCGTAATCTTACCCTGATTAGGATCATAGAAACGAGATAACAGCCCGATAAGTGTTGTTTTGCCGGCACCGGTAGGTCCTACTAAGGCAATCATCTCACCAGGCTTCGCTTCAAAGCTAATATCATGCAGTGTGTTAGAACTTCCGTCATATGAAAAAGATACCTTTTCGAACTTCACTGCACCTTCAACTTTAACCAGCGAAGTGGCTGCACCTTCATCTTTAGCTTCCGTCTCTTCGTCCAGCACTTCAAACACTCTTTCCGCTCCCGCAACCGCTGACAGTAGTGTATTCCACTGATTCGCTAAGTCATTCAGAGGGCGAGTAAATTGACGCGTATATTCTACAAACACAATAATCACACCGACCGTAATCGCTCCGCGAATCGCTAACAAACCACCGACTCCAGCCACAATAGCGAAGCTCAAATTATTAAGTCCATTCATCAGCTTAGGAATGAAGCCAGAAATCGACTGTGCCCAGTATCCAGAGAGCATAATTCGCTCATTGCGTTCATGAAATCCGGCAATGACCCGTTCCTCTTGTGAAAAAGCCTTGATAATCCGTTGACCGGATAACGTCTCTTCTATATAACCGTTTAACTCACCCACATTGCGCTGACGTTCCTTAAAAAGCGGACCCGTACGCCGAGTAATCCAGCGCATGCCTAATAACATCAACGGCACAACCAGGAACGTGAGCAGCGTCAGTAGAGGACTGAGCCAGAGCATTACCCCCACCGTGCCGAGCAATGTCAAAACACTGGAAAAGATCTGAATAGCTGAGCTATTCAGCGTAGAGCTGACGTTCTCAATATCGTTGGTGAGGCGACTCATAATTTCGCCCTGCTGTCTCCGATTAAAAAATGAGATGGGCAACCGATGAAGATGGGAAAACAACTCCGTGCGCATCCGAAATACGGTCTCCTGGGCAATTTCAATCATCCATATATTTTGCAGCCAAGAAGTTAATGAATAGAAGATATAAACACTAGCTAGACTGATCAGAAAAATCGTCCACGATCGTCCGCCAGTGCCTTCCAGATAATCATCCACAGCTTTACCAATCATATAAGGCCCGAGCAGTGCTAAAGCCGAGCTGAAGACTACCATTAAGAGAACGAGAAAAAGCTTAGCTTTACGCTCGGCAAGGTAGCTCCAAATCCGCATGAGCGTGCCGCCCCAATCCTTCGCCTTTGCTTTTGGCTTCCCTCCAGCAGCTGAACCAAGGCTTCTTCCTGCTCCAAGCTCAATGACAGGTTTTGGGTGACGAAAGGGTTCAAGAATTGCTTTGAACATGCTGCTTCGCCTCCTCTACCTGTGATTCATAAATCTTGCGGTACAGCGCAGAGCTTGTCATAAGCTCCTCATGTGTTCCCTTACCGATTAAGCGTCCTTCATCCAACAGCAGAATCAAATCTGCAGATGCAGTAGAACTGATCTTCTGAGTAATCAGGAAGGTTGTACATGAAATCTCTTTCAGTGCCTCCAGCAAAAGTCCTTCTGTCACAGCATCAAGCGCACTCGTACTGTCATCGAGGATCAAAATAGCAGGTTTCCTCACAAGCGCCCGAGCAATGGTCAAGCGTTGCTTTTGTCCACCAGACAGATTTACCCCTCGCTGACCAAGCATTGTATCATAGCCATTGGGCAGATCCATCACTGTTGCGTGAATTTGTGCGGCAGCTGCTGCGTGTTCGATTTGTTCCTGTGTGGCATGTTCATTGCCCCAAGCGATATTATCGCGAATCGATCCGCTGAAGAGCTGCAGTTCTTGAGGAACGTAACCGATCGATCGCCGCAATCTTGAAATATCGATATCGGTGCTCTTTTGCCCATCAATGCGAATGGTACCTTCTGTCTCTTCATATAAACGTGGGATTAGACCGACAAGAGAAGACTTTCCTGATCCGGTGGCTCCCATAATCGCTACACGCTCACCAGCAGCAACTTCAAAAGTAATATCCTCTAGCACCGAAATATCACTCTCAGGATACTTGAAGCTGATGCCTTCAAATTGGACGTGACCCTGTATTGGTTCGCCCTTTGCGGCTCCGCCTTCCTTAACTCCAGCGCCTGCTGACATCACTTCTGTAATACGCTGTGAGGAGGCACGTGCTCGGGAAATTGTAACGACAAGTCCAGATATAGCTGACAACGCTCCTATGGTTCGTAAAGAGTAGTTAATAACTGCAACAGTTTCTCCTAAAGTAGCATCCCCATTTGCAATCTCAATCCGTCCAAACCATAGGATCGACATAATCGCTGCATTCACAATAAGCATAACAAATGGCATCGTTGTCTCTGTCAAACGTAGCGCAGATACCGTGGATTTCATCAAATTCCCGCTAAAGACCGTGAAACGTCCAATCTCATGTCCCATGCGCACGAACACACGGATTAAGCGAATTCCCGTTAAATTCTCCTGGATTACACCATTCACACCGTCTAGCCGATTTTGTACGTTGCGAAATAACAAAGAAGCTTTTCTCATGATGAAGTAAAGGAAGAGAAGCAACAAAGGTAGAGCTACAGTGAGAAATAACCCCAGCTTCACATGAACAACCAATGCCATAATCACACTGCCCACCACAACCAGTGGCACCCGTGTCATAAAGCGGAGGCTCATAAATATAGTGTCCTGCAGCTGCGATACATCGCCGGTCAGACGCGTGATCAGCGACGAGGTAGCAAACCGATTGAATACTTCATATGTAAACGATTGTACCTTTTCATATAACTTGTCCCTAAGATCAAACGCAAAGCTCTGACTCGCATGGGCAGCAAAAAAAGAACTTAATACCCCAGCTATAAACGCGACTACTGCGCTGCCAATCAATACACCGCCCCAGAGCCATACTACAGAGGAATTTTGTTCTTTAATGCCCTGGTCAATAATTTTGGAAATGAGTAAAGGCTGTGACAATTCCACCGCTAGTTCAATAAGCATCATCACTAGGGCAGCTATTGCAGCGACTTTATATTTTTTGAGAAAAGAGAAAATCAAACCCATTCGCATACCCTCTTTTTCTATTCGTACAGTGCATCCCTTAAACGAGTCGACATTGTGGAAGCCTGCCCAGTTTTCATTATTGCCCGCCGCAGCGCTTTATTGCTTCGATTCAATTCCACCAAATCTGCCATCATCTCTTCCAGCAAAGCCTCAGCCTCGATAGAAAGATTTCCATTCTGCTGAATCAGAGCTAACCGTTCCTTGTATTCGTCTATTTTTTCATTCACACATATTACTTCCTTTCCAATCACATGATTCCTTTTATCATACCACATTCAATTCTATCGCAATCTTTTCACTGGATACAGCTGACACGAATATGATACTCTAATGAGGTCGCATTTTTAAGATTAGATAATTGGCTTATACGAAAGGATAGATGGAAGTGGCACAATTGTTTTTCAAATACGGAGCAATGAACAGCGGTAAATCCATTGAGATACTCAAGGTTGCGCATAATTATGAAGAGCAAGGGAAATCGGTGCTCATTTTCACTCCATCCATAGACGATCGGGACGAAGTTGGTTTTATCTCCTCCCGTATTGGGCTGCGGAAACAGGCCATACCCGTCGACGAGAATACCGATATTTATAATATCGTCAGCAGTAACCAGCCCAAACCCCACTGTGTACTAATTGATGAATGTCAATTTCTAAGCAAGGACTGCATTCTTCAGCTAGTACGAATTGTGGATGAACTAGGCATTCCCGTTATGGCATTTGGACTTAAAAATGATTTCCAGAACCAGCTATTTGAAGGCAGCAAATACATGCTGATTTACGCTGATAAAATCGAGGAAATGAAGACCATTTGCTGGTTCTGCGAGCGCAAAGCAACGATGGCTCTAAGAGTAGAAAATGGTAAGCCTGTATACAGCGGCAAGCAAATCCAAATTGGCGGCAATGAAGCCTACTATCCAGTGTGCCGTAAATGTCACAAGAATCCTCCACTATAAAATATGCTCACAAAGTGAGGCTTTGCTTCGATGCTTACTCAGGTACATTTCGGGGGGCCCCAAATATATACCTTTAGCTAAAAAAGCATTCCGAAGCCGCAATGGCCTCAGGAATGCTTTTTTTAAAATAAAACTCGATTAAACCAGATATCTTTCTTTAAGAATATTCAAATGATGATGATCATGCCCAATCATTACGCACGCCACTGCTCTCGCGGAGATGGTTGCATTGTTAACCGTTCCCTTACGAGTCCATGCATCTTCCGGCAAAGTGTCCAACAGAGCTTGCGTTGACTCTCGGACAAGCTTGTAATGAGCCAGTAGTTTTTCTAGAGTGTGTGCTTCAAAATTTGCGGTAGGCACATAGTCCTTTTCATCAAAGCCCGCCAGCGGAGTCGTATCTCCTCTTGCAACGCGCAACAAACGATAAGACATAATTCTTCCAGTATCCGCTAGATGGCCAACCATTTGCTTAATACTCCATTTATCAGGAGCGTAACGATGCTCTCCTTGTTCTTCCGTAAGGTTCGAAATAAAGCTACAAATCTCATCCGTCTGCGCTCTAAAAACAGTACAAATGTCCCCTTCAACTGGCACTAAATCGACATACTTTGATAATTCTTCAAGATACTCACTGTTTTCTGGACGTCGATCCATGTCTAAACCCCTCTCATTTTGATTTTTTTTGAAAAAATAGGAGGAAAATTATACTGTAGTTGTTGTATTTTAGTCCATTTTATACGATACTTGCAATAATAGGGTTAGTTAAACTAGAAGTCATCGGGAGTGTCGGCATGATAGATTTTATGCTTTTTATGATATTTTCAATACTAGAGACCTATGCAATGTTCTTTCTGGCTTTCAAAATTTTCAAAATTGACTTATATCATAAAGAGATGTTGTTTGCTAGTTTTATTATGGGCTTTTTTTCTTATACCCTTAGAATCAACTATGGGATAGCTTCATTAGATACTTTCTCTCAATATGCACTAATGTTTTGTTTTATGTGGATGTTATTCCGGATTCATCCCTTCTACGCTTCCATATTAACCGGAATGGCTTATCAAGCTTACTCGGTGATTCAAACCATAATTATGTATCTATTAGACTCTGTAATCAACATGCCTCTAAATACTTCGGAACCGATTACAAAAAACATAATGACAATGCAGATATTATCAGCATTAGCCGCGGTTCTCATTGGTATGTATGTGGGTCATAAACGTATTGGATTTGACTTTGTACCTGACAAACCCGATGTAAGAATTAAACCAACGACTAGCGAAAAATTATTATTTGCTCTTAATCTTCCTACAGTAATTGTCGTTACTTTACTCACCTACTTTTTTGAATCTTTTTTCTCTTTCTTCATCCCAATTTTTTATGGAGTACTATTATGGGGATATCTATATTTCTCACACAAAAAGGATAGAAATAACTATGAGTCATTTAACTTTTAAAATTGTTGAGCTCATTAAGAAAAGTAATCCAGAGCAAACGCATTCCATTGAAATCATGCATTATGCCCTTAGCATTATTTTAAATACTTTATTCATTATTATAACTTCGTTATGCATCGGCGGGCTCACTGGACAGCTAAAGGAAACATTCTTAGCCTTATCCAGCTGCATGCTCCTAAGAATGTCTTCTGGTGGAGTGCATTTAAAATCCGCAAGGTCCTGCAATATTGTATCTATCTTTATCTGTTCACTGATCCCTCATATCACTTATCTAATACATAACCATATCATTTGGATTAATCTTTTTTCTTTGCTTGTAATGATCTTATGTGCTCCAAATCCTGATGCTAATGCGCAAATCCCCAAGGAATGGTATTTGGGTTTAAAGATCATTTCCATAATTCTGGTTTCTTTGAATTTTTGGATCCATTCGTCTGTCATTGGATTGGCATTTTTAGTTCAATCCTTTACAGTTATAATTCCATTACAAAGGAGGCCAATCAAATGAAGAAAAATTTAGCTCGTTATGCTTCTAACCTATTAGGTATTTCTGCTGTTGTTTTTGCAACAATTCTGAAACCACTTGCTAACAGCCCTGAGATTCCAAAAGAACTGCGCAAGTAATCAAACAAGGATGGGGAAAAGATGCGTGTCTTACAGAAAGACGGTTCCTCTAGTGATATTCTAGAGGAAGATATATTGTATTTCTCCAATTATAAGAATACAATATTCGTCCATACGAAAGAAGGCGAATTTATTCTCCCCACCACGCTTTCCGATCTTTCCGTAGCGTATGAGGGTAAGGGATTCGAACGCCTTGACCGCAGCAACGTCGTTAATATCAACAACATAGAAGGCTATGATCCCGGACGCAAGATTGTATGCTTTAATCAAGGTAAGCAGTTCACTACCGTTTCGGAATCCAATGAACCTCGCCTAAAGAAGTACTTATCTACTCATAAGAAAGATTCTGATTAAAACAATCCCGACATGTACTATACATGTCGGGATTGTTTTTGTTTATTAAAATTCAAAGTAAACCAATCTATTATCACACAAAATAGCTATTATGCCATAATTCCCCTAAGATGTAAAGAAAAATTCATAGGATGAATGACAGGAGACGGATTGTATTCCAAATGATACCATATATATAAATGTGTAATAAAAACAAATATATGATGGAGGAACCAAATGAATTACTATTTTCATCCCTCACCACGCCCCTCATCTCTTGAATCAATATCTGATGAAGAATTACTTAACATCTATAAATTAGCGCTTGAGGCACAAGCTTTACCAGATTTCATAGAGATTGTTAGAGAGATCTTAGACAGTAGAGATCTCATACAAACTGAAAAATCATAACATCCCCATACACAAATTAATTCGCAAATTATGACATAATTACATAACTTCCTATGGCTTCACTGCGAGTGTTCTCTAGATTGTCTTCATGTTAACATCATCAACATAAAGAAGGTAGAGCCTCCTGAAGGCCCTACCTTCTTTATATGCAGTAAGGACTACTCCCTGAAATAGAGTAATCTTCTACTCCGTAATTTCCGTTTTAAATACATTTTCCAATTTTCCGCCAAGTCTTTTCTTCAAAGGAACTTTAATATCTCTACCCAGCTCTTTGAAAAAAGTTTCTACATCGCATTTCACATTTTGTGCAGTCGCAATTACAGCGCCATCACCAACAATATTTTGATTCTCTTCAAGAGGAACATCAACTTCGATATCATACTTTTTGGATAATGTCTTGATGTATCGTGCGAAGATCTCCAGCAATTCCTCGTTATTAAAATTCTCTATAGCGACTTTTCCCTTGCTGGTAAACTTCATGTTAATTTTCATTATTAATATCCCCTTTTCTGTCAAACCATTTTTAGTTGTTAGTTTATGGATCAAGATGAATAGATGGCTGCAAGAAAGGGCAACATTATTCATTTTTGAGATCATTTATGAAACACACATTATTTATAAGCACCCTTTATCTGTTGTACTTTAAACTGCGTAAATTCTTTGAGCGCTTGTATGACCTGATCCTGTTCTTCTTCCTTCAGCTCATAAACGCACTCCCGTAACCACTCGCCAAATAGAAAGGCTTGACGCCCTTTCCGAGGGCTCTTTCTTAAGGAGTCGAGGCAACCCTCAAACTTATCGTTCAGGACGTCGGTAAGATTGTATTTCTCAATCTTCTCTATTACCATTCCTGCCCCATATTCCGTTTCATAAACTATGACTTCATTAGAATCAAAGGAAACGTAAGATGTTTCTTTACCTTCCTTTGCCCTGAATTCCTTAAGCTTGTTAAATGCCGTCTCATAAATGTAGTCCTGAGACTGTTTAAGCTGTGGCAGCTCATAACCATGCTTTAAGGTCTTGATATATTCAATATCTGGCATATAGTCTGCCAAATGATACATCCGATTCTTCAGATCTGTTCCAAGTGCTTCGATGATCTTGTCCAGATTGTCTTTTAGCGGAATGCTCTCTCCACGCTCGATCTTGCTAAGCTGTGAGTAACTTATGCCGCTCTTTTCTTCCAGTCCTCTTAAGGTTAACCCTCTCGTCTTTCTGATGTGCCGAATGAAATTACCCAGCTCATCGGGATAGTTCTCAAAATCATTCATGGGAGTCACCTCCCTACTATCATAACACAACATAACAATTTGTGTTGGCTTATAACAATTAATACTAGTAATTACTTGCCTCTGAAGGGTGATTCTCAGTACCAAAAACCCAATATAATACTAGATTTCCAAAATATCGTAGAAGATTTGATACTCATCTGCCAGGCTCTGGATTGTAATCGTTGGTTGGGAATTACAGCGTATCGGACCGAGGAGATCTTATTAAGCTGATTTATGCCATTTCACTCAGCTATCGGACTCAGATGCAACTGTTCATTTAAATATACTACGGTTCGGTGCAAAAGTATGACAATAAGAGTTATGATGTCCGAAAACTTGGAAAAAGACCACCAAAAAGTTGAAATAGCTGCAATACAGTCCATAATGATCCCAAACCATCTACTGTATGCAAACCATTGTGTGCTTCCAGCTAATCCAATTTGTTAAAAAAACAGCCAGTCCCAACAACCTGGAACTGGCCATAATCGTTACTCCAAAACACTCAACAGATTGAGGATCATCTGTGCACTTTCGGCACGTGTGCCGTTTTGCTTCGGAGCAAATTGCGCTACAGCACGTCCCTGCATCAATCCAAGTCTGTACACCTCGCTGATAGCCTCTTGAGCCCTTTGTGGTGCAGTGCCGATATCATTAAATGCTGAAACGTTAAGACTAGCTACAGATACGCTGTTATTGGCGTATGCATATGCACGAGCCAGCATCGCTGCCATCTCTTGACGAGAGATCTTGGCATCCGGTTCAAACAGTAAAGCGGTCTGACCGTTAACAATTCCAGCTTGTTTTGCTAACCCTACTGCTTCTGCATACCATTTATCAGCAGGTACATCAGTGAAACCAGCTACTGCTTGACCTTTTAAGCCAAGCGCACGGACTAACATCGCTGTAAACTCCGCACGTGTAACCGCACGGTTTGGATCAAAACGATCCACAGCTACCCCCTGTACAAGTTGTTTTGCCGCAAGCTGCTTCACAGCAAGGTAAGCCCAGTGATCCGGCTTCAGATCATTGAATGTTTTGTCATATTCTAATACAACATATTTACTAAAATGACTGACAGCAGCAGATAGATAACCATTCATCCATGTACTGCTCATATACTCCAACTTACCAGCATCATCCATAAAATAAATACCCAGTAAGCTTTGCTCTACAGTCGCACCGACCTTATATGAAATCTTGATCGGCTCTGCAAACTGTCTTAATGAGAAGGACTGGCCATTTTCTGTGAGGATGCTGAGCGACCATTCTTGCAGATCACTTTTCGCTCTCAATTGTGCTCCAGCTAGTGTACCTGCACGATCCAACAGATCCACGGCTGTATTACTAGCTAAAGTGTTCAACCGTAGTGAAATCGTACTCTTGGCAAGAGCCTCAGCTGAGATTAGCTTACTAAGTTCTGCCAGTACTGTAGCAGGAATCGTAACGGATAAATCCTGCATAACCACTCTAAGCGGTGCGCGTCCAAGCAGTTCAACCACATTGCCTGGCAAAAGCAATTCCGTAACCGATCCGTCAACAGAAACCACAACTTCACCTTGAGCATTCTTGTTCTCTGACAGTTGAGAGGCTGTTATAGTTACTACACCTATTTGTGCAGATGCCGACGGAGTTGGTGTCGGTGTAGCAGTTGGCGTTGGTGTCACAGCAGGTCCCGGCACCCAGCCTCCTGGTGTTGGTGTTGGCTCTGGGCTTGGTGTTGGTTCCGGTGTTGGCTCTGGGCTTGGTGTCGGAGTCGTACCTGGCGTGCTCTCAGTCACTGTCAAAATATATTCAGTGCTGAACCCCTTATAAACAGCGCTGACTTTTGTTATACCAGCACTCAATGCGTGAAGCTCCCCATTCTCACTAATCATTGCAATGGAATGATCAGATGTATCATACCTTACGCCCTCGACCAATTCTTGCTTGCTTCCGTCACTATATACCGCCTGAACAACAACGGAGCCTTTATTTCCTTGTTCCAGCGAATCCGGCCCTTTTATCGTTATTTCTGTAAGAATAGGAGCCTCATCATTTGTTACGACGAGACTATACTCCGAGGCGAACTCCCTGTAGGTTACTGAGATCACAGTAGAGCCTTCCTGATGAGCCTGGACCAAGCCCTGTTCATTGATTGTAGCAATATGCTCATTCGAGCTGGAATAATGAAGTCCATCCAATAGTGGGATTCGTTTACCGGATGCATAGACAGCTTCGGTGACTGTCTGGTCGACCTCTGCTGGTTTAAGTTGTCCTTTGCCCTGAAGCTTAATCGCTTGCAGCGCATCTACAGTTATCTTACTTTCCGCAAAAACATTCGGGTAACCTGCCACTGTGACTCTCACCTTAGCTGTCCCTGGTTTTAGAGCTGTAACCAAGCCATTTCCATCTACGGTAACTACTGATTCTGTCGTGTCAGGAACGATGGACCAAATTTTTGTCAGATGATTAGCCTCATCCGGCACTACCTTAGCTTGCAATTGCAGACTAGCACCAGGCTCAAGCTCAACAGCTATTTGATCCAGCTTAATGGATTTTGGAACAAAATTTTCGATCACTAAACGGTCAATTTCTACACCGTCTACCGTTCTTGCCGTAACCGTAATCTCGTTCTTCCCAATTTCAACAGCCGTATAGATTTGCTCATCTTCGTCATATATTTTTTCCTGCCAAAAACGTGGCGTCAGCGCATAGAACTTAGGACCGGAGGAACCGCCGATAACATATCGTGTGCCTTCGCCTTCTGCTACCTGCTTACCATCCTTCATTGGAAAAGTTCGCAAGTAAATATGATCATGGCCGTTCATCACTAGATCCACATTATGCTTATCAAACACCGGCACCCACTTTGCTTGCACCTGTTCATTCGAATAGATGCTGCCATAGGGCCCTTGATGGAAAAAAATCACCTTCCACTTTTTATCTGTAGCAGATAGATCCTGATCCAGCCACTCTGCCTGTTCAGTGAACGGAGCACCTGAATGCTCTGTATTCATAACCACAAAATGTGTATCCTGAATGTCAAAAGAATAATTCGTACCTTTTACGCTCGCCGCACCGTTTTGCGGGTTATTGAATTGCGCCAGGTAATCCCCATCGCCATTGGTTCCCATCACTTCATGGTTCCCAATAATCGGAACAAACGTGGTATTCATCAGCTGCTTTTGGGCTGCATCAAACCACCAGTTCCACTGCTCTTGTTCAAAGCCTTTATCCACCATATCTCCAGCGTGGACCAGCATTTCAGCATCCGGCATATAGGCAAAAGCAGCCTCTATCGTATTGCCCCAAAGACCAAATCCCGCTTTAGAATCTGCTTGAGAATCTCCGATAAATAGGAATTTTGTAGAAGCGCTCTCCCCTCCGCTTGTAACGAAGGTTCCTTGCTCACTTACATTTGACTCCCCATCCCCCACACGATATACATATTCGGTTCCAGGGATAAGCCCTACTGCTTCCGCTTTATGAACTCGCATCGTTCCATCATTGTTGGTATTGTAAATTGAACTGTTGCCGGTAATTTTTGTTACATTCAGGGCTTGAAAGCTTGTGAACTCTGCTTTTTCCACAAGTTCTACTACAGTATTCACGGTTAGCGGTTCTGTCTGCCAAGTAAACTGGCGAGAAGTCGCTGCATCCTGGCCCATCGTAACATTAACATTACGCGGGGCAGCAGTACCGTCATATGGAGCAACCTTGAACGTCATTACAGGACTATAGGTATTTCCTTTTACTGCCTGCAATTTAAAAGTTCCTTCTGCTGAAGTGACAAGGCCAGTAGTAAGTGTCCCACTTCCCTCTGAAGTTGCGCCTTGTACCTCCAATCCGTCGAAAAGTAGTTTCGCACCTTCAACAACACTTCCATTCAGATCTTTTACCGCAAAAGACGCATCAAAGCCCTTCGCAAGATCATAATGGTTCCAAGTGAGCATCAACTGTGTCTTTACAACAGATTCAACAGCCGCTCCCATAAAAGAAATAGGAACCCCGGTACCTTCTGTCGAAGTTACAGATCCGGATGTATTTTCAATTACAAAAGGTTTGCTTGTATCCCCAGCGAGCTGCTCCTGAGTAAAGGGACCCACATAATCATTTCGAACCGTATATTGAATTTGTCCGATGAGATCCGTATCTCGTAGATTGGAGGAATTGATATTCGTTAGGTTAAGACACACAGTGCCCAAAGCTGGATCAATGATTGACTCCATTTGCGTTTCTGATACCTTATCCCCACGAATTACCTGCAAATCTCTAACTGCAGCCGGATTAAAAGCAAACGTAAGATTTCCTTGCTTCAGCTTGCTCGCTTTCTCTGCCGTTACGTCCAATGTGTAGGTGTTGCCGGCGTATACTACTTCTGGTGTTTTGTATACATAGAACGGAGAGCCCAAATTCACTGTAAAATACCATTCTTTTATCGTCTGGTTACCGCTCAAATCGCGAATGGCAACTTTTACTTTATGACGGCCTTCTGTAAGTGGAACCTTTGGTTTATAAGTGATCTGACCTTTTGGAGGATAAAAGCCATGCTCCACTATTTGATCGTCCACATATACTCGTGTTTTGTCCGGATCGATTAAGGTCGTTCCCGGATGCACCACTGGATCATAACCATCATCCTCACCATTGACGGAAAGGGTCGGTGTAGCTGTTTTGACAATCTCGTTCACGCCAGGATAGGCATCTTTAAGCACAGGAGGTGTTCTATCCTCCTCTATCGGACCATAAATGGCACGAATATCATCAACGTAAATTGCACCTGCGCTCTTGTTAAGATTGCTTGTCTCCATATAGCGGACAGGCATATCCATCGTTAACGGGGTGGTTTTTCCCTTAGGAACGGATACTTCGACGTATTTCCACCCCGTCCAGTTCACTCCATTCACCTGATCTGTAAAATCCACAGGCACTGCCGCATTATTGCCATCACGAATCTGTCCCCGCAGCCAGTGCTTTTTGCCATCTCCGTAGATCCACATACTGATTTTCTCAGGATACCCCGGAATCTGAATCCGATTGGCAGTTGAGCTTGCGGCTAAATAAGCACCCGATGTGCCTGTTTTATTAACAAAATCATATTCCAGCTTTAAGGCTTTATCCCCATTACGGACAAAATCCTGATCAGTCACTTCCTGAATCGCCACACTGTTAGCTGCTGCACTGGAGGCAATATATTTATCAATGCCATTCTCAAAATCCTCCAGCATTACAGGCGGTAACCCTACATTTACTTCAAAAGAGGTCTGGGCGTCCCCGTACTTAGCATAAATCTTCCCGTTCTTCCCATTTTCACTCGTCGCTTGAAACAGACCTTTCTCATCTACAGTTCCGATCTCGCCCTCTACCCGCCATTCAAAGCTATGGTTGTCGGCTTGAATTACCTGTCCATTACGTAGCGCCTTCACAGTTAATTGCGCAGCAGCACCTGAAGAATAAGTTTTGATCTCATCAGGAAACCTAAGGTCTGTGAGCTTATCCACGACTTCGATTTCCCCACTGCCTTTGACTGCCCCCACCTCTACATTTACCGTTCCTGTGCCGGCAGTGGTTCCTGCGGTGAAGACTCCGTTCGCATCGACAGTACCAAGGTCAGCGTCCACCTGCCAATTCAAAGTACCCGAATAAGGTGCCGGATGGCCGTTCTCGTCCACTCCTGCTGCTTTGAACATAAAGCTGGAGCCTTGCAAGATACGTTCCGCATTCGGCTGCACAACCAGCTTAGAAGCTGTAGATTGCTCTGGGGCTGTGTTGACGACCAGCAAACCGTTGCCGGTTTTACGTTCATAGCCATCAGAGCCCTGATTCATCATTTTGACACCAGATGCACCCGGCATTCTGGCCACAAAAGTAGAAGAGCCGCCACCATCCAGATTCATGGCGTTCACTACGCCCATATCCTTCAGAATGTAGCCAAGCTCATCCGTATCTACACCTTCGCTAAAACCTGGAGATCTTCCATCCACTTCGAATAGAACGAGACTTCCGTCCGCTTTTGTCCCAATGGCTGTACGTGGATGAATTCCTAAAGGCCCTACACCTTGTTGAACTACTCCGTCTTTTACCAGCGGCCCTTCGCCGCCAATAGCTACCTTCACATCATTCCATTCTCCACTAAGCGCAAAGGTCGCAGTAACGTTATCGCCAACCGATAACCCCTGCAGAACAGCACGAGACGTTCCGTTAGCAGACAAAACTACTTTTCCTTTGGTAAGCGGCGTATTGCCTTGATTGTTGCGAATATCAGATACCTTCAGCTTCAAGGTCTGACCGCTCTTCACTTCTCCCTCGACAATATCTAGAACAACCTCGTCACCCTCATTGGTCGACTTTGTAGTTGTATTATAATCTTCCGTATAAAGAACCAGCTCATTCGTATTTCGATAACGGTTGATGCTGGTTAAATTAGTTGTTTTTCCATTAATCGTTACGTTCTTGGTCAGCTTCGGCACCCCATAAATCGAGCTGCCATCTTCTTTTAAACCGAAAGTAAAAGCAGAAATCGAACTATTCAGGATTACACCATCATCCATAAATAATCCATTAGGAACACCCGTAGCAAAACCGGAGATTTCATAAAAATCACCGTTAATCCCTGCGATCACCCGGTTTCCAGACGAATCCGCATAAGCGGCCATTTCTGTAACACCCTTCATACCGTATACCTTTCCATCCTTCGTACCTGCCTGCAGTTCTAAATGGCCTTGCCCTGGGTTGAACTCCACTGCATGAATCTTTTGTAAACCACGTTCATTCTGAAGATCCATCCAGGTGTACATCGCCCCAGGTGCGAGCTCTGTTTGACGTACATCAATAACGGTTCCGTAGTTTGTTGCTGGTAAATCAGAAATGGAAGCGTGAACAAATACTCCCGGCTGCAACAACGAAATCAACAAAATAAAAATAACTGCCACATTAATTTGCCTTAGATACCTTCTCACTGTGTTGACATCCTCCCCACTTGGCTGTCCTAATGACGATCTGAGCTTGGACAACATCATAGGGTTATAATAACTAGGAAGCGTAAAGGTTAGATAAAATTTACCAAGGCATACTGTTAACTTCTTCTAATCCCCTCCTCAAATTCATGTTTTAACCTGTTGATGAATCTTCTGACCGTTTTCGATCCTTGTTTAGAAGCTGAAACAATGGACCCCGGAGTATTACGATCTGGTGATCGTAGCTCGATCGTCTTCATGATCTTCTGAGAACCCTCAAATGTTTTTAGAAAAGAATAATCCATCCCAATCGTGATCGCGAGTCCTGACGCAACTGCATTATCAATGGCACGGGTGTTATTGCTTGTAAAAAGAATATTCATCGGCCCAACTTTTAGTAAATAACGCTCCACAAAGTCCTGTATGTAATGATCATCGTATAAAACCAACGTCTGGCCTACTAACTGTTCGGGCGTAATTATTGTATTTAGAGCTAGTGGTGATTGAGGATGTACGCCTACAACAATCTTACCTTCCATTAATTCCTCGAATACGACTCCTTTATGTTTCTCTGATAAGCCCTCTGGCGAGACCATCAGTCCGATATCCATTTCATCCTGAAGCACATTATCCAGAATTTCTTTAGGTCCCTTTTCAAAAATCTCTATTTTCACATTTGGAAAATCCGCTTTAAAACCGGATATGACCTTCACGATTAGATGCATGGGTCCCGGAATCGTAGCAATCTTCAAATGACCACTAAGCGCATCGCTATAGATCTGTGCTTCAGCTATTAATTCATTTACTTTCATCAAGACTTCATTTGCTTTGCTGATAATAGCTTGTCCCTCTGCTGTGGGAACTGCTCGTTGGCCTCGCGAACGAATGAACAAAGTAACTCCAAGCTCCGCTTCCAGCAGTGTTATGGACTGGCTTATGGCAGATAGGGTGATATGACGATTCTGAGCAGCTTTGGTTAGTGAACCAATCTTTGCGACTTCTACGATATTCTCGCATTGCTCTAAATTCATTTGAATCACTCCCTAAGTTAATATTTACTTAACACCTATTAAATTTACTTAAATTTTAATTAATTTAGACAAGTGCTACAATTTAAATAAGTTAGTAAATAACCTTTTCACCTTATGAGCCTATATTTCTAGTATAACTATATTTCTCGAGGAGGAGTCCCAAATGACAGACAAAAGAGTAGCCGTAATTACAGGTGGAGCCAGTGGAATCGGGAAACAAACTGCAATTAAATTTGCTAGTAAAGGTGATCAAGTGGTCGTTGCCGATTTCAATCAACAATTAGGTGAAGAAACGGTCGCACAGATTATCAAGGATGGTGGCGAAGCTATTTTCGTCAAAACGGATGTTTCAAAATACGAAGAGGTAGAAGCACTGGTTGAGAAAACCGTTGCCACATATGGCAGAATTGACGTTATGTTCAACAATGCCGGGATCGGCCGCGTCACTCCTGTACTAGACCAAGACCTTAAGGATTATCATAGTGTTATTAATGTCAATCAGCATGGTGTTGCCCACGGTATTATCGCAGCGGGTAAAAAAATGCGTGAGCTCGGCATCAAAGGGGTCATCATCAATACAGCTTCTGTATTTGGATTCCTAGCTTCCCCAGGTACATTCGCATATCACGCTTCCAAAGGTGCGGTCATTATGATGACTAAATCCGCAGCACTTGAAATGTCCGTTCATGGCATCCGCGTGCTTGCCGTTGCTCCAGGCGCTGTAGATACGCCAATTATCCAAGGATATAAAGATCAAGGAATGGTCGACCAGATGAAGAGCAAAGTAATGGGTAACAAATTAACATTGCCTGAACAAGTTGCAGACACTGTATACTTACTCTCCTTGCCAGAAGCTAGTGCAATTAACGGTAGTGTTGTAATGGCTGATGAAGGTTATGCTTCATTTAAATAAAAAATTTAAATCAAAAAATCCAAGGCTTCCCGAGCGGGATGTCCTTGGATTTTTTTGTATTACTCCCATGATCTCTGTTCATTGATTTCCAGCTTACGTTTAAATGCCTGCTCTAGATCAATATCCAGTTTATTGGCCAGATCAAAAATATTCCACACCACGTCGTACATCTCAAATCCCAAGTTTTCTTTCTTCTCTGCACCGGGGTCGAAGGATACGGATAGCACCTCTTTGGACAATTCCCCTACTTCAGTCATTAAGTACAGCATTCTCTGCTCAATGGAGCTCGTGTCAAAACCTTTGGTTTCACTGAACTTCTTCACATACTGTTGAAACTCAGATGTATTCATTTCGTTACGCCTCGCTTTTAGGGTATAAAGTTATGTAGTTTATAAAAACGATGTCATGCGATTAGCCTAGCTTTTTCCTTTATTATCATCCATTTGTTCGAAGAAAACAAACTCTCCCGTCATTACAAAAAAAACGATTCTTCAGATCATTGAAGAATCGCTAAGAAAATTTATTTACTTGTTGCTGTTTCAGCCACTATCTACGCCTATGTCGGACATTTCACTGCGCGTTAATCCGCAAGTGCACGGCCAATTTCATCGTCGAACGTGCCGCACCAGTAATGGCGAGACTCTTCATCATTATTCATTTATTATTCGCCGAGCTGCTCCTTGAGCTGCGCAATTTCTGTTTCCATGAAATCCACACGTTTATTCAACTCCGTGATATAGTTTCTTCGAGCCTCTTGGTCCGCTGCGCTTGTTCGGTCGGCCGCAGTAGTTTCCACCAGTTGGATGGCTTCTTTGAGAACTTGAACGCTTGATTCTGCTCCTGCTAATCTTTCCCGGAGTTTAGCCGCTGCAATACTTGCTTTTAGCGCTGCCTTCTCAGTCTCCTTACTCTCCAATATTATCGTTTTTCCTTCAACCGTCAACCCTGCTCCGGTCGCTTCGGACATCGTGCGCACAGGTACGTAGGCCGAGTTATTTACTACAATCGCATCTGCAATCTTCTTTCCGTCTTGTTTTATCGTATACATTCCGGAAACTTTAGCGCCAATTAAAGACGAGCTCGCTGCGAATCCTATTGAACCACCAAGTAACAACGCCGCTGCTACAATCCCTACTATTTTCTTCTTCATATCTACGAACCTCCTGAGCTTATTATTCTTCCAATTATAACCAATAAATTCGTAACATGAAAGATATACTAAGAGACTCTGCCACAGCCAACTCAACTACTGACCATATGTAATCTAGCTATAAGAAGCCATCTGAGTAAGCTTGATCCTATTGTTCTAAGTTGTGTTTTTCGATTTCACGAACAACTTTATTTCGAAATGATTGATGTTAGTTGTAAACAATGTTACTCTATCAACGGTAAACTCAAAATCTTATGCTCCTCAATACCTCTATTAGTAGTCACTATTTTAGTTATAAAGAAAGGTAACACTATGATAAAAGTTGATAACTTATCCTTCGCATTCCCGCAAAAAGAGCTATATAAAAACATTTCATTTACGCTTGAAGAGGCACAACATTGCGCTTTTATAGGAACAAGTGGCAGTGGTAAAAGTACACTGATCGATATACTGATGGATCCAGAAAAATATTTGTTCGAAGGCAAGTTAGAAATTGACCCAACCTGCAAAATTGGATATGTAAGTCAGTTCTCACAAGTAGACAGAACTAAAGAAACAACCGTTTTTGAATATATAGGAGAAGAATTTATTAAGATACAAAATGAAATAACAGCTATTCTCACTGAAATGGAAACATCATCAGATATTGATTCATTACTCGAAAAGTATCAATTAGCTCTAGATGCCTTTGATTCAATGGATGGAAATGATTTTGAAAGCAATATTAATAAGAAACTAAATTTAGCCAACCTCTTGAAGCTAAAAGATGCTAGGGTATCCGATCTAAGTGGTGGGGAATTCAAGCTTATTCAAGTGATGAAGGAAATGCTGACTAGTCCAGACTTAATGATTATGGATGAGCCCGATGTATTTTTAGATTTTGAAAACCTAAATGCACTTAAAAATCTTATTAATGCTCACAAAGGAATATTGCTAGTTGTTACGCATAACCGTTATCTATTGAATCATTGTTTTAACAAAATTATACACCTTGAAAACATGGAGATCCAAGAGTTCGATGGGCGATATATTGAGTATAACTTCTCATTACTTCAGACGAAAATTGAGTTACAAGAAATCGCAGTCGCTGAACAAGAAGAAATTGAGAGATACGATAACATTATTGATAATCTTAGAGCGATCGCAACCTATAATTCAGAAGCATCTAGAGGGAGAGCGTTAAAAGCTAGGGTTAAGTTTCAAGAAAGATTGGAAGCGCGAAAAATTAAAGCGCCATTCGTTGATATTAAGCAACCGAAAATCAGTTTTGGTGTGGACAATGAAATTGAAGAAGACATCACTGTTTTAAATGTGAATAATTATAGTGTTTCCTTTGATGAGTTGATTTTAGAAAATGTTAACTTTGAGATGAAACCTACAGATAAAGTAGCCCTTATCGGTCCAAACGGTACCGGGAAAACGACTTTACTCCGAGATATCTTTAAAAATAATCATGATTCAATTGAAATAAATGCTGATATTAAAGTGGCTTATCTTTCTCAGCTTCAAGACGAAGTGCTAAAGGATTCTAATACCATACTAGAAGACTTCATCGATGCTGGGTTTGCAACTTATGACGAGATTAGAGCACATCTTTCAAACTATGGCTTTGAAGGAGAAATTCTTAATCAAAAGATAGAATCTTTATCTGGTGGCGAAAAAAATATACTGCAATTGGCAAAAGTTTCTGCTAGCAAAGCAAACTTGTTGCTTCTTGATGAACCGACAAGTCATTTAGACACCTATACACAAATCGCACTGGAGAAAGCCATTGAAGACTATAAAGGTGCGATTCTCATGATTTCTCATGATTTCTATTCTGTAGTAAATGGTATGGATTATGTATTAATCATTGACGAGAAGACGATTAGAAAAATGAGTATGCGAAAATTCAGAAAGATGATTTATGCCAGTCATTTTGATAAAGATTATTTAGAAAATGAACAAAATAAAAAAGCAGTTGAAATGAAAATAGAATTAGCTTTAAAAGACAATAATTTTGAACTTGCAAAAGGTATGGTTGACGAGCTAGAAGAGCTGATTAAGCTGCTTTAAACTACAACCCTCTGGCGGGAAAATGTCTATTAAAAAGACACTGATGGATAAGATCTCAGTGTCTTTTTACTGCATTGATTTGTTGATAGTTCTTGAAGCGGACAGTGGTTCACTTATCAAAATCTTACCCAACACATTTTTTTCCATAAAAATTTATTGGGGATCTCTATTTATAATATAACGCAAATAATAAACGCCATTCTATATCAACAGGCATTTTCAGAATCGTATTCATTTAATCAGTAATTTTTTTAAGCTCAAAAATAGTTGCCTCTGATAACAAGATAAGCCTATCGTTATTAACAACAAAAAAACTTAAAGGTATTCCAAGGTTTGTAGAAGGGTCACTTATATTTATTACTTTTACTACATCATTTATATTTAAGTCTGGGATATCTATTTTATATAATCTATAAAAAGAGTCAGAGTTATAACATGTCGCTGTAATCTCATATAATGGTTTTTTTAGTTCATATTGATAAACACTATAGTTTTTAAGTCCTTTTGATGAAAAAAAGTCTTTTTTGATGATAATTTCATCTCCAATAAATTTTTGCCCTGTTGGATATTCAGAAGCATCATTATATGAATTTGCAAATCCTAAAAGCTTCTCAACTTTCCAAGTTCCATAGAAATATTTTTCAGTTTCACTATTCAAATTTATACTTTCTTGAGCACAATATACGGATGTGTTTTTTGGAATAATCGACTCATCTGTTTCAGGTTTAGGCTCACTAGAAGTATTTGGATTTGATGTCATTTCAACATTTCCACAAGCCGATGTTAGCATCAACATTATCATAATACAAACCAATAATATTTTTTTCATATTTCACACTCCCACTATTTTTTCAAGTTCATATGTCTCCTTTTAGATAAAATATTTGTTTTATCAGATGCTAAATTGTTCCATTAGATAATCTCTATAATCAACTCAATTGAAGAAAGTTAACTGTTCATTTGCTTCTAATTGATTTTGCACAAGATGTTTTATAAGATAGTCCCTGCGAAGTATAGCACACATAAAATTATCAATTTGAAATTCAAAATCAGTCATAAACAAACACTCCTCCATTGGATTTACCAACCCAATAAAGGAGTGAATTTTATACATATACAAAGAAGAAATTGATTGGCTTTAAATTACCCAAAAAGAAGTTTATAGGCAAAATCGTTTTAGCCTAAACACCTACCAGCAACCCACAATCCCTTACCACGCACTGCCCCTAACCCTTTCAACTAACCTTATGCTCAATCCGTAGCTTGTCGGCTACCATGGCAATAAATTCCGAGTTAGTAGGCTTAGATTTGGAGATATTAATGGTGTAGCCGAATAAATGGCTGATGGAATCGATGTTGCCACGGGTCTTAATTCTATATAAGTTATGCAATTTTAGGTTGTTTATTGGGTTTTAGCTTGTGAGTTAGTTGGTCACCTTGCTCACAGAATGAATGTATATTATATCCATTCTTATGTCAAGCATACAAATAATAAGGAGTGACACGCAGTGTGTGAATCCCGTTTTCAACATATATCTTCAGTAAGCTATTAAGATATTTTCTCTTCGCCGAATCAATCAGCTTTGACTTTAAAGAATCCTTTATTGTATAAAGAAGTTGAACTGATATGGAAAATAGTAAACAACTTTGTTATATTTTATATTTATCCAAATCATAAATGTCTTCCAAAACTTTCTCAACTATACTGATACTGTCCTTCACAGTTTTTCTTGAAGGTGTTTTTATCTCATGCGCAGCAGTATTACCTACGTCCCTGACTTTTTGCAATATTAATGCATGTTTCCATAAAATGTATTCTCCTTCATATAAACCATATATCTTGCCTTCTAAACTATTTGAACTGCATACAGTGATACCATCGTTCTTTACTTTAGCTACCTTATTTTCCTTATCAAATAGTGTGCCTCCCAAGACACCTACTTCTTTGCAAATCGCTTCTATTAATGTTCTTAAACCAAAAGAAGCTAGCAAGTGAAATTTCAAATTATAAACTTGAATAATTTGATCGTATAATTCTAAAAGATCATCTGGAATCTCTTCAAACTCCTTTGGACTCAATAAATTTAATGAGCCATAAAGGGAAGAACCAGACTCTGGTTTTTCTGGGTACACTGTATACTCCGTTATGTAATCTCTTTCACCGAATTCGTTTTCTTCCCACATATCCTCATCGCCATATTGCTTTATAAAAGCTACCGTTTCACATCCCATGCATTTTGCAATATAATAACTCTCTCTCCACTGAATATCATCTCCGTGTGTTGATCTTCTTTCATAAGGTTCAGCAATGGATTCATGATTCCTCTCACCTTGGCAGCTTTTACAATAAACCTTCGCATGCTTTTTATCTCCCATATATACCCCCACTAGATATGATTTTTACTCACCTATAGCAAGTAATCCCCACTAAAACAGACAAAAGTTTGACAACAAACTCTTCCCATCAACGCATAAAATTCGGATTTGATTCAATTCTTATACCATTACAATTTATGGTTTTGAACAAACTTCTTCTGGCTTCACATAAGTCCTAATTAATGGAACAACAGCCATAAAACCAGAGTGTCCTTCATCCACAGACATTGCAGCCATCCTAGATTTGAAAACATCCTTATCAGGATTATTAAATAGAACCTTTATTTCTTCGAAATGGCTGTTCGACTTTAATTTATAGAAAAGTTTAATGGTACTACCAAACTCCCTTACGTAAATGTATGTCGAAGGAAACCATACTTTCCACCATGCATCCTCTTCTGTAGTGAGGAATTTTGAGATGTTATATAAAACTATATCCGCTTCAATTAAATCTCGTTTGTATTTCGTCTCAGCTCTCTGTACCAAAATATCTGCATATAGGCTGTATTTTCGCAGTCCTAGTCTTCGGTTTCTTTGCTCAAGAGAATCAGGATACAGTTTAAGCATAGCAAAGCTGTCCAACACACTATGATTCCTCTTTGCATTGATTACAAACTCAGCATTAGTTAACTGTGATAGTGTATTATATTTTTTGGCTTTGAGCAGTATGAGTGCAGTATACAAGAACAGTTCAGTAATTAAAAATTTATAGTGATCAAACTGTGTTTCGTAATATGAGCCACTTCCTCGGAATTCAGTAAAACTGTATATTTTCTCAAAAAAATCAACAATATTATCTACATCTAAAGAATCTGCTAAAACCATCACTTCTAATCCTTCGATGTAGTCATCACGTAAAGCAAGCATACTTGAGAGCCTTTCAAGAATGATTTCATCAATTTCATTTGGATTCTCAACTTCTTCTATTGTGAAATCTTTTAGTGATTCCATATAATTATCAGTAAAACTCCCCCATTGATGCTTCAATCTTTGTGGATATCGATCAACATTTGATTTCATTTGTCTCAAAATAGAAGCTGTTTTACTGTGGCTTGTTTCAGGCTGAAACAAGTATGCAGGAGCCTTCCCTAACTCTGGCTTGTTATATAGAGGAACTTGATATATATTACGTAAAAGCTTTTCATAGTTCTCCTCAAAACTATCGAAAGATGACAAGTCAATATAAAGCCTAGATTCTATGAATGTTGGGATGTAGTGCTGCCCCATTTCGTCTCTCTCTGCCACTATAGGTATGTATTTCTCTTGGGAGACATTGTCGTATATATCTGGTGTGATTATCTGAGTTTCTGTTCCGACGCCACCTTTTCTTTTATTTGCTTTTTCTTTATAACCACTCTCACAAATTATCAAAACTTTGTCTGCTGCTTTCATACTCTCCATAAAGAACGTTGTATCTTGACCCTCTTTCAAGTCCCATTTGTCTAGAATCACATCAACTCCATTTTCTCTCAACCTTGCACCCAATTCCACAACCCAAACTTCATGTTCAGGAGTTGTCCAACTGTAGGATATAAATACTTTGGGATTCTCGATAACTCTCTGATTCATTCCCCTCGCTCCTTCAATTCACATGTTCATAATACACATCAAGTTGCGTTTATTTATTTTTAAAACTTACTCTATATGAACATGGATGAATTTCATATTTTGAACTATCAAATATGTTTTTTATGACTTCAACTTTTATAAACTCACTCATTACATTTGAGACTCTATATACGTGATATAAGCCACCTCTATCAATACAGGACTTTGCAACGTTTAATTCGTTCTGACTCATGAAAAAATCAGTCTCTTCTTTAATAGTCGTTTTCACTTCAATACAAACTTCGTTTCCCTCTAAATCATAGGACAATATGTCATAACCATTTTTTTCATTTATAGCCTTGGTTGCATCAATCCTGCTTTCATACGCACTATCCTTAAGATACTTTTTCTCTAACTCGTAAACATACGCTTCGCCCAGTTTCCCTATTTTCATTTGAAATTCATGAAGTTTTAAATAATCAACCATTCTTGGAATTTGAGACTTCAGTTCATTAAATGTATATAGAACCGTAGATATCCCAATTTCCATTTCTTCAGATTGTAGTTTAACAGTTTCATTTGTTATCTCAAGGGGCTTGAATGTACTTTTTTTTTTGATTTTTTCAGCACAGATCATACAGACAATACGACCGTTTATTGACTTCCAATTGGAAGATAAATTTGTATGTTTACGATGACAGTTACTACAACTCAACATATTCGCATTCCGAGTATTCATTATAGTTCTTGGTATTAAATCATTAATTCCTACAAGTTCACCAATGCTTCTCACAATATCAGGCAAACTACTAAATCCATCATATTGCTTCTCAGAGAGTGCTTTAAAAACGGGATGAAACCTCTCAGGAATACCACATTCCTTCCCGTTCTTTAGCTTTAAAATACCGTTACTAAAATCTTTGCTTGTCACATACCTTATCTCATCTACACCAGCGTCTGTATCGAATAATAAAAACCACACTAGCGCTTTTCTTAACATATCAAACCTAGAATAATCTTCATTCATTTTCTCTTGAATAGTCATTATCTGTTCTATACTCAAGATTTCCTTCTTTTTCTTCCCCTTAGTTCCTTTGTCTTGTTTACTTAAAACAAAGTGTTTGACTATATCATCTTTTATCCATATTTTTTCGAACCTATGGTCAGTTATAATATCGTTTGCGAATAAATATTTAAAGAAATACTCAACATAACTATCCCCTGTTTTTTTTCTCGCACTCTGTTCGATATTGTCAGCTATAGGTTTATAGTCATCAAAATTCAAATCTTTAAAATTGTCTTTCTTAGCCCTTTGCATCACTCTAGCTATTGAAGATTTATAACTTGCATGAGAATTTTCATTGTAAAAGAACAAAAAGTTAGCTAAATTTTGATTTGATTCATCTGTTAAAGCATTGAGGACATCATTGCTATTTTTCCTCATGAGACTTCTCCTTATAAGATCAAGTTACTTCCCCACAACCTTTTTCACATACTTCTCCGCTTTGTAATCCTTGCGCACCTCGTGCAGTACACCGCTATTCGCTTCAGACCAAGACTCTAGAATCATTCTTGGCTCTCCTTCAATAATCTTACGTGCTGCAACAATGTCATCGCTTCTGAACGCCTCAATGACGTTTATCAAGTCAGTTCGATCTATTAGCTTTACATGGTTGATGCCAGCCAGCGTCTCACATGGCTCCGTAAACTTAGCTGTAGCGATCACGATAGCTCTCTTAGCTTTGTAGTACCTCATGCATGAAAAGACCTCCTGTACAGCACTGATGCCTACTGGATTGTCTATACGATACCGCTTTGCTTGAACAACATTTCTGACACCTTCACGATCAGTGAAAACAACATCCGCTCCGAAATCGCGACTCCCTACAGTCTTGTAGACTCCTGAATAGCCCAGTTCTATGAACAGCCTGTACAGGTACATCTCAAAGCCAGAACCATCCTCCATCCTGTCTATCTCAGCCATGGTGATAGCTTTTAAATCATAATTCTCTTCAATAAAAACTGCTGATCTCTTTTGTTTACGTTGAAAATTCAAGAATAACAAACCAAGTACAACAATCACTACAACCATTGATACAAATAAAACATAGACCATTAGGGCTACCTCCAATACAAACTAGTAAAATCATACCATATTATCCTTGGAAATAAATCAATTTATTGGATATTTCGACATAGAAGAGAGACAGTCATATTCGACTGCCTCTCTGTAAAACACTGCTTTATTTTTGTATGCATTACACTTTTCCTATTAACCTAAAAATTCGCTTCCTTCGCTACCTTCGCACTTGCATATGATAACCATGTAGAATAATCAATCATCTTTTTAGCACTCTGATTCTCCGAATGTTCCACGATATAACGAAATACTGTATGAGCATAATGAATCGCAAGACTAGAAGTTGTTATAATCTGCATGGAATTAAATACTGGTGCGGCAGTGAAATTCCCCTTAGAAACAAACAAATGATCTACCACTGGAGAACCGTGAACCGTCATAGACAATGCACCATACAACTTATCATAATCGCCATTCATCTCAACTACTTCACATAATGCTTTGAAATTTGCTTTACGATACTTATGCTTCAACTTAGAATCCTGTTCCATTATTCCCCACAGGTGTTTACTATACCAACTTGATTTTAGATTATATTGATGTTTTATTTGCTCAAACATCCGTCCGATTTCAGCATGCTCATTTGCTGGTATTATGCGTTTATCTTTCTTTATTGCTAGATGCTTTTCTATGTATTTATAATTCAAAAACAATTCCATTCGATACTTAAGGTCTCCATAAATGAATTTAGTTGTTACTGCTGTCTCAAATAATGATCTGAGTATAATTGAAGCTTGATGAACGCAGCCGCTTTTCAAACAACTATAAATCGCATATACATCTGTTGAAGTTTTTGATGCTAATAAGAAACTACCTTGATCTGCATGCGACAACACTTCTGAGTCAGCTAGATAATTAAGAAAGTAATAGTATGTCAAAAGTAAATATAGTGCTGTATCATGTTCTTCATTCTGTTCTTCTAGCCATTTTGGGAAAGTCTGTTCAATATTTAATATGTAACGCTTAAATTCCTCCTCAACGTCACCTAAAGAAAACAAGTCATACAATTCCAAACATCTCACCCCTAACACGATAGACTTCTATAATTCCTTTGAATTACTTCTATTCCAGAGCAGATTTATCCTTAACTATAATAACATAAGTTGAAATTCAAAATCCCCTAAGAATAACACCTTTGCCACCTATGACACCTATTTTATAGTAGAATACTCCCAGAGTAATAATTCAAAATAACTCTGATTATAATTACAGACCATCTTAATTTAGAAGGGCATTAGACGCCCTTCTAGTTTATTTAAAAACGTTTCTATCACTGAAAGAAGAAATTCATTAGCCAAACACAGGAACAAAACCTGTTACAACCGCATCGCTAAAATCAACCTTACCTTGCAAAACCACCGTATTAGTATTCGCGTTCAATACTAAATTTCCACCCGAAGGTTTAATCTGCAAACCTCCATTAATTGCTTCAACTGAACCTCTAAAGGTTCCGTCACTCCAAAATCCTAATGAAGAATAGTTTGAACTTTCAATCCTCACACCATGTAATTGATTACTTCCATTGAAAGAATTAAGTCCAGAAGAGTTTAGTTCAATCCTGTTCCCTGAATCAGAAGTTTTGAACAATCCCCCTATAATCGTTGCACCTGTGATAGTACTACCTTCAATTGAGTTACCGATGATTCTTCCTCCTTGGAGAGTTGGAGAGTAGATCATCTTGCCGTTGATAAAAGTACCACTGTATGTTCCACTTGCAATAGCAGAAACTCCATTTATCGCTGTGTTAGCTGTCGTTTGTGCAGTTGAAATAGTGGGATCACTGTTAATATTGCTCCAAGACATTGTGCCACTTGTCATGTTGATGTTGCCGCTGATGTCAGTATTGACCAATGTCGCGTTTCTGGCAACCAAATTGCCGCCAAGCGTACAATGGTAAGGAAAGGTTCTACCATTTGCTTTTTTTAAAAGCTTACTATCTTCAATTACTCCTTGTCCTTCAGCAATGCCATCGTTAGAGATCAAGAAGCAATTCAGCTTGCCACCAACTGTTTCGTCAGCTACATGATGATAAGCGCTTATTATCGCTTCATCTACACCAATACCAGACTGACGACTTTGTACACCAAGGCAATATGCCATAGCCTCCTTTTGGTGCGCTCCAATAGAGTAAATTTGCCCTTCACTGCTATCCTGTTTCTCCAAAACGAAATCTTTGCTATTGAAAAAGTAATATGCTGGCATCTGCTTTTCCATTAGGAGGATTTTTACGATTATACCAGCATCCTCATGTGGATGAAGTTTCTCATAATAACGAAATTCCTTCTCAGCTTCAATTTTAATGTCTTGAACTGTGGATGAAGCTCCAATATTATTAAATATCTTCTCAGCGACCTCTACTTCGCCGCTTATAAAAACAACTTTATTGCCGACTCTCCTAATCTTCCTATAATCATCAGTAACGTGATGATTCTCCCCATTAACTCCGATACACACACGACTATCCGCACACACAAAAATCTGATTCTTACCAAAATAACTAAAACATAAACTCATACTGCTACCTCTTCTTTCATATTTTCGATACTTTCAACAAATTTAATATAAACAACCCCAAAGTCATCAACGTTCAGTTCCAAACAGCTTTTCGTTTCTTCTTGAAAATCTGGCATATGCACATAGCGTACACTTGTATCTTCCGTTACAACGCTGACTGGAATGCCCATATCAATAACCAGTGGTTCATTCATCAGCCTGTCCTTACCAATGATAAGTATTGAATACTCCTCTGTGACACGCCTGATGCCTATGTTGAGATTGCCCTGCATCATACTGCGCGTTACACCTAATTCCAATACTTCATCAATTCGAGAAATTGCATTTACAACACTTGAGCATTCAAACACAGTTTCCGTAGAGTCTGTTTTTGTGGCGACTATAGCGATGCATGGTGCTGAGAACCTTTCGATTGCTCTTTCTGATGCATTTTGGCTAAAAGGGACTGCTTCAATGTTATCCATGGTATATCCCATAACATGGTCTTTCCTACCAATTGTAGGTCTATAATTCAGTCTCATATTATCCTCTTTGTAGATCTGGTATTGTGAAATCCATTCTTTCATAAACCAATGTTCTGCAAGTAGTGCTTCAGCCATAGCATGACGATCTTTAAATTCATGCGGTTTACCAAAATATGTTGGTCTATTTTTGTTTTTCGTTCTTTCAATTGAATTCTGGCTTGATCTAACCAGCAAAATCACTGCCTCCAATTTCTCAACAGCACTGACTAACCCTGATAAATTTGCACTAAATTCCTTTGACTCTAAAATATCGCTACAGAAAGCATCATCCTTTTTACACCATCCTCTTCCTTTCAACCTTGCAATCCTTTTCTTCTCTTGTAGTACTTGCCTTCTCTCAATTTTGCTCTTCAATTTCGTCTACCTTTCTATTAATTTGTATTTTTATAGCACGCAAAAAACAGCCAAAGGATTAATCCCAAGGCTGTTTCAGCATTTACAATATGGTTGTATTACTTTAAATTGTGTATTAATCTGCATATAAGCATAGAACCTTCAAACTTCTAACTAAATACATACCTATATGTAATACAACAACTTCTATTAGTTTGGATAATATAAAGCCCTTCACTATTTATAGGGAGTTGGGAGACTTTCATCAAGTGGTTTTGTAAACCACCGATTTTTCATGCTTATGGCTATGGCATTCATCGCAGTCATATACTATATATAGGGAGTTGGGAGACTTTTATCCAGTGATTCTGCATACCAGCTATTTTGTCGCTTTGATAGCTATAGTATTCTTTTTAACCTTACACTTCTTATAGGGACATGGGAGACATTTATCAAGTGGTTTTGCAGATCCCTTATTTCAAGCTTATGCTATTCATTATAGCCTTACACTATATATAGGGAGTTGGGAGACTTTTATCTCGTGGTTTTGGCGACTTCTATACTAAAACAGCCTGTCGTAGTAGAACAGCGCTTGGTATATTGTGGTAAAAATAAATTTTCAGTGATCTAAAGATAGCCCCCTCCCATAAAAAAAGCATCCGTAGATGCTCTTCATGTTTAATCACTATTTAATTTAACTTTTTTCTTTACGAATATTTAACTCCCTGTAAAGCGTTGCTTTCATAACCCCAGTCATTGCTTCAATATCCGCAATAGAATGTTCCTGACTGTCATACAGCTTCAAAGCACGTTCAATCTTCTTTGAGTCAGTTTTAGGTCGCCCTCCTTTTCTCCCCCTTGCTCTGGAAGCCGCCAATCCAGCTTTAGTTCGCTCCAATATCATCTCTCGTTCCAGTTCAGCGATAACACCTATCATCTTAAACACGGTTCGTCCACTAGATGTGTAGAAACTGATAGACACTAGTAAACATTTCAATCCATCTGGTCACACTTATAGTACATATTCGTTGAACTATTTCTACTCAGGCTTTGTTCTATCCCTTAAGTTTCAGCTAAACCCTACTTTATTACACACACCTGTTTCTATCAGATTTGCATTAAACCAACCCGTCAAGTAATCAAAGAAAACATAGTTCAATGCATTACCATCTTGACTACTATTAAAAATTATCCCAGTAATCCCCTTTCTTTTTGCACATTGAGCAATGAAAGTAGGTACTAAATATTCCAGACCAGTTGAAGTATTTAGGCTAAAGCTACAAAATTGCACTAAAGGAGTTTCCTTTTCGGTTAAATCAATTAAATTAACTTGTTTAATCAATTCAAGCATCATTACATCGACAGCTATGTTGCTATCTTTTAAACATTCTTTTATTGCAACATCTTTATTATCGCAGGCATAAAGTTCTCCATGCCCAGGGTAATTAAATCTCCCCATTCCTGTTACTCCAAAAGGAGCAGAAAACATCTCTTCTGTAGTGTATGGAATAGCTCTTTTTTCGGAATCTCTTGGTCTTGCTCTGAATAATAGAGTATTGATTTGAATAGTTCGCACCTTAATGTTATTTAATTCATCGAATATCCTCCTTCCCACTTCATGTTCAAGTCCTAGCATAGGGTATTTCGCTAAATGATTATAAAAAGACAAAGCTTCATCTTTTGTTATTTGGTTGAGAAGTTCAATTGAACTAACTGTACTTACCATTGATTTAATAGGTATTTCCTCACTCGTATCACTCATAACAAAGAAAGAGTCAATTCCACCTTCTTCCTGAAGCTTGCTTTCAATTTTATATTTTGATGGAGAAACTCCTGATAATATGTTCTTCACATTTTGATTATCAATATGTAATGAAGGATATGCCTTTTCAAATGTCTCTTTTGGTACTACTAGGTTCTTAAATAAATTATTAGTCGCAGCATCATATGCGCTCCCTAGCTTCAGCACTTCAGGTGCAATTCCTATCTTTGCAGCATCGTATGCGCTCCCTAGCTTGAGCACTTCAGGTGCAATTCCTATCTTTGCAGCATCATATGCGCTCCCTAGCTTGAGCACTTCAGGTGCAATTCCTATCTTTGCAGCATCATATGCGCTCCCTAGCTTCAGCACTTCAGGTGCAATTCCTATCTTTGCAGCATCGTATGCGCTCCCTAGCTTGAGCACTTCAGGTGC
>NZ_JBHXIZ010000003.1:326780-855429 GCF_042723305.1 Paenibacillus sp. NPDC058367
GCACTTCAGGTGCAATTCCTATCTTTGCAGCATCATATGCGCTCCCTAGCTTCAGCACTTCAGGTGCAATTCCTATCTTTGCAGCATCATATGCGCTCCCTAGCTTCAGCACTTCAGGTGCAATTCCTATCTTTGCAGCATCATATGCGCTAGGAATTTCCTTCAACTCACTTGATTCAGTTATTAACGGTTTATCTTTGTCATCTAGCATCTCTGTCCCTCCACTAAAAGTAATAATTTATTTTTCATTGTTTTTAATTATCAATAAGACAAAATTCAAAACTATGCATAAACTAAAATCTTGGTATTTACATTATACCAGTTGTCACTTGGTTATTTTTTGAAATTGTTTGTCCTATTTAAGTAAGTTGATGGTGAAAGGTTACTCCTTAAACAAACGCTATACTACTGATAATCTTCTTCGCTTGGCTTTCATTCTCAGAATGATATACATTGGACTGTATACGCTTAATTTCATTTCAAATTATTGTTCTCTCCTGCTTCCTCAAGTCCAGTAATGAAGCTTAAGACATGTATTGTAGCGTTGGGATCATGTTTCCCTCTCAAATGCTAAACGCTTCTAAAATACTAAACCATTCCTTTCTATTGCGAATGATTATGACTATCCATACGTTCTTCTGGATACTATGCCACAGTCTGTCTGTTACCTAATATGGATTAGGTAACACTTTTCATATATAAAAACTACATTAATTACAAATAATGTATTTATCTACTACTAATTATAGATTTTCAACAAAGTGTCCTTGAGACATGGACATCTGGAGAGTTAAGCCATGAGAATAGGTTTTAAAATGCCCTAGTGAAAATTCCTTGTAGCCTCCACTTATAACAAAGGAGACTATCGCTAGGCTCCTTCCTGTTGTATATCATATTCGCCATCTATATATATATATCTCATATCAGTGAAATCTGAATCAAGCTCATTGACTCTTTTGGTCAACCTTGGCATGTCAGCCTTCACAAGCATGATCACTCTTTCTAGTTGCTCCAATCTTTTCCCAAATCGTTCTTCCCTCAGTGCTGAACCATCGCTAACCGCAAGTTTCTCTACCAATTCCTCCAGCATATCCTCTACTCGCTTGTTACTCTCCCTTTGTTCCCTTATAAAATCCTGTAACTCATTCTGTAAGCCTCTGATATCTTCATTCATATTGAATTACCTTTCATCTATGGAATTTTAGTTGTTAATATGAATAATATAATTTCGTATGATACTTGCTATCGTTCATTGTTTTCAATTCATGTAAACTTCAGCCAACTTTTTGATTTCTTTCAATTTCAGCTTCACTCAAAATTAGCAGCTCTCAGCGATTGAATTAATGGCATTTCAAGGCTTTTTCACAAATACTATCGCTAGGTAACAGGCGTCGCGGCGTAGAACTGTTAAACAGGCTACCCGATTAATATGGTAGCCCGATACCTTATTTCGTTTTAGAATCCTCATAACGCATTCCAGCTTTCAAGTAAACCCTCAATGGTAGATTCCTTGTTCATCATATCCATGTTCTAACGTCATGCCGCTGATATTAAAGTCTTCACTCTCTTGTTCGTCTTCAAAGTCCTCTTCCTCAAAATCTAAACCATCATCGTCTTCACCTATAAATTCAATCTCCTCAACATCTTCCTTGCTATTCCACCGTTGAGTATTTCTATTCATAGTCTCTTTATTTATTTTTAAGAAATCTTCATATTTCATAACACTTTTGCAAATCTTATGCTCAAGCTTTTTTCCACCTTTTCCGTTATTTCTATAAAAAGAACATAACACATTTTTCTCATTCATAACTTTGATATATTTATGGATTGTATCTTGATGACTTCCCAATGTTGCTGCCATCTTTGTAATCGTCATAAAAGCCTTTTGTTCTAGACCATTTGACAACTTAGACATCAAGCAATGTAATGGAAGGTATTTGTCACTTAGTTTTTTTCCCTTATACAATTCGAGCATGTCTAAATCTACAGAAATCCATAAATCATCAGCACTCTTTATCTCGTCCACTCGCTGTCCTTCTTTCATAACTGAAACAGTCTGTGGCACATCAATTGCTCTCAGCACAATTAGCTCTTTAACTTTAGTTTCTTTTTTTTCATCTTTTAACCTGTCCCATCTAGTTGGCTTTTCTAGTTTAATAATCTTCTTTCTTATGAGCAATTTCAATAATTCTATGGTTTCATCAGCAGAATAACCACTTTCATGCCTTAATTCTGTGATTGTAGTATAGAATAAGAACTCCTCATTTAAATTTTCTCTTTTCAGTCTATATTTGCATAGAGTCAAGTACATGTTAAGTCCTTTGTAGCCTATATCCAAAATCTTTCTTTTTTTATTTTTTTGGTCGAACCAAGATGATTTAATCTTTACGCTTCCATATAACTTCTCCAAGTTACTCTAGTCTCCAATGTATAAATTTTTTGGTAATTCTGCCCGAAGGGCATTAGGCGAAGCCAATCAAAGAATTAGTAAGCTTCGCTTGCTAAGAGATATTAATCTTTATTAAGGGAGTATATTAATAATATTTAATATGTCCTATTATCAGGAGATTTGGCATCGTCGTAACATCCTTATTAATCTAATTTTCAGCTTATTGTCATTAGTTCCATTTCAAGACTTCTGAGATTAATTCTTATTAAACATGGCTAACATCATTCCGTTTACTTTTGATCTGTATATCCTGATTTCGAGACTTTTGTCACTACAAATTAAAAATGGATACCCTGTTATTGGACGGTTTGTCAGCAAACTGAACAGTCATATCCTAACTTATCGAACGTGGTCATTGTGGTTTGCAAATTTCATATGCTTTCTCGGTAGTAATAAGAGCTTAAAAAAAGCTACCTGTCATTTTACGTAATCCACTTCAATTCAGCTCCTTTCGAAGTCCGCAGATAGGGAACAAAACTCTACTCTCCATGGACTTCGAAATACTCAAACCTTTCAGTTCACGTTCACTGTGTCTTCAATATATCTGCTCATAACTGACTTTAACAATCTGAGAACGGATAAGATCCATCACTGTTTCAAGCTAATTTGTAGCGATCATTGTTTTAATTTCACTCATTTCAGTTTGAATATTGTCGTACATTGTCTTTAGTTCCTCATACATCTGCAACATAGCAGCTTTTGCCACATCGTTATAACCAGCTTCTATGTTCATGAGATGTACCCTTTGCTCAAGTTCTGACAATTTCTCATTGATATTCGCTTCCATGTTTCTATTCCTCCATTATAGAAATATTATTTTTCGCGCTCTTCCCTAGACAAGCGTATTGCCTCTTCAACTGACATATCAGCATTTTTTGGCAGCTCACCAAGTTCCTTTCTCATGAGAAAATACACTTGTCCACATTCCACGCACTCCCACCCTTGACACATTTCTAAATCTTCATTTTCTTTTTCTATCTCTGCAAAGCTATTACTACTACAAATACACATGGCTGGACGCGAAAGCACATAATACACTGGATTAGCCTCGTCACGAATTATGAAGGGCTTCATCATCTCTTTTCCGCCAACGTTAACGTATGGTAATGGCTCAATCCCAATAATGCCTGATTTGCAAACATCAATAACGCATGTATGAGCAGCTTCCTTTGCAATAGGAGTATCCTGATCAAAGAGAATAAGTATCTCCTGCTCTGATTCAGTAATTATTGCGTTGTACATCGGAAACTCCACCTCACCAACTTTGGGCAAATGTATATCAATTAGGGACTCATCACCATCTCGCTTGTTAATAATTCTTATTCCTAACAAATTGTCCGCAGCATCGTAAAGAAGGAAACAACATATATCAGAGCGCGTCTTAGTTCTCTCATGCTTGTGTTCCTCGCTGTCTTTTAAATAGATATACATCATGCAGTCCTCAGATATTGTAATTTGCAAGTCCATCCCTCCAGTTCTTCAAGTGAATTTTACTTGATTCTACCAATTTCGCGTTCCAATTCACCAATCCGAGTCCAACAGGTTTTAATATCCATCCAGTTCGTCGCTAGTAGCTGCTCTAGTCTTCTTACTCGTGCTGGTAGGGTAAAATGTGAGGTATTCTCAATCCCCTCACTCTGAATAGCCTTCAATTGTTCCTTAACCTCTTTGAGTTCAGTAGATAGCTTGTCTAGCATCATGGATTTATCACTACTCATATAGCGAACCTCCGTTTAGTTTTGAATTGTTTATTCCCCAAGTTTTCAATCCATTCAACTGTTGGCTTGAAGTTTTCATCATGTATTGATTTTCCCCTTATACTATTAAAATACGCTGGACCCCTTTTCCATACTCTGTCTATTTTTACATATTCGTTTATCAGATACTTATATATGCCTGTATCATAAAAAGCTTTTTGATAATTCAAGATTGGTTTATACCTATTAATTAACTCCAGTTCAAGAAGCAACATATCTACATATGAGGATACGTACCAAACCGTAACACCACCACAGTAAAACCCATGGAAATTCATATCAGCCAAGGAACCAGATGCCATTCCAATATATTTTTGGATTGTTCTGCTTCGAACCTTCCTTGATGCACCAACATTTAATATAGTTGAATAAGCATTTTTCAAGCCATATACAGCTTCTACGTCTGCCTCTATGTCATAAGGATTCTCATACTCAACACTACGAAAATTCGACTCACATCCTAGAAATGAAAATAACAATTTTCTGTATTTTAGGGACTCATAATACACACTCCATTTTTCTTCTTCAGTAGTTTTCTCTGTGATTGCTATTAACATTCTGCGTCAATCTCCTAAAGGTGTTATCTTATGTTTATTTATCTCTGTTATTCCAGGCTCTCCATATCAAATAAACGATAATGACAAAGCAACCACCTAATCCAAACCCCTTAACGTAGGACATTTGAAATTTCTCATTCGTTAGCTCTATTACATTCATCTTCACATCTAAGAATCGTATATTCATATTTATCAGAATGATTTTTTGCTCCTTCCTAGGTAATACGAATAACCTTCATGGGTACTGACAATCTCTTTTTGTTGACATTCAAGTCTTTTCAGATTATAGTTATCACATAAACTGAAAATTTATAATGTGATATCTGTATAAACATCATTTTTAGTACAGATAAATATGTGTGCTTACTATACTTTACTATATCTCAAATAGTCAAGAGCATTTTGATGCTCTTTTTTTTGCGTTGAAAGATAATTTCAAACGCACACTTTTCCTGACTTGTCACCAGAGCAGCTCCTATACGTTGTACCGCTCTCTCTTTGCTACTCCAACACTCCCATGCTTCAGTCTTTTAAGAGGCGCTCTACTCTATTTGAATTGCTCTCAGCCCCATATTCATGCTTCAAACCTTCTCGTCACAGAACAAAAATAGGACTACGCAATATCTAGGGAAGTGGCTATGTATCCTTTAAGCGAAGATTTTCAATACCATGACAGTTATTTCATTGTTGGGAATCCATGGATTCTAATATTTATTGTGATTGTTCTTACTCTGTTTGGCGTGATGATCTATAGGCTTATAAAAGAAAAGTAGTACCCAACCAATTAACATTTTACTGGCTTCGCCCAAGGTTTCCTTTGAAAGCGACAAAGAGTACTCCACCCAACTCGCCAGTTGATGAAAAGTGATGAATTTCTATAAAATAGTAAAGGACGACTTTTCGGGTCGCCCTTTTTTTTGAATACTCATGCTGTTTTTCGTGTTTTCTCTCCACTAATTAAGTTCCACACATGTTCCACAGTATCATTCATTCTTGCATGGTATATCCATTCACCTGTAATTCCTGATGCCTCCAGAAGCTCTACCATCCACGCAGGGACAGCTTCAATGAATAATGCTTCCAGAGCTAGTTTCTTGCTGTTACAATACAACGATTCAAATTCAGAAAATGAAATTTTCGATTGCACATGTTGCATTTTGTGCTGGCGAAAATCACAGATATCAGCAGGAATTGTATCAATATTACCACTCCAGAAGCCGTTCCACTCTCTCAGATCAGCTTCGTTTTGTAATAAAAAGTCCAGTTTTTGCAACCAAAATGGGATGTACGTTGTTGTATTGTAGAAGTTCTAGCCAAGTTTTCTTTGAATTTCCAAGGTCATTGAGTATTGATTCGTAGGTCTTTCCGTTTCCCAGCATTATAGATCATTCTCCTTCGTAAAATAGGCATAGTTAAACAAGGAAATATATATACACTCCTTCATTAAAATGATATGATCGTTTTAAGTTTATATACGTTAAACGACTATATTTAAACTATAGGACTATAGACGTTTAATGTCAATAGTTTATTATTTATTCATTGGAGGAGTATTATGAAAAACATGTTTTCTCTTCATTGCAATCTTGCTCAAATCCTTACCAATAAAGAAATTACACCATACAAACTGTCGAAAGAAACCAACGAAAGAATAGGTACAATCTACAAGTTGGCTAACAATGATGTTGAAGGAGCAAGACTCCCAGCTTCTTTACTGGCAAACGTTTGTGGGTATTTGGATATAACGCTGGACGAATTGTTTACTATCGTAGGGAATAAAAAGGAGAATGAACTATGATCTCTGATAATGCTTTGAATGAGATGGGAGTTATCAAAAGCAAAGATGGGGTATTCATTCCGAAAGACTTCTGTCTGGTTACGCTGCTGAATCATTATCAAACTGAAAACACTGTGCTAACTGATGAAGAACACAATGCGATATCTAATTTCCTTTTTCATCTAGAGCTGGATTTAGGAATCTGTGACGGAACGAAACAAAAATACATGAAACAGAGAGTTGTTGAAGCGGAGTAAGCGGCTCATTCGCTCATATACTTCGTGGCTCTTCCTGCTTGTTCCCCTGACTAAGGGAAAAGGAAGTGCTAAACTTTATAATGGTTTGTTCTCAGCACCATACTCACATTTTCATCCAGTAACGACTGCCACGGTGTCAGCAAAAAATGTTTTTGTCCCACGTGGCTTTTGATTTATCATACCGTCAGACTTCATTAATAAGTTTTAGACTGAGCCTAGTAATTGATAAAGCTATAGCCAAGGACATGAAAATAAAGTCCTAGATTTTCGCTGGTCATTGAGCTAACATTACACATTAGCTCAATGAATTTCAGCCTGACAAAAAGGGTATATGCCTTGATGCGTAGATATGTTATTATGCATAGCTACTTATGAGATCACTCAATAGAATTTTTTCTGTTTTGGAATCTCCATCCTTCTTACACATTACATAGATGTTATCTGAGGTATTGTCAAACGTAGAAATATCCTCACTAAACCACCTCATAAATTTTTCAATAAATTCGTATAACGAATAATTATACAAAATAAAAATTCCGTTCCTGTAATTATAATCCCGTATAAATATGCTAATTGTTTGGAAATCTTTTTTTATTTGCTTCTTAACTAATACACCTTTTACTTCAATTACTATTTCGTTATTAGAATGCGAGCCAGCACTATGCAGAATAAAATCTGGGTTTTTCTGATCTACTCTCCTGAAGTCACGATGACCTCTCTTATCAATTTCACCACACAACGATAACTCAGGTTCGTCTCCCATAATCATTCTTATCTGATGATACAATTCATAACAAAAAACTCTTTCCCTAATAACATTAGTAGAATAAGTAGTAATAACATCGTGATATCTACTCTCCACTTTATTTAAAGCACTTTCAATGATTTCTAATTTTGATTCCACAGACGACCCTCCAACAGTAATTTTCGCGTAACCTTCTCTTTTATAAATTTTGCAAACTCACCATACCTGAAGTTTTCTCGAACTAATTAAGTTATCATACCCGTTAGCGTAATATGACGCTACCAATCTAAAACTATATTTTCTTCTACTACAGAATCGAAAAAGTTGTATCACAGCTTACGAATCCTATTGAATTGCGCTAATATTCGATTTAAATAGTAGACATAGAGTAATAGAGGAAAAGGGGTATCTAAATGTTTTTCAAGCATTCTACACCCCTTGATTTTACCCTCAAATGTTCGGTTTCGAGGGAGCCTCTGGACGTGATCGAAACCCCTGAGATTAGGATATGCCAGTGGATGTGAGGAAAGCCTTATGGGACAAGGGATTGAGAGCAAATTTTGACACGCTGCTCCGTGATTGAAACCTCCGTTTTGCCCTCTGACGAGGCTCTGCGGCGTGATTCAACCCTCCGAAATTAGGATATAATATTCTTTTTTATATCTTTAATATTCTCTTATATATCTCCGGTGAACGGGGTTCCCCGTTGGGGCGGCTTCGCCTTTGGACGCTTCGCTTGTTGGGCTTCGCCCATGGCTTCCTTCGGAAGCGAAATACGTTGATACAGGTAAAATGACAAAGAGTAATCCACCCCCCAACCCTGAGAAAGTTGATGGATTACTTTTTGCGTAGTGCTTCTTTGTGAAAAATACTTCTTTGTCCTGAAAGACATGAACAAAAAGAAATAATCCGCCCACCCTCAAAAAGTGACGGATTACTCTTTGTATGCAAATAACAAGGAAAATAATAGCACAAAAATATATAAATGCAAGTTTTCCCAAAACCAAAAATCAAATCATACCTCACCACAACCATCCCACATCATTTAAATGCCGCTGTATCCTCTATGGGCAGATTTACCTATTCTGTTTCTACAGAAGGTATCCACTGATATTTGAATCGCTCTGAGAGCGTCTCTGAGAGTAAAGAAATGATCATCCTTCCACACTTTAATTTGCCGCTAATCAGATATTCTTCTAAACTCTAAGCTTATTGAAGATCTAATGATATATCGTACAACATCAGCATCTTCTGGCATAGTTGCAGCATTAGAATTAATATCCACCTTCCTTTGCATATCAATCTGACAGATACATTAATCAGCATCATAACTCTTCAATGAAAGTCAGCGGACTATGTTTCTGATATTTCTTCCCAATCTCTTCGTCTGAAAAATCAAGATATGCTTTTTGAGTAACCTCCACTGAGGAATGACCTAATATTCTACAAAGACTAAACCAATCCCCTCCATTCAATATATAATATTTTGCAAAATTGTTTCTTAACAGATGTGGGTGGACATGAACTCCAACTTTTTCACCAGCTTGACGTAAAGCTCGTTCATAATTCCGCACTTCAAGCTGCGTACCTTTGGTGGTAGGAAACATAAATGGACTGTCAGAATATCTATCTCTGAACCGCAACCATGATTTTAACTCATTTGCAGTTTTATAGGAAAAATAAACGAAACGTTCTTGTTTGTTTTTTGCGTTTATCACATGGATACTCTTATGCTGGAAGTCAATATTCTCAGGCAATAAACTCAAACATTCACCAACACGCATTCCAGTATCAAGAAGTAGTCTGGTGATCACACGATTTCTGTAACCATGAAATGTACTGGATTCAAATTGATTAAAAATACCTTTGAGCTGATTAGGTGACAAAGTTTGCTTTAACTTGCGTTCAACTTTAGGATTCTCTATTTTCTCCATAGGATTCTTGGTAATTTCTTTTTCGACCTGATAAAGGTAATTGAAAAAAACTTTGATATTTCGGACGTAATTAGAAATTGTAGACGTTGATACTTCTGAGTTGTAATCTTTTCTGCCTTCTGGATGGTTGTTATGATTTGAATTTGACGCAGCAACTACTGTGTATTTGCCACGCTCCCTTAGATACTTGATGTAGTGCCTCATATGTCCTGTTTGAATTTTCTTGACTTCTTCAATTTGGAATTCGTTTTTAAGATACAGCATAAAAAGCTTCAGTGTCTGTTCGTAACTCGCAAGTGTTTTCCGTGACAAATTCTTGGATGAACAATAAAGCATAAAGTTGTCCAATTGAAATTGCATGTCTGTCATAAAAAAATACCGCCCTTCATTAGGTTTTTGACAAACCCAATAAACAACGGTATCAGTACATTTATCATATAGAAGTTAGTTGGCTTCAAGCGGCTGATTTAAGATGTTTACCGCCATAATTGTTCTGACTGTAAACACCTACCAGCAACCCACAATCCCTTACCACGCACTGCCCCTAACCCTTTCAACTAACCTTATGCTCAATCCGCAGCTTGTCTGCTACCATGGCAATAAATTCCGAGTTAGTAGGCTTAGATTTGGAGATATTAATGGTGTAGCCGAATAAATGGCTGATGGAGTCGATGTTGCCACGGGTCCAAGCCACTTCAATTGCATGGCGAATCGCGCGTTCTACGCGTGAAGGCGTGGTCTTGAATTTCTCTGCTATGGCTGGATAGAGTGTTTTTGTAATCGCACCAAGGATCTCGATATTGTTATATACCATGGTGATCGCTTCGCGCAGGTACTGATAGCCCTTGATATGTGCTGGAACACCGATTTCATGGATGATCGAGGTAATGTTAGCATCAAGATTCTTGCCCTTCGTAAGCGGCACTACATTCGATCTGGACGTCGACGAATAGTTGTACATGTTAGAGGATGAGCTCATGCTGCCTTGGACCCCTACAAGCTGACGTACACGATTTGCCAGGACCTCCATATCGAACGGTTTCAAAATATAATAGGATGCACCAAGCTGTACAGCTCTTTGAGTGATGTTCTCCTGACCAAAAGCGGTCAGCATGATGATCTTCGGTTGAGGATTCAGATCCATATCACGCAGACGTTCCAAGACACCCAGACCGTCTAAATGTGGCATGATGATATCAAGAATAAGGACATCGGGAACTTTGCGTGCTTCGCTTAGCATTTGAAGCACTTCTTCACCATTGTAGGCGATACCCGTTACCGTCATATCTTCTTGTTCAGAAATGTATTCGGAAAGCAAATTCGTAAACTCCCTGTTATCATCGGCCAACAACACTTCAATATTCTGCACTGGCTGCTTCCTCCTTAATTATATCTGCTATTCGAAAATAACATTTTTTTCTTGTCTCTTAACATTTTCGACATGGAGATTGAATTCCCTTCTGTCGAAAATTATTTTTCTTTATTTTTTTTCTGGCATGGATTATAATTAAATATTTTATTTCAAAGTTCGATGATCTTCGTATTCCTTCGACAAAAAAATCTTAAGGCTAAACCGCCTTAAGATTTAATGGATACCTATTCTCCTGTAGGGTTACACCAGAATCCTTAAGCATCCATTCGATGAAGCAACCATAGCCGGACTTAGGATCATTTACAAACACATGAGTTACAGCGCCGATGAGCCGTCCATTTTGAACGATTGGACTTCCACTCATCCCTTGAACGATACCACCTGTCTTATCAATTAATCGCGGATCTGTGATACGAATGACCATACCCTTCGTCGCCGGCGTCTGCTGATGTGCCACATGAATGATCTCAACCTTAAATCGTTCTACCTGCTGCCCATCTACAACGGTAAGAATTTCAGCTGGACCTTCCTTGACTTGATTGCTCATTGCTACAGGAATAGGTTCTTTATAAAGACTATGCTCGGGATTACGACTCATTTTACCGAAGATGCCAAAATCTGTGTTACTCTCCACATTACCAAGCACTTGGCTTTCTTTTAAGAAATGGGCTCGTTTCTCACCCGGATCGCCATCCTGGCTTTTAGAAATCGAAGTTACACTGGACTGAACAATATGACCGCTGCCAACAACAATTGGTGTTCCTGTATTCATGTCCGTAATCACATGTCCTAAAGCTCCATAAACCCCCTGTTTCGGGGCATAAAAAGTTAACGTGCCGACACCCGCTGCAGAATCTCGAATGTACAGGCCTAACCTCCAGACTTTGTCATTAATATCATACGCAGGTTTCAGCTTGGCTGTATGCTCTTTCCCAGCGCGTTTAAAGACAATCGTCAGAGAATTATTCGCTTTTCCAGCACGATCCACAAGCTTGGCCACCTTAGATAACTCGTCCAACTTCTCTCCATCAATGGAGATCATCAAATCACCTGGCACCAAACCGCTGACCTCACCTGGGGAAAGCTTGGATTTCTCGGATACTTCAATCAGATGATGTCCAACAACCAGAACACCTGCTGATTTCACCTTTACTCCGATCGTTTGACCTCCCGGGATCACCTTCAGTTCCGGTTTCATTCCATGCGCAGTCACCTTGGCAGGTTCACTGTTCAGTGGTGCGGCAAAACTTTGGTGGGTTCCCGTTATGCCCGATAAACTAAGAAAGAAGGCAAATAAAAGGCCTGGCATTAACTTCCTGAGGTTAGGCTTCAATGGCTGTCACGCTCCCTTTTGCTTCTTTCGCTTGACGAAAAAGGTGGTCGCCAATTGCGTACCTATAAGATAACCTTGCCCCCAGGCTTTTATTACTGTCAATCATTGTTCCGCTTAGCTTGTTGCAGCCTTACTTGCCTCGGCCAAATTAAGCATTTCCTGCGAATGGTGCAATGTTTTTTCGGTAATTTCCACCCCACCCAGCATTCGGGCCAGCTCCATTACACGTCCATCATTCGAGAGTGATTCCACTTCCGTCATGGTTCTTCCGTCCTCAACCTTTTTGCGGATTAAGTACTGATGATCAGCCATACAAGCCACCTGCGGTAAGTGCGTAATGGAGAACACCTGACAAGTGGAGGACAGCTTATACAGTTTATCTGCAATGGATTGAGCAGCCCGACCACTCACACCGGTATCTACCTCATCAAAAATCAGAACTGGAATCGCATCATGACGCGCAAAAATACTCTTCATTGCCAACATAATTCGCGACAACTCACCACCCGAGGCAATTTTGCCAAGAGGTCTTAACGGCTCGCCAGGGTTAGGGGAAATCATAAATTCCGCAATGTCGATCCCTTGTCTTGTAAGACGAATACGCCGACCCTTATAATCAACTCCACGTGGGTCCTCCAACGTGTCTAATTTAACCTGTAGCGAAGTTCTTTCCATCTGAAGATCTTTAAGCTCACTCTCCACTTGCGTGGCTAAATCAGACGCACACAGCTTCCGTGCTTCACTTAATTCAGTAGCTGCTTCCATCAATACAGACAGCAATGCATCGCGTTTGGTCGTCAGTTTCTCCAGATATTCATCTTTATTCTCAAGCAGATCGGTTTCCCGATGGATTTGTTCATAATAAGCCAAGATCTGTTCTACACTATCTCCGTATTTACGGCGGAGGCCGGTAATTAAATCGAGACGATTCTCGATTTCTTCGAGTCGCTGTGGATTGAATTCGATCTCTTCTCGGTAATCACGAAGCTGAAATGCAGCATCCTCTAGTTGATAATAAGAAGATTGCAGCTGCTCAAGCACGGATTTAAGACCCTTTTCATCATAACGAACCGCATCCTCGAGTCTGGAAATGACATTACCTATGGATTCTAAGCCTTGTCTATCGTAGAGAAGCTCATATGCACCGGATACGGAATCCATCATTTTCTCACTGTGGGATAGTTTGACCCGTTCTTCGGCAAGTAATTCATCTTCTCCCGGTTTTAATGCTGCAGATGAAATTTCTTCTAACTGAAAACGGTACAAATCAAGCATTTGATAAGCCTTTTGGCTAGATTCCTGCAGCTCTCGGAGCTCTTTCTCCACTTTTGCAAAGGCTGAATACCTTTCCTGATATACCGCTTTTAGCGGCCCGATAATGGGTTCGCCGTATGTATCTAACAGTCCCAAATGTCGTTCTGCCTTCAATAAGTTTTGGTGTTCATGCTGTCCATGAATATTAACCAGCTGCTCGCCAATTTCACGTAGCATAGTAAGATTGACCATCTGTCCGTTTACACGTGATGTACTTTTACCCTGAGAGGTGAGCTCACGGCGTATTATAAGATGCTCCTCACGCTGAGCCTCAATGCCAAGACGCTCTAAAGTATCCCAGACGGGATGACCGCTTGGGAGGCTGAAGAGCGCTTCCATCTCTGCTTTTTCACAACCGTAACGAATAGAATCCGCGGAGCCGCGCCCTCCGGCAATCAGTCCAAGCGCATCAATAATAATGGATTTACCTGCCCCAGTCTCCCCTGTGAGCACATGGAAGCCAGGATAAAAATGCACATCTACCGCCTCAACGACGGCTAGATTGCGGATAGACAAGGTTTCTAACACTAATAGAGCACCTCCGAGAAGATGATAAGAATATAATGAAATTTATACTTTCTTATAATTTAAGAAATGTAACCCATGATTTGTGAAATTACAGTCTTACTGTCCTCAGGCTGGCGGCAAATAATTAGAATGGTATCATCACCAGAGATGGTCCCCATAATTTGTGGCCAGTCAATATTATCAATCAAAGCAGCGACTGAGTTAGCCGTCCCTGGTAAGCATTTCATCACCACAAGATTAGCCGATGAATCGATCTGCACAAAATTATCCACCAAAACGCGCTTCAGCTTCTGTATTGGATTGTACCGTTGGTCAGTTGGAAGCGAATATTTGTATCTTCCATCATCCATAGGAACCTTGATGAGCAATAGCTCTTTAATGTCTCGAGATACTGTAGCTTGGGTAACCTGGAAACCAGATTCACGCAAGGCTTCTACCAGCTCGTCCTGTGTCTCGATATCCTTTTGCGTAATAATCTCACGTATCTTAATATGTCGTTGACCCTTCATTGTTGCCTCCTAAAAGTTTTGTAAGCGACACTTCCAGATTAGCAGCGACAAAACTACATCGGAAGCATGGACTTAGTTTTGTAAGCGATGCTCCCCGAATTGCTTCGGCAAAACTACTTCGGAAGCATACACCTAGTTAAATATGGACTCAGTTTGATTCTCCGTCATCTCTGCCAAGCTTAATCACTTGAATAGATCCCGCTGCAGTATTTACATACAAAACTCCGCTACATTCCGGATAAATCAGCAAGTACGGAAGCAAGGTATCTCGTAAGCCACTGCCTGTGAAATCCAAAGGTTTGCGTGGTCTAGAAAGAATAACCAAATATATTGATCCTTCCTCTTTAGTCGCCACATAATCTATAAATAACCGGCTATACATCTGCGCCCCGTTTACGTTGAAGGACAACGGGATTTTGAGCTTCCCTCCAACGACCTCGTACCCTTCATCCTCTAGTATGTCTATAGATGGGTGAGGAATAATCACTTTATTAAACGGGATCTGATCCTTCATGAAAGAACGCGGAGAACTTTGCAGCCATATATATATCCGATAAATTATAAAAATCGATAATGCTACTCCAATAAACGCCATGACGACCTTGTCAGAGCTACCCGCCACTATCAATCACCTCGGTGATTTATTCGCGTGAAGCCATGCCAATTCCTTCTTCTAAGCTGCCTTTTTAGAAGCTTTCCGAATAATTGTTATTTTCCATATGGAAAAAGAAACTCACCGGCGCGATGAGTTTCCATGAGTCGAATTTACATTAAAAGTACCCGTAGCCTGCTTAATCACTTCATCCGCTAGGGATGGAGAATCCTCCACTGGAATGACTGATGATACAGCATCTGAAGGCTGTAATGTACCTTCTTCAGTTTCCGCCGATTCAGGCGTTAGTCTCCAGTGAGCAAGAAACTCAATATTGCCCTCCCCACCTGTAATCGGTGAAAAGGTTAATCCCTGCAGCTGGTAACCCAGCTCTGCCGCCATGGTCAGTACATTAATTAATACCTCTTTATGAACAGCAGAATCACGAATTACACCTGATTTACCAACCTTCTCCCGTCCTGCCTCAAACTGTGGCTTGATCAGCGCAGCAATATCCGCCGGGCGCTTAAGCAAAGCTTTGAGCGGTGGAAGAATTATTTTTAAGGAGATAAATGAAACATCAATACTCGCAAAATCTGGAATCGGACCCACCAAATCTGGAGGCGTCATATATCGGAAATTCGTTCGTTCCATCACACTAACGCGTTCATCATTACGCAGCGACCAATCCAGCTGATTATAGCCAACATCAATCGCGTACACATGGCTTACCCCATTCTGAAGTGCACAATCCGTAAAGCCTCCAGTAGAAGCACCGATGTCCAGCATGGTCCGTCCCGTAAGATCAATATTAAATTGGCGTAGAGCCTTCTCCAGCTTTAGGCCCCCACGACTGACATATGGATGCACAGAGCCTTTAACCTTAAGGGTAGCCTCCCGTGACACCTTCATACCAGCCTTTTCAATGCGTTCTTCATCCGCGAGCACCAGTCCTGCCATAATGGCTGCTTTAGCCTTCTCACGGCTTTCATAAAAACCTTGCTCAACAAGTAGTACATCTATCCGTTCTTTACGGTGTTCCATGGTCATCTCCCGATCGTTCAAAGGGTTGCTAATTTCCGGCTTCCATTTAGGAAGACGAAGTTGTTTTGTAGTTATAAGCACTCAAAGCCATCATGGACTTGATACGTGCACATAGCGCTTCTACAGTAAGACCTGTTTCCTGGCGCTGTTCTTTAATAGAGCCGTGCTCCACAAAGATGTCAGGTACACCCATCAGATGTACACGAGCATCATAAATTTCATTCTCTGCGTAGAATTCTAATACCGAGCTTCCGAGGCTTCCCGCTTGGCAAGCCTCTTCAATAACAACCATGTTGGTTCCAGCGTGAGCCAAATCAAGCAGCATGGAGTTGTCGAGTGGCTTCAGGAACCGCGCATTCACGACGCCTACCTGAATCCCTTCCCGCTTCAGTAAATCAGCGGCTTCTTCAGCCACTTGAACCATAGGTCCACAGGCTACAACAGCATAACCTTCGCCTGTACGCAGTCGTTCCCATGATCCGATTGGAATAGTACGCAGCTCAGGATCCATTGCTACACCTGTACCGTTAATACGCGGATAGCGATAAGCAATCGGACCGTCATTATATTCAAGCGCCGTCTTCATCATATGACGCAGCTCATTTTCGTCTTTTGGCATCATCATCACCATATTCGGAATATGGCGCATAAAAGCAACATCGTACACACCCTGATGAGTCTCACCATCCGCACCTACAAACCCCGCGCGGTCAATGGCGAACATAACATTCGCGTTATGCCGGCAAATATCATGGACGATCTGATCATAGGCACGCTGCATGAAGGTAGAATACACCGCATATACCGGCTTCATCCCTTCCATAGCCAAAGCTGCACAAAGCGTAGCCGCATGTTGCTCGGCAATCCCGACATCAATCATACGATCGGGAAATTCCTTAGCAAAAGGAAATAAACCCGAGCCTCCTGGCATCGCAGGTGTAACAGCAATCAGACGGGAATCTTCCCGACCCAGTTCGATCAGCGTCTCGCCAAATACTTCCGTGTACATTGGAGGACCCACAGCTTTAAGCGCCTGACCCGACTCAATTTTGTATGGTGAAATGGCATGTGATTTATAGAAATCGGTCTCAGCCGGTTTGTAGCCCTTACCTTTAGTTGTTAGTACATGTACCAACACAGGTCCAGCCACGTTATCTGCTTGGTGGAAGGTATCAATCATCTTCTCCAGATCATGTCCGTCTACAGGACCGAGATACGTAAACCCGAGCTCTTCAAACAATACTCCAGGTACCATCATATATTTGAGACTATTCTTTAACTGTTCAGCAGTCTTCGCTAATCGTCCTCCGATGGCAGGAATCTTCTTAAGCAGCCCTTCGACCTCGTCTTTGGCACGCAAATAGTGGCGATCTGAACGTATTTTACTTAGATAATTATGCATCGCCCCTACATTAGGAGCAATTGACATTTCATTATCGTTCAAAATAACCATCAGCTTACGCTTCTCATGGCCAATATGGTTAAGTGCTTCAAACGCCATTCCACCAGTAAGAGCACCGTCACCAATCACAGCAATAACCTTATTGTCTTCACCCTTGAGATCGCGAGCCATCGCCATCCCCATTGCTGCAGATAATGAGGTACTGCTATGTCCAGCTTCCCACACATCATGCTCACTTTCGGTGCGCTTAACGAAGCCGCACAAGCCCTGATATTTACGCAGGGTATCGAAGCGGTCTTGACGACCAGTCAGAATCTTGTGGACGTAAGCTTGGTGCCCTACGTCGTAAATCATTTTGTCACGAGGGCTGTTATAACAATAATGCAAAGCCAAAGTGAGCTCCACGACTCCCAGATTGGATCCGAGGTGCCCCCCAGTTGCTGTAAGCTTCTCAATCAGAAATCGACGAATTTCCTCCGCTAAGGTAGTTAATTCATCGACTGACAATGATTTTAGTTGCTTAGGATCATTTATTTGTGGAAGCAGCACGTATAGTTCCCCGCTTTCCTAGATGTTGTAAATTATATAAAACCCATTATAACACAAACGAAACGGCTGTCGAAATACAGCCGTTTCGAAAGTTCATAATTAGTGATCACGTGCCATTAAGTAATCTGCAATTTCCAGCAGGCGCTGGCTGTCATGAAAACCACCGTTCAGAACAGCATTTCGGGCTGTTTCTGTAAGCTGCTTCACTTCTTCTCGCGATGCTTCGAGACCGATAAAATAAGGATAGGTTACTTTATGCTGCTTAACATCACTGCCTGTTTTTTTGCCAAGTTTACCTTCGTCTCCAACCAAATCTAGAATGTCATCTTGGATTTGAAAAGCGAGTCCAATGGCTGTTCCAAATTTATGCAAAGCCTCAAGCTGCTGCTCGTTAGCACCTGCAATACGACCGCCAGCTAGTAGCGAAAAGATAATCAAATCTCCTGTCTTATGCAGATGAATGTACTTTAGCTGTGCAAGATCGGTTAGACCCTGCTCGCCTTCCATATCTGCAATCTGACCGCCAACCATACCACGAGGGCCTGCCATTTCCGCCAAATCCTCCACGATGGATAGTACACTTTCCGCAGGGACGCCAAATTTACGTGAGGCTTGTACCACACTGTAGAAAGCATGGGTCAGAAGGGCATCACCCGCAAGAATAGCGGTCGCTTCGCCAAAGACTTTATGATTCGTCAGCTTCCCGCGCCGATAATCATCATTATCCATGGCAGGCAAATCATCATGAACTAACGAGTAGGTATGTACCATCTCTATAGCAGCAGCGACAGGCAGGGCAGCCTCTCGATTTCCTCCTAGTGCTTCACATGCGATAATCACCAGCAGTGGCCGGAGGCGTTTGCCCCCAGCCATAAGTGAATACTTCATGGCTTGCTGCAAATTCTCTGGAACCATCCATTGTGTGGGGAGAATAACCTCTAGTTCATGTGAGACTAGATCGCTTAAGGACGCGATGTAATCCTCCAGTGGCTGACGCACTGTTTCTCCTTCAGAGCTTCTCTCAAGCTCATGCTCAAAGCGAGTCATCGGCGTCCCCTTCCAGACGTGCACCAAACGGCTTCTTACGCAGTTCTCCGTCCTCTAGGGTAATCATTTCGATCTTACGCTCTACCTGCTCAAGCTTGCTGCCGCAAAGCTGAGATAACTTCATACCTTGCTGAAATAAATCGATGGCCTTCTCCAGGGGAACGTCGCCGTGTTCAAGCTCACGTACGATTTCCTCCAGCCGGTCCATGGCGCCTTCAAAATCAAGTTCCGCTTCCTTCGTCATCGTCTTTGCCATCCTCCTTCATTCCCCATACCTGGCAGTTCAGCTGTCCGTCATTCATCTTTATCACTACAAGATCGCCAAGCTGTACTTCGGTCAGCGATTTGATTAAATGTTCTTCTGCTTCGTCATAGACTAAGCTGTAGCCTCTCGACATAACTTTAAGAGGGCTCAGTGCATCCAGATGACGAATCTCCGCTACATAGCGAGCTCGCTTCTCCTGCAGGCGGGCCTGCATAGCACCCATCAGCTCACGGCGTATGCTTTCGGTGCGCTGACGCGCAGCGGCAACACTGCCGTGCGGATGGAACCGCTGCAGACTATGATGCAGCACAGCTTTGCGCTCGCGGGCACGGCTAAGCCGTGCATCCGCTGAGCGCTGGAGCCGCTCACGCAGCTGATCCAGCCGCTGCGTGTGCTGCATCAGCGAGCGGCGCGGGCCTGCCAGCGCCAGCGAGCGTTCCAGCCCCGCGTGACGCTCGCGTCCGCGCTGGGCGCGTCTTTGCAGCGCTTGGCGGAGCCGCTGTTGCTGCTGGCGAAGCTGCGCAGCTAGCTCGCCGGCGTGTGGCACGGCCAGCTCCGCGGCCGCTGTGGGCGTAGCCGCGCGGAGGTCGGCGGCGAAATCGGCAATCGTGAAATCGGTCTCGTGGCCAACGGCCGAGATGACCGGAATCCTTGATGCCGATATCGCTCGCGCGACTTCCTCCTCGTTAAACGCCCACAGCTCCTCGAGCGAACCGCCGCCGCGGCCGACGATAAGCACGTCGGCCTCACCCATGCGGTTCAGCGCTCCAATCGCCTTCACGATCGAAGGCGCGGCGCCTTTGCCTTGCACCAGTACGGGATAGATTACAATAGCCACCTGCGGGAACCGCCGCTGGAGAGTAATCACGATATCCCGCACAGCTGCACCCGTTGGCGAAGTAATCACGCCAATGCACTTTGGAAAGCGAGGCAAAGGGCGTTTACGCGCTTCTGCAAACAGCCCCTCTTGCTCAAGCTTGCTCTTCAGCTGCTCATAGGCTAAATATAGACTACCAATTCCATCAGGCTGCATGTGAGTGGCATAGAACTGATACTGCCCGTCCCGTTCATATACGGTCACATTACCTCTAGCAATTACCCGAGCACCTTCCTTCGGAATAAAGGGTAGGCGCTGGTTATGAGAAGCAAACATAATCGCCTTGATCCGACTGCTCTCATCCTTTAGCGTGAAATACATATGACCGCTACCATGATGCGTAAAGTTGGAAATCTCTCCGCGAATCCATACATCCGAAAGTAAATTATCCGAGTCTAGCTTCATGCGGATGTAACGGTTGAGTTCTTTTATCGAATAGACCTGCCGCTCTGCCGCCATGAATTCCTACCCCTATTCCAAGCCGTGACGGCGTTTAGCCGCAATCAGCGTATTGCTCATCAGCATTGTAATCGTCATCGGTCCAACCCCACCCGGAACAGGTGTGATGTATCCGGCAACTTCTTTTGCACTATCATAATCAACGTCACCCGCAAGCTTACCGTTATCCAAACGGTTCATACCCACATCAATGACAACAGCACCCGGTTTCACGTACGAAGCGTCAATGAAATTCGCGCGTCCGATCGCAACAACTAGAATATCTGCTTGGCGGCTAATTTCTTGCATATTAGCTGTACGGGAATGGCACATCGTCACAGTAGCATTCTCACGTTGCAATAACAAAGACACTGGCTTACCTACAATATTACTGCGGCCAATGACCACAGCATGTTTACCAGCCATTCCTGTTCCTGTACGTTTGATTAGTTCAATTACACCTGCAGGTGTACAAGGAAGCAGACTGTCAGCACCAATCACTAGGTTACCTACATTTACAGGGTGGAAGCCGTCAACGTCTTTCTCCACGGAGATCGCATCAATAACAGCTTTTTCCTCAATATGCTTAGGCAATGGAAGTTGAACTAGAATCCCATCAATATCATCGCGTCCATTAAGCTGCGCTACGAGAGCCAGCAATTCTTCTTGAGTAGTAGACTCATCCAGTTTATGCACTTCCGAATGGAAACCAAGGCTGATACAAGATTTTTCCTTGTTGCGAACATAAACTTGTGATCCTGGATCTTCACCTACTAGAATTACTGCCAGACCGGGCTTCACGCCACGTTTCGCCAGTTCAGCAACCTCCTGGGCAATACCAATACGAATTTCCTCAGATACTTGTTTACCACTGATGATTGCTGCTGTCATGATAGTCTCTCCCCTTTTATATACTTTACTATTGTACAAGCATAAACGCCTTCGGCGTCCTTATGTGGACGGTAAGCGTTTATGCGAGAAATATAAAACATAAAGAATAGGTGAATAACTTATACTTGCTTATATTTTTTTAAAATTAAGAATGGTCAGCTTTAATTGTATCTATCTCCTGGATCATCTTACCAAGCACACCGTTTACAAACTTACCGGAATCATCCGTTCCAAAATGCTTGGCCAAATCTATAGCCTCATTCACAGCAACCTTAGCCGGAACATCATTCGCGAACACCATTTCATACGCCGCAAGACGTAAAATTTGACGATCCACACGTGACAGACGGCTCATTTGCCAGCCTTTCAAGTAATGCTCAAGCATATCGTCAATTGCAACCTTGTGCTCCCACACACCGTTTACATGCTCCACCACATAGTGCTTAAGCTGAATTTCGTCCGTAATTACACGCTCTGTTTCATTCTCCTCTGAAGCTTCCTCCAGCAGCATTTCCACAGCTTCCGCGCTCTCTACATCGTTCATTTCCATCTGATACAGGCTTTGGACAATAATCTCTCTCGCTATACGTCTTTTCATGTGTTCCTCCTAAAATCTTATATCGCATTAACATCTTTACTCAAACTTCTATAACGTCGGGCAACCATAAATATAACTTCACACCTCAAGTGTGATAATAATTCAGACTTTAATGACATCGCCTATAATTATTTTAAGCCCAAATCCTTCGAATTCTATCCCTAATCCTTAGAGGATTATTGTCCGATGTCCGTTAAAGATATCTTTCACAATTAAAAAAACCGCAAAGTCTTTCTTCCAGGGGCATTGGACAACACAAACTTACGGCTTCCTGCTCCGGGAAAAAGACTATCGCGGTTCACTTGAAGGGACGCCAGCGTCCGGATAGACGCGTAATCAGCTCCTGCCACTGAAACAGGGGAGCCTCTGCGTTATCCTTTCTTTTGCCGAACGTATATCCGATGAACACTACCAGTGCAAAGAACAACATATCCCAAAAACCGCAAATTAAATATATCAAACCTAGACCAATGCCGAAAGTCACTCCGGCGATTCTACCCCCGTGACTTTCCCATACTTCTTTCCAAGACATAAGGGAAATTCACCTCTATTCCACTCGACTTTTGAAGCTTGGAGACTGCGTGAGGTTAGCAATGTATACAGACACATCAGCAACCGGAATACCGGTTGTCTCCTGCACAAAATCATGCACCTGACGTTGCACTTCTGTGGTTAGTAGCGGCAATGAATGTTCACCATCCACTACTGCGCGAATTGTAATTTCAAGGCCCGCCTGAGAAACGCGAATACGCGATTTGAGATCTCTGATTCCCTTCACTTTACCGGCAGCCTTCAGACTCAGATTCTCAATGGTCTCCACTGAAATCTGGATATCCCCATACTCTGTACGCTGATCAACAGAAGGTAAAGAAGCGCGATCACGACGCAAAGAGATATAGAAAAATCGGATGCTCAGAAGGAACAAGACAACTGCTACTACAATTGCAGTAATATAAGCTGCTGGTCCATTCTCAATCTCCAAAGTTTTAGGAATAGCACCGCTCAAGAGGAGGATGGCAATAACAGATAATATTCCGATACTTAAGCTGTAGACAAACAGCAAAAGTCTGTCCAAAATTTTTGCCACGAGTCTCATAACCTCCTTAAATTAGAGTAAACCCTCGACTTTACTGTCGGGGGTTTATGGAAGAACGACGACTGTTATTTCACGCGAAGAACCGTTTCAGCTTCCTCGTTCTTGTCTACAGTGTTGTTGTTCTTGAATTGTACATCATGAATATGCACATTCACTTCCACAACAGTCAGACCAGTCATAGTCTCGATGGAACGCTTAACATTACGCTGAATTTCAGCAGCCACTTCAGGAAGACGGTTACCATATTCAATGATTACAGAAACATCCACTGCAGCTTCGCGTTGTCCAACCTCTACTTTAACTCCTTTAGACAAGTTCTTACGTCCGAGAAGCTCAACAATACCACCGGCGAAACCACCGCTCATGCCAGCTACACCTTTAACCTCAACGGTCGCTAAACCTGCGATCACCTCGATCACTTCAGGAGCAATCTGGATCTCACCGATTTCTGTCCGTTCGTATTCTGTCGGCAATGTACTCATTTTAGACTTCACACCTTTCAACAAAGATTCTCATAAATTCAAGCGTAAAGCACGTCTCTTATTAAACATACTATATCATTTGACGAACTTTATGACAAACAAAGCGAAGTCGTCCTAAATTTCATACTCTTCCAGAAACTTGATGTCAAAATTACCATCCAGAAATACAGGATGCTCCAACAGTTTCTGATGGAAAGGGATCGTAGTATGGATTCCCTCCACGGCAAATTCAGCCAAGGCACGCTTCATCTTTGCAATCGCTTCCTGACGTGTGGGTGCCCATACAATCAGCTTTGCAATCATAGAATCATAGAAAGGGGAAATCGTATACCCAGGGTACGCCGCGCTGTCTACACGAACACCGAGACCTCCAGGCGGCAAATAAAAGCCGATTTTACCTGGTGAAGGCATAAAATTACGTTCTGGATCTTCCGCATTGATACGGCATTCAATCGACCAGCCATTAATCACGATATCTTCCTGTGTAAATGACAAAGGATTTCCTTCTGCAACCGAAATCATTTCCTTGATCAAATCCACACCCGTAACCATTTCCGTTACCGGATGCTCTACCTGAATACGAGTATTCATCTCCATGAAGTAGAACTGTCCATCCGGTCCAAGCAAGAATTCAAGCGTTCCCGCTCCCGAATAATTCACAGCGAGTGCTGCACGAACTGCTGCATTCCCCATCGCTTCACGGATATCCGGTGTAAGTACAGAACAAGGTGCCTCTTCAATCAGCTTTTGGCGACGACGCTGTACGGAACAGTCGCGTTCACCTAAATGCACTACATTACCATGCTTATCTGCAATAATTTGAATTTCTACGTGCTTCATACCTGTAAGGTACTTTTCCAAATATACACCAGCGTTGCCGAACGCCTTCTGCGCTTCCTGTTGTGCAGCAGTAATCTGCTTCACCAATGATTCCTCGTCCTCAGCAATCCGAATGCCCTTACCCCCGCCACCTGCGGTAGCCTTAATGATAATCGGGTATCCGATATCACGACCCAGCATGACGGCTTCCTCAACATCACCTACAAGGCCATCTGAGCCCGGGATGATCGGAACTCCAGCCAGCTTCATGGTTTCCTTCGCCACAGCTTTATCACCCATACGGTTGATTGCATCTGGAGATGGCCCAATGAAGATAATATTGCAAGATTCACAAATCTCTGCAAAATCTGCATTCTCAGCTAAAAATCCATAACCAGGATGGATGGCATCACATTCTGTTAAGGTGGCTACACTCATAATATTTGTAAAGTTCAGATAGCTGTCCTTGGACGGCATCGGACCGATGCAGTAAGCTTCATCAGCCAACCGGACATGCAGTGAATCCCGGTCGGGTTCCGAATAGACCGCGACGGTGGAAATGCCCAGTTCTCGGCAGGCCCTAATAATGCGGACCGCGATTTCGCCGCGGTTGGCAATCAACACTTTTTGAATGTTCATGCGTTTCCTCCCAAAGTTTTGCGAAGCTTCCGCTCCATAAGTAATCTGCGGTATTTATTCCGGTTTAACCAAGAATAGTGGTTGACCGTATTCTACAAGCTGACCATTCTCGGCCAGTACGGACACGATTTCACCTTTAATCTCCGCTTCCAGCTCATTCATCAGCTTCATCGCTTCGATAATGCATACCGTTGTTTTCTCACCAACACGGTCTCCAACATTAACAAACGATGGCATTTCCGGAGAAGCGGCACTATAAAATGTTCCCACCATTGGAGATACAATTTTATGTAGTTTGCCTTCTGCGACGGCTTGTGGCTGCTGCGCTGGAGGAACCTCACTGATTACTGGATAGGACACTTGCTGCACGCTCTGCGGCTGCGGGGCAGGCGTAAAGGGATAGGCATTATAAGGAGTCGCCTGTACTGCTGTTCCATCAGCTTCAGGGCGATCCGGTTTGCGAATTGCAAGCTTCATTCCTTCGCTTTCGATCTCCAACTCATGTACAGAGGAGGTCTGGTCCAGCAATTTAATTAATTCCTTAATTTCGCTCAACTTGAACATACATTAGTTCACTCCTTCAGCTTTCTCTCGAAGCCACTTCTTAAGCGGACAAGATAACTTTATGTATTATATCATAAACGCTAGAAATGGAAAGAGCCCGGGAGAACCCGAGCTCTTTCGTCATTTTTCCTATAATTTCACGTCTTATTATTTCTCGGAAACGTATTGAACACTAACTTTATCCTGAGACACACTCAGTTCCTTCATTACGAGATCAACGATGCTAACCGCTTGTTTTACATCCAGCTTGTCACTCAGGACGACTACTTTATAGCTGTCCCCAGCTTCTTCCTTCACGATGGCTTCCCCATATTTTTGTTGAAGCTGTTCTTCGATGCCCGTAATTTTAGATTCTTTTTCTTCAAGGTTAAGGAGCTGTTCTTGAGCAACTGCGTTATCAGCAGGCGTCTTCTCCATATCGTTAATCAAAGCCAGTAAGTCTTGTTGGCTCTTTAGATTCTTTTGCTCACGTTCATACAGGTAGTTAGTGAACATGCTGCTCGCCGATACACTTTGTGAAGCTACTTCATCCAGGATTTCTTTATCATTCTTAGCAGGGGTTTTGGATGTTGTAGTAGCCGCTGTATCCTTAGCTGCCGTATCCTTAGTTACTGTATCCTTAGTTACTGTATCCTTAACTGCTGTGTCCTTAGTTGCTGTGTCAGAAGTTTTACTGGAGTCTTTTGCAGCAGTGTCCGTAGAAGCTTTCTCAGAGTTACCGCTGTCTGCTGCTTTACTGCTATCATCCTTAACCGCTGTAGTTGCACTGTCATCAGTAGTTGCAGTGGCTGCACTATCGTCAGTGGCTGTAGTGCCGCTAGCGTTATCTACAACGCCTCCATCAGCAACAACATCTCCTTGATTGACAACTTCGTTCACAACGATGCCTTTGTCGCCAACCGTTGGTAATGCTGCGTTTGCTGTATCTTTTTTCAAGGAGTCTACCTGCATAGTTCCTGCTGTGTCTTTTGGAACCGATGCACCTGAATCTTCAGTAAATAAATAGTATGCCGAGAGTACAACCATCAAACTGAGCATAGAAACCAACCATATTGTTTGTCTTTTGCCGTTCATTCTTAATTCCTCCTAAAATTTAATCTAGTGGCTGCTTCGGAAGCACTCACTTCTTGACTTTCTCCTGCTACTCTTGTTTGCGTGGTACTACTGAAATGCGCTGAATTGGGACATTCAAGCCTTTTTCGATAGCCTGCTCGATAAGTCCACGAACGACTTTGTTCTCTGCACCTTTGGCAACTACCAGTACGCCGCGTACCTGAGGCTTAATCCGCTTCGTCACAATAGGTGTTTCATCACCCGATTGCGAGTAGGTTACGATTTCGCCATCCCTCGTATATTGTGTCGTGTGACGTTTTCCACCACTGGCATCCGTCTCCTCACTAAGCTGCTGGGAGTCGTTCATATTTCGCACCACGACAATTTCTTCCGTGGATTCCACAGTGACCATGATATCAACGGTACCGACACCAACGATTTTTTCCAAAATCTCCTTCGTCCGGTTCTCCAGTGTCTGTTCAATACTCTCGAACGAGTTAGTCGCTCCAGTATCACTCTGCACCAGCGCCGTTTGGGAGGACTGATTCAACGGTGGCTCACGCCCCGTATTCTCGTTATCAATCTTCTTCACATTGACGAAGGAATTAAACAGCATAATCGCTGCGCCCAGCAGACCCAGAATGATTAGCCAGCGGAAAGTATGACTTCTCTTCGGACTGCCAGCCCCACCCCCAGCCCATTGCTCCAGCTTTTTCAGCCAATTGCCCACTCCTATCCCTCCTAACATTGATAGTTTAGAAGCTACAGACTCATAACTTGATGTTATTCACAACGCCGCCATCCACTTGGATTACTTTGGGATCCAAATCCCATTTTTGTTCCAACAGCTTTACGATGGACTCCGTTTCACTTGAAGGCGTGTTATTTTCTGTTACATTTCCGTTCACTGCTTTGGGCTCATCTGCAGAAGCTGATCCATTTTCTGGATTCGTACCGATCTTTACTTCTACAGGCTCTACAGGAGCGATTGCAATCGGCGGAGCAGCGGCTGCGCTGGAAGTACCGGAAGCCCCTATGGAATTAGCTGCTGCTTGGGACATTGAGACCTTCACTGCAGAGATGACAGGAATATCTTCATTACCAGAGCCGCCGGATTTCCCCATGCCGAGCGTTACAGTGACATTAACCCCGCGTTTGCCGGTCTCGCTGATGATCTGCTCCCTCATTTGCTCAGCAACCTCTTCTGCGGCCAGCTTTAGACTTTGATCCTGTCGCCCTTGCGCAAGCTTTTGACCATCTGCCAGAATCTTTTCCAAAGAGGGATCTCCACTTCCCCCTCCTGTGAATAAGCCTCCCTCTTTCTCCTGACGCCCCATGGCTATACTCAGCTCGGCTATTGCGTCACCTTTAAGGAGAGAAACGATCGGGCTAAGCATGGTAAGTAAGATCAGGAGGCTCAGCACCAGCCTTGCATAACGCTCCATGGATTTGCTTGGGAGCAGTAATTCAACGAATGATGCTAGCAGCACGACAAGTATGATCTCTCGTAGCCAATCGCCCAACCAGCTCATCGTTTCCCTCCTAAAAGTTTTGTTAGCATAGCCTTAAGAGAATTTCTTCGTACAAAACTAGCTTCGTAAGCACCCGCTAAGTTTTGTTAGCATAGCCTTCAAGCTCACCTCATCATGACGGTTAAATTGCCAGCGGTTAGCATGATCGTGACGGCCATAAAAAACATTAACGATACAGCTGCCAAAGCAGCGAATACGTACACCATGCTTTTTCCGATGGTCTGGAGGCAGACCACAATCGGCGTCTCTCCTAATGGCTGCATTACAGCAGCAGCTACATTGTAGATCAGAGCAAGCACCAGAATTTTGATCGCCGGAAAAGCGCAAAGGAACAAAATGATGATCACTCCGGATAGCCCAATAGCGTTCTTCACCAGGAGTGAAGCTGAGATCACTGTGTCTGTTGCATCTGCGAACATTTTTCCGATGACCGGAACAAAGTTGCCTGTAATATATTTAGCGGCCCGGATCGTAACACCATCTGTCACTGAACTCGTAATTCCCCTGACTGAAATCACACCGAGGAACACAGTGAGCAGTACTCCTAGTAATCCAGCTCCGATATTTCTTAGCAGATTCGCCAACTGGGTCAGCTTGTATTTCTCCGACAATGCACTTACGAGATGCAGCACCGCCGAGAAGAATAATAGTGGAAAGACAATGGTGTGGATCAGTGTGCCAACGGTATGAATCATAAAAACAATTAGTGGATGTGTGACCGAGACGGTAACAATGTTCCCCATGGAAGCTAGTAACGCGAACAGTAGCGGAATCATGGCCATCATAAAATCAATCATCCGGTCGATAGCATCCTTCGCATAACCTATAGCGATATTGAAGCTGTTCACGGCAATAACGAGCACTACCATATAACAGAGCGTATAAGCCACCTTGCTGACCGTTTTTCGCTCAAAAGCGGTTTGTAGCGTCTCCAGTATCATGCTGAGCACACTGACCATGACAATCGTGACCAGCAGCCTTCCGTTGTACAGCACCTCATGCCACATAAATCCAAGAAGCCCAGATAATACACCTTGTAAGCTGAGTCCCTTATCCCCTGGAAGCAGCATGTCCATAAGTGATGGTGTTGCCCCGTCTGGAAAAAAACCTCCGTAATCCTTCATCAGTTGATCCCAGTACGACTCCACCTTATCTGTTGGCAGATTGTTCACCTGACCCTTGACCCACTGGTCTACTGGGGAGGAGTTCCCCGATCCAGGTGCTGGAGTTGCTGGAGAAGCTATGGCCACCTGAGCTGTACCTGCAAACCATAGAATGAAGAAGCATGGGAGCAGCAGCAGTATTATTTTTAATTTTGGAGGACGAAAAACACTGCACTTTTGCATAACTTCTCCTCCCTAATCGTTGCTTAGCTTCCTTCAATTGCTTTAAGCAGGCAGCAGCTTCATGACCGTTTCAATAATGATGCTGATAATGGGTACAGCTAGTACCATAATGAGGACTTTTCCGGCGAGCTCTATTTTGGAAGCAATCGATTCCTGCCCTGCATCACGCACAATCTGTGCTCCAAATTCAGCGATATATGAAATTCCGATGATTTTGAACACGGTCTTCAAATAGATCATTTCCATCCCCGATGACTCTGCCACCCGCTCCAGTGTGGAAAGTATCATTCCAATCTTGCCGATTAGAAACAGGAAGATCAGAATCCCTGTGGCAGTAGCGAGGAGAAAGGCAAACATCGGTTTTTGTTCCTTCAGCACGAGAATCAATATGGTCGATATCAGCCCTATTCCAACAACTTGAATGATCTCCATAGCACGCCTATTGAAAAAGAAAGATCGTTTTTATTTCCTGCAACAGTCCGTCCAGCATTCGAATAACCATAAATAGCACGACGACGAACCCGATTACGGTAACCCAATGTGCGAAATCTTCTTTTCCCATCTGTTTAAGCACCGTGTGTATCATGGCGATAATTATGCCAATGCCGGCAATTTGAAAAATCGCATTGACTTCAATATTCATTCCTGGCACCTCGCTAAAAGATCAAAATGACGATCAATGCTCCAAGCAGCAGACCCAGGCTTTTACTCAATTTTTCATATTTGCCTTGATCCTCTCTGGCCACCGACTCCTCCTGCTTCAATTGCTGCAATGCTAACGCGATATGAGTGCTCTGATTGGACCTATCGCTTGTACCGAGAGTACAACTGAGCTGGCGGAGAATCTCTTTTTCTGTCCCCTTCAATGCGGTAGACTTCCAATGCGAGTCCATAGCCCTCTGAATGGCATCCTGGGCACTTCGATCATGGGGTGGGCTCATCTCCTCAGCTGTTTTAATAAACAACGTTTTGAGCGGTTCCTTAGACTGAATCCCAATGCGCCGCATAGCTTCAGGCAATGGGGTAAAGCCGTACATAATTTCTGTTTCCAGCCGCTGTAGCGCTGCTATCAAGCCTCTGATATGTCTTGGCCTGTCTGCATATTGTTTTGCAAATTGGAGCCCTGCTAACGTACCAGCCAGCACAATCAGAACGGCACCGAATAGCTTAAGCATGTAAATCACCACCTAATCGATCCCCGGGTGAGATAAGAAGTAATCCGCGTTTCTGTCCATCCAGAACACGAAAGGAGAGTCCTGCTTCTGAGCGATGCAGAATGACGTATCTTTCGAACATCTTTTGTTCCAATAGCCCGCCAAGCCCGGGTCTACGAGCCAGTTCTATTACTTCTTTACCGTGAGCCGAAGCAACGACTGATATTCCAGCATGCAGCGCTTCAGTGACTGCTTCAGCGTCTTCAGGACGACCAATCTCATCAGCGATCAATACATCCGGTGACAAGGAACGAATCATCATCATCATGCCTTCAGCTTTGGGACAGCCGTCGAGGATATCTGTGCGCGGACCAACATCAAAGGCGGGAATCCCGCGTCTGCTTCCGGCAATTTCAGAACGTTCATCGACAATCCCCACCTTCATACCGGGTCTTCCGCCTTCACGTTTCCCCAAATCTCCTAAGGAGATTTGTCTTGCGATATCGCGAAGAAGTGTTGTCTTCCCGTGCTGTGGAGGCGAGAGGATCAAGGTGTGCATCATTCGTTGCCTCCCCTTGTCCAGCAGATAAGGTAGCACTTTATCCGCGACTCCGGGAACCTCACGGGCTATGCGGACATTGAAGCTTGTAATGTCGCGTAGATGCTCCACACCACCACCACTCAGCACCGTCCGACCAGCAAGTCCTATTCGATGGCCGCCAGGAATCGTAATAAATCCCTTTCTCAGCTCTTCTTCCATCGTATATAGTGAATGGTTGCTAATCAGATCTAGCAGTCTATGAGTGTCCTCCCGATCCGGCCTATAGGCTTCTTCCGGCCTTTGCGTTACGCTGCCATTTGCTCTAAGAAAGTGATATTTACCTGAATAGTTAATCTCCAGCGGACGACCTTCACGGACCCGAATCTCTTCCACCATTCCAAGTAGCGGAAGGGGAAGGCACTTTAATAGTGCTCTTACTTTTTCAGGAAACAATTGCAACCAATCATCTGCCATACAAAGTACCCCCAAGTTGTCCTCTATCTAATTGCTTTATTCCATATTTATGCTTGTACGCGCTCAATATGCCTATCATCTATCATTTTTTTAGAATCCCGATTAAGAGAAAGGCTACACCGCAACCGACCCAGCCCAGTTTGCTCCAGGACAACTGCTGAGCCATCCCTGTAAGTCCGATCGCTGTCGTCAATATCAAGATCGTCGGGCCTACCAAAGCTAGTCCAGAATTGACTGCAAGCGCCTTGTCTACCTGATTCAACCGCAGCATAATCAGTGCAGCTATAATCTCCGCACTACCCGAGAACAGTCGAAGAGTCGCCATCCAGCTTACATACTTGTCCAATCCACTCCACTCCTAACTTTTACTATTTCATACAGAATGATATTCAGGGCTTGTTTGTCCTTCTCTTATCCATGGATATGCGATAATTACTCACTTTAGACAAGGAGAAATGACAGAATTGCAAGTCCAACTGTGAAAGAGTTCATAGTACACACCTATATAAATAAATATAATCAGTACGATAAAATTATTTTTTACGAACACTTCCATCTGTGGTATCCTTGTTAATTGGAAATATAGTGGGTTTATATTTTCAAAAAGAGCAGACTATAAAGACATAAGAAAAAGAGGGGATTTGTGTCATGCAAGTTCGAAGTTACGGGTTACCGCAAAACATGCGGACCGTAGTCAGACCACTCAAGGAAGTAGCTATCATTATTTTTTCAGCCTTTTTAATTGCAAGCGGGATGCGATTGTTTCTAATTCCTCATCAGCTTCTGAGCGGTGGGGTAGCAGGGGTGGCTTCGGTCGTCGGTTATTTAACGGATCCGAAGTACATTTCTAAGCTTTATTTTGTAATAAACCTTCCTTTAATTGTCTGGGGATTTATTGCAGTGGGGAAAAAGTACATCTTACTAAGCTTGCTTTCCGTCGTGGCCACCACCTGGTTCATTACCATTATTCCTGAGGTGCAAATGACCAAGGACCCCATTCTTGCAAGTATTTTCGGCGGAGTAATTATTGCTGGGGGCGTTGGTTTTTCTCTCCGTACTGGGGGCTCTTCTGGGGGATTTGATATATTAGGCTCGATTATTTCACGTAAACGGGATATTCCCATGGGGAATATCATGTTCTTAATGGATGGATTAGTTATTCTGAGTTTAGGCTTCTTTAAAAGCTGGGATTCCGCCTTATACGCTATGCTCTGTATTTTTGTAAAGAGTAGAGTAGTCGATATGATCCATATTCGCCATGTGAAGCTGACCTGCTTTATCGTTACCAAAGAACGGGAGATGATGTTAACCCGTCTAAGAGAGTTACCTCATGGCATCACTGTCGTCAATGCAGAGGGTGGATACAGTCATGAGGGAAATACCATGCTAATGACTGTAACGACTCGGTATGAACTTGCAAATCTGCGGAGAACTATTCTTGAGGCAGACCCAAGCTCCTTCGTCAACGTTGTGGAGACTGTAGAGATTCAGGGCCGGTTCAAACGATTAGGATAAATTCAGGGACCTACCTCCCTTGCTGTTATATAAATGAAAAGGGATGCCCGCAGCCATTTGGCTGTAAGGCATCCCTCTTTGTTTACTCAGCAGCTCTTATCGGCGATCTTTAGGACCTCCGACAAAAGCCTGCTCTGTTGTATCGAGATTGTAGGCGGTATGAAGCGCCTGTATGATTGATGGCAAATTGCCTGATTCAATAACGCAAGATACTTTGATCTCAGAAGTGCTGACCATCTTGATGCTTACACCCTCTTGGGAGAGTACATCAAACATTTGAGCCGCTACCCCTGGATGGCTGACCATACCAGCACCAACGATGGATACCTTCACCAGGTTATCCTCGGAGGTAACTTCACGATAAGGCAAAGTTTTATGAATTTCTTTAATTACTTCCTTCGCCCGATCCAGCTCATCAAGAGAAACTGTAAATGAGAAGTCAGCCTGCTCATTCTGAACACCACTTTGTACGATGATATCTACGTTAACGCCCTCTTCAGCAAGCTTGCCGAAGACCTGAGCGAGTACACCTGGTACATCAGGAACTCCAAGAATACTGACACGTGCTACATTCTTATCAAATGCAATACCACTAACTACGATTCCCTGCTCCATGCTTATTTCCTCCTTCACAACAGTACCTTCATTATGATTAAAGCTCGATCTAACGACCAGCTTAACTTGATGACGCTTAGCGTACTCCACTGCACGTGGATGTAATACAGCTGCTCCCAGATTGGCAAGCTCCAGCATTTCATCGTAAGAGATTTCCTTCAGCTTACGTGCCGTCTTCACAATACGTGGGTCTGTGGAGTAAATACCATCTACATCGGTATAGATCTCGCATACATCTGCTTGAATAGCAGCAGCCAATGCTACGGCTGTTGTGTCCGAACCACCGCGGCCTAATGTGGTGATCTCACCGTCCACAGTCATTCCCTGAAAGCCTGCAACGATCACGATCTGTTCACGCTCCAAAGACGCTAATACACGACGCGGGTCAATTTCATTGATACGAGCTCTGCCGTGAGTTTCGTCTGTTCGGAATCCAGCCTGCCATCCTGTATAAGAAACTGCATTCCGCCCGATCCCATGCAGGGCAATGGACAATAGAGCGACGGAGATTTGTTCACCTGTCGTCATCAACATATCCATTTCACGTGCGGGCGGCTGCCCGTTTAGTTGCTTCGCCGTATCGATCAAATCATCTGTTGTATCCCCCATTGCAGATACAACCACAACGCAGCGATGTCCCTCATCTTGCTTGTCTGCGATGCGCCCCGCGACGCGTTTCATTCGTTCAGTGTCGCCGACGGAGCTGCCTCCGAATTTCATAACATAAAGTGACAAAGTCCCATTCACTCCCCATATCGGTCTATGTAGTTGCTTCTAATCGGTTTCCCGCTTTAAATCAGTATAATACGAAAACAGTGCCTTGCGTTAATGGTTTCATAAAAAATTTATTAAATTTCCCCGCTGTGAAAAAAAAAGATAAGGTCAGCATCTGCCCTTCAGCTGTGCTTATTTTACTCAACTTCCAGTATTTTAATGTAGGTTTCCATAGCATCTTTATCCGTTACTGTTCATAAAAAAACCTCCACCGTATAAACGGGGAGGCTCTTCTGGTAATATCCAGGTTATTGTTCTGTTTCCTACGCGCGGGAGATATATTTACCTTCACGAGTATCAACCAGCAAGATGTCTTCCTCGTTGATGAACAATGGAACCTGAACACTATGTCCGGTTTCAAGCTTGGCCGATTTCGTAGCACCTTGAGCCGTGTTTCCTTTAACGCCAGGCTCAGTTTCAACAACCTTCAACTCTACGCTGGTAGGAAGGTTGATCCCAAGAATCTCACCTTTGTAACTAACGATGTTTACAGTCATGTTCTCTTTAAGGAAATTCAATTCCCATTCCAATTGCTTTTCGGACAATTCGAATTGGTCATAAGTTTCGTTATCCATAAATACGTGGTCCGATCCACTGGCATAGAGATATTGTACACCACGGTTTTCGATAATAGCACGGCCAATCGTTTCACCTGCACGGAATGTACGCTCTACTGTATTACCGTTACGCAAGTTCTTAAGCTTGGAACGAACAAATGCTGCGCCTTTACCTGGCTTAACGTGTTGGAAATCAATAACGGTAAAAATATCTCCCTCTACCTCTACGGTCAAACCTGTTTTAAAATCATTTACTGAAATCACTAAAAATCCCTCCAAAATTTATATTCAATCTAATACATCACACTTACTTACAGTACTGTATATTCTTTAGACGAATGGGTCAGCAGTGATATTCCGCTCTCCGTGATCACAATGTCGTCTTCAATACGTACTCCGCCAATTCCCGGCAAATAAATACCAGGCTCCACAGTTACTACCATCCCCGGCTGCATAATATCGTCGCTAAGTTTGGACAAACGCGGCCACTCATGAACTTCCATTCCAAGTCCATGGCCTGTGCTGTGTCCAAATTGTTCACCATATCCGTAGCTAGCAATGATATCACGTGCCAAGGCATCACATTCCCGTCCAGTCATACCCGGCTTGATATGTGCTAAAGTATGTAACTGAGCTTCCAGCACAATATCATAGATCTCTTTCAGCTTCGGATCCGGTGCTCCGAGTGCGATGGTTCTTGTCACATCTGAGCAATAGCCATCAAGTAATGCACCGAAATCAAGGGTAATGAATTCATTGCCTTGAATTACACGGCTGCTTGCTACGCCGTGTGGCATGGACGAGCGTTCACCTGAAGCAACAATCGTATCAAACGATGAAGAAGTTGCACCATGGGTACGCATATAAAATTCCATTTCCAAATCAACATCGCGCTCAGTCATGCCCGGCTTGATCACGTTCAGAATATGACTGAATGTAGCATCGGCAAGATCTGCTGCACGTTGCATAACGGCAAGCTCTTCCTCATCCTTGAACATACGAAGGTCTTCCACAGCTTTGGAAATTGGAACTAACACTGCCGGCTTAAGTGCTTCTGCATATGAAGTGTACGCGCTGAATGAAACATCATCCTGTTCGAAACCGATACGTACCTCTTTACCAGAAGGCAGAAGCTCGCGAACTGTATCAATGAACTTAGTTGTATGTTCTACAACCTTAACCCCCATTGCTTGGTCCGCGGCCTGTGTCATATACCTGAAGTCAGTCAGCAGATAACAATCATCACTTGTCACCAGTACATAACCGGACGATCCGGTAAATCCACTTAAATAGCGGCGGTTATAACCGCTAGTTATCAACATTGCATCCAATCCTTGATCCTGCAAAACCTTACGCAGCTTGGAGACACGCTTGTTACCCATTTTCATTCTCCTCTCGAAATAGCCACATTGTATTTTAACATAGGGATATCCCCTTGAGAAGTTTTTTCGCGCCGTTAGGCAAGCGCTGTACTTTGCTCACGCTTCCGTTCGTCCGTATACTCGATCGCTGCTGTATATCCAATGAACATTCCCCATAGCAGAAAAATGCAGAACTCACTAATGACAGTGTTCCACGGCAGCTTGAATGGGGGCTGCATAAGAAACATCTGCGAACCAGGAATAAATATAATCGCCCACCATAAAACGCCGTAGACCAGGCCTGGCCAAGGTCCCTTCAGCTTACGGAGAAGCAGAACATACAGCATGGAGGCGATGACCGAAAATACAATAAACATCATATATCCCACGAAATGTCCAAATGCTGTTGTCAAAAACGCATGCCTGAAAAAAGGCTCTGCGATAAAGCCAGGGCTGACTTTGGTAAAACTGAACCAATAGACTAGCCAATGAAGCCCACCCCAAATTAATCCTGCAAAAAAACCTAATTCGAGTGCAAAAAGCCAAATATTTGTATGCCCCGATTGTTGTTGATGAGATTTGCTCATGAAATTGCCTCGCTTTCTTTATTTTCAATGCCGATTTATCTCTCGTTCTCTCTAGAAGATAGTATGTACAGCAAAAGGCGATCCAACTAGTAATGTCTTCAAAAATTAGTTACAATGTATTATATAAATCATATTAAATACGAGAAGGTGAATTGGTTGTCCCAGGAAACTCCCAGTTACGGCGGCCAAGCCGTCATTGAAGGCGTCATGTTCGGCGGTAAGCATATCAATGTAACAGCCGTGCGACGCAAGAATCAGGAAATCACATTTTTAGAAGTACCCAAAAGCGATAAGAGCTGGGTCACGAAACTGCGCAAGATTCCGCTGCTTCGCGGCCTTGTCAGTATAATAGATGCCAGCGCTAAAGGCTCTAAGCACTTGAACTATTCAGCCGAATCCTACGCTGAAGATGAATTGGAACCGGAAGATATCGAGAAGGAAAAAGCGAAGCCGAAGAAAAAGGATGAGGGCTGGAGCCTTGGAATGATTTTTGGGGTTGCTGTAATGGGTATTCTCTCCTTCTTGTTCGGAAAGCTCATTTTTACGCTTGTTCCGGTATTTGTAGAGGATTTTTTATTTAAAAATGTATTTGATAACTACGTACTGCACAACCTCATAGAAGGCGGCATCAAAATGATTCTCTTGCTGGTCTATTTATGGGCGATTTCTCAAACACCTGTGATCAAGCGACTGTTCCAGTATCACGGCGCCGAACATAAAGTCATCAGCGCTTTTGAAGCAGGCGAAGAACTGACTGTTCAGAACGTTCAGAAATACAGCCGTCTGCATTACCGCTGTGGAAGTAGCTTTATGATGCTGACGATTATCCTCGGTGTGATCATTTACTCCGTAGTCCCATGGGATAATCTTTGGGAACGAGTGATCCAGCGGATTATCTTGTTGCCAGTCGTAATTGGTGTATCGTTCGAAGTTCTAAAGGGAACCAATGCGGTAAGAGAAGTACCAGGCCTTAAATATCTGGGTTACCCTGGATTGTGGCTGCAACTCCTTACAACCAAAGAGCCAAAAGACGATCAGGTAGAAGTATCTATTGCCTCTTTTAACCGTATGCGTGAGCTTGATGCTGCGATTGAAGCAAGAGGATATTCGGAGGCAAGTGTGTCAGGCGGCATATTGGATCCTGCGAAAGGATGAGTGATCTATGATCAGGCATGCTTTAATTTTTTGGATTACGGTTACGCTTGCGATTTTCGGTTTTGTGATTGGTGTCTTGACTGAGCCCTTCTTTACGCTGTCGAAGCTGATTCTCCCCCTAGTACTGTTAGCAATCATTTATTATGCTTACAAAAAAATGGGACCAGGCAAATACGCTCGTAGCAGCAGTGGATCTAAGGTTAAAGTGAAGCCTTCCCAGAAAACCATGTCAAAGGTAGCAGGAATTCGCAAGACTCAAGCTGCACCAGGCAAACGCAAAAGCTATCCTTTCCAAGTGATCGAAGGAAGTAAAGGGAAAAATGACGATCAGCTTCCGAAGTATCACTAACTTCATAAGAACTCCAAAAAGCATCTCCACGTTTTAAGTAACGTGCGGGATGCTTTTTTCTCATATGGATACCTCGCTCGTTATCTTGGTCGCCACTCCTTAAAGAAATCTTCTCCTGCTTTAAGTCCAGCAGCATACATTTCATCGCTTTGCGCTTTTGTAATTTCAAATTGAGTCGTCCCAATCCCAAGCGTAGGAATTTTTACCGTACGAACAAATTTATCCCCTTCAATAAACTTCTCATCATGAGCAGAGAGCATGGTGGTTACCAGAGCTTGGAGCATACTGAATGGCCCTCTAATTTTATGCGGCTGTGGATCGGTCTTACCTACCGTTTGATAACCTACCGTAGGAATTCTGCTCCCAGGTTGTTTGCTCCCATTATTCTTGCTGTCAAATAGCCACAAAGGAAAATTACTCAAGAGCCCACCATCTACAACATACACAAACTGCTCGGCAAAGGATTTCCCTCTTGCTGCCTGCCCGTTTAGTCTTAACATCACAGGATCAAAAAAATAAGGAATGCTGCAGCTCATTCGCACTGCCTTGGCCACTTCAAAATGCTCCGGAGAGATCCCATACTGCTCCAAGCCATCTGGCAAGACCAATATCCTTCCATTTGTGATATCGGATGCGATGATAGATAATTTACCGGCAGGCAGATCACGGAAGGTGATGATCCCCTTTTTCAGTAATAATGCTCTTATCCAGGACTCCAAGGCTTCCCCAGAATATAATCCTTTCTTCAATAACACTCGCAGTGCAGGACCAACGATAGCCGTATTATAAATGGGACCTCGCTTCAGAAACGATGAAAAGGATGTTCCTTGGATTATCCGACACATTTCCTCCCCTTCATAGCCCGCTGCTAGTAAAGTGGCTACAATCGAACCTGAGGAGGTTCCTGCTACCCTTTTAAAAGTCCAGCCTGCCCTTTCTGTAGCTTCAACTGCTCCCGCAAGAGAAATCCCCTTTACGCCTCCTCCTTCAAATACTGCGTTAATCTCCATACACAAAAATCCCCCGTTTCCCATAGATTCTATTGCTTATCTATGAGCACGGGGGAACATTCATGACTCCTTATGAATAACAGCTAAACTATTAGGATTTAAAATAAAAGGTCAGTAAGCTCGACAGTCCGAACGGATTGCGGACTACGACGTCATTCGCTCTAAACATAATACTACCTGCAACCTCTTCGTACTTCTCATTATATTTGAGCTGATTAATAATTTGATCTCCACTCTGCCATTCAGCCTTTTGATCACTGGCTCCGACCTTATAACCAGCTAACCCGATGTAGAGTTTAACATTCGTATTCTCGACTTCTTTTACCCACCAATCTACTAACTTGTCATAACGAGCTGTGCTAAAGGACAAACTCCAATAAATTTGCGGAGCGACATAATCAATCCAGCCCTGCTTAATCCAAGTCCGAACATCCGCATACATGCTGTCATAAGCAGATACCCCTGCAGTCGTGTCCGAACCTGTACTATCATTTTTAATATTTCGCCATACTCCAAAAGGACTGATTCCATAAGAAGCCTTTGGCTTCACCTTATGAATCTGTTCTCCCAACTGACGGACAAATTCATTAATATTATCTCGGCGCCAATCAGCTTTAGAAAGCTTTTTCGTATTATAGGTAGAATAAGCAGCATCATCAGCAAAAGTAACATTTGAAGGATAAAAGTAATCATCCAAATGGACACCATCGATATCGTAACCTTTAACCACTTCAATCACCGTGTCGATGATATGCTGGCGAGCCTCCGGAATACCTGGATTAATGTATTTCTTACCATCGGCATTCACAATCCATTCTGGATGTGCTTTTGCCACATGGTTACTTGCTAACGCTGAGGTGGAAGCATCCGTCGTTGCACGGAATGGGTTGAACCAAGCATGAAACTGCATGCCGCGGGAATGCGCAGCACTGACCATATAGCTTAGAGGATCATATCCCGGATTCTTCCCTTGTGTACCCGTCAATACCTTAGACCAAGGAACTAAAGTCGATGGATACAGACTATCTGCTGAAGGTCTAATCTGAACAAATACAGCATTAAAGCCAACAGCCTTTAGCTTGTCTAACAAATTATCAAACTCCTGCTTTTGTTTCGCTTCATTTCCTGCCGAAGACGTTGAAGGCCAGTCCAGGTTGAATACGGTAGAGATCCAAGCCCCCTTCATCTCCTTACCAGTCGATCCACCAGGGATAGTCGGTAACGTCGGCACTGTTGGTGTCGTTGGTGTCGTTGGTTTTTCTGGATCGACAGATTGTGGTGGTTCAGTGTTGGAGATCAAGGAAATATGCTTATTAACCTGATCCCATAACACCTGCAGTCCCAATTGCTCACTTACAAAACGAATGGGTACCATTACCCGCCCCTGCTTAATCTGCACGGATGTATCCAGCGCTACCGAAGTATCATTTACCCATGCATTTTTCAGGCCACTGGTCAGCTTAAGAACCGTCTCTCCTTGAGTGATCGTTACAGTCTTACTATTTTGATTCCATACTACGCCGGCATTTAATCCTTTACTGATCACACTTATTGGCACCATCGTTACATTGGAAGTTGTGATATACGGAGGCACATCACTAACCAGCGCCTCTCCATCCAGTTCAATCGTAATTTGCACCGCTGCCGCGCGTGCACCAGGAGACCATAAAGGCAGAAACAACATAAGTACTAACAAACTCAACATCCATTTACGATAATTCATAATTCCTCCCCAAATCTAAAAAATATGTATCCAAAAAATAAGAAAAAACGGATAAATCCTTCAAGCAGATGAGAGAATGCCTCCTTCTAAAAAGGGGGTATCTGTCTCTGCAAAAAATATAAGAAGTACCGAATAAAACTCATACTCTCTTATATTTTTAAAGGACTGTATCCGTTTTGACGCTAAAAACTGGGAAAGGTTGCACTAAACAAAATAGAAACGGCTATACTATCCACTGATTATGCTCACGAAAGCCTTGCTGCGCATAACTTTTAGGACAGTATCCGTTTCGGGAAAAACATTTCAAGAATCGCTTGTCAGTTCGTTGTGAATCGCATATAAAGTCTGTACACGTTCTTCGTCGCGGCGGAAATATTCTACCAATGTTTCAATACGCGTAATCGAATCCCAACTTAAGTGATGCTCGATTCCTTCAACATCATTATAAATGTATTCCTGCTGTACTCCGATCAATCCGAGGAATTCCTCCAATAGTTGATGGCGATCAACCAGACGTTTTCCTACTTTTTTCCCTTTGTTGGTTAGGACAAGCCCACGATATTTCTCATAGATGAGATATTCGTCCTTATCCAGTTTTTGGATCATCTTGGTCACAGAGGAGGGGTGTACTTCCAGTCCCTCGGCAATATCCGAGACCCGCGCATAACCTTTCTCATCTATGAGCTTGTATATGCGCTCCAAATAATCCTCCATGCTGGGTGTTGGCATTAAACTTTACCTCTTTTCTATAATGAGCATGGCGCCGGGCCAAACCTTGCTCTAACAATGATACATGTTTCTAACGCACCTTGGCAAGTCCTTCAAAGGAACTTACAGATGAGTTGCACATGTTTGCCATGCTTCTATTGGGGCTGAGTTAGACATAATAAACATACTCGTCATTCAAAAGGAGCGTGAATTTATGACTATAGTGACGCCAGAGCCCTCTACTGTAAAAAGACCCAGAAAACCTACTGCACTTTTTCTTCCAGAGCTTGTTTTCTTCGAACCGAATGCTTTAAATTACCCTAAAGGTGAAAAAATAATGGAATGGGTAAAGGCTAACAATATCCCATATCGTATGACCACATCACATAATCGTATTATGAATTTCCCTGGTGAAACTGAGGTCGAGCAATATAAAATTGCCAAAAGAACGCTTGTTGTCGGCCTACGCAAAACTTTGAAATTTGACCAATCCAAGCCATCGGCTGATTATGCTATTCCCATTGCCACCGGCTGTATGGGGCACTGCCATTATTGCTATTTGCAGACTACCTTAGGAGCAAAGCCCTACATTCGCGTATATGTAAACACAGATGACATTATAGATGCTGCCAAAAAATATATTGAGGAGCGCAATCCAGAAATCACCACTTTTGAAGCTGCCTGCACATCAGATCCTTTAGGACTTGAGCATATTACCGGCTCTCTGGCAGAACTGATTACATTTATGGCAAAAGAACCCCTTGGCCGTCTGCGCTTTGTGACCAAATACCAACATGTTGAACCACTGCTTGCTTTGGAACATAACGGACATACCCGAGTTCGCTTCAGCGTGAACGCAGATTATGTAATTAAAAATTTCGAGCCTGCCACCTCCCGCTTTGAGGAGCGTATTGAAGCCGCTGGAAAGGTAGCACGGGCGGGTTATCCTCTTGGCTTTATCATTGCTCCAATTATTTGGTATGACGGCTGGCAAGAAGGTTATGCTGAGCTACTGGCCAAGTTAGCCCAGACCCTCCCCCCTGAAGTCGGAAAAGGATTAACCTTCGAAATGATTCAGCATCGATTCACCAAAACCGCTAAGACGGTTATAGAGAAGCGCTACCCCAAATCCAAGCTAGAAATGGACATGGAGAAGCGTAAGAAGAAATGGGGACGCTGGGGACAAAATAAATATGTCTATCCAGATGAACAGCAAACCGCCCTGCGAGAGTTTATCACAGAGCGGATATTCGAACATTTTCCAGAAGCAGGAATTGATTATTTCACTTAAAAAATGAGCCAATTTGGTGTAATTCCCTGTAGCCAAACTGTGATCCGAAACATTTGATCTGTAAAGAGCAGAACACCCATAAATACCATGAGAACGCCACCAATCTTCATCAGCACATTTGAATATTTAAGGATACGTCTGGCTCCTCCAAGAAAGAAGGCTAAGACAAAGAATGGCAATGCGAACCCTATGCTATAAGCCGTAATTAACGTAAACCACGTGCCAGGCTCACTGGCGGAAAGTGCGATAATCGCAGTCAGAATCGGTCCAATACATGGAGACCAGCCCGCTGAAAAACCGATACCAAAAATAAAGGATCCCACATAACCCGCCGGCTTCCATTTTAAATCAAGCTTACGTTCGCGAAGTAGAAATTGCGGCTGAAAGATCCCAAGCAAAAATAATCCCATCACAATAATCAAAATCGCCGATAATTGCCGGATCAGATCACGCTGTCCATTAAAAAATTGTCCAAATAGTCCTGCACCAAATCCTAAGGTGTAAAAAACCGCTGAAAAACCTAAAATAAATGCCAATGTATGGGTTATTGTGCGTATACGGACCTCTTTGGTATTGCTGCCTGACTTCAATTGCTGAACGGATAATCCGGTAATATACGATAAATAAGAGGGATAAAGCGGTAAGCAGCAGGGTGATATAAATGATGCTACCCCTGCTGCTAAGGCTATTCCTGCATTGATATTAGACAAGGTAGCGGCTCTCCTTCCAGCATTCGAATCACTTCAGGGCATACCCTATATTTTATTCGCTGTTTATGCTGGCAAACCCTTTTTACCGATCAAAGTCAACACTAATAGTGATATGAGTAAAAGCACAATGGTTGCACCAGGGGCCAGATTCCAAACTCCTGCAACCACTAATCCGCCTACAACAGCAATTTCCGAAATGATGACGGATAGAATGACTGAGGATTTAAAGCTTCGAGATAACAATAAGCTGATGGCCACCGGAATGGTCAGTAGAGCTGATACTAGCAAAGATCCAACAATTTTAATCGCAGTACTGATTACAAGCGCCGTCAGAATGGTAATCAACATGTTAAGCAGCTTCACTGGGAGTCCGCTGACACTCGCAGCATCCTCTTCAAAGCTAAGTAAGAAGAACTCCTTAAAGAACAGAGATACTACTACTACAACTGCTATCGTTACGATCCCTACTACGATTAAATCGGTATTGTCTAGCGTATAAATGCTACCGAACAAGTAACTCATAACATCTGCATTATAACCTTTTCCTAAAGTGAAAAAGAGTGAGGCTAAAGCCACTCCGCCCGACATTATTATGGCTATCGAGAGCTCTGCATAACTCTTATAAGCCTTGCGCAGCTTCTCTATCGCGAAGGAAGCCACCACTGCAAAAATAAGACCTGCTCCCAGCGGGTAAAATCCTGTCAAAAAACCAAGTGCCACACCGGCAATCGTAACATGAGCCAGCGTATCCCCAATCATAGATAAACGTCTGAGCACAAGAAAAACGCCTATAAGCGGCGCTGTAATGCCTATCAGAAGACCGCCCGCAAGCGCTCGCTGAAAAAAATCGCTAAATAGAATTTCCAACTTTAACTCTCCTCCGTAGAACAATTGAAACATTTTTAAAAGCTTTTATTAAAATCTTTTTTCGATTCCTCCCAAACCCTCCCTCCTAAGGGAGGGCCCCAAGGGCTCTGCCCTCTGGACACCCGTCAAGTGCAACTGCCGTAGGAGGTGGGGTTACTGAACATATCCGATGCTCTATGTACGCCCCCAATAATCGAGTGTTCCCTTTTACTACCAGAGTTTAACTATGACCTAAGAGAGCGTGTGCTGCAGGTTCTCCTCTGTACAATTCTGCAAATCATGAGAATGACGGGAGAAAAAGTTAATCTTACCGTTCGTTTGCACAGGTTCATTCCCTAAGTAATTCTTAATCATGTCAATATCATGCGACACCATTAGGAATGTCATATGATGATGGGCGTGCATATGTGTAATTAATTCAAAGAATCCTGCTTGTGATTCAGCATCAATACCGACTGTAGGCTCATCCAAAATCAGCAGATCCGGATGGTTGATCAACGCACGTGCTAGAAATACACGCTGCTGCTGGCCGCCCGACAGCTGGCCTACTCTTTTCTCCGCAATATCCTGTATCCGCATCACTTCAAGTGCATCTTCGCACTGACGATGCTGAGCCTTAGATACTCTTCGAATAAGATTCTTGTTGTTGTACAAACCAGATAGCACTACTTCACGCACCGTTGCTGGAAACAGCGGGTTGAAGGCGTTCTTTTGTGGAACATAACCTATCCGTTCCCAGTCTTTAAACTTGCGGACAGGCGTTCCAAATAGTTTGATTTCACCACTGCTTGCCGGAAGCAAACCGACGATCATCTTCATCAGTGTTGTTTTACCAGCGCCATTAGAACCAATGATACCAAGGAAGTCTCGTTCTCTTACACTATAGTTAAGATTTGAGATCACCTTCTGTTCACCATATGAAAAAGAAAGATCCTGTATATCGATGATATGCTGATGGCAGTCCAAGGATACCGATTGCATGCTTTAGCACCGCCTTTTCCTTATACTTTCCTTTTTATTGTAAAGCCATAATCAGATTTTGCAAATTTTTCTCCATCAAGGTGAAGTAGTTATCCCCGTTCTTTTCTTGCTCCGCAGTAAGACCCTCTACAGGATTAAGAACCATAGTAGACACACCAGCTTCAGCCGCTAACGTCTTAGCCAGTTTATCGGAGACAAGCTCTTCAAAAAAGATGTATTTAATTTTCTCCTCTTTAACCATCTTCGCCAGGTTTACTAAATCCTGTCCACGCGGCTCAGCGTCTGGGGATAATCCCATAATCGCATGCTGCTCAAGCTTATAGTCACGGGCAAGGTAGGCAAAAGCTTGGTGTGAAACTACAATTTTGTGGTTAGGCAGCTTGGTAAGCTCCTGTTCAAATTTACTATCCAAAGCCTGTAAACGTTCAGCAAGCTTATTGTAACGCTCTTCATAACCATCTTTATGCTCAGGGTCCACAGATTGAAGGCTTTCTTTTATATTGCGCGCCATGATGATCGCTGATTTCGGACTTACCCAGGTATGTGGGTCCGTATGAAGGCTGTCCTCAGAAGAATGGCTATTATGATCAGCATCATCTTCGTGATGATCCTCTTCGCCGCTTCCCCCATGATCATGTCCATCATCTTCATCGGTCATTATTAAATCAACACCTTTACTTACTTCAACAGCTTCCACTTTACTGCTGCTATCAAGTCCTTTTAGAAAATTAGGAACCCATCCCTCAAGCCCTGCTCCATTGTACAAGAATAATTGCGCTTTGGAGGTATTGACAATATCCTGACTGCGTGGTGTCCAATCATGCGGCTCTACACCAACCGGAAGAAGATTAATGGCATTTATATCATCTCCACCAATTTCCCGAGTAAACTCATAAATAGGATAAAAAGTAGTTACAACATTTACTTTCCCTTCAACTATACTTCCACTGCTCTTAGGTCCACATGCAGTGAGTGTAAATACAAGCACCAATGCAAGTATAAGCAGACTTATTCGTGACTTCATAGCAACCATTAAATTGATCTCCCTCTCAAATCGTAATCTTTACTATTAGAAGTATAATAGTAATCATTACGATAAGTCAACAATAAATCCTAATAAGATGATTCTGAATTTTATCCCTGCTTATACGTTGAAAAAGGAATGTTCCCACAGCCTAGCTGGCTGAAGGAGCATTCCCTTTCTTATATAACAAATACATATATAGATTCTACATAACGATTCTTACTTCACAATAGCTCCATTTGGCATGCTGTCTGGAACTGTGGCGATGGTTAACTGATCACCTTTAGAAGCCGCTAAAATCATCCCTTGGGATAATTCTCCGCGCAGTTTCACTGGCTTCAGGTTCACAATACAAATCACTTTTTGGCCTACCAGCTCTTCCGGTGTGTAAAACTTTGCGATACCAGAAACGACTTGACGCTGCTCATAACCTAGATCCAGCTGCAGCTTCAGCAGCTTGTCGGCTTTCTTCACAGGCTCAGCTGCAATGACCTGAGCTACCCGAAGCTCAGCCTTGGCGAAATCGTCGATGCCGATCTCTTCTTTATGCTCTTCCTCAGGCTCGGATAACGCAGGAGCCGCAGGTGCTGCTTCGGTCGCTTCAGCAGCCGGTTTACCAGCGCCCATGGCTTCGGCGATATAAGCTACCTCTTGCTCCACATCCAGGCGTGGGAAGATTGGATTGCCTTTCACCAGCTTTGTTCCTGCCGGAATCAGACCAAAGGTCTTGCCGCTGTCCCATGTCGTTAATTCACCAACTTCGATGCCAAGCTGTTCCCAAATCTTCGCTGGGGTTTGCGTCAAGAACGGCTGCAGTAGAATGGAAGCGGTGCGAAGACCTTCCACAAGATGTCTCATTACGGAAGCCAACTCAGCTGTTCTGCTCTCATCCTTAGCAAGCACCCAAGGCTGTGTCTCATCAATATATTTATTGGTGCGGCTGATAAATATCCCGATCGCTGTTAGCGCTACGGAGAACTCCATTTTTTCCATCGCTTCTTCTACTTTGGCATAAGTATTCTCTGCCGCAGCTTGAAGCTCACCATCAAATGCTGTTACATTTCCTTCATACGCTGGAAGCTCTCCACCGAAATACTTCTCTACCATCGCACCTGTCCGGTTCAACAGGTTACCAAGGTCATTAGCAAGATCATAGTTAACCCGATCTACAAAGCTTTCCGGTGTGAATGTACCATCCGAACCAAACGGTACTTCCCGTAGCAGGTAATAACGAAGTGCATCCAGGCCGTAACGATCGATTAATGTAACTGGATCTACAACGTTCCCTTTGGATTTTGACATTTTGCCATCCTTCATGAGCAGCCAACCATGAGCAAATACCTTTTTCGGAAGAGGCTCACCCAGCGCCATTAGAATGATCGGCCAGTAAATCGTATGGAAACGGACGATTTCTTTGCCGACAATATGCACATCAGCAGGCCAGAAATTATCGTACAGACTGCGATCCTCGGAACCGTAACCCAAAGCAGTAATGTAATTTGTCAATGCATCGATCCATACGTACACTACATGCTTTTCATCGCCTTTAACCTTAACACCCCAATCGAAAGTCGTACGGGAAACCGCAAGATCCTCCAGACCAGGCTTGATAAAGTTGTTAATCATTTCGTTTTTACGGGATTCCGGCAAAATAAACTCCGGATTCTCCTCATAAAATTGCAGCAATCGATCTGCATATTTACTCATCCGGAAGAAATAACTCGCTTCCTTCACCAGTTCAACCGGATGACCGCTATCAGGGCTTTTTGCACCAATGATTACGCCATTGTCATCTCGAACGATATCGACCAATTGTGTTTCTGTATAGAAGGTTTCATCCGGAATACTGTACCAGCCTTCATATTCGCCTTTATAGATGTCACCTTGCTTGAGCAGTCGATCAAAAATATCCTGAACTACCTTCTTATGACGTTCTTCCGTTGTGCGGATAAAGTCATCATTGGAGATGTCTAGCTTGCGCCATAATTCCTTAATGCCAACAACGATGTCATCAACGAACTGCTGAGGGGTTTTGCCTGCTTCCTCTGCCTTCCGTTCAATCTTTTGACCATGCTCGTCTGTACCTGTAAGATACCTTACATCATAGCCGCGTAGACGTTTGTAGCGGGCCATTGCATCTCCAGCTACGGTAGAATAAGCATGTCCGATATGCAGCTTATCACTCGGATAGTAGATAGGTGTAGTTAAGTAAAAAGTTTTCTTTTCGCTCATTGATTAATCATCCTTTCTTTCATAAAAAGACAAAAAACTCCCGCCCCTTTAATGGGGCGAGAGTATAACTCACGCGATACCACCCAAATTTCCTGTCTCTTCACAGAGATCAGGCTTCGCCAGTTCCCTCTCGGGAACTGTCCATTAACGCTGGAACACGCCGTTATCTTACGTGAACCTCAATTGCAGTTCCCGCTCGAACACAGTTCCTCCCGGACCATATTCAATCAAACGCTCCATACCGGCTTTCAGCTCGTTCCGGCTCTCTGTAATGGGCGTACCGATTTACTCATCCGTTCCTCGGAATTCATACTATTACCTGTGAATATACCCAATGGCAAGGGCTCGTGTCAAGTCGCGCGAGCAGAATCCTTCTTCGTGGGGTGTTCCTCAAGAGGCGGAACCGGATCAAGTCCCCCTGGATTGAAGGGATGGCATCTAGCAATCCGCTTGGCAGCAAGCCATGAACCTTTAAGTGGACCATGGACTTCAATAGCTTCTAGTGCATAGGCAGAGCAGGTTGGATAGAAGCGACAAGTGGCAGGCTTAATCGGGGAAATGTACTTGCGGTACACCCGAATGGGAGCCTGAATCGTTCTACGAAGGGTAGCCATCCTTAGACCCCTTTTTTGCGATTAGCTGCTGCGACTAGTTCTTCTTCCCGGTTCTCTTCACATTCCTTGCAATAACCGAACACCTCAAATTTATGCTTGACTACCCGGAATTGATCAGGTGTATCCGTTAAATTCATCGGGCAGAAATTAATCGGGTAGGTTTTCTCGCATTGAAGGCAGATCATATGATGATGGTGATCCTGATGATTGCAGCTTCCCTTGAATTTCACGCCGTCTTCAAAGACGATTTGTTCAAGTACACCAAGCTCTTCCATTACACGCAGATTGCGGTACACGGTATCAAAGCTAAGTCCGCTATACTTGCGGCCCATATGCTCATAGACATCCTTCGCTGACAAATAACCCTTATTCTCGCCGAATAACTTGGCAAGCGTTTTGCGTTGGTCGGTGATTCGCAGACCTTGCCCCGACATGACCTCTAATATTTGTTCTGTCGACAGCATACGCTCATCTCCCATTACATTTCAGTTCATTTCATTTATGCTTCACTCTCTTAATAATGCCCCAAAATAAATGCCCCGTCAATGAAACAACCAAGTGTATGAGCGTCCATCAGAGTAAAATCATACATTTAAATACAAAAAGTCCAGCTGAGTATTCCTTTGCGGAATATTCAGCCGGACTTTTATTTCAGGTGAATCCCAAATAACTTAAAGGATGGACCTATTTTGTTATTTCTTCGCTGGCAGCGGTGTAACCAGGAAATTCACCGGCAAGTTACTACCAGAAGCTGCTGTGAACAAAATCTCCACGGAGCCGCCATAATCGCCAGTACGATAAATCACACTGTTCATATCAGCACTAGAGAGACTTCCTGAATTCGGCATTTGTACGATTTGACCATTAACCATAACTGGTCCCATGTAATTACCGCCACGTGGATTAAACGTAATCAATGAATTAGGTGCAACACGGTCGAATTTGATTTTGTATAACACACCAAAGTTACCTGCATTGGATGCTTCAGTACCATTCATTGGGTCTACACCGGTCAAATTCAAATCACTCGAATTGTCACCGAGAAGAAGTCTCGCAGGAGTTGTTCCTACTTCGTCGGTAACCGTGATGATGCGTGTAGAATCAGCATAAGTTCCTCGGTTATGCACCCCATCACGATCCAATATTGGAAGTGTAGGAAGTGTAGTTAGAGGATCTTTATTCGCTTCGATCATCATGACATTATATTCAATAGGATAATCGCTAAACAAATCCGCTTGGAGGGATACAATCTCGCCTGGTTTCATTGCAATTTTGTTTAGATCCGTAAGAATCGAGACGCTTTCTCCTGGTTGAAGGACCGTTGTCTTATAATGTTCCCTAGTAATCATAGACTTCCAGTAACGTTCCACAGACATTTTACCAGTGCCTTCTGGAAATGAACTTGGACCGCCAAAGCCTACATACTCTGTTGTAATTGTCGTAGGGTACAGATTGTTATTCTTAGCAATCACATACACCTTCGTTTTAATATTCATATTATTCTTATGGTGGACCAAGAAGCGAGTTCCGCCGAATGATGTTTCTTTATATGTGATTCCTTCCGTATTCACTGTTTCTGGACTATTACTGCGAATAAGGTTATATGGCTCAGAAGAAAGATTATAGGCTACCTTCTGCCAAGTTGGAACCATCGATCCGTCGATGTTAAATACGCTACCAGGAGCACCGAATAATCTATAGAAATCTTCTTTACTGTACAAGATTTCATCTGAAATATTAATGGTTTTCTCAAAAGTGCTGATTGCGCCATGTGAATCTTTAACTTGAATAGCGACTGTTGCTGGACCTGGTGTAAAGAAAGCTTCTGCTTTGTTCGTCCAAGTCACTTCAATTGGATCACCGTCTGGGTCGCTGCTTAGATCCGAATAAGTGATCATTTCACCCATCTTGTAAGAATCTTTGTCTGTCGTGAAATTAGCGACTGGCGGTGTATTTGGTTTTAGTACGTTGATGGTCACAGAGTAAGGATCACTCCACTGTCCATTCGCATCCATAACGGAATAGGATACTACATAAAATCCTGGTGTATCATAGACATCTTGCTTATTTCCTTCCCAGCGTTCATCGACAATGGCCGTACCATTCGGTGAAGAGCTGGAAGTTACAAAATTCACAGGATCACCAGCATAAATTTCAGTTGGCACTGTAAAAGAAGCTTTTGGCTTCGTGTTCAGCGTAAGAATTACTCGTTTTTGCACATTATCAACGGTATAAGGAATGCCTAATGCCCCGGTGATGGACGTCAAAGGAACCATGAATGTACCATTAGTTTGGTAAGCTGGACCTTTCATCGTCACATTTTTACCATTAACGGAATAGATCTTACTGTCCGTTTTAAAGCGCATTACGTCGCTTCCTTTGGTAACAATGGTCTCTTTCGTTTTATAATCGTAAATGTATTTCACACCTACGCGTTCTACCATAGCTCGGATCGAAACGTATGAGACGCCATTCTTCACGGCCATTGGCTGATTAGCCAAATACTCAACGCCGTTTTGGTACATTTTGTTGCTGTTCATCATAAGTACAAGCTGATTACTAGCTGCAGCACGAACACCATCCGTTGGTGTAGGTTGTGTAGTGGTTTCAGGTGTTGCACTTGGGAGTGGTGTAGCAGTTGGTGCAGTTGTTGCTGTAGGTTCGGATGTTGTTGTCGGTTCAGTTGTTGTCGTCGGTTCAGCTGTTGCCCCAGGGATTGGAGTTGGAGTTGGTGTAGGTGATACGACTCCCCCTGGTACCTCAGTTGGCATTGGCGGTAATGGGTCAGTAGCTTCTGGCATTACATCCGTCGCGGATGTGGCAGCTGCTCCTACTGCATTGGTATTACCTGAGGTACTATTGACAGATTCAGCAAAAGCCGGCACTGCCGAGGCGGCCTGAGATATGGCCAAAACAGCAACTAACGTTAATTTCTTCAAATCCATGATATGACTCCTCTGCTCCTATTTGTAAATATAAGTAGGTCTCTGTCTTTTTCATACTCCTCTTATATTCCCCGCAAAAACGCAACCGCTCTCAGCGGAGCGGAAGAATTGCTTTTTGCCACGTTCGTTATAACAAAACATAGTATTAGACGCATCCGACCGCAAAAAGTTTCATTTTAAAGTAAAGAAAGATTAACCCAGTATTAAAACAAGCAAAAACAACCTTTCATCCGCTACCCGAAAAATATGAGATTATCCATATAAATATGTGTATTTTACGGCAAGGTATATTCGCTTTCATTTGCTTTTGTTACAATGTATGGAAGAATATCTTTTCATGCGGGTGATGACATGTCCAAGAAAATCTCCATCCTCGTTCAATTAATCATGGGTTTCTCACTGATCATTTTCACTATCGTAGCCTTTACGATTTTTTTGTCCTACCGATCGTCATCCCAAGCCGTTCTTAACCGGTCGAACCAATATATTCTGGAGTCCGTCAAACAACTTCAAGGTAAAATGGACGCTATCCTTCAAGATAACGACAAACTCTCTTCTACGATCATGTTCAGTCCCTTGATTCAAGAAACACTAGGAGACTTAGCAGAATCCCGCACACCTCCTACTGACGCTATGGATATCACCCGCTACATCGATCAACAGACACGTTCCATCAATTATGACATCCAGTTCAAGCTGCTCGGACTTTCAGATAATCAGGTATATACCAATAGCAGCTCCTTAAAAGTAATCTGGGACAGCGAGAGAGAAATCCGCGGCGCCTATTGGTTTCCAGCTATAGCCCAGAATAACGGCCGTATGCTCTGGTTTGGTGTAGATGTATGGCAGAACGGCACGATCCCAGTGGTCATGGGAGCTAGGCAAATTAATGATTGGAATGATTTAAATCGGCTAGGAACCCTATTTCTCGTCCTTCCTGTGGAGGTTATCCATAACGCTGTCAGCCAATTTCATCTTGGTAAGAATGAGAAAATTCAAATTGTTGATTCCTTCAACACCATTGTTTATTCCACCGATCCAGATGAGATAGGTCTGTATATGGATGATAGAATTCTAAGTCAATTCAGTAATCATAAAGCACGAATCATCCCAAATACCATAAACTCCCGCAATATGTTCGTATCCTACGCTTATTCCCCCTACAGCGAGTGGAGCATTTTTGCTTACATTGATTCTAAAGAAGCTGTTAAAGATTTAAATGGCATTCGCAGAAATATTATTTTAATTGGCCTGCTCGGGATGGCCGCAGCGTTATTATTTACCTTCTTTTTCTCGTGGACACTGTCTAAGCCGCTTCGTAATCTCGCAACCAAGCTAAGCAACGTTGAACGCGGAACCACGCTACCGTTTGTAAAAACAACCATGAATAAAGAAATGGCTATCCTATACTCAAGCTATAACTCCATGCTTCAAAACCTAGACCATACGATTGCTGACCTCTCAAGCAAACAAATCAGTGAAAAACAAGCTCAGATCGTAGCTCTTAAAGCACAGTTTCGCCCTCATTTTCTCTACAATACATTGAACACCATCTATTGGTCACTGGCTAATAAACATATGCGAGAAGAGTCACAGATGGTTATTGCACTAAGCGATTTGCTTCGATACAGCATTGATCGTGGATCGGAATTTGTTACGGTTGATGAGGATTTACAACAACTAGAAAGGTTCATTTACCTGCAAAAACTACGCTACGAGGACAAACTACAGGTTGATCTGCACGTGAATCCTGAGGTCATGAATAGGCAGCTTATGAAGCTAACCCTTCAGCCCCTTGTAGAGAATGCTATCACGCATGGACTTGAACCTACACTACGCGAAGTATGGCTTATACGTATTCGGGCCTATAGTGAAGGCAACTCACTTGTGCTAACAGTAGAAGATAACGGAGAAGGCATGAGCGAGGCAAGAATGGAAGAGGCCTTAATCAGCGGCGAGGTTAATCCGGAGAAGCTGCTCCACACGGGTATCGGTCTCTCCAATCTGAATCATCGTATAGAACTAATCTATGGACATGGATTTGGCCTTCATTTATCAACCAGCGAGCTCGGAGGCTTACTCGTAAAAGTCACTGTTCCATTACAGTTCGAACAAGGGTAGGGGGCGAAGTGATGAAAGTGTTAATTGTTGACGACGAAAGTTTTGTCCGACGATCCCTGTCAGAAATGCTGGGAAGTGCGAACCATAATTTTAGCATCATTGGTTCAGTAGAGAACGGATTAGAAGCGATACAACTGTTAAAAGAGCAGACAATTGACCTTGTATTATCAGACATACGTATGCCTGGCATGGATGGACTCGAGCTTTCTAAGCATATCCATGAATGTTACCCTGACACCGAGACGATACTGCTCACTGGTTATCAGGATTTCTCCTATGCCAGCCAAGCCATAAGGTACGGTGTACGAGAATATCTGGTCAAGCCAAATTCAGTTGAAAATATCCTCGAAGTCGTAACAAGTGTGTATGAACGTCTGGAATTGAAGAAGCAACACAGGCAAGTCTCGCAGCTGCGAGAAAAGAATCTTCGGGAGAAACGCCTTTCTGATCTACTTTATGGCATTCCATTACCCTACTTTGAAGAACAGCTCATACCTCCCTTTCATTCTTTTGTCATCATTACTGTAAATCACCTAGGTGATGTTATGCCACAGTACTGGTCTGAACAAGCGATGTATGCGGCCGTAATCAATATATTAGAAGAGTGTTTTTCGCTTTACGCTAATGTTGTCGGCATTCAAGAGGAGCAAGAAGCGATAATCATGTTGTTTTATCCCGATGAACAATCCGAAAGAATCGATGAGGCGCTAACTCAGGAAATGATGATTAAGCTGTCTAGCCTCTTGAAATCGCCTTTCAGCGCGGGTGTCTCCAACCCTCACTATGATCTTGGAGCCCTCGCAACAGCTTATCATGAGAGCCTGCAGGCATGCCAACAGCTCAAAAAGGATAGTACCCGACCCGTTATCTATTATAGTGATGTATCCATGTGCTCAGCTTCTCCTCAGCTTACGGAACAACTACAGGTGAAGGCTACACGCAGGGTAATCTCTATGATGATTGAGGCTATGAATTCGCGACTCCAAGAGAACCTCTCTCTCAAAATGATTGCAGATGAATTATACATGAATCCAACCTATCTGGGCCGTCTGTTCAAAGACGATGTAGGAGAATGCTTCTCCAGTTTTCTTACCAAGCTTCGTATTCAAAAAGCGATAGAACTGCTAAATAATGTTACGCTCAAAGTTTACGAAGTTAGCGAATTAGTTGGCTTTAAAGATCCTGCGTACTTCAGCCTCATATTCAAGAAATACATGGGTATGACTCCTCAGGAATTTCAGAAGCACAACAAATAAAGACGAGGTGTGTTCTCTTGCATGTGAATGCTAAGTTGTTGACTATCCTGTTAAGCTTTGGATTGCTGCTTCATACAAGCGGTTGCCAGATCTCTCCTTCTAAGGAAGATATCGACCTTCAAGACCCGATCCAGCTGAACATCTGGCTTACGGCTGGATCAGGTCTTGAGCCGCTTATAGCAGAGTATCAATTGCAGCATCCCGAGCTAGAAATCCATATTCAGACCTCAACCTCCACGCAGCTTCCCGCCAAGCTGCAAACTTCATTCGCAGCAGGATATAGCTCCCCTGATGTGGCGGCCATTGATATTAGCTATTTGGATCGTTTCAAGCAGTTCCCCGATTATTTTCATAATCTAACAACATTTGGAGCGAATGATCTAAAGAATCAATTTCTGAGTTGGAAATGGCAGGAGGTGCTCGGTAATGATTTTATCTTCGGATTACCGACTGATATTGGTCCCTATGCTATGTTGTATCGGACTGACATCTTCGCGTTATCTGGACTCCCTACCAAACCTGAAGAAGTAGCAAAGCGAATCCAAACTTGGGAGCAATTCCTCAAGGCCGGCACTAGAGTCCATGAGGCAACAGGCAAAGCCTTTGTCAATGACTTAGAGAATCTTTATCTAACCCTTCTGCGTCAGTCCAAGCTTCAATATTACAGCCCCACTTCCCAAGAGCTGATCATAGGAAATAATCCAGCAGTAAAAGGGGCTTGGGACTTTGCAATTCAAGCTCTGAAGCTGAATTTATCCGCAGGTATTGCTGTAGATACACAGCGCTGGGGCGCAGGTCTGCTAAACGGCGACTTTGCAGTGATGCTCTGTCCGGCTTGGATGATTGATCATATCAAGAGTAGTGCTCCAACAGCCAGCGGATTATGGAATGTAACGACCATCCCAGGAAATAGCGCTAATCGAGGAGGTTCTGTCCTTACCTTGCCTAGAACAGGTAGTCATCCAGAGGAGTCATACGCGCTTATCAAATGGTTAACCGAGCCCGCACAACAGCTAATTTCATTTAAGTTAGAAGGGGCATTTCCCTCCACGCCCGAAATTTATGACGATCCCGAGATCCATAACCTGTCTGATCCCTATTTTCCTAATTCTGAGGTTGGACGTGTCCTCTCTACAGCAGCACAAGAAGTAGTTCCCACCTACTACGGTCCGCACCACGCCGATGTAGAAACAAATATGCTCGAGTATTTAACCAAAGCCGAGCAAGGTAAGCTAGATCCCGAGCAGGCTTGGTCACTTGCCATTCAGGTAGCGCAAAAAATAGATACTTCTTTCCGCTAACCTATTCACCAAGCGTACAATAAAGGCTATCCCCAGCGCATTAATCATGCCAGAGATAGCCTTTTAGTTTCATTTAAAGTATTTATTTTTGAGCAGCCAAGAAAGCATCTAGTTGTTTTTGTTTCTCCGCAATAATCTTATCAAGTCCGGCTTTCTTCAGCTTGTCGGCGTACTTAGTCAATACGGTATCGGGATCAACCGAACCCGTATCCAAACTGATGTCGTATTCATCCATTACAGCTTTACAAGCTGCCATTTCAGTCTTCATAGAGGATGCGTCGAAGTTAAAACCGAGCGCAACAGAAGCTTTACCTTTGGAGTTGAAGGCCTTGAATTGCTCCCATTTGTCTGGAGCTTCACTTTCCCATACAGGATTCAGGAATTGGCTTCCAAGCATCCAGGCAGCAGCGGTATTATAGTCACCCGTTTTGTCAGTAGCTTTAATCGTATCACCGCTAACGACATCATAATGGACACCTTTTACACCAAATACGAGCAGATTATTGATTTCTTTATCCGTGTGCAAAAGATCTAATACCATCATGGCACGAGCTGGATCACCCGAGGAAGCAGAGATTGCTAACATTGATCCTGCTGCATCACTAGTAGAAATCGTCGGTTCGTTAAAAGCAATTTGTTTCAGTTTTCCGACCAAACCTGTAGCATTAGCCAATTCACTATCTTTACCAGGTTTAAGTGATTGTACTGTCATAAAGACATTACCGGCCTTCATTGCATCTTGCGTAGAATTTGTAGCCACGGCCGCATCTTTGTTAATATAACCTTTCTTCATATATTCACGAGTAAGTTTAATGATTTCTTTATAACGATCCAGTTCAATCATGGATTGAATTTTAGTGTCCGATGAATCCTTAAGCAGAACGCCCGGAATTGAAGCATCACCAAGCGTATCGTACTGCGCCATGTACTGAGAGTTAAAGGTCTCTCCTTGTTTGAAGTACAGTGGGGTTAGGTCTGGTCTCTTCTCCTTTACGACTTTGAGCACGGCATCCAAATCTTGAATGGTCTTTACATTCGTCATATCAATACCCAGTTCATCAGCAATATCGGAACGATAAACGATCCCGCCTTGTGCTGCTAGCTCCTTATTCGTAGGAACGGCATAATTCACACCATTGATCGCAGAACCTTTTAAGAATTGCGGGTCGAGATTTTTAAGAATCCCTTGGCCATATTCGTTCAATAGATTACCGTACTTGCCGTTATCATCATTAAGTGGGAGGTAAGCACCTTTAGCTGAATTCGTTACATAATTTTTCCATTGGGCTGTAAAAATAATATCGAATTTCTCCTGACTGGCAATCTTCAGATTAACATCATTGTCCCATGGACCCCAGTCGATCGGTGCGATATCCAATTTGGCGTTAATTTTAGGTTCCAGAAGCTTATTGATAGCGTCTTCTACAACCTGCTCATCCTTTTGAACGGCACCGACATAGATTAACTTAACAGTATAAGGATCTAATTTCTTCTCCGGTTCAGCTGTAGGATCTGCAGCGGGCTCATCTGTTGCCACAGCATTGGTAGCGGTTGCATTTTCACTTGGCGCTGGTGAGGCTCCTTCATTATTCCCGTTATTCCCTCCGCATCCAGCTAAGCTAAGACTGAGTACTACGATAAGCATCAGCGTTAAAAGTATGCTTGTTCGAATAGCCTTCATGTACACCATAACCTCCCTCAAAATATTTATATATGCTGAATCGGACGTTCACACACTTGCATGGAACGCCGAATTAAGCCATTCCAATCCTCATTAGCCTTTAACAGCACCAACGGTAAGTCCTTTGATAAAATACTTTTGGAAGAAGGAGTAAACGAATACGATAGGACCGATCCCAATAACAGCCATTGCCATTCTTACTGTCTCTGTCGGCAGATTGATTTCTACACCTTGTGCAGCTAAGGCAGCCATCGCTTGAGGGCTTGCAGTCAGGAACTGAACGTTCAACATCGTCTTATACATTAGATATTGCAGATTGACATGCCCTTCGGGTGAAATAAAGATCAAGCTTAGATACCAGTCATTCCAATACGCCAAGGTTTGAAATAATCCCACTGTAGCTAGCACCGGTAACGACAAAGGCAGAATGATTTGAACGAAGATCCGAAACTCCGGTGCCCCGTCAATTTTAGCGGATTCAACTAGTGCCGGCGGGATTGTGTTTGCAAAAAAGGTTCGTAAAATGATGACAAAGAATGCTGAAACCAGCAGTGGCATAATCAGAATCCATAGCGTATCTTTCAAATGCATCATTTGAGTATAAACTAGATACCAGGGCACTAAGCCTCCATTAAACAACAGTGTAAAAAATATAAAGAACGAAAAGAAATTACGATGTGGAAAATCCCCACGCGAGATAGGATAGGCATACATTGCCATAATTACGAGACTCAGAATCGTTCCAACCACCGTCACAAATAAGGAAACGGCAGCCGCATCTATGATTTGCCAATAATCTTTTAACAGAAATTCATATGACGAGATATCCCACTTGTTCGGGAAAAAGCTGTAGCCGTGCTGCACAACCGATTGTTCATCTGAGAACGATACGATAATCACGAGGATCAGTGGGACCACACAAATCGCCGTATAGATCCAGAAGAATATATTAATTAACAAATTGGAGATATTAGAAATTTCATTGGGTTGTCTTTGCCGTTTAGCTCTCTTTCCTGTACGACCCGACGGCCCGATTGCAGTTTCTGTCTGGCTCAACACGCCCACCTCCCTCTAAAATAACGCATCATCTTTACTTATTCGTCGTACTGCTAGATTTGCTAAGAATATCAGTAGAAATCCTACAATAGATTGAACGAGACCCGCGGCAGAGGACATCCCAATATCACCAATCGCCAGGAAGGTCTGATATACATAGGTGTCGATAACTTGCGTAGTGGAGTATAATGCTCCTGCGTTTCTAGTCACCTGAAAGAACAATCCGAAGTCTGCGTTAAAAATCCTACCAATCTGCAGTAGCGTCATTACGATGATAACCGGACTGATCAGCGGCAGCGTGATTTTACGAATCTGCTTCCATTTAGAAGCACCGTCAATCAGCGCAGCCTCATAATATTCGTGATCTATGCCGATGATCGCAGCCATATAAATGATCGTCGTATAGCCAATCTCTTTCCACAGCTTTACTATCACTAGAATCCCCGGCCAATATTGCGACTGCGAATACCATTCAATTGGATCAACCCCAAAGAACGGAAGCAGTGTCTTGTTCATGAACCCGTGCTCAGCACTTAGAAAGCCGTATACTAAATAACTGACGACGACCCATGAGAGAAAATATGGGAGAAACATCGCACTCTGATGGAATTTCGATAGCCATCTGCTGCGCATTTCGTTAAACATAATCGCAAAAGCCAGTGAAAAAAATAGTGTAAGTACAATAAACGCAGTGTTGTACAATAGGGTATTTCTTGTAATGATCCACGCCGTCTCTGTCGAGAATAAATATTTGAAGTTCGAGAACCCGACCCAATCACTGCCTAGAATGCCCTTCTGGTAATTGATATCCTTAAAAGCAATTACCGTCCCTAACATCGGTATGTAGTTATTGATGATCAGAATAATAATGGCTGGGAGCATCATCAAATAGAACACCCAATATTTCTTCATCACTCTCAGAAAATTCGGCACTCTCCCCCTGCCACGTTTTTTTACTTCTGATAAGCTGACGGAAGGATTCGTCACACTCATGTTCTGTTCCCCCATTTCCCCATCATCCTAATCTAGAGCCTTTTTCACGCTTGCTTGGCTATCGCCTTGCACTTCCTTCTTACACTCTAATTAAAACATATGATAAATTTTGGGAGTATAGGGGGCATATTATATTTCTATAAAAAAAGAGATGATTATCCTTAATAACTAAGGATAATCATCTCTACTGTTTAAAATCATTAAATTGGTTATAACTTATGTACCTTTATCACAGCCGCAGGCTGGTCAATAATCCCTTCTTTCCCCTAAGGAGTCCCCACAACCGCAGGAGTGGGACGACCCCATACCCACAACGAAGTGTGGTGAGGGAGAAGGCATGGAGAGGAAGTTTGGAACTGTAGGAGCGTAGCGTTCGCCTAAAAGCTTTCCTTGGAAAGCTACCTCGGAAGCATATGCTATCATTGGATTTCAACCGCGAGCAGCGGTTTCCAATCAAGAAATCCGAGGATAACAGCGACCGAAAGTCCAAACATTCCTCCGTAGTGACGCTTACCTCACCATGCTGAGTAACAGACATTCCTTGCAGTGACGCTAAACATCACCATACGCCGCCGACCTTATAACACTTCGGCCCGGCACCGGTCACGATACTCCTTAGGGGACATCCCCGTCTGCTTCTGAAATACCTTCGTGAAATAACGTCGTTCCTGATAACCGACTCCGGAGCCAATCACCGTAATGCTCTTATCACTGTTAGTAAGCATAAACTTGGCAGCTTCAATTCGCTGTTGTGTTACGTATTCCACGAAAGTCATTGCAAAACGGTTCTTAAACAAGAGGCAGAAGTAACTGCCACTGATGCCGATCTTATTCGCCACTTCCTCAATCCCGATATCTGAATGAAGATGTTCAGTGATGTATTGAGCGGCCAAGTTCATTAGCTGATCCGGCGTTTTTTTGCCATTGTCAACTTCAGGAATCTCCTGAAACAAAGGGATGCTATTATACAGTTTATTCTTAAACTGTTTACTACGGATATTAGCTCCGATCTCACGTACCTTATTGCCAAGCTCCTCATAATGTATCGGCTTACAAATGTATTCTTTTACCCCAAGCCGGATCGCTTCCCGTGCATAGTCAAATTCCTGATACCCGGTAAGAAGCAGTACCTCACTATCCAATCCCAATTCCCGCAGCTTTCCTACAAAAGTTAACCCGTCCATCACTGGCATACGAATGTCACTCAACACAAGATCGGGTTGCTCCTCTTCAGCAATGCGCAAGGCGTCCATACCGCTTCGCGCCATACCGACGACCTCCATCCCCATCTCCTGCCATGGCAACACTCTCTTCAGATTATTCAGAATTGGGGCTTCGTCATCTACCAATAATACTTTTAGCATAATGATCTTCCCCCTGCTCGTATTTAGGTATGACACATTGAATAATAGTACCATATCCTGGACTGGAACAAATAAATATTCCATATCTGTCACCGTATTCAATGCGGATGCGATCCGCTACACTGCGAATGCCAAGGCCTCTACGTTCAAGATTCATCCGGTTTTCCCGTTCAACTTCAACCTCTTGCTCCACAGGATCATTCACAATATATTGGAAAATAGACAACTGAGAGGGTGTAATTCCAATACCGTTATCTTCAATTCGTAAAATTAAGTCCCCTTGCTTCTCCCAAACTTTCACAGAAACTTGACCTTTGTAATCAATACCCTCAAATCCATGTTGAATGCTATTCTCTACAAGCGGTTGCAAAGTAAGCTTTAAAATGCCGCAACTCATCAATTCTTGTGGGATATCAATATCGTATTCAAATAAATCCTCAAATCTAAATTTTTGAATATCCAAATAATTGCGCAGATGTTTAATCTCTTCATCCAGTGTAATTTCTTCTCGATCCTGAATGCTAATACGTAAAATACTTGCCAGTCGGTAGACCATCTCACTGACTTTCTTGCCTTCATTCTGTATAGCCAGAACATTAATCGACTCTAACGTATTGAATAAAAAATGCGGTTTAATCTGAGCCTGTAGAACACGCATCTCGGCTTGATTCTTGCGACGCTGTTCCAAATGGATTCTGTTAAACAACCGGTTAATTTTATCCATAAGATCATTAAAGCCTTTACCAAGAAGCGTTAACTCATCATTCCCCTTCACTTCTACCCGCGAAGTCAGATCTCCATCCTCAACACGTCGCATAAAACGAACAATTACGGCGATTGCACCAGTAATGCGATTCATAAAGAATAGATTGAAGATCACTGCTGCCAAAAAGCAAAGGAAGATAACCCCAACAAACCAGCGTGCAAATACTGTAACTTCTCGAGATAAAGAGTCCCATGAGGTTACAGACACTAGACTCCAAGGATAATCTTTCAAATGATACATGGAGAGAATACTTTTCTCCCCGTTATACTCTGTTTTAAAACTCTGAAACCCTTTTTTGAAGGTAATCTCTTTATTCGCGAATGACTGAATATCCTGCCCATCCAGCTTTTGATCTGGGTCAAATAGAATCATTCCGTCATCATTTACTAGCATAAACGAAACATCCTGATTACTATCCCCAATTTTTAAATTGCGAAATATCGATTCGAGCTCCCAATTTTTGATCTGTACAACAAGGATACCTATGTTCTGAAAGAAGCTCAGTTCCTTCACGAGTCGAATTTGTGTAAACACAGGTTCAGTTCCTGTAAGTTCGGGATACTCATGAGGAGCCAGCCATTTTGGCACGCCATTCAAATCCATTACTTCCTGGTACAAATCACTTTTTTTGAAAGTATCATAGGGTAGCGTTCGGAAATTTTCCTTATTAAAAAGCGACACGATTTCAGAGTTACCTCTACCGTTAAAATTGTATAAAAAAGCATAGCTAATCGATGGATGGTTAAACAACAGACTACGGAAATTGCGCTGGCTTGCATTCAAATTGAGTTGCTCAGCATCAGTCAAATCTTGATTAGAAGGATCTTCTGCGCTAAGTGCCATATGAAAAACCGAGGTAGCAATTCCGTTGTCTGTAACGTTATCCATATCTTTTAACACATTTGAAATACTATAACTAATTGCTTTGAGTGAGTATTCCGACTGTTGACTGTACTTCTTCTCAATAGAGTTATAAGTCACGAAAAACATAAGCATGCCTAGAATAAATAAGGGAATGATTATCAGGCCCAAAAATGCCGTAAATAATTTATAGCGCAAATTCATCGGCTAGTGCTCCTGACTGAGAAAAAAGTTATCCTTTTACGCCACCCGCAGTTACGCCTTCAATAATTTTTTCCTGTAAAATCGCATAAATCACAATTACTGGCAGAACGCTGAAAACGATACCCGCTGACATTTGTGCATAGTTCATCTGATATTGATCACGGAATTGAACCATACCCACTGGGAGCGTACGTAGTTCATCATTTGATAGGAAGTAGTTTGCCAGCAAGAATTCGTTCCAATTGCCCAGGAAATTAACAATGAATACAGTAACCATGGCAGGTACGGTTAGAGGTACAATAATTTTAGCAAAGATACCTGGTGCCTTCAACCCATCCATGACCGCTGCCTCTTCAATTTCTCTAGGCAACGAGCGCATAAATGCAGCCAATATAATTATCGTAAACGGAATTGCATTCGCGATATAAGGGATAATCAATGCCCAGTGCGTATTCAGAATTCCCATCTTACGTACAATCGTATAAATAGGAAGCATCAATGCGTTGTTTGGAATGAGCATTCCCACCATAACTAAGGTGAACAAAATCGTATTCCATTTGCCTTGGCGCATCCGAGTAACTGCAAAAGCAAACATAGACGCTAGAATGATAGATACTACAGAAGCCAATATGGAAATGTACAAACTGTTAAAAAAGTAGGTGCTGATCTTGGCATTTACCCAAGCTTCAACGTAGTTATTGAAGACGAACTCCTTTGGAATCCCAAAAGGGTTAAGTGCTATTGCATTGTTATCCTTTTTCACAGAGGAGAATAACACGAACAGGAAAGGAAATAGAATAACAAGTAGATAGGACAATAGTGCGACGTGTGGCAGACTTTTTTTCAGGGCGCGTGGCATCAGTATTCAATCCTTTCTGTGCGTCGGGCTATCAGCAGCTGATAAATAGCTGTAACCACCAATGTAAATACAAAGATCAGGACTGCAATGGCATTACCGTACCCGTACTTAAAGTTAGTGATAGCATATTTAATCATGTAAGTTGCCATTACATCGGTTGAACCAGCAGGTCCACCCTTAGTCATTACAATGACGATATCCGCCGCTTTCATTGCTCCAGCAATGGACAACATGATTACAACAGAAATGATCGGAACAATTAAAGGAAGCGTGATACGTGTAGCACGTTGGAATCCAGTTGCGCCATCAATGGCAGCTGCTTCATCCAATTCACCTGGTATCGACAGAATAGCTGCAAGTACCATTACAATGTAGAATCCGGTCCATTGCCAAGCATTCGTGATCAGGATCGATAACATTGCGAATCTTTCATCCGACAGCCAGTAAAGTGGATCAATACCAACTAAGCCTAGAACCTTATTTAAAAGTCCAATGTTGGGCTCATAAATGAAGCCCCATAGAATACCGATAACTGCTGTAGACATAATAGAAGGCATGAAGACCGCTGTCTTATACAAGCCTTTTAGCTTCTTTACATTCGATATCAATAACGAGAAGAATATGATTAACGGTACCTGTACAAAACAGGAGAAAAGAATGAAGAAACCGTTATTTTTGACAGATATCCAGAATCGTTCGTCTCCTAATGCCTTCTCAAAATTACTGATTCCGGCAGACTTGACTGTGTCAGATACCCCATTCCAGCTAGTAAAGCTGTAATAGATTGAACTAAAGATGGGATAGATGAAGAACATCGTGAACAAGATCAGTGCTGGAAGAATAAAAAGGAAAAATACCAATGGATTTCTTAGTGCTTTATTCATGACTACCTCCGGTTGCTTTGACATCTGGCGAACAATGAATGTTTAGAGCTTTGCAAACACATAATTTCTTTGAGTTTAAAAATGTACCCTGGTTCTGGCACCAGGGTACATTCAATTTGCAGCTACTTATTCAACTGCTGCGTTTGCTTCTTCTTGTACCTTCTGTAAAGCTTCGCCCATTTTCTCTGGAGTTGTCTGACCACCAATTAGCTTTTGAATTTGAATGTTACTGATTTCTGTAGTTACATCAGCTTGAACAAGTGAGTCAAATGCTGGGAACGAAGATTGTGAGTTATTAAGTACACCTACGATTTCGCTCATCAGATCATCCGTAATATTTTCATTCAGCACGTTTTGATCAATCTTCATTGCTGGCAATACGCCATCTTCAACAAGACCACGTAATTGCATTTCTTCGTTAAACAAGTTTTTGATGAAAGATTTCACAGCAGCCAATTGACGTGGATCTTTCTCAGCAGAAGCAGAGAAACCGTAGCCATTGTTTACATCACGCATCAATGCAGTTTGGTCACCTACGCCACCATCAACTGGAGGAATATTGAAGAATCCAACTTTACCGATCAAACCTTCGCCAGATTGTCCTTCTTTAAATACGGAAGATTTCCAAGTACCATCATACAAGAGGATTGCTTCACTACTAGTGAATTGTGTTGTATATTCAGCATACTCGAAACCAAGTTCGCCTTTTTTGAAGTATCCTTTGTCAACCCATTCTTTGTACTTCGCAAAACCTTTTACAACGTTTGGATCAGTCCATTTAGCTTCGCCTGTTGCAAACTTAGCGGTTACATCTGGACCTGCATAACGTGACCACAAGTGGTTAGCTAGCATAAGTGGTACCCACCCAGCCTTAGATGCACCAGCCAAAGGTACTTTTCCGTCAGCCTTGATGTCAGCCAATTGTTGTTCCAATTCAGCAAATGTTGTTGGAGCTTTCCAACCCTTGCTATTGTAGTATTCTTTGTTGTAGAAGAACCCTTCACCAGATCCACCGATAGGCAATCCGTAAATTTTTCCTTCATAAGTGAAAGGATCAAGATTTGAGAATTTATCCTTAATTCCAAGTTCCTCTAGGATTGGAGTCAGATCGAGTAATTTACCTTCTTTAGCATAGATCTTAGAGTCAGGGCTTCCGAAAAGATCGAAGATCTCTGGTGGATTACCTGCAGCCATTTCACCACGTAATTTTTCTTTACGGTTTACATCTGAATCTACTCCATCAAGCTTAAAGGTCAGACCCGGTACATCGCCTTCTACCTTTTTCACTACTTCTTGCAGAATAGCTAAACGTTTCTGTTTGTCGGCACCGATTTGAGTGTGACGAATCGTCATTTCGAACGGCTCGCTACTAACCGGTTCTTCTGTTGCTGGAGCATTTGTAGCATCCGCTGAATTCGTCGCGGTAGCGTTTCCATCTCCTTTGTTAGAAGATGCATTGTTGTTGCCTCCGCAACCTGCCAGTAAAGCTGATGATACAAAAATCAGGGACAATAGCAAAGTCATACCTTTTTTCATTTCTTGTGACCCCCCATATAATGTTGTGCTTTACACTTCTTATTATAGAAAACAGATTCCATTCTCGTAAGGTTAAGATTCATCCACTATAGGGATAAAAATCTCTAATGAAAGCGGAATCAACTACACAATATGTAATATAATATAACTTTACTTCAGTAATGATTACGATTAATAGCTATATAGCGTGATTTAACCATACATATACTTTGAAAATAATCATAAATACTCAATGCAATGATACAATATATATCATAACGTATTTCCAAGTCGTTAATTAACAGCAGTAAATATACCATTTTTTTAAAGCGAAAATACAAAATTACCCCTTTAAATGACATCAGACGTCCCTCATAACAAAAAAAGCCGTTCCTTCAGCAGTAAATCACTGAAGGAACGGCTCCACTTAATGTAGGTAAGAATTATACCAACGCTGTCTGATTACGACCTTCTTCGACTAAGCGGTACGCCCGCTGAACTTCTTCATCCGTAGGGGATGGCACTCCATCCAATTCATAAGCCTTGCCGAGCATTTCCCATTTATAGATACCCATTTGATGATAAGGTAAGATTTCAAATTTCTCAACGCCATTTAAGGTTCCAATATAACGACCTAGATTGATAAGGTCCTCTTCACGGTCATGAATGCCTGGAACATATACATGTCTAATCCACATCTTACGGTTATGATCTGACAGCCAACGTGCAAGCTTCAAGGTCCGATCATTAGATTTACCAGTTAACTTAATGTGTGCTTCTTCATCAATATGCTTCAAATCGAGCATCACCAAGTCTGTAACATCCAATAAGTCATTAATCTTGTCACCTTCGTTATAACCATTACTATCTAATGTGGTGTGCAGATTCCAACGCTTCTTAACTTCCGTAAATAACTGTTTTACAAATTGTGCCTGCAAAGTTGGTTCTCCGCCGGATACAGTTAATCCACCACCGGATGAACGATAGTAGTTTAAATATGGCTCGATCTCCGAAAGCACTTCTTCTAGAGTCATTTCCTTACCTTCATCTAAAGCCCAAGTATCAGGGTTATGGCAATACTGGCATTTCAGCAAGCACCCTTGCATAAATAAGACAAATCGAATACCAGGTCCGTCAACGGTTCCAAAGGTTTCCAAGGAGTGTATGCGACCTTTAATCATAGGATGTCATCCTTTCTCCAGGACTGACTAACAGTCCATCTTTCACGAAGAAGAATCCCTGCCCTTAAGACTGTGTTCTCCTTAATCGCGACCGTAAAATTTAAAATTTTAATGATTCTTGAACAAGATATTACCGCCCTTGAAACAAGAGCGGTAATTCCTTGCAAATATTTTAGTGCATATCTCAATGAAAGATCTTTATAAATATAAACAAATTACATTGAACCGTGGAAAGTACGGTTAATTACGTCCATTTGTTGTTCGCGAGTCAACTTGATGAAGTTAACTGCATAACCGGATACACGGATGGTCAATTGTGGATAGTTCTCTGGGTGATCCATAGCGTCCATCAGCTGTTCACGGTTAAATACGTTAACGTTCAAATGCTGAGCGTTATTATGGAAGTATCCGTCCATCATGTGTACCAGGTTAGACTTACAGGATTCATCGTCTTTACCTAGTGCCTTAGGTACGATAGAGAACGTATTGGAGATACCATCTTGTGCATCGGAGTAAGGCAGTTTGGCTACAGAGTTCAGCGAAGCCAGAGCACCTTTCTTGTCGCGTCCGTGCATTGGGTTAGCACCTGGTGCGAATGGTTCGCCTTTTTTACGTCCGTCAGGTGTTGTACCTGTCTTCTTACCGTACACTACATTCGAAGTAATGGTCAATACCGATTGAGTCGGTACAGCATCACGATATGTTTTGTGTTTACGGATCATAGACATGAAGGTTTCAACCAATTCTACTGCGATGTTGTCTACAGCATCGTCATTGTTACCGTAGCAAGGGAATTCGCCTTCAGTTTCGAAGTCAATTGCAATACCTTGTTCGTTACGGATTGGTTTAACCTTCGCGTATTTAATCGCACTCAGTGAGTCTGCTGCAACGGACAGACCAGCGATACCGCAAGCCATTGTACGCAGAATGTCGCGATCATGCAGTGCCATTTCGATACGTTCGTAAGAATATTTGTCATGCATATAGTGAATGATGTTCAAAGTGTTAACATAAGTCTTAGCCAACCACTCCATCATCGGTTTGAAGCGTTTCATTACTTCGTCATAATCTAGATATTCAGAAGTGATAGCTGGGAATTCCGGTCCAACTTGTGCTCCGGATTTTTCGTCTTTACCACCATTAATAGCATACAGTAAAGCTTTTGCCAGGTTGGCACGAGCGCCGAAGAACTGCATTTGTTTACCGATACGCATTGGAGATACGCAGCAAGCAATCGCATAATCTTCACCCCAGTATGGACGCATTAGATCGTCATTTTCATACTGAATTGCACTAGTTTCGATAGAAACCTTAGCACAATATTTTTTGAAGCCTTCAGGCAATCTTTCGGACCAAAGTACAGTTAAGTTTGGTTCCGGAGCTGGACCCAAGTTGTACAGGGTGTTCAGGAAACGGAAGCTGTTCTTGGTAACACGAGTGGTTCCATCTTCAGCCATACCACCGATGGATTCAGTTACCCAAGTAGGGTCGCCGGAGAACAGGTCATTATAGTCAGGTGTACGCAAGAATTTCACGATACGCAGTTTCATTACGAAATGATCGACAATTTCTTGTACTTGTTCTTCAGTCAAAGTACCTTCTTCAATGTCGCGTTCTGCATAAATGTCTAGGAAGGAAGAAACACGTCCCAGGGACATCGCTGCACCATTTTGTTCTTTAACTGCTGCCAGATATCCAAAGTATACCCATTGAGTAGCTTCTTTGAAGTTCATCGCCGGTTTGGAAATATCCATGCCGTGAGCAGCTGCCATTTCTTTCAATTCGCCCAGTGCACGAATTTGCTCGGACAGTTCTTCACGTAAACGAATTACTTCTTCTGTCATGGAATCAACTTCAAGCTCAGCTAGTTGTTGCTTTTTGTCTTTAATCAAGAAATCAATACCGTACAGAGCTATGCGGCGGTAGTCGCCGATAATACGTCCACGGCCGTAAGCATCAGGAAGACCTGTGATAACGCCGGATTTACGCACTGCTCTCATGTCTGGTGTATATGCATCAAATACGCCTTGGTTATGCGTTTTGCGAATGTTCGTGAACATGTCAACGATGTTTTGTGGAAGCTCGAAGCCATAAGCCTTCGTAGCATCAACCATCATCTTGATCCCGCCGAATGGTTGGATGGAACGTCTGAAAGGAGCGTCAGTCTGCACGCCTACAATTTGTTCCTTGTCCTTGTCAATGTAGCCTGGAGCATGTGAAGTGATTGTGGAGACAGTATCTAGGGAAACATCCCATACGCCGCCTCTTTCTCTTTCTTCCTTGCTCAGTTGGGAAATAATCTTCCACAGTTCAGTTGTGTTACTAGTAGGACCTACGAGGAACTCTTCGTTACCTTCATAAGGCTTAATGTTACTAGCGATAAAGTTGTTAACGTCAACTTTCTTGGACCATTTACCTTTTGTAAAACTTCTCCAACCGGATTTCACTTCATTTACTTCTTTTTCAATCACCGACATGCTAAATCCCTCCATCTATATTTATTATATTTGTAGAGATCGCGGGCTTGAAGGTTGATCCCGTGTCTCGTGATCCCCAAAAGATGTGGTTGTTCCAAATTTCACAATCAACATTTCATATGTGGGACCGTTGTTTATATAAACATTCTAGTTTATTTTCTATAAAAACACTGTGACAAATATCACCTTTCGAGTGATATTTGTCACCTTTATCTAAGTCCACAACTATCCTATTCTCTATTTAACCATTTATTAATTATCAAATCTTCCGTAGAACGCATTACGGTATACATCAGCAAGCTCAGAAACCAGTGGCAGCTTAGGATTGGCAGTTGTACATTGATCTTCAAACGCACGGTCAGCCAAGTAATCTACGCGGGATTCGAAGTCCTTAGGATCAAAGCCCAGTTGTTGGAACGATTCTTCGATGCCCAATTTTTTATTCATATCGCGAATAGCATTGATCAGGCTAGTTACACCTTCTTCAGTTGTGCGAGCTGGCAATCCCAGAATACGGGCAATTTCAGCATAACGCTCATCAGCTACGAAGTGCGAATATTTAGGGAACGAAGCGAACTTCGTAGGTTTTTTAGCATTGTAACGGATAACGTGTGGCATAAGGATCGCGTTAGTACGACCATGAGCAGTGTGGTACTGTCCGCCCCATTTATGCGCCAAACTGTGATTAATACCCAAGAATGCATTGGCAAAGGCCATACCAGCAAGTGTTGATGCGTTATGCATTTTCTCACGTGCTACTCTGTCGCCTTCCAGCGCCGATTTTTCAAGGTATTGGAATACCAGTTGGATCGCTTTAATAGCTAGACCATCAGTATAGTCACTCGCCATAACAGATACATAAGCTTCGATAGCATGTGTCAATACGTCCATACCTGTATCAGCAACAGCAGTTTTTGGCAAGCTGTATACGAACTCTGGATCAATGATAGCCACATCTGGAGTTAACTCGTAGTCAGCCAAAGGATATTTAGTGTGCTGTTCAGTTGTTTTATCGGTAATAACTGCGAAAGATGTTACTTCCGAACCTGTACCCGAAGTAGTTGGAATCGCTACAAATTTAGCTTTGTTACCAAGTTTAGGGAATTTGTATACCCGTTTACGGATATCCATGAATTTTTGTTTCAGACCATTAAAGTCTGCGTCTGGATGTTCATAGAATAACCACATTCCTTTTGCAGCATCCATTGGCGAACCGCCGCCAAGTGCGATAATGCAGTCCGGTTGGAATCTGTTCATCATTGCAGTACCTTTTTCAACTGTAGTTGTCGATGGATCTGGTTCAACTTCAGAGAACACTTCGATAGCGACAGGAGTTTGGCGTTGACGCAGGTAATGTTCAACTCTCTCAACATATCCGAGCTTAACCATCATTGGGTCAGTGATAATTGCGACACGTGTGATATCAGGCATTTTGGTCAGGTACTGAGTAGCGCCTTTTTCGAAATAGATCTTGTCAGGTACTTTAAACCATTGCATATTCACGGTACGACGATTCACCCTTTTCACGTTGATCAAATTGATTGCTGTAACGTTTTGCGACACGGAGTTACGACCATAAGATCCGCAGCCCAGAGTCAACGAAGGGATATTAGTGTTATAGATATCGCCGATCGCACCATGTGTGGAAGGCGAGTTAACGAGAATACGTCCTGTTTGCAGACGGTTAGAGAACTTCATGATTACTTCTTCATTGTTGGAGTGGATAGCCGAGCTATGTCCCATACCACCAAATTCAACAATTTGAGCTGCGCGTTCGATACCTTGATCTGCATTCTTAACTTTGTAGCAAGCAAGAACCGGGCTTAATTTTTCAGCGGAAAGTGGATATTTAGTGCCTACACCTTCAAGTTCTGCTACCAGAATCTTTGTGCCGGCAGGGACTTGAATGCCACACATTTCAGCAATCTTCACTGCGGATTGACCTACGATTGCTGGGTTAACCGCACATTTATCTACGTTCATTGCTCCACTAGTCAGTTTGGCAGCTTCTTCTTTATTCACAAAGTAGCAGCCATTAGCAATCATCTTTTTCTTCACTTGATCGAAGATTGGTTCTTCGATAATAACAGCTTGCTCGGAAGCACAGATCATACCATTATCAAATGTTTTAGAAAGAATGATGTCCGTTACGGCTTGATCAATATCCGCGCTCTTTTCAATGAAAGCAGGTACGTTACCAGGGCCTACGCCAAGTGCTGGTTTACCACAGCTGTAAGCTGCTTTTACCATTGCAGAACCACCAGTTGCTAAGATAAGAGCAACGTCTGGGTTGTTCATCAATGCGTTTGTCTTGTCCATTGTTGGCATTTCAATCCATTGGATACAGTTCTCAGGAGCGCCAGCTTTCACGGCAGCATCATGAAGAATTTTTGCAGCAGCTGCACTACACTCTTGCGCAGATGGGTGGAAACCGAATATAATAGGGTTCCGTGTCTTAATCGAAATCAACGCTTTAAACATCGTGGTGGATGTAGGGTTGGTTACCGGTGTGATACCCATAACAATTCCGACGGGTTCAGCAATTTTTTGGAAGCTATCATAAGCGTTGTCTTCAATAACGCCTACTGTTTTATCGTATTTAATTCCGTGCCAGATATATTCAGTTGAGAAGATGTTCTTCGTAATTTTGTCTTCGTATACGCCGCGTCCAGTTTCTTCTACGGCCAATTTTGCGAGGTACATATGTTTGTCGAGTCCAGCCAACGCCATTGCATGAACGATTGTGTCAACTTGCTCTTGGTCTAGCGCCATGAACGCCTCATGCGCTTTTTTTGCTTTATCCACTAAATTCTGAATATACTCTTCAGCGGTAACTTGTTTAACTTGGGCGGCGACTTCGTTCTTAACTGCCATCTCCCTCGTCCTCCTGTCAATTTTTAGTTGTTTTTCTCTACACATTTATCTTATCACATGATTTCCACCTTGTATAGTGAAATCTTTCACAAAGTATAAAGTTTTTTTGATTTGTTTTCAAAGCGCTTTCATTCGATCATATTATAGTCTTTTTACCATATTATGTGCTATAAAACCCTTTAAATCTTAGAATTATACTTTAATAAGCAAAATTTCAGCTCCTTTTTATTCCATATATCTAAAATCAGTACACAAAAATGTATTCTCTTCATCACAGTCAATTACGATTTCTCTACACTGTAATAATTTCCAAATGATTATCACTATTTCTGAAGATTTATAAATTTATAAATCTTCACAACAAAAAACCGACCCCAAAGGGGCCGGTTTTTGCATTAGACTATTCCGCTTTAATCGTATCAAAGAATTTCTCTTGCACTGTTTTAGCTGCTGCTTCTAACTGGCTCTTGGAATCCGTTCCTTTTTTGGAGAACAGCTCTTGAATAACATTGGACATGGTTGCGTAATAGTCCTGTGTGTTGTATTGAGCTTCAGGTTTACCATCCAAAAGTCCCATAATGTCAGGGCTATATTGGTATACATTTGTGTACTTGTCATAAACCGCTTTGGTCTTCTTACCAAACTCAGAATCAGCTGAGTAGTAGTCTAAGAGCGGCGGGATAAAGTATTTGCCATCGGTTGTACGTTGTTGAAGAATTGCATCCAGTGCTTCCAAACCTTTGTCAGAGAAATAATCAAAAGTAATGTAGCGGAATGCCATTTCTTGTTCATCTGGCGTAGCATTTGGATTGATTACTAGATAGTCACCACCAAGTACCCCTGTGTGTTTTCCGCCTTTTTCCATAGCTGGCATAGGATACGTAAGCACATCCTCAGGTTTCAGTCCACCTTGGTTCAATGCTTGCTCGATAACGCCATCAGATCCGGCCATTACCATTGCTGTACGACTTTGTTGGAACGCACCTACAGCATCGCCCCAACCAAGTGCCCAGTCCTGAGGAATCGCGTTAGCTTCCCATCTAAGTTTCTTGTAGAAATCCAGTGCTTTAACGCCAGCATCGGAATTAAATGTAGCTATAACCTTACCGCCTTCAATCTTTTGAATCTCTCCGCCAGCTTCAAACAGGAAGTTGGTCCAGTTCCAACCTGATTCGTTCCCCTTACCCATTGGAGCAATACCGGAAATACCTTTTTTGGCATCAGCTACACCTTTAGCCGTATTCAGCATATCATCCCAAGTCCAATCCATAGGTGGAATGGCTACGCCTTTTTCATCCAGCATTTTTTTGTTGATCATAGTGGTTGTTACATAACCTTTTTGTGTTACTCCGAAAACTTTGCCGTCGATAATAAATTGATTTTGAAGCACGGTGTTAATTTGATCTTTAAATTCATATTTGTTCCACAGATCTGTGATGTCAGCAACCCAGCCCTTTTCAACCAGGAATTTAGCTTCTGTAGCAAAAGTATTAAAGAAGGTTGGTGCTTCATTCGCAGCCATTTTGATTCCTATTTCACTTACATTGTACTGCCAGTCGTCTTTAACGATTTCTACGTTCGGATATACCTCTTGGAAACGTTTGATTTTGTCGTCTTCCTGTGCTCTTATTTCAGTCAGGTCAGGTGTTGGATAGTGAATCTTGATCGTCACTTTTCTTTGAGTAATGTCATCCACTGGTGCATCCGTAGCGGTTGCTGTATTATCCGTTACCGCATTTGTTGGCGCAGCAGATGCTTCCCCGCCTTTGTTCCCCGCTGTGTTTCCGTTATTGTTGCCGCTGCAAGCAGATAGCAACGATCCGGCTACAAGTACGCTTAGTAGAACGCTAGAGTACTTACGCATTGAAACTCCCCTTTTCAATTCATAATTATCTTACATATCGATCATAAATTAGAAACCGTTTACAAACGAGGTGCATTTATATTCCTTTCATGTGCATGTTTACGATCCGTGGATAAATCCGTCGATAATTGCTTATCCTTTCACTGCCGACAAAGCAACCCCACGCATAATGAATTTCTGGAAAATCAAGAAGACAATGATTGGAGGCAAGGATACTATAAACAGGATTGCAAATTTAATATTAGTATTGAGTGCCTTCACATTAATAACGTATTTATAAATGGCTGTCGCAAGCGTATATTTCTCTTCACTGTGCATAACCAGAGATGGCCAGAACCAGTCATTCCATGCAGTAGAAAAGATAAAGATCGCTAATGTAGCAAAAATCGGAATGGATAGTGGCACGGCAATGGAGAAAAAGCTTCTCGGCTCAGAGGCCCCATCAATTCGTGCTGCTTCAAAGATTTCTGGATGAATCCCGTCAAAAAAGTTCTTTAACAATAGAAAGTAGAACGTGTTCGCTCCCGCTGGCAACCAGAAGGCCGCGTACTGATTTAGCAATCCAAGCTCCTTCAAATTGACAAAGTTCGGGATCATGTAACTGGTCGCCGGAATAAACAATGTCATCAGGAAGAAGAAGTAAATAGCTCTTTTGTAAGGAACATTCATACGAGAAATACTAAAAGCTGACATTCCCAAAACTACAAGAGTCACGACCATATTCCCTAAAAAGATATAAATGGTGTTTCTAAGGAACATGGGTAGATCAATATAGTTCATCGCGTCTTTAAGATTACTGAAGTGCCATTCCTGAGGGAAAAAATGAGGCGGGAATGAATTCACCTCTTGATTCGACTTCAACCCGTTGAATAACGTCATACAAATCGGGTACAACATGCTAAAAACCATAACCAAAATAACTACGCACATCAAACCATAAACGATTTTATTACTTGTTTTTTTCAAATCGTGTTCTGAAAGAATTCCTCTATCTGCGCTCTTCATCTTAGTAGTCCTCCTTGTTAAGCTTGAACTGTAAAATGCCCAAACCACCTAGGACAATGAACATTAACATGCCAAGCGCAGTAGCTGTTCCATAATCGAGTCTTGTAAATGCATATTTCACGATCAACAGCGCATAGGTAAGCGTAGTATTATTTGGACCGCCATCAAGCAGCGCCATCTGTGACTGATACCCTTGTGAAGTACCAATAATTTGCAGGATCAGCATCAAAAAGATTAAATTACGCAGTGAAGGCAATGTGATGTACTTTATACGTGCCCATATACCTGCTCCATCAATCTCAGCGGCTTCATACCAATCTCTTGGAATGCTGAGTACAGCAGCTAAGTATATTAGCATCCCTGATCCGAACTGCTGCCATGTTTCCATAAACACAAGGGAAATCATCGACCATCTTGTATCTGTTAAGAAGGCAACCTGATCCACACCCATTGTGCCTAGTAACGCATTAATCGGGCCCACCGGATCATAAAGCCATCTCCACAGTCCATAGAGAACCACACCAGGCATTACGAAAGGAAGGTAAGCCGCTACACGTACAAAGCCCCCAAACTTTCTCAGCTCCGAGATCATGATAGCAAAAGCAATCGGAACCCAAAAACCGATAATAAGACATAGAAACATGTAATACCCAGTGTTCTTTAATGCGGTCAAAACATCTGGATCACTAAGTGCTCTACTGTAGTTCTCAAAGCCTACAAAGCTATTACCTTTCACAAAATCAACATGGTAGAAGCTGTACAGTAAGCCTTTAAAAATTGGAACCCACAAGAACATAATAAAAATAATTACGGCAGGTACGAGGAACATATATCCCCAAAAGTTTTTCTTCCAGCGGTTTTGCTTGTACGGTGTCCCCTTCAGCGTCGCCGGGTTTTCGGTTACTACTGCGGTTTGATTCATCAGGCTCCCTCATTCCATTGTTCTATCAGCATTTTTCGCAAAATGCTTCCTACCTTAAATTGTAGGAAATGAGGGTTGTACTGAACATGTCTATATCTACCGAAGTCATGAGTGTTTTTACTTCTTCAATTCACTGGGGCTAATCCCATAATATTTTTTAAAAATTTTACTAAAATGCTCGGGCGATTCATAACCCACACGTTCCGCAATTTCGTATCTGCGAAGATCGGTATTCAAAATCATCTCCCGACTTTCTTCCATCCTGAGCTTAATTACATATTCCCACAGGTTATAACCTGTATTTTTCTTAAATAGGTAGCTCAAATAATTGGGGCTAACATGATTCTTCTTAGCCACATCGTGAATAGTAAGTCCTTTTTGCGCATAGTTCTCGTCAATATATTCTTTTGCTTTTTGTACGATCAGATTGCTATGCGTATGAAGTTCTTCTACAGAAGGATCACTCGTGTAACTGTTCCAGTTGAAATCCCCATAATAGAACACGTAATGGTCACTATGCTCATTATTCCAGAGAATTGCATTAGAGGCCTGACGGTTCAACACGGCCATAAACGAAAGCCCCTTTAAAATCTGGCTAATGCCAATGACCACATTCAGATGTAAATACTTATGGATATTAAAATGAAGACTACGACCAAGTATATCTAGCCTGTTGATTTGGCCGGCAGAAGAATCCTCATAGCTTTTTTCATCCCATTGAATAATGATCGTAATTTCTCCATCTGGCGCATAAAAGGCTATCGAGTTCCATTCCTGATCCATTAATTCTTTGGCAATGTTCAGCGCAGCATAACAAAGAAGCCGTCTGTCCCGAATAGTATACTGCTTCTCCTGGTTTACTCCAGTCAGTGGTACCTTAAGTTTTAAGACGGAAAAATACGGCCCTTGTAGCTTCAGGTTATCCAGCTTCAGCAGGTTATCTCCTTCAGCTAGTACAACCCCAGGGTCAATGAGCAATTCGTTCAAGAGCTTGCTATATTCCGGCAGCGGCTCTTCCAGTCGAAAGCTTTCGTTAATTCCAGACATGAAGACATCTAGTTCTGGTGAGGGCTTCCCCATCTTAAGGAGTACATTTCGGACCGAATCCAAAAACTGCTCACTATTCAAAGGCTTGATTAAATAATCCTTTGCCCCGAGCCTAACAGCCATTTGAGCATATTGAAACGTCTCATGAGCAGAAATCACGATGGTCTGTACCCATGGTTTGGCTAGTTTGGCATGCTGCATCAAATCAATTCCACTCATCGCACCCATCTGTATGTCCGTAACGAGCAGATCAATTTCCTCCATACGTATACAGTCTAGTGCTTCAAATCCGCTATTAGCTGTATAGATATTAGAAATATCCAGCCCGGATGAAGCTAATAAATTGCTCAATCCTTTACAAATCAATGGTTCGTCATCCACAACCAATATATTGAACATATCTGCATGCTCCCCTTCCTTAGTCCTGATTCTCCGATTTCGGAAGCTTAACTGTTACTAGCGTTCCGCCTTCTGTACGAGGGGTATAGCTGATGCCATAATCAGAGCCAAAATGTAAATGAATACGCTGGTTAATATTGCGGATACCATAACCGCTAGTGGGATTGGGGCTTTCATCATTCAATACAGCTTCTATGGCTTCATAGTCAACAGACTTATAGCCGTTATCTTCAATAGAGATCCTAACGGTTTCATCCTCACACACTGCTGTGATGGTGATCTCACCATCCTCGCCCATATTTTTAACCCCATGAATAATAGCATTTTCTATTAATGGCTGCAGCGTGATTTTTGGAATTAGGTTGCTTTTCGTATCCGGGTGAATATTCATCACAACTTGAAATACATAATCATAACGGTGCTGCTGTAGCTTGATATAGGCCGTTGCATGCTCCAGCTCTTCTTCAAGGCTGATCAGCTCCCTTCCCCGACTAAGACTGATCTTCATTAATTTGGACAATTCCTTGATCATCTCGGCGGATTCGACATTTCCTTCTAAAGAGCTTTTCCAATAAATGCTCTCTAGGGTGTTGTAAAGCAAATGAGGGTTGATTTGTTGATATAGAAGTTGAAGCTGGGATTCCTTCTGTTTAAGCTCCATCTGATATTTGTATGTGATTAATCCGTTCAGCCTTCGGGCCATATCATAAGTAGAAGCAATCAGCACACTGACCTCATCGTTACTCCCCCTCCGTGGTGTCTCTGGAACTCGATTACCCGGCTCGTATTTTCGCACGAAAAAAGCCAGCTTTTGCAAAGGAGTCATTAATGAACGCCAGAAGTACGTAATCATAATTAGTCCAAATACTGCATAAGCCACGGTGATATATTGAATAACACTTTTCATTTCGTTCTGTTGCTGCAGTAGCGCCTTCACTGGAACTTTGTAGACCAGTTTTTGTCCAAGCGCATGGTTATTGTTAACCACATAGATAAAATCGGAGGTAATCACATCCACTGTACCTTCCAGATCCTCGGCAACAACCGTCTCCGGCAGCTCAATCACTTCTCCAGTATTATTCGTAGTGGAGGCGAGAACACGATTGTTTAAATCTGTTAAATAAATTTCGCCGTCAGGCAAAGAGATGGATTTGAGAGATTCTCCAATTTTAGAGTCCATTTTGGTGATGACCAAAACCCCTATAGTCTCCGCTTTTCTGGAAATGTTGTTTACAGCTCTCATGTAAGTAAGTGTCTTTAAATTCTCCGCTTGAGCGCTTAGCCTCTCCGTGAACTTCAGCGAGCCGCGTCCTTTCTTCTGAACAACCTCCTCAAACCAGTAAGGCTCTTCGGCTTTAGAAAAGAAATAAACTCCCGCCTTCTTAACCTGTGGAAAATTGGGAGCAAAAAAGTAATAATCATTCGGATCGTATATATAAAGGGAGTAATAGATGCCATCACCACGTTCAGCCCCCTGAGAGTAACTGACCAACAGCTTCTCTATTGTCTCATATCGTTTGACCCGCTCCAGTATGGTATCCGAGCCAGTCATATTCATTTGCTGAATCAGAGGATTTTGAATCACGGTGGTAGTGATTTTATTAACTGTATCGATATCCCGATTAATGATCGTAAAGTTCTGCTTGTTCAATTCCACATATGCATTCGTAACATGGCGCTTCAGTATTTGCTCTGCCTTCAAATTCCCATATATGTTCAAAAAGAAGATCGGAGAAATCATAATCAGAAATAGCAGGATGAGCTGCTGCTTGACGTTCAGCTTTCGAATCAATCTAATAAGCCTAGACAACACTATAGTCACACCTCCGGGTTAAATAACTATATCAAAGGGATAAACGCTTACATATGTTCATTTTAAAGTTTTTTATGGTCATTTGTATGTAGTTTTTTTCTGTTGTACGGATTTGAATGAGAGGGAATCATGGTGTCATTACGAGGAAACTTTGGACTTACGGCCGCTGTTGTCTCCAGATTTTCTGATTTATACCGCCACTGGCGGATAAAATCCGGAGACAAAGGCGGACGCTTTCGCTCCTCCAGTTCCAAAATTCCTCTCCATGACCTTCTTCCCTCTCAAAAAAACCGAAAACAGAAAAAAGGGAGGGCGGGCAGGGACCACTGCGTGGGGCTTTGGGGGACACTTATAACTGGTCATTTCTAGGAAGGATTATGAGGGTACGGTGATATAGACGTCACTGCGTGGAGCGTTTGGGCTTACGATCGCTGTTATCCTCAGATTTCCTGATTTTATACCGCTTGGCGGTAGAAATCTGAGGATAAAGGCGACCACTTCGTTTCTCCAGCTCCAAACCTCCACTCCGCAACTCCATCACCGGAATTCTTAAAAAACAAAAATAGAAAAATAGGGCGGGAGAGTGAAGGCCACTGCGTGGGGCTATGAGAGGTATTATTCGCCTCTGTTTTACACTGTTGTGGGCTTCACATTTGTTGAGCCTTTGGATGAGCGATTGGATTACCCAATGAGCGACATTACTACTTGGTGTGCGCAGTTGTACTTGATAGCTGAATACACAGCGTGAGCACAGGAATTTAAAGCAAAAAAAGACCGACCCCACAGTAGCATCAGCTACTTTGGAGTCGGTCCCCTTTTTATTTAACTCAACAACTCATACAATCCTTTTACAACCATATCGGCTTCCTTCAGCACTTCCGGCTTACCTATGCCTACTACCTTCATACCTGCAGCCTTACCTGCTTGAACGCCCGCTTCCGCATCCTCAAACACGACACATTCGTCCGGCTGTAAGCCTAGCTCCTGACCAGCGATCAAGAATACCTCCGGGTCCGGCTTGGCAAGTGACACTTTGTTACCGTCAACTACGGCATCGAACAGATCCGTAATGTTCAGCTTATTCAAAATAAACTCTGCATTCTTACTAGCTGAACCTAACGCAATTCCAATCCCGCGCGTTCTCAGTCCTGTTAAGTATTCTTTGACCCCAGGAAGCAGTTCCGACTCCTCAAGCTTAGAGATGTACTCTACATATAGGCGATTCTTCTTCTCCGCCATCGCAAGCTTCTCCGCTTCTTCAAATTGTAGGCCACCAACTTCCAGAAGAATATCGAGCGATCTCATCCTGCTCACGCCCTTAAGACGTTCGTTATCCTCCTCTGTAAATGTAAAGCCAAGCTCGTCAGCAAGACTCGCCCAAGCCAAATAATGATATTTGGCCGTATCTACAATAACGCCGTCCAGATCGAAAATGGCGCCTTTCATATTTTGCAACATGGATTTACTTCCTCTCCGTTGTTAGTTAATGACTATACTGTTGTTTCGGCCAAGGTTAGACGCAAGCTCTCACCTGCACCACAGGACTTTCCTTCTCCCCCTTGTACCGAGAACACCAGAGTCCCGCTGTAGTCGGCTGCTGTGGTAACTGTAACTTCATCCTTGCTGATCCGCAGCTTAAAGGTATTCCCCCGAAGCGTAACCGGAAGCTCAACAGACTGCCAATGTTTAGGCAGTGAAGGTTTGATATGGACAGTTCCCCCATCATAATCCAACCCAGCAAAACCAAGCACCGCAGCCATCCAAGCACCACCGTTAGCGGCTGGGTGGGTACCACCGATATAAAGATCGCCTACGTACTGCTTAGATTCTCCCGTGAGATCAACAGTAGCCGTGCGCATAAAATATGGATATCCCCAATCCGGCGAACCAATATCGGCAGCTACCAAAGCGTAGATACAAGGACTAAGGCTTGACCCATGCTCGGTGCGCGGTTCGTAGAATTCCCAGTTCGCTTGTTTCACTTCCTTGGTGAAGGAATGTTTGAATAGATTTAACATCAATACGACATCCGCTTGCTTCAGTATTGTTGTGGTTGTGGCTAATCCATTACCGCCACCCAAATACTCATTTTTGTTAAGTACACGGGATTTCAAATCTGGCAGCCTAACATCTTCTAAGGTGAAGTAACGGTCGAATTGTTCGATGACAAGACTGGCAGGGTCTGGCTGCGGAACATAGAAGCTATCCAGCATAGCTTTGAACTCTGTCAGAAACGGACCTTCACTAAACTCTGTAGACAGTTGGTTGTACACTTCCGGATACTTATCTTGCAGCAATTCTGCTGTGCGCAAGGCAATTTCCAGTGTCTCCTTAACCAGAGCATTCGTAAAAGCATTATTGTTCACACGCTCATGATATTCGTCTGGACCTGTTACATCTAGAATCTCGAAGCGTTCTTTTACTGAATTATAGTAAGCATAAGAGTAGAAGAACCGGGCACATTCCCAGATCACTTCCGCCCCTCCGCTAGTCAGCAGACTCTCGTCACCTGTAAATTGAACGTATTTCCAGATCCCATGTACAACATCCCCACTGATATGAACTTGCTTATCACGGAAATAAGTCCGCATTGGTCGACCGGTAAATACATCATTCACATTAAACAGTGTACAAGCATCGTCTCCTGTATCCTGACTTTCCCAAGCATAGAATGCTCCCAAAAAACCATATTCCGCGGCTTTCCGGCGAGCTCCGTCCAAGGTATGAATCCGGTACATCATCAGGTTGCGAGCAACCGTTGGATCAGTATGCAGGAAGAAAGGCAGCATAAACATCTCCGTATCCCAGAATACGGCCCCTTTATAGACCTGACCCGATAAACCTCGAGCCGGGATAGAAACCTTTTCCGAAACTGTAGGTGCAATAATTAACAGCTGATAAATACTGTATCTTAGAGCAAACTGAGCATCCTCATCGCCTTCGATAATGACATCGCTAAGCGACCATCTTTCTTCCCATTGCTGGCGATGAGCCTGTAATAACTCGTCATAACCGAGCGTTTCAGCAGCTAGAACAGATTTTACTGCTTCTGACTCCGGTACACTAACATCAAGTCCAGTATATACCGCAACGTACTTAAACCATTCATAGGTCTCACCCGCACGCGCTTCAAAAGAAATCCGGCGAATACTAGCGCCCTCATCCAGTTGCTGATCTCCGAAATTAAATACGGCTCTCTCCGCCACAACTACCGGAATGTTCAATTCTCCACTAGTGGAGGAAGAGACTAGTACCTCACCCTGTGACTGTACTTTTTGACCATAGAGGTGGGGACCATTGATATCCCATACATCTACGTCAATCCCGGTCTCAATCACAATTTGGCAGTCCTGTGTACTATGGATAGAGTATTTACTAACGAGCAGGTGAAGATTGTCCTGGCTTACGAAACGATCTGCTGTAAATGTCAACATCCCACCATCAGATAGACTATAGCTAGTGCTCCGATGATGAATGGCACTACGAATATTCAGCTCCTGAACATGAGAGCTCGGTTCTTGCTCTAGCACACTTAAAGGTTGACCGTTGCAGACAATCTTGGTCCATAATCCATTAGGAGCATTGACAGGTTCTCTCCACTTATCTCCCGCTTTGTCATATAGACCAGCTAAAGTTACGGCAACTAACTCAGTTTTACCGAATTCCTCAAGTGTCCCGCGATATCCCATATAGCCATTGCCTAACATATATTTGTTCCCGTTCGTCGTCACAAGTTGCTTGTCAAAACAGCTATCCCTAACCGCCCAGCTCATCGAGCCAACATCCCTTCACCTAGCGGAAGCGTCGTCCCGGATGCGTCCACCGTAATTGACTGCCCATACACTGTAATATCAGTGCTACCCCCATTAATTGCGGTGAGCGTTACTGAAGTCTTGTTGACCAAAATACGTAGTAATACCCCTTCATACATCACTTGGAAGCTATACTCGTTCCAGCGCTCCGGCAATGAAGGCTGGAAGGACAAACGATCCCCATCTGAACGCATACCTCCAAAGCCATACACAATATTCATCCAAGCGGCTGCAATCGAAGTCGTGTGCAATCCTTCGCGTGTGTTACGGTTGTAATTGTCTAAATCCAGTCTTGTCGCAAATTCAAAGAACGAATAGGCTTCTTCTGGCTTGCCGATTTCGCTTGCCAGTATGGAATGGATCGAAGGTGAAAGTGAAGACTCATGAATACATCTAGACTCGTAATATTCATAGTTAGCCAGCTTCGTTTCTTTAGAGAATTGTCCATTATATAAGAACATAAACATGAGAACATCCGGTTGCTTAATCATGTCATAACGGTACAATCGATCATACGACCAGTTCGAGTAGAGCGGAAACTCTGTTACAGGAATGGAATGAATATCAATATGTGGCATATCGAAGAATCCATCATGCTCCTCAAATACTCCAGTCACTTCGTCAACCGGAATCTTCATATTGTCTGCTTTATTTTTCCAATCGGTAAGTTCTTCGTCACGAAGCCCCGTCTTTTCCGCAACCAATGCAAAAGCCTCTGGTGCCTGTTTTTTCATTTCACTCAGGGTGTCTAGGGTGTATTCAAATGATTTTTGGGCCATCAAATTAATATAGCAGTTATTATTCACCATCAATTGGAACTCATCAGGACCCATTACGCCAAAATATCCATATTTTCCACTCTGTTGACCCCATTGACCGCGTGTAGCATAGAATCTACTGATCTGGATCAGCATTTCAGCACCTTTACTGTGCAGAAATTCTTTATCCCCAGTATTTTTGACATAATGCCAGATACCATAGGAAATAGCAGTCCCTACATGAAGCTGAAGATTCGAATGCTGCCAGAGATCACAGCTTTCAGTTCCGTCTATTGTTGCAATAGGGTAGCAAGCGCCATCGCAATCAACATCTTTAGCACGTTGCATAGCCTGAGGTAATGTCTTATATCTAAAGTCCAGTAAACTCCGTGCAGCCTTAGGATTATTAAACATATAGAATGGTAAGCAATACGACTCTGTATCCCAGAACGCCAAACCACGATACACTTCTCCAGTCAATCCTTTAGCGCCGATGTTGAACCCTGGATGATCACCATGATAAGTCTGATAAAGCTGGAAAATGCAAAAACGAATGCCCTGCTGATTCTCAGGATCGCCCTCAATCCGAATATCACTTGTCTCCCAGATACCATTCCAATATGCCGTCTGATCCGCGAATATTTGAGTATCGCTCAGTTGGCTTGCACTTTCAGCAAGAGCTAGCCCTTTGCTCCACAGCTCTTCAGCTGTAAGGGCAGATTCACTATCCGAATAGTTGATAACCAGCTTTGTAAAATGGGTCGCTTTTCCCTGAGCAAGATCCATAGTAAAGCTTTGTCCAATAAATTTCTCATGTTCAACTCGCGTAAGCTGAAGCGGCTGTGAAGATTGTAAAGAAAAGCTAGAGAATAGCTTGTTAGCTGTATTCACTGTTCTCGCCATAATAGCTGTGGTAGATCCTTGTTCTCCACTGCGGAGACTACTCCACATACATTCGCCGCGTTCCTCATGAATAATGCTGAAATCAAGACCTGCACAAATGTCCACGCTGCCCGAGAAATTAAGGGGCTCAAATTCCACCCGCTGTAGTCCCAGATGAGACATCGTCATACTTACCAAGCGTGTAAAGACAACTTTTAAGATTTTTCCATCATCTAGGTGCCAGATTAGCTCCCGCCGATAGGTCCCACTACGAAGATCCAGTTTGCGCACATAATCCGATATTTTACTTTTTGCCAGATCAAGCTGTTCACCATTCACAGTGATCCGCGTATACAGCCAGTCCACCGCATTTACCATATATCTCAGCGAGCGAATAATCCCCTTATAATGATTGCCAATGTCCAATTGTTCATTTAGCCCGTTGAAATAACTGCCTTGCAGGGAATCCCCAGAGTAACCTTCCTCAGCATACCCCCGCACACCCATATACTCATTTCCTAGTGAAAAAATAGATTCCGAGGTCCGATTTCGTTCTGGATCAAAGCCCTCTTCAATAATTGCCCAAGGATCTACCTTAAGATATTTGTCCGCCACTTTAGCCATGTATGATTTCCCCTTCTCCTGGTTTTTGCTCCATTCTCAGGATATCGTTCCATACCCGTTGCGCCAATGTCTGACCTTAATGAAGATGTGTGCGTTTATACGGAGTTGAAATCGAACGAATTTCTATATCATGAATTTTTGCAGTATAATATGTAGAATCTAATAAGAACAAAAAAAACAGCGACAGACCCATTATTTGAGAATAATGGATTGCCACTGCTGATATATAAAGAACATATACTTCTTACTCCTTTTTAGTTAAAAATCATATTACATCTTGCACTTTTGAAGTGAAAATAATCACAATGTTGAAAATTCGACACTTTTAATTGGTTTTTCTTAACCAAATCGAAGAATTTAGAGGTATAATTAATTTAAAATTTACTGAAAAACTGAGGGAATAAAGGGGATGTCGATTATGCTAAAAGAACATTACAATGTCATCGAAGCCCACGGAAATACAAACTGTTTCTCCGAACAGAATTTCAACAGACTTCTTGTTACTATGAAAGAACGCGTTGTTCCAGAGGGTTCACATCTTTTCTGGGAAGGCGACTACTCGGATAAATTGTTTTATATCAAACGTGGACGTGTGAAATTAACTAAATCAACGGATGAAGGTAAAGAACTTATTCTTTATATGTACCAAGCCGGCGATATGGTAGGTCAAGCGGACCCATTCTTCAGCACCAAGCACAGCTTTACTGCAGAAGTGATTGAAGAAAGTGAAGTTGGCGTTATCGAGCAAAAGGATTTAGAAATTCTCATTTGCCAACATTGTGATTTTGCCATCGACTTTATGAAATGGATGGGCATTCATCACCGTCTAACTCAAACGAAATTCCGTGATCTGATGATGTACGGAAAACCAGGCGCACTTTGCTCCACTCTCATTCGACTCGGCAACACCTATGGTGAGAAGAGCAGCGATGGTGAGAACATCCTCATCAACAAAAAAATTACGCATACAGATTTGTCCAACATGATCGGCGCTACTCGTGAGAGTGTGAACCGGATGTTGAGCGACTTGCGTAAAAAAGACGCGGTTGAGTACGAGAACGGTATGATTGTCATCAAGGATCTTGGCATGCTGCAGGAAATTTGCCACTGCGAAATGTGTCCAAACGAGATCTGCCGCATCTAATTTCCGTTTATAATATACCCTCTATTCTCCTCAATGAAACACATATGACCCAATTATTCTGCACATTATAAAATAGAGTGGTCAAAGGCGCCTAACATAGGCGTCTTTTTTTATACCACAAGAAGAAAAAGAGCTGAACCCGAAATTGGGTCAGCCCTATAACTATATATACTCTTAACGCTTGGTCTGAGTACCCCGCACGGGAGAGATCATCCAGTAGGCCATACCGACGAATACGCCACCGCCAATTATATTTCCTAAGGTAACAGGAATCATATTGTGGATCCATCCGGCAATTGTAACGGTGTCAGGGTGATTCGGGAGCAACACAGCAACACTCAGCAGCGTCATATTAGCCACACTGTGCTCATATCCACTCGCAATAAAGGCAAATAAACACCACCAGATTAGAACCAGCTTGGCAGTTTCACTTTTGGCGCGTGAGGCCATCCATAGCGCTAGACAGACCAGCCAGTTACATAGAATCCCACGGAAAAATAGCTCTGAAAACGGAAGGCTCATTTTCTTGGCTGCAGCCGCAAAGATCAGATGCTCTGGGGGAGCCGCACTGAATAGCCCAGTTCCTCGAATCAAAAGTGCTAAAATCACTGCCCCTATCACATTCCCTACAAACACAAGCACCCAGTTCTTGACAGTATCCCAGATACTTGTTCTACCAGCAAGTGTACTAACCGTAAAGAACATATTATTTCCGGTAAACAGCTCTGAGCCTGCAAACACAACAAGAGTCAAGGCAATACCGAAGGATGCACCCATAATGAGGGGTTGGAAAGGCGATTTGGCAGCCGCTAGAGGCGCTCCCAGCGAGAAAATAAGGATAATCCCAATGCCTACATATGCCCCTGCCAAAAGGGCTGCTAGAAAATATCTTGGTAAACTTTCATTCATTTGGTCTCGCTTGCTGACTGCCGCCTCGACAATGTTCTCCACACTTTGAGTAAACATAATACTCCACCCCACCGTTTTCTATTTCATCCTTTACTACAAGCTTCGGTGTCTACAAGCTCACTGTCACAATGTCTCCGACAAGGGAGACTGGATAAGTCATAACGATACCTTGATCCGGTGCCTGAACTTCACCCGTGCGAAGATCTATTTTCCAATCATACAGTGGATCATAAAGAAAGTGACCCGAAACGATCCCTTCCGCAAGCGGCCCCCCTTTTGGATGAGGGCTCCGATTCTCAAGTGCATAGATCGCTCCGTCAGAGGTACGAAATACAGCCAGCTCCACATTTCCAGCAATCACCACACGGCCAATCTGCAGCAGGAAATCCTGTACTGATCCTATTGGATACGTTTGTGTTGTCTTATTCATTGGTCTCTCCCCTTCTGTGTGCGTTATATCCGCTAGACTCTTGTTTCTTCAAAAAGCGCAGCACGAGTGCTGCTGTCATTGAGCATTTTTTTCCAAGGATCCGTAACCTGAGTCAGAGCAAAGTCAATCCGTGCGGCCAGCTCTTTGCGGTTATCTTCATTATTCAAAATAACCATTTGAATCCGCTCAAGTCCCATACGCTCAACCCACTCGGATGTTCGCTCCAAATAATTGCCGGTCTCACGGTAATATTGCATCACAGCGGAGCACACTTCGATTAACTCTTCATCGGTCTTAATTTTGCAGAAGGAGTCTGCGATCCGTGGCTTGATCCCACCGTTACCACCGATAAACACTTCCCAACCACCATCATTTCCAACGATGCCAATATCCTTCGTGCAGGATTCCGCACAGTTACGTGGACAGCCGTTGACAGCTATTTTAAACTTGGCAGGAAAATCAAGACGTTCATACTTACGTTCTATGAGCGCGCCCATTCCCAGCGAATCTTGTGTGCCAAAGCGGCAGAACTGGGAGCCCACACAAGTCTTAACCGTACGCAGGGATTTGGCATAACCGTAGCCTGAAGGCATATCCAGCTCTTCCCATACCTTAGGCAAATCTTCCTTCTTCACACCGATTAGATCCAGGCGTTGCCCTCCAGTTACCTTCACAACTTTCACGTCATATTTAAGGGAGACGTCGGCGATTTTCTTCAAATCCTCCGGCGTAGTTACCCCACCATACATGCGTGGTATCACGGTGTAGGTTCCATCTTTTTGAATATTGGCACCCATTCTTTCATTTACAAATCGGGATTCTTTCTCATCTTGATGGGTATCAGGGTTCATCATCCCTAGATAATAGTTAATCGCCGGACGACACTTGGAGCAGCCTTCCTCTTGTTTCCAACCGAGTACATTCATGACCTCTTTTGTTGTTTTAAGACCTTTAGCTGTAATTTCAGCAACAATTTCATCACGGCTAAGCGTTGTGCACCCACAAATACCTTGCTTAGCAGCTTGCTGGAAACTGTCACCTAAGACAAATTGCAGGATTTGTTCTACTACGGGTTTACAACCACCACAAGAGCGAGTAGCGCCAGTGCATGCTTTGATCTCATCCACAGTAGTAAAACCATGTTCAGTGACAGCATCTACTATCGCTTTTTTAGTTACACCATTACAGCCGCAGACAATTTCTTCGTCCGCCATAGCTTCTACGGATGTGCTCTTCTTAGCTCCGCCACCGCAGCAGCCCGTTCCCATAACCTCCGTATAAATCTCATCGGTCATTACCGCGCCTTGTTTTACTAGCTTTTGCAGATTCGCGGACTCCGTTACATCACCGAACAAAACCGCACCGACAATCACATTATTTTTGAGCAAAATTTTCTTATAAGTTTTCTTCCATTCATCTTTGCTTGAGATCACAGTATGTTCAGGACAATCCAAAAACTCACCTGCAGAAAATACATCCACCCCAGAAATTTTAAGCTTCGTGGAAACAATCGAACCTTCATAAGGCTTGGTATCGCTACCACATAAATGTTTAGCTAGAACCATGCCTTGTTCAAATAGTGGAGCCACCAGTCCGTAACACATACCGCGATGCTCAGCACATTCGCCGATGGAATATACATTCTGCATGGAAGTTTGCAAATAATCATCCACCACGATCCCACGATTTACGGAGATTCCGCTATCTTTTGCCAATGTCACGTTCGGTTTGATTCCAACAGCCATTACCACAAAATCTGCAGCAAGCGTACTGCCATCACTAAAACGCAATCCACTTACTCTCTGTTCCCCGCTCAATTCTATCGTTTGTTTGCCCATAGCAAATTTCACGCCTTGACGCTCAAGCTCAGCTTGCAGCATCGAGGAGGCATTCCGATCAAGCTGACGCTCCATCAGATCTTCCATCAAATGAACTACGGTAACATCCATACCAAGGTTCAGAAGACCTTTTGCCGCTTCCAACCCAAGCAACCCCCCGCCGATAACAGCTGCTTTGCTGTATTGTTTGGCCGCTGCCAGCATCGCATCACAGTCTGAAATATCCCGGAATCCTACAACGCCCTCTTTATCACTGCCAGGTACAGGTAAAATAAACGAATTCGAGCCTGTCGCAATAATTACCTTGTCGTAGGGGACTATCATCCCACTATCCGTAACAACTTGCTTCGAACCTTCATCAATTCGTGTCACCGTTGTTCCCGTGTGTAGAGTTATATTATTGTCTTCATACCAATTCCAGTCGTTTAGGATGATATCATTAAGGGTCTTACTTCCTTCAAGAACATAAGACAACATGATCCGATTGTAATTGGGATGAGGTTCACTTCCAAAAACCGTGATGTCATAAGCTCCACCCAGCTTCAATATCTGCTCAATCGTACCTATGCCTGCCATACCGTTGCCGACTAATACTAGTTTTTCTCTTATCGTTGTCATGGTTAGGTGCCTCCTCAAGCTTATGAATACCTGATCAATTTCTCTTCTACATATTGGAATTATACGGTTCAAATTCAATTCGTCATTGTGATTGCAGTCACTTCAATTGTGAATATTTTCACACTTTAGTGTACTGATAATTGTTAGATATCTTTTCCACATAAAAAGCCAGATTAACGATTCTGAACAACCGTTTCTCTGGCTTAATGTACGATTTTTTAGCGTAAAGTCAATAAAATCTCCAATTCATCTTGAGCCCTGAGCTTCATATCCATTCCATCATCGAGTAGTTGTTTTCCGTTCACCTTCAGCTTCCATTCTTCATTACTAAGAGGAGTATAATCGTCGACGGAAAGCACCTTTTTATTGTCATCGGCTAACTGTACGCTACTACAGCTTTTGAGCAAATCTCTTACAGTTAAATCCTCTTCAAATAACATAATATACGTATGATGCAAGTCTACTTCAACACTTCCACCGTTCAAGGTCAGCCTTACAGTTTGAAGTGGTGCTTGATGGTCCTTCGACTTCGCGGTGAAGACTAGCTGTGAATCATACTCTACAGTATTATTCCAATCCGCATTCCCAATGATTTGACCGCCCATCTGAAGCTCCCAAACCATTCCCGCCTCTAGCGAAAAATCCTTTACCGAAACAATGCTTGAGTTATCCTCAGCAAATGTGGCAACATTACTACCTTTCAGTAGCTCCATGATCGATATTCCATTTCTATAACTCCCACTAAGTAACCTATCCGATGGTTTAGTAAGCAGTTCATTATCTCCAACCCTTATTGATATTGTCGGTCCCTCTGATCCTGCCACACCATTATTAGCATTACTATTGCCGTCATTGTTAGTAGAGCATCCACCTATTATGAATACAATGACTAATCCTAGCATCAATTTCCACAAAGATCGCATGGGCATCCTGGCACCGCCTTGTCCCGCCTAATGACCATATAGCGTCTCAGGCTTGTAAAGTTATGTATTCTGTCTTTTTAAGGATAACTTAAACAAGCCATGTTCTCAAATAAGTAATAACAAGCTTACTTCTAAAATTGACAAAAACTTTTTAAAAAGCTAACCTCTATCCCCCTCTTTTTGCTCATTCGGCGCTATCTCGCATATTCTAGGGGATTTATCCCCCTCTTTCTGCTCATCCGGCGCCATTTCACATATTCTGGGGGATTTATCCCCCTCTTTCTGCTCATCCGGCGCCATTTCACATATTCTGGGGGATTTATCCCCCTCTTTTTGCTCGTTCAGCCCTATCTCGTAGTCCGCTTTTAAGCAATCCTTCCACCTGCCTGCCTGCCATCCATCTATCCATCAATCGATCTTACCCATATTTTTTACGATCATTTCTTCTATCTTTTTCAACGGAGTTATCCACATTTCTGTACATTCTATAATTCCCTATAAAAAAAGCCCCCTAAGGGACTCTTTAGAACACTATTCATCTTCACTGAAACCTAGGGAACAATATATTATTCTCCAAATGTACGTGTTCAAAAGTCATACTCTCCAGCTCTTCCAGCCGGGCATATGTCAATCGATAGGTCGTGCAAGCATGCGCCGGTGGAGTGAAATCATCTGTAATACTACGTATTTTTCTCAAAATATCGCCCGCACCATCATGCTCACTCTCCAGCTCAGACAATGACTCACGAAGCGATGTCAGGCCTTCTTCACTAGGATTAGCAGCGTATGTCAACAGCTTAGGAAACTCATCTTCTTCTTCTTTAGCCGTATGCTCAAGTAAATCTTCCTTAAGTATGTTGAACAAGTTATATAACTCCACCAAATGGGGAGAATCTCCGCCATGCACTCGATATACCTTAGTTACATTTTGTCTAATGAGGGGTAGCTCTTCACGAAGATAACGGTGGTGTTTGTTAATAATATGGTCAATTAACTCTTCTGAAGGTGCAGTATTCCAAGCGATTTCCTCTTGGGGTACTGGATACTCTTCGAACAGCTTGTTTAGATCGCCGATGATTATCTCGTGATCCAGACCACGCTCAGCAGCTGCTTCAGCAAGAGGTTTAGCTCCACCGCAACAGAAATCAATCCGTTTTGCTTTGAAATAATCTGCCGCTTTAGGGAACTGTAATACAATATCCCTCACTAGTGCATCTGGGGTAAAACCAGCTTGTACCGATTGTGCTTGCTTCGAATCCGAAATACTATCATTAAGTTGTTTAGTTTCCATTATAGCTCCTCCTTGGGTTATGGGATTAGGTTATGGGATTAGGTTCTGAATAAATCTTATCCACTTCTTCACCTTAACGCTGAAAGGAACTTTGACTTGTGATTGTACGCACGGAAATTGTATCTTATTTTTGAACGAAATTGGAGATTGATGTAAATGCAAAGTAAACGCAAAAAAGCACCTTTGCCTACAAAGGTGCTTTTTCAACTCACTTTATTGCACATAAGCCTGCATATACGTCCGCTGTCCCTTTGAATCCTTCAAATAAGGTCCCAATCCGGCAAAACGGGAGTGATCCATATAAACACCGGTCATCCATCTGCCTTCCGTCAAGCCACCATTCCATTTAAGGACAAGATCAGGTGCGGAAATCCATTCCTGAAAAACTCGTATATTCTGATCTTTGTATTCTTTACATGGCTTAGACCGCTCGATAAGGTGGAATTCATTAAGATAAGTTGGAACGAAATAAGAGGATATCGTATACAAATCATCATCGTCAAAAAAAGGCTCGTCGCCTAAAAAGGGTTTGAATAATACGATATTCTCGTACATGGACCAAATTAAGGCTTGAAGCACCATACTCTGGCGAATGCCGTTATGAAACTTATATTGTCGCCCATGATTCGCCACATTTACATCTTGTGGAGGTTCCGTGGACTCCAGACAGTGCCGTTCACAACCAATACACTTCCAACCTGTCGGACTTTGAATCCATTTTTGAAAAATAGTCCCACTATCATTGTTTCCTTTGTAGAGTGAAGAGATAATGCTGTAAGGCACGCCAATCCACGCATCCCATAAGGAATCAGGAAGATGGCTATGCAGCATGAACAACGTCTTGTCATAGATGAGCTGTACTTTGATAGAAGCGTTCTCTAGCTCAGCAACATCCTTTTTTCCATACGTTATTTCCCGGGAAAACAGGGTCGTCTTCGTCTTCATCTCCCTCGCCTCCTAATAGTTTTGCTATGCCTGTACTCCAGCTGAGTAGATTTGAGCAAAAACCAATACGCGAGCGCTTCCATTCAAGGATCATACAATGTTTTTCTATTATATTACAATTATTTTTAAACTGTGCAAGTTTTTTTCAAGCATAAAGGATTGGAACAAAACTGTCACTGTCTAATATTTAGAAATTGAAAAGCCCCTTTTCCACCATTCCGGAAAAAGGGCCACAACATCACTGTGAATTTTAGTCTACCCAGCTCTCAGCCCAAGACTGAATCTGCTGCATAACAGGCTGCAATGCACGGCCTTTGTCTGTTAATTCGTACTCAATACGTACGGGTGTTTCTGGGTATACATGCCTAACCAGGATACCCTCACCTTCCAAATCCTTCATCCGCTCGGACAGCATCTTATCGCTCATTGAAGGAATGAGGCCGGAGATATCTTTAAAACGCTTCGGTCCACTCATCAATGTCTGAATAATAAGTCCATTCCAACGTTTGCCTAAGAAAGAGAAGGCTGTCTCAAATCTGGGACACATCGCAAATTGATGTTCTTCCATTGTTCTCACCTCTCACTAGCGAAACTTACTATTAGTTAGTATATATAATATTAACACATTTTAACCATGATGAACATCGTTTACCTAAAAAAGTTCATCTGACTCTATTATTATATCCCCAATGTCAATCCCCCACAGGTCCTTTAGATCCCCTTTGAGCAATCGCTTCAGTTACGATTTGTGCCAAGTCATCATTTCCAAAAAGCGAAAGTACACCCAGAACGGTGTCATCAGAAATGTCCCCCGCTTCCTCCGCGGAAACCGTGAGGGCAAGTGCCTGACGCAAGGCTTCATTCCCTTCCTGCTGCGGATAAGCCTGCAAGTATAGAGCATGTGGATCGAGTCCATTATTTACACACCACTGAGCGAATACAAGAATCATCATCTCTTCTTCGCGTTTATAGCTTTCGATGATCTGTTCCTCCACTAATTTACGGTTATCCTCCATATATTCTTCTCCTTTCTCAGAGACCTCATTCAGCAAGCTGTGCCGCCAGCATATGACTAGGCAGTACCGCTGAAGCAGCAATGCTGCAAAGCTCTGGTGTATTTATGTTGCTAAGAAAATTATTGACCACTCCACTAAAACCTCTTCTATCGAGTATAGTATCCCAGCTTCCAAAGCCTTGAATATGCGGTAAGGCATCCTTTTCATAAAGAATGGCCTTGTCCAGATCCATTACTTCCACCGATCTGCCATTTCCGTGCAGCTCAAGCTTCTCCAGATTCACTCCAGCTTGACGAACCATGCTGTACATCCCTACTGCGCTATGCTTCCAGCCCAACATTCCAGATGCCTGCAGCAGACGACCTTCTCCACTAGAGTGAAGATGACTACGAAGCAGTTCATAATGATCTCCGCACAACCACAACAGCAGGTCAAGCAGATGGATCAGATCATCATGCACGGTTTCGCGGCTGCTTCCTGTTTGAAGCTTCGTTCGATGTTTAATCGCATTGCAATGACTAATTCCACCGACTTCCTCAAGCCATTGCTTGGCGGTGACATACATTGGGGCAAAACGGCGATTAAAGCCCACTCCTAGCAAAAGCCCCTTATCTTGTGCTAGCTCTGCCATCCTTCTGGACTCTTCTAGATCATAGGAAAGTGGTTTATCTACATATACCGAAATCCCACGTTCGAGACATTTTGTTACTATATCATAATGAGTAGTTGTTGGGCTATGTACAAATACTGCATCCAGATCCCAAGATAACAGCTCTTCCAGATTAGTCGTCCCTTTAGGAAAACGGTAGGTATGAACGGCCTGCTCTACCGTTGTCGGTGAATGACTAAGAACACCAACTACCTCGGCATAATCATGCTGAGAGAGCAGTGGTAAATATACTTTGCGGGCTATATTGCCGATTCCTATTATGGCGACTCTTTTACGTTCAGGTGCAATCACTGATCCATCCCCCTCTTAACACTTCAATATATCATTCTTTTCTCTTTGTTCTCTACAAATGCTATTATACCTGCTTCTCCTTCTCTGACAATTGATCTTTACTTCAATATTTATTCTTTATCCCGTATGATGAGATGAATGAGTGGAAGAAGGGGCATATTATCTATGAAGAAATGGTTCTCGATTATTCTTTATGTTTCGGGTACAATCCTTGCGTTTATCTACAGATATGACATCCTAAGCTGGATGAAAGAGGATCATAATCTTTTCAGTTCTATAGGGATTGCAACTTTACTGGCCCTGTTTCCAGTTGTCCCTTATAAAGCTGTCATCGGATTCTTCGGTTATGCATACGGAAGTTTAGCGGGTGCCTTGATTTGCTGGCTAGCTACAAATTTGGCTGCCGCAATCCTTTTTGGCGTTGTGAAGTACTTGTTTCAAAGCCAAGCGAGAGCTTATTTAGCCTCTATTCCCGCACTCGAAAAGTTCACAGTAGGCATTGAGCGGCGACCTTTCGCTTCGATTGTCCTAGCACGACTCGTGCCTATCATTCCCCAAACAGCTGTTAACATCTACGCTGGAGCAGCTGGTCTGCCTTTTTGGAGCTATATTGCAGCTTCTGGCATAGGAAAAATACCGGGGATTGCATTATACGCTTTCCTCGGGGATCATCTGTTCCAGGACCCTGTAAGTGCGATTATTGCCATCATCGCCTATGTCGCTGTGCTAATTATCGCTGGACTGAGCTTGCGTCCGCGCTCTCAAGAAGCGAAGAATAACCGATAGCGAAAGAACTTATCGGTTACAAACTGGCAGGCAGTTAGTATTTGCTTTATAATTAAATTGTGATCTATTTAATTGCATTATGTGAATGGAGGGATATCAATGAGTGAACATCAGACTAACCATATAAATACCAAGACAGAAAAAGCAACCTTTGCAGGTGGATGCTTCTGGTGCATGGTCTCGCCGTTCGAAGAATTGCCAGGTATCATTAGTGTCGTCTCTGGCTATACCGGCGGTCATACAGTGAACCCAACCTATGAAGAGGTTTGTTCTGAAACGACAGGACATGTTGAAGCTGTACAAATTACGTTCAACCCAGATATTTTCCCTTATAGCAAGTTACTTGAGCTGTTCTGGCAGCAAATTGACCCTACCGACGCAGGTGGACAATTCCATGATCGCGGGACTTCTTACGGAACAGCAATCTTTACCCATTCGGAGGAACAAAAAGAACAAGCAGAAGCTTCCAAGGCAGCTCTGCAAGCAAGCGGTCGGTTCTCTAGTCCGATCGTAACCCCGATTCTCCCGGCAGCCACCTTCTTTCCTGCCGAAGAATATCATCAAGGTTACCATCATAAGAATCCAGGCCACTACAAACGTTATCGCAAAGGTTCTGGCCGAGAGGATTTTATCGAAACCCACTGGACACATAAAGAGGACAAACAAAGTTTGAAAGAACGTTTAACCCCTCTTCAATATGAAGTCACTCAGAACAGTGCAACAGAATCTCCTTTCCGGAATGATTTTTGGGATCACCATGGAGATGGTATTTATGTAGACATCGTATCTGGCGAACCGTTATTCAGCTCGCAGGATAAATACGATTCCGGTTGCGGCTGGCCAAGCTTCACTCGTCCGATCCGGGACTACGCTGTGAAGGAAAAGACGGATCTCAGCCATTTGATGGTTCGGACAGAAGTTCGCAGCAAAGTAGCGGATTCCCATCTAGGCCATGTCTTTGACGATGGTCCCGGAGAAAACGGTTTACGCTATTGCATAAATTCGGCGGCGCTACGATTTGTACCGAAAGAGGATTTGGAGAAGGAAGGATACGGGGAGTATCGCATACTCTTCCAGCCTGCCTAAACATCAATCCTCAGCACAAAAAAAAACGGTTGTCGTCCTTTTAGGATGACAACCGTTTTTTCTCTTAAAATATAAGAAAGTATAAGTTTCACGTTATACATTATTCTTATGCTTGTAGGGCTATTCTTTCTTTGAGTCCTCTGAGTCCTTATTAGCCTTCGAATTATCCTCTGAAATTTCCTCCTTAAACTCTGTTGCCGCAGGGATGGCTTGCTCTCTGTTCAGCTCCTTATTTCGCTGACGAATTCTCTCGGTCTGCTGCTCCCGACGCTCGCGAATATTTTTACGGGAAACTAATACAATAGCTAAAATAATGGCAGCCCCGATAAGTATCGGTAACGCTCCTGCAAGGATAACGACAATCCACTGAAACATAACAGATAACGCATTTAAGCTTCCTTTAAGAGCATCTGAAGCACGTTCCAGTAACGGCTCTTGCTCCTCCTTCTCCTTCACAGCAATGCTTTCATCCGTCTGATACACTCTCAATTCTACCGTAGAAAAGGATACATTCTGATTGATATAACGCATTCTACCTTTAATCTGCTCAATACTTTCTTGAATCGAACCAAGCTCGTTCGCGAAGGCGACCAGATCAGTGGATTTCGTCGCTTTTTTCATAAACTCTGTATATTGTGCTTCCATTAGCTGTTTTGCCTTCAAACGTGACTCCAGATCAACATACTCTTCTGAGACATCCTGACCTTGAATGCTGCGCTGTAGAGATTCGTGTTTTACTTGTTCTAATTTATTCAGAAAAGGTGAGAATCCGGAGGCAGGCACCTTAAGGATAAACGTCCCACCTTGCTCGTACTGCGACATATTTTCATTAAACTCAATAATATATCCATTGGCCATGGTTACTAAATTACGTATTTCAGTCTGTGCTTTTCCATAGTCTTCTACTTCCATGTTAAGATTCGCTTTATAGATCAGCTTCTTGTTCAAGCCCGCTACTACATCGCTACCAGTAAATCCTGCACTTGCTTGATCTGTATTTTCTGATGTGGAGCCCTTTACAGCCATATTCTCGCTGCCAGTTGCTTCTGCCTCAGGAGCTGCCGAAGTGCTTTGATCCGCTGTTGAGGCCATCGAGCTTTGCGATTGTACCTCTACTGCTGCGTCGTTACTCGTACTACCATTTTCTTTTGCCAAACTATCTGCCGCTGAATTTCTATCCGCTGAGCCACAACCCGCCAAGACTACCGTAAGAATTAATAAACATAAGTAATGCAGACCCCATTTGCGCATTCTCATTCCTCCAAAAATGTAATAGATACCGCTTGCACGGATCATAATATCGTTACGGAATGTCTTGTTCTAAGCAGATCTCTTCCGTCACTCTTTACTAAGACGTTCCAAAACTTGGAAGGTTGCACTGAAAAATGGAATTGTGTACAGTTTCTTATGAATTATGTTCTCTAAATAAAAAAAAGAGTCGCATTTCTGCAACTCTTTTAGTTCAAGCTGTTATTTTTCAAGCAAAAATCAACCTGGGTTAGAAGCGCTTTGTTTAATGGCATATACGCCATCTGGTAACGAACCGCTTAATAATCTCGCAATGTAAATATCAACATCATAACTAGTAGTGCCTACAAGAACTGAAGAACCCTGAACATTGGCATAGGTCTTCTCCGTAATCACACCAAATGAGTTATTCATAATCGGCGTGTATTCCATCCAAGCATAATTGTAAGGATTCACTGATGCAGTTGTCGTGTTACTGCCACCATAAGTATTAGACCATGATGAGCCACCAGTAATACCAGTACTTACAGCTGTTTGTTTTGCGGTTACACCAAAGCTTGTATTCGCGATATAGCCTTGAGATACTGAATAGCTAATGTTTAACAACGAATTTGCAGAAGCACTATTATATACAGGCTGAGAGATTCTTCTAGTCAAACCACTTCTAGTGACATATGAGACATAACCATTTTGCTGGTAGGAATATATCGTTGTTTGATAAGCATCTCTAGGTGCAATTACAGAAGCGTCATCAAAGGAAGAGTCCGTTATGAACAGGGGTATACTTGGTATCAGCCCCTCTTTAGCAGCTTCTAAAGCTTGACCTTGTGCAAGAATTTCATTGTACTCCTCTACTGAAATTTCTGACAATCCCGTAGCTGAGGCTTTGTAGACTTTTATGATTTCTGATTCACTTATTTGAGGAGCTTGGTCATTATGTACACCTTCTGCACCTGCATAAATAGGTAAGCACAAGATGAGCATTAAGGCAAAAGGGAATAGTAATAACTTTTTCAACATCTTCAACCTCCAATATTTCAGATTAGGAGCGGCCGTTCCCTATCGAAAATATTACCATATAATTCTTGTAATAATATAGATATTTAGAATTATTTTCTATTTTTAGGCATGTAAGTAATAAGTATCTTTTGTGCTTTTTTATAATTTTTTGTATAACTTTGTCACATTTCTGTTATCGAATAACCCATTTGCTTACAAGCACTTTATTTGGTACAATTACCACGTCTAAACACGTAAAAAAATACCAAAAAACCCTCTATTCATAATGAATGAGGGCAGAACACGGTTCTGTTCGGACAAGCTCCACCTTGTTGAACAGAGAAGTTTTTTAATAATGCTGTCTATTACTAAAAGGGGAGGTGTACCCTCATGGCAAAAGACGTAATTTGCGAAGTTAACTCCTGCACCCACTGGGCAGAAGAGAACAAATGCAGTGCTGATTCTATCTTTGTAGCTTTCCACAGCTCCCAAGAACCTACACGTGCAGAAGAAACAGATTGCAAGACTTTCGAAAGCAAATAAGGTGATGATTTGAAGGGACCCTCCACGGTTCCTTCTTTTCTTTTCTCATTCTATCAAGAATGAGAATTATTATCAAGTGGCTGAAATAAAAAGCCAGGGAGAAATTCCCCGGCTATGATTTATTGTATACCTCTTATGTTATTTGGAAGCACTAACTCCTGCATTTTCTCTTGCAATAGCGGCAGCCTTTACCATGTTACGAAGTGCATCTTCTGTCTCCTGCCAGCCACGTGTCTTAAGACCGCAATCCGGATTAATCCAGAACTGTTCAGGATCAAGCACCCGCAGCGCACGATCAATATTAGCTGTCATCTCTTCTACTGCAGGAACCCGTGGACTATGGATATCATATACACCAAGACCAATTCCTTTATCATACGCCTGCTCCTCAAAGCTAACGATCAGTTCCCCATGGCTACGTGAAGTCTCAATAGAGATAACATCTGCATCCATCGCTGAAATGGAGTCTATCATGTCATTAAATTCGCTATAGCACATGTGGGTATGAATTTGTGTCGTAGCCTTCACATGATTCGTCGCGATACGGAACGACTTCACCGCCCAATTCAAGTATGCCTCATGATCTTCAGCCTTCAAAGGAAGTCCTTCACGGATAGCCGGTTCATCTACTTGAATCATCTCTATGCCTGCATCCTCCAAAGCTTTAACTTCATGACGGAGCGCTAAGGCAATTTGATTCGCTACTGCTTCCCGACTAAGATCATCACGTACGAAAGACCAATTGAGATTTGTAACAGGACCAGTCAACATGCCTTTAACAGGAAGGGAAGTTAACGACTGAGCATAGACGCTTTCTTTTACAGTCATAGGCTGGATAAAAGCTATATCCGCATAAATAACTGGTGGCTTAACGCAGCGTGATCCGTAGGATTGAACCCAGCCATTGCTAGTAAATAAGTAACCATCCAACTTCTCACCGAAAAACTCCACCATATCGGTTCTTTCGAACTCACCATGCACGAGTACATCCAGACCCAGCTTTTCTTGGAAAGTGATTGCATCTGCAATCTGCTCACGAACGAACCCGTCGTAACGCTCTTGATTCCATACGCCTTTACGCCATTTCAACCTTGCCTGGCGCACTTCTACAGTCTGTGGAAAGCTTCCGATTGTTGTCGTTGGCAGAAGTGGCAGCTGCCACTTCTCCTGCTGCACCTTCAGGCGTTCAGCAAAAGGTAGGCTACGTTGGTCTGGTAAATCTGTAAGTCCGAGAACTTGCTCGGCCACATCCTTACGACCGCGTTCAGGAAGTGCACGGAAGGCAGTAAGGGCTTCACGACTGGCTGTCAACGCAGCAGCAGCTTCTGCTGTACCCTCTAAGGCTGCAGCAAGCAGGCCAAGCTCTCTAAGCTTCTCATCAGCAAAAGCTAAAGCAGCCTTAACGGTGGCCTTCAGCTTCACCTCACCCTGAACAGTAACCGGAACATGCAGCAAACTGCAAGAAGGCTGTAGAAGAAGACGGTCAAGCGGTACATGTACACTCAGCTTCTCGATTAGCTGCAGCTTAGCATCCAGATCCGAGCGCCAGATGTTGCGTCCGTCAATAATACCCGCTCCCAGCCACTTATCCTCAGGCCAGCCAAGACGTTCAATCGATGCCAGGTTCGCCCCGCCATCATGGACAAAATCAAGACCTAAACCTTGTACCGGAAGCTTGAACAGTGCCTCCAGCGGTTCAGCAGCTTCAAAGTAAGTCTGCAGAATAATATTTAATCCAGGCACGGATTCAGCAATTTCTGTGTAAATCGAGTTAAGTAAGGATAATTCTGATTCATTAATTCCTGTAACAATCGCTGGTTCATCAATTTGTACCCAGCTTACTCCTTCTTGCTTCAGTTCCTGCAACAGCTGAACGTAAACCGGAAGAAACCGAGCAGCAATCTTCGCAATATCCGCAGATGCAAATCCTTTTGACAACTTAAGGAATGTATAAAGGCCTAAAACCACAGGTTTACCCTCAATTCCCGCTTGGGACTTGGCAAAACGATAAGCAGCCAATGGTTTATTCTCGGTCAGACGCGGCGTTTGTGCACCGATCTCTGGAACGATGTAATGATAGTTCGTATTGAACCATTTAGTCATCTCGCAAGCGGTAGCCTCAGCATTTCCTCTAGCCATCGCAAAATAAAGATCAAGCCCAATATCGCCACCATCATACGCATAACGTGGAGGTACGATCCCGAACATTACAGCTGTATCTAGCACATGATCGTAGAACGTAAAATCATTTACCGGAATTAAATCAATTCCTGCCTCCTGCTGAGTCTTCAAATGCTGAAGCTGAATTCCTGTCATTTCAGTACGGAACGCTTCCTCATTTATTTTTCCCGCCCAGAAGGCTTCCAACGTTTTCTTCCACTCGCGGTTTTTTCCGATTCTTGGATAGCCAAGATTGCTTACTTTTACTTTGTTCGTCACTTTGCAGCTCCCCTTCTCCATCTTCTTATTTTGGACTCGATATCACTTGTATTCCTTTAAAAAAGAGCGCCCTTCCCTAAAAAAGTCAAAGGGAAAGACGCCCATAATATACCTATGGTTAACGTCTAACACCTTCCTATCCTCCGTAGGTGAAGCAGTGCTGTTGAAACAGGCAGGTCTCCTGGCTAGCGGTGTCAGCATCCTTAGCAGTCTTCCCAGCAGTAGTAAATTGCCAGTGACATATGTTGCTATGGACTCTTCCGTTACAGTGGCGGGACCGCATCGGCTTCAAACCGAATTTCCCTATTAAGCCTACCGAATTACTAATTTCCGGCAAGCACCTGTCTCCGATATTGTCAAGCTAAAACGCCTTCGGTGTCCTTATACGGACGGTAGGCGTTTATGCGAGAATTATAAGAAAGTATTTCGTGATACTTATACTTTCTTATCATCCATAAGCTAAAACGCCATCAGCATCTTTTTAAGGACGGTAAGCGTTTATGCGAGAATTATAAGGATAAAGTGAGTGTCTTAAATCTGATGTCATCATACGTGAAAGCCCCCGTCATCTGCAATAGATTACGGGGGCTTCTGTTATATCGATTCCTTATAACGGATTTAGAAAAACACGAAATATACTACTGCAGCAAGTACTATGCGATATATAGCAAATGGTAAAAGCTTAATCCGGTTGATCAATTTCAAGAAGAAACGCATCGATAATAGTGCAAATACAAAGGCACTGATAAAGCCTGCAATGAAGAACGGCAGGGCATCGATGGTGAAATATTGCCAGTTCTTCATCAGTGAGAGTAAACTGGCGCCTGCCATGATTGGAACAGCCATAATAAACGTGAAATCAGCAGCAGCGCGATGACTCATACCCAGAAGAACACCACCAGAAATCGTCGACCCGGAACGAGAAAATCCCGGCCACAAGGAGAAGCACTGGACCAGACCAACACCTAGCGCCTGCTTATATGTAATCTGATCGACACTCTCCGTTTGAATCTTCTTTGGTCCGAATAGATCTGCAATAATCATTAATACAGCACCGACTACTAGACCGATTAACACGGTGGATGTAGAGAATAAATGCTCGTCAATATAATCATTAAACAGAACCCCCAGCACACCTGCTGGCACTAAACCTACAAGCACCTGTGTAAGCTTCAGGTGGCCGCCTTTTTCAAGCTGTGGTTGTTGCTCGGTTACAGGATCCAACTGCTTGCGGCTGAAGCGCTTTAAGCCCAACAATTCAATGAACCTATTTCTAAAAATAACTACAACTGCTAATATTGACCCCAGCTGTATAACCACTTTGAACGTATTGGCCGTATATTGTCCAAATAACTCTGTCGATTTTAACCACATATCATCAACAATAATCATATGACCTGTGGAGGATACCGGAGCAAATTCAGTCAATCCTTCAACAATCCCCAAAATAATAGCTTTAATAATCGTTAATAGCTCCATTTGTTCTCCTCCTTTTAATCATAACTTTTAACTATAAGTCCTTCTCGGCTCAACCTTCGGTGTTCATTTTCCGGCTGCGCTTGCGGAAGAACAAATACCCAAGGATCACTACTCCACCTGCAAGAAGCACGTACACTACGTTGGAGTACATATCCATATACATGGCGATGTCTTCCCAGGACTCACCCAATGCCGCACCAATAAGCACCAGCAATAGATTCCATCCCAGCGTACCAATCGTTGTGAAGATCATAAACACTCCAAATTTCATGCCCGACATCCCTGCAGGGATCGAAATCAAACTACGCACTAGTGGAACCATCCGACAAAATAATACGGTCCAATAGCCATATTTGTCAAACCAAGCGTCAGCCTTGTGGATGTCCTTTTTGCTAATCCGGAGAAGGCCGCCCCAGCGTTCAACGATCTTTTCCAAGCGATTTACATCCAACAAACGACCGATATAATAGAGAATCACTGCACCCAGCAGTGAGCCAAGCGTAGCAGCAATAATTACACCAGGAATGGTCAAATTCGTTGTGGTTGTCATGAATCCGCCAAAAGGAAGGATCACTTCGGAAGGAATCGGTGGAAATATATTTTCAAAAGCGAGCATCAGGAAAATACCAAAGTAACCAAACTGCTCCATAAAATCTGTAATCCATGCTTGCATTTCGTAACCCCCATTATTCAGATCAAGTTCTTCTTCAAGTTGCGTAAATAACGGCTGCGAATAAAAAAGAAGTAAAGTCCCTGGACAGCCAAATATCCCAATAACACCGCCCCGGTCTCCACAGCAATAGATAAGTAAAACAACCGCTGAAGCGCAATAAAGGCAAACACACTATGCAAAATGGCTACCCCAACCGGAACAAAAAACAACAACGACAATTGTATCGTTACAATTCGGTTTAGCTCTTGATCTGTAAGTCCCATTTTGGACAATGTAGAATATTGATGGCGATCATGATCTAGATCTGTATACAGCCGGAAGTAAAGGAAGCTGCCTGCTGCAATGAAAAATACAGTACCCACCAGTAAAGAAGCGAATAGCATCGTGTTGTACAATGTTCTTTGTATTTCAAACAGCGTGCCGCTAACAACAATCGCGTATGGCGAGTTACTTTCATAGGACCGTTTCCCTTTATGAGCAAGATCCGCCGCTATACCTACTGTTCGCGGGAAATCATCCATGTAAAATCCTGTATACAAATCGGTCTGTACGGGATGAATAGCCTTGTAAAGCTCATCGCTAATCACAACACCACTGAAATCTCCCCCATCCCTTCCATCCAGCTCCGGCAATAGATATTCGGCAATCGGAACATGCTGGGTATAACCCATTTCTCGAATGGAAAGACCTTGCTTCAAGGTATATACCGGCTTTACTCTACCCGCTTGCAGACTCCTGTCTCGTTGCGAACCGATCATCACCAGTCCTTCATCTCTACTTAGAGGCTGCTCATCCGTCGTAAACCCTGCACGAAGCAGAGCAAGCTTATAATCACTGTAAGCAATCAAGGGAAGCCTTAACGTGCGATCTGGCCCGGTCTGAGATTCCACCTCTGCGTATTTAATCGGAATACTAAGTGTCTCATAGGGTAAACCGAGCGTTGTAAGCTCTTCCTGAATTTCGTCCAAATGCTGATCAAAAGAATCCTGCAATTGATTGCCTTTGGATACATAACCAACTGCTGCGGGATAGTCCAATTTCAACTCTCTGGAAAGCGTATGGATCGATGCGAATACTCCCACTGAAGTAAAAGATACTGCAGATACAATCGTCACCATAAAAAACATTCGGGCATTCTCTTTCCAGCGGTAAGACAAGCCCGATAAAGTAATGATATTCGTGTGGTTCCAATACAGGCGCCGGATCGCCTTAAGTAGTTTAACAGTGTAAATACTGAGCTGAGTATAAAAGAGATAGGTACCCGCAACCGTAATTATAACGACGGGGAACATCACCTTTTCAACCGAAGCCGCTTGTGCTGTAGCTGCCATAAAATAGCCCGTTAACAGCAATAAAGCAGACAGTATAGATAACACCAGGGAAACTTTAGGTTCCTCTTCTGCTTTTCGTTCTCCCTGAAACAGCCGCATCAGTGATTCATTCCCAATAAAGAAGAACGTGCTTAGCGAGATTAGAATAAATAACAGCGCAAAGCTACATATCGTTAGTACAAGCGCCTGCCATGGTAGATGAAACGTTAAAAGAGGTATCCCTAGAAAAGTAGATCCGATCATCAAAAACAACTTACCCAGAATTAACCCTAGTAAAGTACCTGTCAGGATGGCAGAGGTGCCGATCATCATATTTTCCAAAAATACCATCATGTTCAGCTGTCGCTTCGTCATTCCATGCATCAATAAAATCCCAAACTCCATCTTACGTGACTGCAGGAATGATCCGACCGATACAAGAACGAACAAGGAGCAAAACACATAAATAATGGCTTCTGCCGCCATCATTGTATGAGCAGCTGTACTATAAACCAAGCTCTTAGAAATATCCGGATGGTAAATAAACAATGCGCACACAAAAAAGATCATCACTGAAAAAGCACTGACGACAAAATAAGCCGCATATTTACGCTTGTTACGTGTAACATTCCTATAAGCGAATTGCCGAAAGGTCATGGCTAGTTCCCCCAAGCAGAGACAACATATCAATGATACTTTGGAAGAAGGCGCCTCTGCTGCTCCCCCTGTACATTTCACTATAGAAACGTCCGTCTTTAATAAAGATGACTCGGTTACAAAAGCTCGCGGCCACTGCGTCATGTGTGACCATCAGCACGGTTGCCCCTTCTTCCTGATTCACCTCTGTCAGCATATTCATGACTTCACCTGAAGCTTTGGAATCCAGATTCCCTGTAGGCTCATCTGCTAAAATCAATGAAGGACGATGAATCATCGCCCGGGCGATGGCGGTCCGCTGCATCTGTCCACCTGAAATCTCATATGTCCTTTTTTGCAGCAGATGCTCAATGTCCAGCATACTTGCTACTTCTTTCAATCTGCTCTCCATTTCCGTTACACGGACACCAGCAAGCGTGAGAGGCAGCACAATGTTCTCCTCTACAGTGAGCGTATCCAGCAGATTGAAATGCTGAAAGACGAAACCAAGCTCATGGCGGCGAAAGAGTGCCTTTTCTTTTCTGCTAAGCAAATTGGGATCTCGGTCGTTGATCAGAATCTGACCGGAGGTCGGCTGGTCGATGGTGGCGATCGTGTTGAGCAGTGTTGTTTTCCCACTCCCCGAAGGTCCCATTATGCCAACAAACTCCCCTTTTTCAACAGAAAAACGGATATGATTCAATGCCTGAGTGGACACTTTACCCTCATATATTTTTGATAAATTATGAACATCTAGAATGGGCAAGTGTTACCTCTCCTTCTTTCGACTGGATTGCCTTCATTATACAAAGTGTATACACAGGCTGCCATTTCTCTAACTTACAATGACCTTACATTTTTGTAAGGTAGGACTCCCTAAACACTATCCGTACGGTTGTGCCCTTACCTTCTTCTGAGCAAATGCTCACCTCGTGACCAAGTTTTCCGCAGATCTGTTTCACAAGATATAGACCCATCCCCGTGGATTCTTGAAAGGTTCGTCCATTCACACCTGTAAAATAAGGATCAAACACACGCGGTAGATCACCTGCTGGGATGCCAACTCCTTCATCTCGTATCTCCAGTACTGCTCTCTTTTCTTCTTGTATGTACCCATGGAAATATACATGTTTGCCGACTTCCGTCGTATAACGTATTGCATTCGTAATAATTTGCGTAAGCACAAAACTTAGCCATTTCTCATCTGTGGTTACGGCGATTCGCTCATCTATTTTAATAGTAGGAAATATACGGTTACGTATGAACAGACGCTTCTGCTCTGAGGTCACACTACGTACGAGGGTTTCCAAATCCAAACGTTCCACGTAAAAATCATGCTCAAAAGTATCTAGCCGAGCCGTATAAAGTACAGTGTCCAGTCCTTTTTTCAGACGGTCCAGTTCATCACCTATCGCCGTAAAAGGCGGTCCGTCTTTATCTTGAATCATCAAATGGATGACAGACAATGGCGTCTTCATCCCATGCACCCACTGATTAATAAAGTGAATATGTTCCTCCAGCTTGTGGCGGTAGCTGTGTAAATCATTTTTGTAGAGGCGGAATTGTGACCCTAGTAGTCCTCGTAAACTCACGGCAAGCGGAGAATCCTGTGATGGACCGCCAGCTTCATCTAGAGAGGTGGGTACAGTCTCCAGTCGTTCATAGAACGTACGATTGCTGATATACCGATAAGCGAGGTAGCCAAGCAGCAGACAAGTGCTGAGAAGAGCAGCGTACAGACTAACACTCACCCCACTGCCCCCATCCAGCCGATATACTAGTGTGATCAAGATGAGCTGTGCTAGATAGACAACAATTAAAGGGATCTGCTCCCTTAAAAATAGCTTCAATCCTCATCCCCCCAATTCGGAATCAAGCGGTAGCCTTGACCTCGAACGGTTTGTAGACCGTCCGTAATCTCAAGAGCGGCAAGCTTTTTACGTACACGGGTGACATAGACATTAAGCGTATTCTCATCCACAAAGGCTTGATCATCCCAGATTTTTTCGAGCAGTCTGTCGCGGGTAACGATAGTTCCCGACTTTTGCATCAGCTCATCTAGTATCTTGGCTTCCGTGTGACTTAAATCCACTTTGGCTTCTCCTCGGATAAGGACTAGTCGCTCCACATCCAGTGCCATTCCGGCAACGGTTAGAGTACGCTCATTGTTGCTTCCCGCATAGGTACCGTAGGCGCGTCGCAGCTGGCTTTTAATTTTGGCCATCGCAATTTCGTAATCAAAGGGCTTCGTAATATAATCGTCGGCTCCGTTCTCCAGCGCCATTACTTGATCCATTTTGCCATCGCGGGCAGATATAAAAAGGATAGGGCAGGTGGAAATCCCACGAATCTGGCGGCACCAATAATACCCATCGTATTTTGGCAAATTAACATCTAAAAGAACCAGGTGCGGAGCGAACGTCTCAAACTGAGCACGAACCCGCTCAAAATCATTCACAGCCTGTGTTTCATATCCAAACTTATGTAAATAATCCTGCAGCAGAGCCACCAGTCCACGGTCATCTTCTATAATAAATATTTTGAACATATCATGCCTCCGGTCACAGCCTTAACATTATAGTACGTGTTCAAAAAGTACGGTTTTCAGCACCGAGAAGATTGGATGAAGGTAGAAACTGAGGAGCGGAGCGTAGTGGAAGCTACGTGAGCACCGGAAGTTTCGCCTGAATTCAATATTCGATGTCGAATAATCTTCTTGGAATACTTCGTGATCAAAAGCGGACTTTTTGAACAACCTCTTATAAGGGCTTTGCCAAATAATATATACATCGCGGACAGGGTTAGTCAAATTGTTAAGGGGATGAGCGATAGATCATCAGCGTAAAGCTAGGCAGGTCGCCAAGCGTAACGTGAGGCAGATATATAATGGTTATGAATTAAACTATCCCAAGCCCAACCTCTAAAAAAAGACCCGTGAATGAGCATAATCATTCACGGGTCTCACTATATAGTTAGTTGCAGATACAGTAGCGGTGAACATCACAGAGTCGATAATACAAACGTCGAATGGTGATATCACATCGAACATAAGTAACCAATGTTTTGCTGAAGCAATTAGAATTGGATCCAGCTATTTCTACGGGATTTATACCGTTCTTTTGGCTGGATTCGCTCAATCCGGCCCATTTCTACGGGATTTATACCGTTCTTTTGGCCGGATCCGCTCAATCCGGCCCATTCTACGGGATTTATACCGTTCTTTTGGCTGGATTCGCTCAATCCGGCCCATTCTACGGGATTTATACCGTTCTTTTGGCCGGATCCGCTCAATCCGGCCCATTTCTACGGGATTTATACCGTTCTTTTGGCTGGATTCGCTCAATCCGTGCAAATCCAGGGCATTTTTACCCCTCTTTCGCTCTATTCGGGCTAATTCCCAGAAATCTAGGGCATTTTTACCCCTCTTTCGCTCCATTTGGGCCAATTCCCAGAAATCTAGGGCATTTTCACCCCTCTTTCGCTCCATTTGGGCCATTTCCCAGAAATCTAGGGTATTTTTGCCCCTCTTTCGCCCCATTTGGGCCAATTCCCACAAATCCAGGGCATTTTTGCCCCTCTTTCGCTCTATTCGGGCCAACACGCACAAGACAAGGGTACTTCTGCCCTTGTCTCCCCCTAATAAGCCCACTCCCTAAAACCGCTCATTCTCTGCCTCGAAAGTTCTACCCTCAACCTCGCCCAAGCCTATCTGCCATCCAGCAGATTGCCGAGTCCCCCAAGTACGCTGCCTTCTTCTTTGCGTCCGCTGTTACCAGCTGCGGACAGAATGCGGTCAGCCATACGGCTGAATGGCAGTGACTGCACCCACACCTTACCGGGTCCGCGCAGTGTGGCGAAGAACAGGCCCTCTCCGCCGAATAGCGCGGTTTTGACACCTTTTACAAACTCAATATTGTAATCCACGGAAGACGTCATAGCGACAAGACAACCTGTGTCCAACTTGAGCGTCTCTCCCGGCTGCAGTGTGCGTTCCATAACATAGCCGCCAGAGTGTACGAATGCAAGACCGTCGCCCTCCAGCTTTTGCATAATAAAGCCTTCTCCTCCAAAAAAGCCTGTGCCCAGCTTGCGCTGAAATTCAATACCGATCGAGACGCCCTTCGCCGCACAGAGGAATGAGTCCTTTTGACAGATCACTTTTCCAGCATATTGCTGAAGATCGAGCGGGATGATTTTCCCTGGATATGGGGCAGCAAAGGTGACACTTTTTCGTCCATAAGAACCGCTGTGTGTGAATACGGTCATGAACAAGCTTTCCCCTGTCAACAGACGTTTGCCCGCACCCATCAGCTTACCCATCAGTCCGCTTCCGCGCGTCCCCCCACTACCATCACCAAAGATCGTCTCCATCGTAATTTCCTGATCCATCATCATGAAGCTTCCAGCTTCGGCAATTACACTCTCTCCGGGGTCAAGCTGCACCTCCACACACTGAATTTCCTCGCCCATAATGACATAATCAATCTCGTGAGCACTCATCCCGCAGTTCCTCCTTATTATTAAAGTCACCATGTGACTCTTCGAATGAAAATTAATACGCGCGTTGTGATTCACGGTTTCGCCAATCATAACTATCCATGTTATTCGCCTATATCCAGCAAAAAAAGTCAACCAACATTCTGGCTGACCTTAATCGTAGTATCCCCGAAAAATGCAGGTTATCTCAGCCGACAAAACGACTACATCCAACAGGATGAATACAGTACCCACTTTGACTCCTACATCCACTGATCAGCAGCGACAAAATATCGTCTCATCCACTCGCGCCGCCACTTCGCAGACTTCCCCCATAGGTATGATGATTCAGACATATTCATTGCGCTGTTTTTCTTACTAATATCCAAGTTTCAACCATTACCCAATCAAGAGTATCTTTTTCAAGTCTTGATAATATGTTACAATACTTTTTATACTTAAACGTTTATTTAGTAGTCTAATTCTAATGATAAAGGTGAAAAGAATGAAACCACAATCGGAATATGCAATTCTGCTATACTATAAATTTGTAAAAGTGCCTGATGCCGAACAATTCGCTCAGGAGCATTTGGCTTACTGCAAAGAGCTTGACGTAAAGGGACGAATTCTCATCTCAGATGAGGGCATTAACGGGACACTGTCCGGTACGATTGCCCAAACCGAGCAATACATGAAGGATTTGCGCGCAAATCCGCTGTTTAGCGATATCGTCTTCAAGATCGATGAGGCTGATGGTCATGCCTTCAAAAAGATCTTCGTTCGTTATAAAAAGGAACTCGTGACGTTCCGGGTCGAGGATGAACTGGACCCTAACGTGATCACCGGAGAGCATCTGGCGCCTAAAGATTTCTATGAAATGATGCAGCGCGATGATGTGGTAATTCTGGATGGTCGTACCGGCTACGAATTCGATCTTGGTCATTTCCGTGGTTCCATCCGCCCTGAAGTAGACAGCTTCAAAGAATTCCCGGACTGGATTCGCGAGAATATGAGCGAGCTAAAAGATAAACCAATCCTAACCTACTGTACAGGCGGAATCCGCTGCGAGAAATTAAGCGGGTTTATGATGAAGGAAGGCTTCCAGCAGGTATACCAGCTGGATGGCGGCATTGTGACTTATGGTAAAGACCCTGAGGTACAGGGAGAACTGTTCGATGGAAAATGTTATGTCTTCGATGAGCGGATCTCCGTACAGATTAATCATACCGACGGGGATATCATTGTCGGACGTTGCCATCACTGCGGTCAGCCAGCTGACCAATTCATCAACTGCGCCAACGATGCTTGCCATCTTCAGCATATTTGCTGTGAGGACTGTGAAGCACAGCACAGTGGTCATTGCTCGGACGAATGCGAAGCTATCACGAATGCCGTGGGCTAAATAAAAGGGCAAGCTGGTCGCAAATTTCTCTACACGATTCAAAGACGAGCACAAGAGAGTCTTAAATTAACTAAAAGGTGGCGCACAGGATTTTCACTGTACGCCACCTTTTGTTATGAGCGAAACGTCCAAGCAACGCCCCTGAGATCTTCAACCCTTTTAATTACGTCACTTATCCAACAAAAAAAAGTCAACCAGAAATTCTGGCTGACCTTAAATGTAGTATATCCCCGAAATAAGCTGTTTATACAGCCTTATTCACATTACCGTACCATCATGCGGTTTACGCATCGTAGACTGAATCTTTGGCGCCTTCACTAACTTTGGTTTGCCTAAAGAGGTTGTAAAGGTGATCACATAACCTGCGACAACTACCGCCATCACCGTATACATCGTTTCTCTAACAGGCATATAAAAGAGTGATAATGCCAGAACGACTACGTCCAACATGATGAATACTGTACCTACTTTAATTCCCTTCCATTCACTTATCAGCAGCGACAAAATATCGTCTCCACCACTTGCGCCGCCGCTTCGCAGAATAATTCCCGCGCCTAAACCTGTCAGTACGCCAGACAAAAGGGCTGCTAATGCCAAGTTGCCCTGCAAGTTGATGACCAAACCGGAATAACGTTCCATGAGTCCGTAAAAGATTGTAAAAGCTCCTACAGAAACAAAGGTGTTACACACGAACGCTTTCCCTTTGAACATCCATGCAATCAAGAGTACTGGAACGTCTAGAAGCAGAGTTGAAATTGAAGGTGAAATTCCTAATACATATTTGCCGAGTAGCGATAATCCTACGAATCCACCCTCAGACAAATGGTTCTGAAAATTGATGTGATAATAAGCAAATGCAAGCAAAAATGTTCCAAACAAAATGACTGTCAACCGGAGCAGTACATTCACTCCGTAATTGTGGTTCCTCATACAGGTCTCCCCTTATCGTATATGGCGGCTAAACGTCCCACCAACCTCTACGACGGGTAAAACCGGAGGTATTGCTCCTTCGCATATATATACTCCTTCCCCTCGCAGAGGCGGTTCGTCGAGTAACAACGGTTCACGCACCTTCTACAGGGAAGCTAAGTATAAGACAGATCATAACGTTTCCAAATCGTCCTTTGGGGAATCGTCCTTCGGGGACACATGGTATCCTGATCCTTTCTGTAATTTAATAAGTTCTGAATACATTATACCACGGAGATCCCCTACTCTAAACACTTCGTTATAAAAATAGGCAGGAATCACTCCACGGTACGCAACAAACGATTGACTGTTTCGCGTCTCACACCGATCAATTGTCCAATTTCTTCCTGTGTCAAAAGCTCTGTTAGCGCTGCGCCATGAGAGTAGTCATTGAACCAACGGGTTAAGAGCTCCATACGTTCTGCGGGTGTTCCAACAGTAAGGTGATCAAGCCGAGTCTGCATAAACCGTACCTTCTCCTGAAGAAGGATAGCGATCTCCATCGCTCGACCTGGCTCATCCCGTACCTGTTGATACCATTCCGCTGAAGGAACTGCCTCCACCTCGCTCTTCATCATCGCAACCGCTGTTCCATGCGCCTCCTTTGGCGAAATGAGTGAATGATGGGGAACCATCTCACCAGGATACAAGATGTTGAACAACACCATGTTCCCATTTTCATGAAGCCTTGTTACCTTGAACAGCCCATTTTTCACCTTATATAAGAATTCGCAGCTGTCCCCTTGACGGAACAAGACTTCCCCCTTGTGCAGTATCATCTCGCTCGCTCCTTTGCCCTCTTGTTATATATATTTTCAATTATACAAAAATAAACCTCAATGAAGGAGATTATTCTCGCAAGGGTTGAGGGGCATACGTGGTCAAAGTTTAGGTAAGAAGAACGCCTTCGGCTTCCTCTTAGGGACGATGATCTTTTCTGCGAAAAATAGAAGAATAGTTTTTAGCGTAAGTATAAAAATTCTTATATTTCAAAAAAACTGCCGAGCACCAGAAGAAGCGTCTGGCACCCAGCAGTTCAAATTATTTATTTTATTACTTTGCCTCAAGAGGTTTCTTCCATAATCCGAGCATTAATCCGGAAATAACAGATCCGATCAGAACGGCCAATAGGAACAACAACGCATGACTCGAAAGCGCGGCTACAAAGATCCCACCATGCGGTGCTGGAACGTTGATATTCCAAAACTGAGTGAGACCACCAGCTACGGCTGAACCTAGGATACAAGAAGTCAGGACACGCAGTGGATCGGCAGCGGCGAATGGAATCGCCCCTTCTGTAATGAACGATAAGCCCAATACATAGTTTGTTAACCCTGATTTACGTTCTGATTCTGTAAATTTGTTCTTGAAGAAGGTAGTAGCCAGCGCTATTGCAAGTGGAGGAACCATACCTCCTGCCATTACAGCCGCCATCATGAATCCGTTAGTATTTCCACTGGTAGTGAATACCCCGATGGCAAAAGTGTAGGCCGCTTTATTGAAAGGACCTCCCATATCAATAGCCATCATTCCACCGAGAACGAGACCCAGAATTACTGCATTAACGGTTCCAAGATCGTTAAGCCAATTAATGAGTCCTACGTTCATCCAGCTAAAGATCGGATCGAACAGGTAATACATCAATCCACCGGTTATCAATAGACCAAATACCGGATATAACAGAATCGGCTTTAATCCGTCGAGCGTTTTTGGCAGACCTGCAAACAGTTTGCGCAGACCGATAACAACATAACCAGCCAAGAAACCCGCAGCCAGACCGCCGAGGAATCCAGCGTTGGAATTCAAGGCCATGTAACCGCCAACCATACCTGGCATCAGGGCTGGACGGTCACCAATACTAATCGCAATAAATCCAGCAAGAACCGGAATTAGGAAATGGAAGGCACCATCACCGCCACCAATCGTCTGCAGCAGTTGGAATAGAGGGTGATTCTCTCCACCGACTTGTTCAATCAGGAAGGAGATCGCCAGCAGAATACCACCGCCGACTACAAACGGCAGCATGTGGGAGATACCGTTCATTAAGTCCTTGTATATTTTACTCCCGATACTGCCGGACTTCTCTTTCGACTCTCCTTCATTACCACTACGACCTTCATTATGGTAAATCGGTGCATCGCCGTTCATTGCTTTGCGAATGAGCTCTTCCGATTTGCGAATACCGTCACTAACCGGTCTTTGCAGTACTGGCTTACCATCAAAACGGGCCATTTCCACTTGTTTATCTGCTGCCACAATTACACCACTTGCACGCCGAATCTCATCGGGTGTTAAGACATTTTTGGCACCTTCTGAACCATTTGTCTCTACACGGATATTAACACCCATTTCCAGAGCCTTCTTCTTGAGCGCATCTTCAGCCATAAAGGTATGCGCAATTCCAGTAGGACAAGCAGTAACAGCTACGACGAATGCTTGGGAATCCGGGTTGCCGACGATTAGCTTTTCAGGTTCTGACTTCTTGACAGCAGCTTCAGCAGCTTCGCTCTCTTTCTCCTTGGCTTCTCCTTCCGCCTGCTTCGCATCGAACAAGGCGGATACCTCATCTGGCGTTCGGGTATTCATCAGCTGTTCAATGAATTCACTATCGATCAACAGTCTGGACAGCGAGGCCAATGTTCGAAGATGCATGTTGCCCGCTCCTTCTGGGGCGGCAATCATAAAGAAGATCCGAGCCGGCTCATCATCAAGCGATTCAAATTCCACGCCCGTCGCACTCTTGGCAAACACAACGGTCGCTTCATTCACCGCTTTAGTCTTGGCATGTGGCATTGCGATACCGCCACCAATCCCAGTACTGGACTGCTCTTCACGCTTGAGGATCATCTCTTTAAATAGAACAGGATCATTGATACGACCACTTGCGGCAAGACTGGCAATCAATTCATCAATTGCACCTTCCTTAGTGGTTGCTTTTAAATCCATAATCATTGTATCTTTTATCATCAAATCCGTAATTCTCATATCTTCCAACTCCCTTGAGTACTTTGAATGCTGTTAGCTTACACTTCTGAGATGTTGATCAGCGGTCTCAGCTGCTCAATGAATGCTCTATCTGCCAGGTCATCAGAGAAAGCTGTTGCGCTACCTGAGGCAACACCTGCACGGAAAGCTTCCATTAAATCTCCAGTCAAAGAAAATGTGCCAACGAATCCAGCGATCATAGAATCGCCCGCGCCTACAGAATTTTTTACTGCTCCTTTTGGAGCATTGGCGTGATATACCCCCTGTTCCGTAATGAACAAGGCACCTTCACCAGCCATTGAAACTAACACATGCTTCGCGCCAGCTTCGAGCAGCTTGCGGCCATAAGTAATAATTTCTTCCTTAGTCTGTATCGTAACGCCGAATAGCTCTGCAAGCTCATGATGATTAGGCTTAACGAGCAACGGCTGATGAGGGAGTGCCTTTTTCAGCGCTGAACCTGTAGTATCAATAACAAACTCGGCCCCTCTTTGCTTGCATACAGATATCAACTTGTCATAGAAATCAGCACCCAGTGAAGGAGGAACACTTCCGGACAATATCACAACATCGCCTGCATTCAGAACAGCCATCTTCTGTAATAATGCCTCTGCCTCCGTATCTCGGATGATGGGCCCTGCACCATTAATCTCCGTTTCCTCTCCATGCTTAAGCTTGATATTAATTCGGGTATCATCAGAAACAAATACGAAATCACTTGAAATCGACTCTTTCCGCAACCATTCCTCAATATATCGTCCAGTGAATCCACCAAGGAAGCCTATAGCTTTATTCTGAACCTCAAGCTGATTTAACACGCGTGATACGTTGATCCCTTTACCTCCAGGAAGCTTCAAATCACGTTTCATCCGGTTTAAGCCACCTAGTCTCAAATCTTCAACTTCCACGATGTAATCGATGGAAGGATTAAGCGTTACTGTATAGATCATAATTATCCCTCAATTATTTTGGTTTTCTAAGCCATAGATTACCGGCTAAACATGCGGCAAATGTAATTTCTCCAAACGATCTTACAATGATTCCATACCACTCAAATTAAGACATTTTCTAACCGTAGAACATCCTCCACCTAAAGGTCATACCAGCGAGAAATCTACGCCCATTTGCGTAATCTCACGGATGAACTTATCTGACGCACCAGAATCAATAATGCAGTGATCCATTTCCGTCACGTCGGCAACCTTACAGAAGGATACTTGACCGAGCTTGCTATGATCAGCCAGAAGAATTACTTGCTTCGCAACCGAAATCATCTTACGTTTGGTCGCTGCTTCAAGCATATTAGGTGTAGTGATTCCTTCTCGTAAGTCTAATCCGTTGGTTGCAAGAAAGGTTTTATCAACTCTTACCATCTCTAAAGAGCGTTCTGTCATCGGTCCTACAAAAGCCAATGTATCCGGCCGCAACATTCCGCCTGTAATCGAGACTTCTATATTGCGACAATCCCGCAGTTCATTAAGCGCCATAATCGAATTCGTAATGACTTTGATATTAGAAAAAGCCCTCAGCTCTTTGGCAATCTGTAGCGTTGTGGTTCCAGCATCCAGCAGAATAGCATCGCCTTCCTGAATCATCTCTACAGCCTTGCGTGCTATCCTCTGCTTCTCATCCAACAATCGATCTTCCTTATCTGGATAAGTCGCCTCAAAGTTAACGCTCTGCAGGGAAACTGCCCCGCCGTGCGTTCGTTTCAGCAACTTGGCTTCTTCAAGCTCTTTCAGGTCACGGCGCACAGTAGACTCAGACACGCCCAGTTCCTGACTTAGCTCCTGTACCGAAGCTCTTGAATTCTTTTCCACAAAAAGCACGATTCTTTGTTTTCTCTCTTCCTCAAACAACATCGTGGTTCGCTCCTTTAAGTTACAGTGCTATCCCATTTATTAAATGCGCTTATCTTTGGAAATCCATGACCATTATTTGATTATATCTGACTGTTATTGATCATTTGTGCTCGTTTATGATTTTAACAGCGTTTTCATCATCTGTAAAGCGCTTTAACATTAAAAATCATACTCCGGCAAAATGTAATAAATGGAATGATTTCATGCTTCGCTCAAGGTGAAACAGGCCCATAAGAAAATTACATACCAATTGCCTATCTCCTCACTGGTGTTTAAAACATATTAATACTACATATAGGAAAAAGCGGGTGATCAGAAATGGCCAACGGAAGAAACAACAAAAAAATGGGCGGTAACAGCAACGCTAAGAGTAACGGAAATAGTAATGGAAAAAACAACGGGAACGGTAATAGTGAGGAAACAGCAGAATTAAGTGCTGAAGATTATGAAATCATTGCTGCCGCACTGGCCACTTTAGGGGAATTTTTTGCTTTTTTATCTCTCGTCAAGGCAAGACAAGTTACGAAGGAAACCGGAGGCGAGATTGAAGTACCAGAAATATTCACCCTTTCCACGAAGAAGAAACCTTATAGACGGAAGTTAAGATGATCCACAAAGCCCCCGAGTGATTTATATGATGATGTACAGTTATGTGTTGTGAACAACTTACTTGGCGTAGCCTCAGTCATTGGGTCATCCTCCACGGATATGCCAAGAACTACCTATAGGAGAGTAATCCATTCTTTTGAATCAAGTCATGTGAATTAGGGTTATTAAACTACATAGATTATATTTTGAACTTGGGGGATGTTCCTATTGCAACAACAGAAGTATTTTCGGACAAGTCTTGCTATTATCGCTTTTTTACTTATTTTGTACTTGGGCTCCAAAGTAATGTTTCTATTCGCACCACTGGCTGCCATTATCAGATTATTACTCGTTCCCATGGTACTATCAGGTTTCATGTACTACTTATTACGACCGTTAGTAAGAGTTCTTGAGAAAAAAAAATTAAACCGGGCGTTCTCCATACTGCTCATTTATTTCTTATTTGCCGGTTTGTTTATTCTCTTCTGGATTCTAGTCTGGCCGACACTGCAAGAACAAATTCAGAACTTTATTGATAACACGCCTTACCTTGTTCAGGGATTACAGGATCAGTTCAATGCATTAAGGGATAATCCGACACTCTCACGCTTTTTCCAAGGGGACTCCGACATAGCTGCCCGTATATCAGAATATCTTAGCGAGGCTATTACTTGGGTAACCAATTCGATGTCCAATTTGATCGGCGTAGTTTCCAGCATTGTTATTCTAATCGCTACCTTGCCCATCATTTTGTATTACATGCTTAAAGATGACTATAAGCTGTCACCAAAACTACAGGGCTTAATCCCTAGAAAGTACCGTAAAGAAGGCAAAGAAATGTTCGGAGATATCGACAGCGCACTGAGCAGTTTCATCGTCACACGTGTGGTGCTAAACGTCGTACTCGGTATTATGTTGTATATCGGTTTCCTTATCATCGGATTGCCTTATTCACTGCTGCTCGCAGTAATTTCAGTACCGCTCAATTTCATTCCTTATGTGGGTTCTTTCCTTGCGGGAGTACCAGTAGTTATTGTTGGATTCATTGAATCACCTACGATGGCAATATGGTCGCTGGTCGTCATATTCATTGCACAGCAAATCCAAGATAATGTACTCTCACCAATCATTTACGGCAAATCATTAGATGTGCATCCACTGACCACGGTCCTTCTTGTTCTTATAGGTGGAGATTTCTACGGTATTATTGGTGTGCTTATTGCGCTGCCCGTCTATATGATTGCCAAAATTATTTTTCTGCGAGTGTATGAGATTATTGTTGCAGATCGAGAGGAAGAGGCTGAGCCTCTCAAGCATGAGAATCTATAGCACTTACGAACTGAATGAGGTTCCATAAATAAAAAAAGGTACGTCTCCAATTGGAGATGTACCTTTTCGTGCTTCTTTATAGGATTACTGAAATTAACCTCGCAAAGAACGAACTACAAATATATGATTGCCTTTCATAAGGTTCTGTCCATCCTGAAGTGTAACTGAACCTTTGGTATGCGAAATGATGGTCGTATTCAGAGCAATCAGCCGATCTTCTTTCCAAACACTTACAGCCGATTTAAAATATACTGCATTATCAAATTGCTGCCGTTCCCTCATCACATAACCCACAGAATGCAAGACTGGAGGCAGTGCTCTTTCTCTAGGAGCCAAAGCTTTAATGACCACAATATCCCGAAATGGCACAGCAATTTCCTGATGACCGATGACCGCTACAGAAGCGGAAAGATCCCATTTGCGAAGAATGCCTTTCATGATCGTGTAAGGTTCGTCCCCGCAGTACATGATAACCGGTTTACCAACCCAATGCTTCATTGCTCCCTCCCCCTTCCCAACATCCCATTAGTTATATGTCCGAAATGAACCAATCGATTCCTTTCATTCCCTTCGACTCCAAAAACTGATTGACCTTCGAAAAAGGACGGCTACCAAAGAATCCACGATACGACGAGAGCGGACTCGGATGTGGAGACTGAATAACCTCATGACGACTTTGGTCTATGAAGGCACCCTTTTTCTGTGAATGACTTCCCCATAAAATAAACACCATCGGCGTAGTTCTTTCATTTAACTTCTTCATTATAGTGTCTGTGAATGTCTCCCAGCCTAGACCTTTATGAGAATTCGGCTCTCCCTCACGTACCGTTAGTACCGAGTTGAGCATAAGCACTCCCTGTTCTGCCCATCGCAGTAAGGATCCGTGATTTGGAATTGGTACACCGATACCCTCCGATAGCTCCGTATATATATTACGCAGTGAAGGCGGTATACGCACCCCCGGATTTACCGAGAAGCTTAAACCTTGTGCTTGTCCCGCTCCATGGTATGGGTCCTGTCCCAAAATAACAACCCTTGTCTCACTATAAGGTGTATGCTTTAACGCCGTGAACAGTAATTCTTTTGGCGGATAGACTGTATGTTCCTTATATTCACTTTCCAGATTAGCCATTAGCTCCAGAAAATAGGGCTTTTGCATTTCATCCTGTAATATCTCATCCCAATCGTTGCCGAACATCCCCAATTCTCCTCCTCTAGCCGAAACCCAGAACCTTACTCTAACTATTTCCGACCATAATCTGCTTTAATTTCGCCCCACTCTTTAGTCTGCCACTTAAGCACTTTATTGTCATATGTATTGGTTTGCAACCAATGCTCTGCCCGATCAATAAGTACCCATATTTCCTCTGTTGAAGCATCACGTGGCAAGGTTGTAGCAACCTTTTTCTGCTTTACCCACTTCATTGCATTCACAGAGTCACTGTAGACCGTTTTAGTGCTTCCTTCTTTCTTCAGGAGCGCCAAAGCATGCACAATCGCTAAAAACTCACCTAAATTATTAGTGCCCTTCTTGATCGGCCCACAAGAGAAGATAATATCTCCGGTTTGCGTATCCACACCCTTATATTCGACGGGACCCGGATTGCCACGCGTTCCTACATCCACAGAAATGCTGTTGTAATCGATCTCCTCTGAGGTCTCCACTGTAGCGCTTCGTTTAAAAGAACTTGTCCCCTTAGACTTAGCCGCACCGGATGCTGATGACCCTGTACCCCAATTACCTTTCCAACCCGCTGTGTAAGCCGCATCTGCCGCCGCTTTAGATTCATACGATTTATATTTGGCTCCGGTATAGTGATCGGTCTGCGCCTGGCATTCCGCCCAAGTGCTATAGACTCCCGGCTGCTTGCCTTCCCATACTACATAATATTTCTGTTTAGCCATTGGTACAGCTCCTTTTTTCACCTTAACTTATTGTAATCCAAAATGCTTCTTCATCAAAAGAAGAATGTTATTTTTCGTGAATTCCTTCGAATAATTCATATTTTCCAGGTCATACTATACGCCAGAGATGTCCAGGCCTATATTACCATTTGTAGAATGATCGGTAAATATTATTGTGTACTTAAACAGAAAAGTCTTCAGCGTCTCTCAAGGACGGTAAGCGTTTGTGCTTACACCACATTAATACTAACTAATCAGTCTATATTAAGCTCGTAGGATATCAGTACAATTACTCAGGGAGGTTATACAGATGAGAAAGATAGCAAGCGTAGCCGCAGTATTTGCAATTGTGCTGTTAGTCGGATGCGGAAACTCAACCAATAACAATGCCAACGTTACCCCTACCGCCACTACTACACCTGGTAACACAAATAACGCTGGCAACACTAATAACACCACTGATGCTGTAACCTCAGCGTCGGTAGTGGATAATGAAGAGGCCTTTAAAAAGGCAATCAGTGCGGACGGTACTTGGATTGCTGCTACGCTGAAAGACTTAACCTTCACCGAAGATCTCGTACTGGACGGGCAATTCACGAATAAAGATGAACCTGCTCGAAAAATCGCTCTCTACACACAAGATGCAGAGCACAATATCACTAACTCCTATAAACTAACTGCACCAAAACTTACGATCAAAAGTAAAAACGCCCGTATTCAAGGCGGCACATTTATTGGTGATGTATACGTCGAAGCAGATGGCTTCAGTTTAGTAAATGCAACGGTTGAAGGGAATGTTTACTTCGCAGATGCTAAGTATCAATCCACCTTCGATACCTCGGATCAAGGAAAAGTAACGGGTGTTACAGAAGTGAAAAAATAAGTAAAAAGGTGCTCTCAAGTCGATAAGACCTGAGAACACCTTTTTTTCATGACTTCATTATTCTTGATAAAACCCATTTTTGAAAAAGGTATACCATCCATCGATTTGTTCTAATGGCATAACCTTTAACTTCTTCAAGACTTCCCTTGTAAATTCCAAAGAAGCCGTACCATTAGCAGTAATGATATTGTCACTCGAAACGGTCTGTTTTTCTAAAAAATTTGAGTGTCCTTTATAATTAGGAGCGAACTCTTTTAAGTAATCTAATGAATTTCCAGTGTGAGGAATCTCATCTAAATAGCCACGTTCTGCCAAAAAGGTTGATGCGTCACATATAGCCGCTATAGGAGTTCTATTCTGTATACAACTTTCAATCACTGGAGTAATCGCTGAATTATCTTTCCAACTCGTACCTCCAATTAAAATTAACATTTCAAACTGGGCGGGTAAACTATCTATAGTATAGTCTGGAATAACAGTAAATCCTCCCATAGATTGTACATTGTCGCTATTTAAAGAAACTGTCTTAACTTTGTATTCACTTTCTGGCTTGTTTAGTTCGGCACTTATATAGCCAGCTTCCCAATCTGCATATTCATTAGAAATAAAAATCAATACTTCTTTTTTCATTTACTGATCCCCCTCAAGTTTCAACAACGTATCTGCAACTTCCCGCCCGTTAACCAACAGGACAATCCGATGTTCCCCGGGATAATGACGACGAGTGGTTAAATCCGCCCAGCGATGTGTCCGTTTGCCTGACAGAATTGTACCCCCAGGTACTGTTTTATCCGATAGTAAGAAAGATTTACGAGAGGTTCGACCTGTAGCCTTCACGAAATAGATGCCATATTCTATTCGTACACGGGCAGGAGTTCCTTCACAAACTTGAAGTTCGTATTGTAATTCAGAGTTTTCTCCAATTCGCAATTGGGTAGGATCAATCGTTATAGAAGCACTCGTTATGAGTGGTGTTGCTTCGTCTGCTTGCTCCGCATATCCGAATAAAGCCATAATCTCCGGATTAGCTTTACGGATTAAAGAACGACAACCATGCCGCACAATCCAGTCTGTGAGGGGATCTATACCTATCCAGCGGCGAGCTGTCTCAAGTACCACCTCCGGGTGATCCTTAGCAATATCGTTCAGATTGTTAGCCACGCTTTTGCGCACATATAAGGAGGAATCCTTCTTCAGTTGCTCAAGTACAGGTAACACAGGGGCTGGATCTACCTTAAACATTGGGAGCGCCTGTCCCCATGGTAGACGAGGACGACACCCCTCACTTGCTAACCGGCGCACATGCTCATCGGGGTGCTTCGACCATACTAACATTTGCTCCATCATCCGCTCCGGTTCACGCAAGAGAAACGGTCTAACCGCAAACTCTGCTGATGATTTCGGTGTGAACCTTTCCAGCGCCTGCATAGACAGCTCCCAATGCTCAGCCCCTTGACCAAATACCTCTACAAAATCTGGAAAGATCAAGTATGGAAATCCCACACAATCCTCAGTAATAGCGAACAGAATCGCCAGCGCTTCCTCATAAGGAAGCTGTAAATGACTTCCCAGTGTCTCCGTAATCCGCCGCATCCTTGCCTTCAGTTCGAGCGTATCCCAAGGTTCAGCCATAGCCGAAATTACAAATGCATCAGTGTCGAAAACACTATGTACACTGCGAATCTTTTCGCCAAAACCATGCAGAAATTGTTCATTGTACATCGCTTTTAAAGGTTCAGCCATTGTGTAACCCTCATTTTCTTCTATAAATCATCAGAAGTTAATCTGTTATGAAATCGTAGCACACCCAATTTGACAACAGTGTGTCAACTTCGGCTATTCCCTAATCTAGAACATAAACCTGCCTAGTATCGAGATTAATCATTCGACTTCTCGTATCATTACGCGAAATATAAATAGGTTGTCCGGTAGAGTCGATCCAATATGAGATGGGAATCGAAATTCCACAATTTCGGTAAGATCCGTCAGCATGGCTTGTCCCAATAATCATCGTGTTATATTTCACAGCAATCCTAGTGGCTTCCTCGATCCATAATTCAAATTGTTCTTCGCTGAACATGCCTACCCCAATCGGATGTGCGATGAAATCTAACGACTTAGCCTGTCCTTCCAAACCAACATATCCCTGCAGCAGCTCAACGCACAGCAAATAACCAATACTGAGGCCATCCGCTTCCGCAACTGACGGGCGATACAGCTGTTCATCCATCGGCGATTTGGCTCGTTCCAAAATGATGTCCCCAGAAGGATGAATCATTAGCGCTCTATCCTTGTTATTGCTGTTCCTATATCCTGTAATGATCAGCTTTTTATATGTTTTGGCAACTTCACATAAGGTCTTTACACTGGCTTCATCTGCTACATAACCTTCTGGATACAACACCGCGTCAAAAGAATCCTGTCTGCTCATTTCTTTGAGCAAATGCTCCAAATGGGGGTCATGATTAGGTTGCGCTACGAGTAATCTCATATTTCCCCTCCAACGGTTAATTAATTAGCACCTTCACCTGTTCTAAGCTTTGCTCTGCACGACTGTTCAAAGCTCTCTTATCTTTAAGGCCAAGCTCCTTAAGCTCATGTCCAGGGTCAATGACCAGCGGCTGTGAGATTACATTTTCGAGAATTTGCACAGCAACTTTACAGGCCTCAAATAATAGTTCTTTTGGGATCACTTGTTTATGAGAGCCAATAATTCCTACCAGTTTCTCTGCGTAGATCAATCTAACCAGACTATCCGCACTCATCATATTCCGCGAGGCAAAAGAAGATACCTTCTCCACAATCCAGCTGTCTTGATAGTTTCTCGATAAGGCATCTAGTGCAGTAATTGCATCCCAATCTCGGATCGACAACTGCTCGGCGTACGCCAAGGCCATTTCATTGAGCCATTCTATCTCTTGTTCTCTAGGAATTTCAAAACTCTTATACTCTTTCAGCAAACCTGCCTTATGCATATCTAAAAAATGACCCAGAAATCGTGTGTATAACTCCTTGGCTCTTTGTAGCTGTTCTGTCATTTGGCGATCATCCTTTCACTACACAAATCATATCCGTCCGCAGGTTTCTTTTCAAACCAGAAAGTAAAAAAAAGACAGACAGCGAAACAACTTCGCTACCTGCCCTCGGATGATCTTCAGATTTTAATACAATTACAACCAAATTTCGCATATTTTTGACCGAAATCAAGTAATTCCTCCTCAAATTCATCCGCAAATCGTGGTAAAATAGTTCCTTAGGATTATTTATATTCATACATGTTGAAGATATCACCGGAGGGAATACCATGCCACATACACTTAATAAAAATATTGATTTTTTCATAGCTGCTTTATCCCAAACTTATATCACTGCCCTACAGCTTGATCCTGATGGAATGTATTCTGAGGTTGCCTCAGGAATCGTTGAAGAGTTCTCCGATGTACAGGTACGCCTTAGAAGATATGACGGCTCCGTATCACACTATGCTAGGGACAATACAAAATTCCAGCGCAATAAAGGTTAGCTGAGAATGCATGCCAAAAAGACGTGACTGGAGAAATCATCTACAATGATCTTTCCTCCCGTCACGCCTTTGCATCCTCTATATCCTGCTAGTTAAGTACAATCCATTCCCCTTCGGCATTCGCTGACTGTACTTCCGCCTCTATGATTTCCAAAGAATCTGCTGCACTCTCAGGCGTACAAATGATAATAGGCTTATCTTGAATAATCGCATCCAAGAAATAGACCAGCTCCCTGTAGTAGCCCGCATCCGGGGAAAGCTCTACCGTGAAGCCTGCTCCATCATTAGGATTCACCTTGACTCCACTACCATCAAATACAACATTTCCTCGCTCGAAGTTAACCCTGTACCCCATGTAGAATCCAAAGTCGCCCTCCAGCGTCCAGTCCACCTGAGCATTGATCACCTTTGCATCCTTATAAAAATAGTGTGTAGAAGCAATATCATATCCGCTTCCCGGTAGAACATTTCGTCCCAAGGTCGATACTTTATCCGGTCTGCCGAACAGATAGTTAATCATATCCGTATCGTGAATATGCATATCCACAATGCATCCACCGCTTAGCTTCTCATCCAGAAACCAATCTTTAGGAGCCCCTGAACCACGGTAGAAATATCCTTCTGTCACTTTACCAAATTGCTCAGTTTCCACAACTTCTTTCAAATATTCATACCCTGGCCAAAAACGCAGGCACTGCCCGATCATCAATTTCTTTCCACTGCGCTCCGCTGCTTCTACCATTTTCTGTGCTTCTACTGAAGTTCTAGCCATCGGCTTCTCACAAAAGACATGATATCCTCGATCCAGCAGCGAACAAGCCATTTCAGCATGCAGGTAAGTAGGAACTGCAATATCGATCATATCCAGTTCCTCATTCGCTATCATTTTCTCCAGATCATCATAGAGACTGTAAGCTGTTAAATCATACACTTCTCGAGCGGTACTCATATTGCCGTCCGCTTTACCGTCTTTCAATTCCTCAATTCGCAAGTCACAGATGGCTTTAAGGGCGATGGGATGCCCCTCTTCCGTTAAGCGAACATAATTATCAAAATGCATCCGGCCCATAAATCCAAAGCCAATCAAACCTATTTTCAACATAGTGAAGCCTCCCCAGCTAAATGATTAATAATTAAACAAGCTCTATCCAAGCACCTTCCAGCCCAGCGGATTGTATCTCAGCCTCAATGATTGCTATAGACTGAGCATCACCTTCCCCCTTACTTTAAGCTTTGAAAGTGGTACGTCCGAGAATGGCATCCATAGCTGCAGAAGTATTAAAAATAATTTGCTCCGTATAATGTGTGTATGACGGTATCATTTCACCGGTAACATAATTGTTGTATCCAATGTCTTCAAGCGCTTTCATAACTGCTGGATAATCGACATCTCCGGCAAGCAGATCAACAAATCCATGAAGCCCACCAGCCGTCCGACGGTAATCCTTGAAATGCACCTTTTTAATTCTATGGGCTAGAATCCGTATCCACTGCTCTGGATAACCGGAATGCACGATATTTCCAACATCAAGATAGGAACCTACATAACTGGAACCGACCGTATCAATAAAAGTACGTAATTCAAGCGGAGACAACAGGAATTTATTCCACACATTTTCAAGACCAATAGAAACGCCTGCTTGCTCAGCATCCTTGGCTAAATGACTAATCGCTTCCAGCGCTCTATCATAAGCTTTTTCATAATCAACAACCTCACAGCCCTCGATGAAATCCACACCAACAGCGCCAGGGATGACAAGAATTGTATCTACACCTAGCGCAGCCGCCAGCTCCAGTTGCTTTTTGCATACGTCGATTGCCTTGGTTCGATTCGCTTCAGATTCACTAGTCATCGCATAAGACCAATATAGACCTGTTGCCAGCCCCGCGATCTCCAGACCCGTTTCATTAATAGAATCACGAAGGATACGCGCTTCTTTCTCAGTGGTTTGCAGGCCAAGTTCACCTGACTCATTTAATGACAGCTCGATCCCCTCAAATCCAGCCGCTTTGGCTAGACGTACGCATTCTTTAATTTCAGTTCCTTCGCGAAACGACCAGATGTTTATTCCCTTTTTCATTTGAATCCTCCTCCTATTTGTTCTTTTCCGTTTTCCACTTCCTAGGCTTAGATGCACTTTGTATCCTTTAATTATTTATATTATACTAGATTTAAAATTCGATTTATTTAGGCGAAGAAGAGACTTTTTGCATTATTCCGGTCTATTCTATTAATCATTCAGGAGGCAGTGACATGTCTGACAAAGATCCCTCTTACCCACTGAGAAAGCAGGTACCCTCTCGTGATTGGGCACCCGGAATTCACTATGCACAATTGCAGACACTTCCACCTTGCACCTTCCAAAGAAGAAGGCTATATGACTTCGAGCTACTATATGTTCGCCAGGGCAAATTATTAACAAAGATGGATACGGAAGAATATATACTGAACGCTGGGCAGCTAATTTTCCTCTCATCTGGGGTATATCATCAGAATATTATCCTGTCAGATTCAGATACTAAGCTTATTGGAATCCATTTTGATTTCTTTGGGGAATCAATTATTACACATGATGAAGATATGGTAGTTAATGAGGATGAAGTCATACACGATAAATTCGCCTTTGAAGCCGTAACTGTCCCCTTCATGCCATTGTCACAAGAACCGATCTACTCCCCGCCACCCGAATGTGTTCATGCCATGGAACAGCTCGTTCATGAATTCACTATGCGGCCTGCCGGCTATGAGTGGGTCTGTCGAGGGCTACTACTTGGTATTCTGACTTCGCTGCTTCGAACGCAAAGCTCCCGAGATGCAGCTAAGTCATCAGTTCACACCGAGCGGATCAGGGCATTAATAGACGAGATAGAAGAGCGGTTAGCAGAACGCTGGACCAATAAATCCATGGCCACATCCATGAATATGCATGAGGACCATTTTGCCAAGCTCTTTCGAGAGGTCGCAGGTATGCCTCCCGGAGAATATCTCCGCTCGATCCGGCATAGGGAAGCGCGTAAGCTGCTGCGAGAAACGGATTGGCCGATTGAGAGGGTGGGCGATCAGGTCGGCTATCCCGATATCCATTATTTCAGCAGGGTGTTCACGGCGAATGAGGGGATTTCTCCGCGGGCGTATCGCAAGTTGTCCCGGATTCTCTAGATACGGAAACCCCAGAACATCTCAATCCAAGTAAGAAGAACTCGCCAAAAACATTGCGGTTGATGGATTCATGCTTATGATTAAAAAGCAAAAGCCCCCTTCCCTGAAAAATCGAAGAAGGGGGCGGCTCTAAAACTAATTAGGGAAAAACTCCCTGAAAATAATCAAAATTCGCTCTAAACGAACGAAATCAGGGAAATCCTCCCTAATAATAAGGGGGATTCCTTTAATTGCTATCGAATCAGCAAAACTTTAGGGAGGTTTTCCCTGATTATTAATCTAATGACCAAAAATCCCGGAATTTCAGGGAGAAATTCCCCAATTACTCTATCGAAGCGGTACAATTCAGGAAAGTTTGAGACAACAGCGGCCGCAAGTCCAAATATTCTCCGTAGTTACGACTGACTCCTTAAATGTATGTCTTAAAGTGAAGTTACATATTCATATCCAGCCACACACTTTCCATCCCGTTCAATTCCAGCTCTATTCTCAAATCGTTCTCCATCAGGATCGTCGTCTTTTGGGTCTCCGCTGTGTTATTTACAGCACAATAGCGGCCAGTCTCAGGGTAAGCATGACACTCTACATTCGGATTCAATGAGAACCAAGAATACAATTGTTCCTCTTGATGTGCAGCCCAAAAGATCGCCCGGCTCAGTAATCTAGTATTCTGGATACTATACGGCAGCCCTGCAATATAAACACCTCGACCCTGCCCAAATGAATTCACGGCAAGATTGCAGCTATTGTCGTGTATATCCAAGACTTGTGCTCCAATCTCCGCTTGATAAATCATGGTCATCCCTTCACCATAATCAATGTCGCCTTCCAGATCTTCCGTAATGAAATGCTCCTTTACTGGCGTTACCTTAGGCTTATTAACGCTTGCTGTAAAACCCATTTCCTTTTGAACACCTAAAATATCCGCTAGTTGAAAAAGAACCCCTTGATGCTCATATGCCGTTGGATCACCAATTCCAATAAAACCGCCGCCTTGATGCACCCATTCACGAATGCTAGACACCACTTTTGGATCGCTCCAATGATCTCCGCCACTCCAAGAAGTATGGACATCACCCGCGTTAATGATCACACCGATACTAGGATCAATCCCGTGTTGTCTAATATCATCAAAGCTTATAAATTCAATGTCGAAAGGCAAGCCTGCGAGTGACTCCAGTGCCCCTATGTAGGAATAACATCTTTGATTCCATAAAGAGTGAGCCACTTGGTGCGTCTGCCAGCTGCGAATGTAGCCCCAAGTATTAAGAATCGCCACTTTAAACGATGCCTTATACGGCTGAGTCCCTTCAGCATTTGCATGAATTCCTTTAAACTGAGTCGCAATCTCCGTCACATGATCAATAAAATTAGGGAATTGGTACGCCAGACTTAGATATCCGCCATACCCCATTCTTCCAACCGATTTACGCATAAGTGCCCGGCGACATTTTATCCAGATCGGCATGGACTCTCCAACAGGATCTCCACCTTCAAAGAATATATCTGGGAAGAAGTAAGGGTAGAACCGGGCTTCGGTATCCTTAATCGGAATATCCGCGATCATACGGGTCGTAACCCCATCTCCGGCAGCCCCGACCACTGCATCTAGCCCAATCTCGGAAAAATATTTACCATAAGGCTCTGTCCCTGCCCAGTGATCCCCAAAGAACATAATGGCTTTCTTACTGAAATCATGCACCATATCAACACATTGTTTGGCATAACCTGCAATGAATTTCTGATTAAATTCCATCCAGTCCAAATACCTTGGCGTCGGATTCATAAACGGTGTATTATATCGTCCTTGATCCACAAAATCTTCCGCAGTCAGACGATATCCATAAGCTTGTTCAAACTGATCTAATGCTAATGGACTTACGCAGCTTAGATAGCCAAACCAATTAACTTGCTTCTCCTTACCTTCCTTATTAAAAATCAAGTCGAAATTATAAAAGAAGGTAGTAAAACGAACGATATCAGTCTTCGGATGCTTTGCTAGCCAATCTTTCAGCACCTTCAATACATGCTCTTGCGCCTCGGGATAACGAACATCCAGTGGTAAGCGATGCTCTTCCGTCCAGTTATTCGTGATGTGATTGTACATAGAGACCGGTTCCCAAATCTGATAGGCCAAGAAACTGACGGTATATTTGTGAAACTGTTCCGCCTGCTCAAGCGTGACGATCCCCTCTGCATAACTCCAATGTGCCGAAGGTACTATTTCTCCTGTGGTCCGGTTTACAACCTGCCAATACTTTTTAATATCCACATCTGTATTAGGAACAAATTGATCTGCAAAAAAATCTGCCATAATATCGATGGTCTTCACCTTCGGTGTCACAATCAATGGTGCAGACATCAGATAAATCTGCTGTCTATACTGTGGATGCTGCTTTGCCCACTCGTTGTCCTCACGTACCAGACAAAGCGTTGAATAGATTTGCAGACCCATATCAAGAATGTCCTGCGATAGACTCGTGCCATCACTGTCACGTACAGCATCTACGCCCCATCTCTCTACAAGATCGGCTATGACCTCTTCCATTCCTGTTTCACCAGGTAGTGTAAATCTTCCTTTGTCCACACAAATTCCCTCCATGACTTTGTAGTTCAGCCCTTAATTCCACCAGCGCTTATTCCTTGGAGCAATTGTTTTTGTCCTACCACATATAGGAGAATCGTTGGAATGAGTACCAAGATCAATGCGGCAAATAGTGCGCTCCAATCTGTAGCATACCTTTGAACCTCAAACAGATTGGCTAAACCCACCGGTAATGTTTTTTTGCTATCCGTTTGAATTAGAACTAATGCCAGTGGATACTCATTCCAAAAGCCCATCGCTGCCAGCATACAGACCGTTACAATTCCCGGCTTAGCTAGTGGCGCAATTATTCTGACGAGTACCCCTGTATTCCCGCAACCGTCAATCTTGGCGGCCTCTTCATAATCTCTAGGGACAGATCGCAGAAATCCGCTTAACACAAAGATCGCAAAAGGAAACTGAAGGACAGCATAGATCAAACCGAGCATCCCGCGATTGTCCAGCATCCCGAAAGAATTCACCTGAATAAATAAAGGAACCATGATATAAGAAGCTTGGAGAAAGATACAGGCCATATAAATATTAAGAATCATTTTGGAACCCCAAAACTTAAATCTCGTTAATACATAAGCTATAGGGACCACAAAAATAACTAGAATCGCAGTGGAAAGTACCACTAGAAAGATAGAATTCAGGAAATAACTTCCCATCTTAGATTTCTGAAAAGCACGTACATAGTTATCCAAGTGTAAGGCTTGTGGAAAGGAGAAAGGATCGGTTAGAAATTCCGTGTTGCTCTTAAATGAGGCTAAAAGATTCCATACAAACGGATATAACAAAACAATAGTAGCTACAATCAGAAACAGCCGAGTGATCCAATTGATAATGTTCATTTTTATAAGACTCTGTTGATTACTATTCACCCTTCTCCCCTACCCTTCTGCTCGATTTGTAAGTAGTCTAGACAGAAAAGAAAGGACAAAGGCAAACGCAAGCGTAAAGATTGCGATAGCCATGGCATAACCAAAGTTCGCATTTTGGAACCCTTGAGTGTACATGTAATGGAGTAATACAGTAGTACCACCTGCCGGTCCACCGCCGGTCATGATTGTTACGACTATAAAGCTTAAATTGATCGTACCCGCCAGGGACAGCACGAAGGTTATACCAATGATTTCTTTTAACAGTGGGATCGTAATGCTGACAAGCTTCCGGAAATATCCTGCACCATCAATGGTCGCCGACTCGAACACATCCGCAGAAATCCCATCTATTGCAGCGATATACATCACCATATAGTAACCAACCGCCTGCCAGATCAGAGTGACCGCTACGCACCATAATGCAGTTCGGCTATCCCCAAGCCAAGTCATAGTCAGTTGATCTAGCCCAATACTTGAGAGAATATTGTTCAAGATCCCCATGTTCGGATGAAACACAAAGGACCATATGATCCCGACTACCGTCAAAGAGATAATGCTGGGGAAAAAGAATACCGTCCGGTAAAAGCCTCTCTCTTTCAGCTTCGTCTGCGTCAATAGAAAAGCAAGCACTAAGCCAAAGGCTAAGGTAACCACCGGCACGACCAGCATCAGCTTGAACGTATTACTAAGCGCTTTGAGGAACATCTCATCTTGGAACATATATTTATAGTTATCCAGAAAGATAAACTTGTTCTCATCACTCATCCCGGTTGCATCCGTAAAAGACATAAAGAATGCCCGAAAGGTTGGAATGATCATAAATACGAGAGTCAACAGGAGCGCAGGAATGGTACATACGGCTATGAATAGCTTCGGATTTTTAGTTTTCGTTGACTTAGTCTTTAATTTTCTGTTTCTAGGAGCTACTTCCGTTAGTTGCATCTCAGACATCTTTCTCACTCCTCTTCATGCAAAATGCATCCTGTTCATAGATGTCTGTATCCATTCTTAACAGGATGCATTGGCATGAGATGCTATAAATTATTTACTAGCTGCTTTCTCTTTACGAATCTGTGCAAAAGCTTTTTCAACATTATCCATCCATTGGTCAGTGGTCATTTGACCTGTCATGACTGGCGTCATCGTATTTTTGAACATTTCAGTGACTACACTAACTTTGGAGCCCTTCGGTAAGGATTGCCAGCCTTGCAGAATTGAAATGGAACCATTGTAAGCCTCAAACATGTCATATACACCTTTGGTCAAGTATGGCTTCGACAGCTCCTTCGCACCATTAAGTGCGTACGCACCATTAGCTTTTTCCGCGAATAATTTAACGGACTCATCCGTATACAGGAACTTTAAGAATTCTTTAGCCAGCTCTGGATTTTTAGCTTTTGCTGGAATGGAGAATTGCTCATAGCTGGAAAGCACGTACTTCTGATCTCCTTTATTAAATACAGGGACGGTTGTCATCCCAAATTCAAAGCCATTCTCCCTTGGTGAATCCTTCATTTCATTTTCCATCCAGTTGCCGTTTACAATAAACAACGCTTTCCCCATCATCATATCGGTCTGCGATTGGGTATGGTTCAAGGCGACCGTGCCATCCATCAGATATCCGTCTTTAGATATTTTGTAGAATATATCCAATACTTTTTTGATCGTGTCGTTCTTAAATGAACCTTCCTCATAAGCAAAGACTTTATCCAACGTTTCTTTACCGCCCGCACTAGCAATCGCAGGATACAGAATTTCTTCCAAATAGTCCGGATAAATACCTTGGTAAGTGAACAACGCTCTTTTCGTTTTCGTTCCATCTGCATTGACCAAGAAGTTCTCTTCTTTTTTCAGCTCATCGCCTAATGCAAAGAACTCGTCCCAAGTCTCAGGAACACTCCAGCCTTTTTCCGCGAACAAAGTTTTGTTGTAAATCAAGCCCATCGGTCCCGCGTTAAAAGGTGCCAGATAGATCTTCCCGTCTTGATACGGCTGAAATCTTGTGCTGTCCAGCATTCCTGGAAGAATCATATCCTTTAGCGTCTCATCTTTGTCTAAGGCCTTGCTTTCGAATACATCACTGATATCTAGAAGTCCTTTTTCTTTAATGAGGGAAAGCATAATCCCACTTTGCTCTGTATCCGTAACAGATAGGAAGTCAGGAGGATTACCGGCAACAATCTGTGGTCTGATCACTTCACCAACCTTAGGGTTGATCGTCATATTCACTTTTACCCCTGGATAAGTACTCTCGAATTTACTGACAATTTCATTCCAATAATCGGCGCCATATCCACCTTGGAATACAGCAATACTCAGTTCCTTGTTATCAAAATCCTTCTTAGCATCCTCTTTAGAAGTATTCTCGGCGTTCGTTGTACTTGTCGCTTCCGCTGTACTCGTAGCTTTTGTAGAATTCGAATCCTTTGAGGCAGCTGGTGTATTCGTGCTATTCCCACAACCAATCAACCCCACACCCAGCAGCGTAACTGCTAATAACGTACTCATTGTCTTTCTCATAAACGCCCTCCTTAAGATGTTCTTGCTAATGACCCAACCACAGATTAAATATTGAAAACGCTTTATCTGATAAATTAAGTATAGAAGTGTTTACGTTTTATTTACATTTACAATACAAACTTACCTATGTATTATTTTATCCATCTATCATTCAGGCTTCAGATATGCTTATTCATCAGAATCACATGACTTGTAAACTTAGCGGTTAAAGGAATGGATAATACTAACGATTCCATAGATTATTCTTGCTTTTCGCCCATGCATATATATTCCATTCTTCTTTTTATGTTAACTTGTAAGTAAAGGATATCGAATGGGAGGTCATCCACCTGAGTCATAACAAAGGGAAGCGGTATTTTCCTAGTCCCCCACAAATCATACGAAAAATTAAAATTCAAAATCGCTTAACCGTTATCTTCTTAATCGTTTCCGTGATTCCAATCATCTTTATAGGTTTCTATTCCTATACTATCTACTCCAAATCCATTAACAATAAATTAAGCAAATCTACCTTTCAGGCTTTGACACTGCTCAATCGAACGATGTTAAGCGAGCTTAATAATTATCAATATCTTGCCGGATCTGTTTCTACCAATCCTATTATTCAGGAGCGTTTAACGGCAGCACCTAATGAACCCGCTCCTAGCAATGCTACTATTAACCACGCTATGGATAATGTGTACAGGACCATTTATCCGGGATATGTTCAGAACGTTCGGATCATAGATTCCAAGAACGAACCTATTTATGAATTAGGCTATGATGGCATTCCCAATCCAAAGTATGGTGAAATCATGAAACAGGTAGATCTGAATGCCCCTTATGACAGTCTTAATTATGTAAAAAGCTATCGTGCTTCCCATACGATTGTCCTGGGGCGTAAAATTTTTGATCAAGAAGACATTGGCGTTCCATTGGGTTATGTGTTTGTTTTTATCGGCGGGGAGTTATTCTCAAAAGTCATTCTTTCCAGTGTGGACTTAGGAACAGGTTCTAATCTGCTTATCATGAATAGAGAAGGAATAGTGATGTCCTCCAACCTAAAGGGTACAACACTTGGAGAAGCGTATGATAAAGGTCAACTGTTTAAGCAAATCAAGGAACAAGAGGCACAGAAGAACCATTCCTTTCAAGGCTTAGTCAATGGCAAAATGCATCAGATCTCCTATATCAATAATAATCAATTAGGCTGGTACATGATTTCTACGGTTCCTTTCTCTTATATTAATTCTGAGACAAGTAAAATAACCTCTGGACTCCTTATCGTCGTCAGCATCATTGTAATCCTTTGTATCCTAATTATCATCGTCTTGTATAAAAGCATCCTAAAGCCTATCAAACAAATTATTGTCTTCTGTAATCAAATTTTTTATGGCAATTTATCCAATCGTATAGAAGATCACAGCAACGATGAGATGGGTGTTCTTGCTAATAGGATAAATAGCATGGTCAGCCGGATTGAGCAACTGATAGAGGATCAGCAGAAAGATCAAAAGAGACAGCGTTCGCTTGAATTACAAATGCTACAATCACAGATTAACCCTCATTTTTTATTCAACACTCTAAATTCCTTGCGATGGCTCGCAATGATTAACCAGGTTCCGGTGCTAAGTGATGGTATCTCCTCTCTCGCAGAATTACTGCGCAGTACCATCATCGATCAAGATGAGAAAATAACCATCAAACAAGAACTTAATAATCTGGACAATTACTTTGCTATTCAAAAAATACGTTATGCTGATCGATTTGACGTTGAATATGATCTAGATGAATCGGTATTACATAGTCTGATCCCTAAACTTATTCTGCAGCCGATCGCTGAGAACGCTATCATCCATGGGGTTACGGATATTGGAGGAAAAGTACTTATCCGCATTAGGGCATACGCAAAAAACGAATACACACTTGTTATAGAAATCATTGATAACGGAAAAGGCTTTGACACGAAAAAATCGGAAAAGGCTGATACGCTGTCCGGTATCGGAATTTCTAATGTAGCCGATCGCATTAAGCTTCAATATGGTGAGAGCTACGGACTATTCATCACAAGCTTGGTGGGTCAAGGAACCTGTTGCCGCCTGATTATCCCCAAACAAACCTACGAAGAAGATAAGGGGTGATACTAGTGTATCCAATGTATAATGTAATGCTGGTGGATGATGAACCTATTGTAAAAGTCGCGCTCAGAACCATGATTCCATGGGAAGAGCTTGGATATATGATCTGTGCTACAGCCTCTGACGGAGTTGAAGCTTTAACCCTTGTTGAGAAATTTAATCCCCATATCATCATTACAGATCTCAAAATGCCTAATATGGATGGTTTGCAGCTGATAAAAGAACTCAATAACAGAGGGTTTGCCGGGAAAATCCTGGTGGCAAGTAACCACGGGGAGTATGAATTGGTTCGTGAAGCATTAGTTCTTGGCGCTGTAGATTATATGCTTAAGATTAGTATGAAGACTGCGGACCTCATCCAGTTGCTGGAGAAATCCACGCAGCTAATCCAAGAACAGCTTCAGTCCAAGCAGCAGCTAGAGACACAATCTCAGCTATTGCAACACAATTTAAAGAGTGTAAAGAATGCGATTTTAAAAGATTATTTTACCGACCCATATTATGATATGAATCAGCTTGAGCAGCAAAATTCTATAACACTCGCTTTTAGTGAAAATAGCTGCTACTTGTTCTACATTACCTTTGAGCAAAATAGCGCCAGCCCTAGCGCACGTAAAAACCAGCTATCGGTATCCTTCATTGAAAACATCATCTTAGATATCCTGGAAACCGTAGACCAATTCGAAATTATTCAGCTTGAATCGAATGCATTGTTGCTGCTAATCTCCACTGATACCTTAGACAATCAGCAAATTATCCGTACCGACTTTATCCATAGAGTCATTCAGTTGATCAAAATGTATATTTCCATTACCCCTACCATTGTTTATTCCCAGCCCATTAGAGGATACGCTGAGGCGAAAGTAATGCTAGAGCGATGTAAAGAATCCTTGGAAATCCAATTTTACAACGAAATAACGATTATTGATCCCGAGATTGTCCATTTAAATGATACGCTCGATTTCGAAAACGTTCATGAGTTCTCTACGAATTTAATACAGGCCTGGAAACGTTCGGGCGTTGAAGCCGTTAATCAAGCCACTCAAAATTTCCTTGAAACCTGCAGATCGAAACAAATAAAGCCGGCTGAAGCCAAAACATTCATCGTCAATTGTCTGCACTATCTTCCATTATGCGATGCTCACATTATCGTTGAAGATCCAAAGCTTTTGAAAACAACTATTGAGAATATTGCAAACAGTAAACGAAGTGCTGAGATTCTAACGCAGATGGAGCTTTTATTTCAATTATTCTCACATCAAAAACAACAGATTGTGACTACCCATAATAGGGATGTTAAACAAACAATTGATTATATCAATGCAAATTATCAGAAAAAGCTGACCTTATCTCTGATTGCCAAGCAGGTCAACTTAAGTGAGAACTATCTATCCAGAATCTTTAAAGAAGAAGTCGGCCAAAGTATCATTCATTACATTAACACCGTAAAAATGGAGAAAGCCGCAGAGTTAATTCTAAAGGGCAACCCTTATGTCAAAGAGATTTCTACGCAAATCGGTATACATGATCAATTTTATTTCACCAGACTTTTCAAGAAGCATTTTGGAGTTAATCCGAGTGAATATAAAGATTATGTTCAAGCAACGCTTGGCTCAGGAAATTAAGATCCTTTCTTTTACGACGAAAGGCCGTTGCTGTAGATCAGCAACGGCCTCTTTTTTTGGTATTACATCACTTTCCGAAACAATTCATTGTTTAATCGCTCCAGCTGCAGAAGATGATGACGATAGTGCATCTCAATAAGCAGGAACCATTCCTCCGCGGATAGTCCACCAAATCGCGGGTGAGATACGGTATTTTGTTTGGACGCTTTTTCAAGAGACGGTTCGATCTCTCTCATTCTTTGGATGACTGAATGTAACCCTTGACTTAATTGTTCCTTGCTCTCCGGCTGCTCCGGCGTATATTGGGCGGAAGGCGGAACCTGAATACGAATGGGCGGAAAACTGCCTTGTGCAAATATAGCCGCACCATCCTCGGTTTTCCCCACATGAGATACCGAGGGATCTTGGTTGAGCACCAGACATTGATCAATATTACGAAGCTGCATATACAGTGCCGAGTTAATGAGATGTTGAACCATCTGTCCGATGGACCACTCGTTTTCACTTGGCTTTAGCTTCAGCTGCTCCAGATTGAATCGCTCTACTTCTTGAATATAGTATGTCGCAGTTTCTTCAAAACGTTGTAAGGCTTCTTTTGTTGTAATCATTATATATCAGCTCCTGTAGTCATTGATTATCCAAGTATATAAAAACGCTACTGACAGCGTTATGTCAGTAGCGTTTTAACATTATTTCTAGTTCGTTTCTAACTTGATGGCGAAAAGATTCCGGCTCTAGTACAACCATGCCGCCTCCCCAGCCCAACACCCATTGCAGCAATTCTGCTGGCTCTCGAACTCGATAAGTAACCCGTAAGCCTTCCGCATGATCCTCTATAGTTTCCATATAGAAATTGTTCGATTCCCTTACCTTATCAGCTATATCAGAATGGACTAAGATAACCACATGAACGTTGCGATCATCAGGAGGTTGGTATACCTCCAATTGAAAATCCGCTGGCCGTATAAATTTATCTTCCAGTTCAATAAGCTCCCTCATTCGGGATAACCGGAAATGACGGATGTCTTGACGCAATTCACACCAGGCGACGAGTACCCATGATCCTTGATGAAGCACAAGTCCGTAAGGAGCAACCGTACGAATACTTTGACGGTTCCCATCGGCTTCGGCGATTCTTTTGGAATAACGAAATCTTATTTTCCTTTCCTCCAATATCGCTCGACGAATGGCTTCCAGACATGCTTTTTCTTGTATTGGTGCTATATCTGCTGCGGATGCAAATAAACGAAAACTTTTGCGGATCTGTGATGCTTCACTGCGGATGGCTTCTGGCAGGATAGCTTCTATTTTCGCTTTAGAACTTCTAGCCTTATTGCCATAGTGGGCATCAAACCACTGCTCGATAAAGTCAGTCCCGATAAGCAATGTCACTGCTTCGTCCAGCGTGAAACTAACGGGTGGCAGGAAATAGCCCTCAATCAAGGAGTAGCCCTGCCCTGGCGCTCCTATTATGGATACGCCCGCTTCACTAAGTGCCTGAATATCCCGATAAATAGTTCTCACGCTCGTTTCAAACGTAGCCGCCAAATCCTCCGCTCGCAACACTTTATTACGCTGCAATTCAAGCACTATAGCTAACAAACGGTCCATTTTGTTCATACGGATATCCCTCCCCGAGAAATTGTTTTTCTATCTCTAACGGCAATGTTAAAAATCTCTAAAAGCTTCTATATCTATAAATCATTTTTATATTAGATATTATAAACATTAATTTTACTTATATCGCTCTAAAAGGGTATAGTAATATAGGGTTTATAACCATTTTAATTATATAGAGTATACCCTTATTAGAGGAGAGATCATATTGGAAAGAGTAGTTGGAACAGTGGTACGTGGACTCCGCGGGCCTATCATTAACAATGGGGATAATATTGAAGAAATCGTAGTTCAAACCGTATTGAATGCTGCAAAAGTCGAAGGTTTCTCGATCGAGGATCGTGACATTGTAACTGTAACGGAATCCATTGTGGCTCGGGCACAAGGAAACTATGCGACGATTGACAATATTGCTGCTGATATTAAAGGGAAATTCGGCGAGGAAACCGTGGGTGTTATTTTCCCAATCCTTAGCCGTAACCGATTTGCTAACTGCTTACGCGGTATTGCCAAAGGAGCAAAAAAAGTAGTCTTAATGCTAAGCTATCCAGCTGATGAAGTGGGCAACCATCTTGTAGACATCGACGAATTAGATGCTAAGGGCGTTAATCCATGGACGGATGTGTTAACAGAGGCTCAATTCCGTGAGCTTTTCGGCTATATTAAGCACCCATTCACAGGTGTTGACTATATCGAATATTATAAAGGTTTGATTGAAGCTGAAGGTGTGGCTTGCGAAGTCATCTTCTCCAACAACCCAAAAACCATTTTAAACTATACAAAAAATGTATTAACTTGCGATATTCACACACGGTTCAGAACCAAACGTATTCTCATGAGCAATGGTGCTGAAAAAGTGTTTGGTCTGGATGATATTCTTACACAATCAATCGATGGCAGCGGCTTTAACGAAGCCTATGGTCTGCTAGGATCAAACAAAGCTACAGAAGAAAGTGTAAAGCTATTTCCAAACAACTGCCAACCTATCGTGGATGGTATCCAAGCAAAAATCAAAGAAATAACAGGTAAAACTGTAGAAGTTATGGTTTATGGCGATGGTGCATTCAAAGATCCAGTCGGTAAAATATGGGAACTAGCAGATCCAGTTGTATCCCCTGCTTACACTGTAGGACTTGATGGAACACCAAATGAAGTGAAATTGAAATATTTGGCTGATAACAACTTCTCTCATCTTCGTGGTGAAGAGCTGAAACAAGCCATTTCTAAATACATCCAGAATAAAAATGATGACCTGGTTGGTGCGATGGAAGCACAAGGGACTACTCCTCGTAGATTAACGGACCTGATTGGTTCATTATCTGATTTGACTTCTGGTAGTGGCGATAAAGGAACACCGATGATTTATATTCAAGGTTACTTCGATAACTATACAAAATAAGATAAGCACAGCAAGGGGACCTCTAAACGAGGGCCCCTTTTACTTTGCGGCGCCCTCTTTCATATTACGGCATTGATAGATTAGGGAATTCCTCCCTTATTATCAGAGGATTCTGGTCATCAGACTAATAATTAGGGAATTCCTCCCTGAAATTCGACTGATTTGACGGTAAATCATGATTTCACTCTGTTTTTTAGGGAGGAATTCCCTGATTGCATTCATTTAAAGCAATTATCGGCTTTTATTAGGGAGCTTTTCCCTAATTACTCACAATCCACTGGTATAGTGACAGCACGCCAAGTAAATCCATGTACCCACTCTATATCAAAATACACCTTTAACCGTACGGATGAACATCCGAATGGTTAAAGGTGTATTGTCTCTGTCTACTTTTTAATTAGAGTTAATTCCAGATCTCTTCAGCAATCTCTTTAATATAAGCAAGCTTGCGCCATTGCTGCTCTTCTGTAAGGTGGTTACCTTCTTCAGTGGAAGCAAAGCCACATTGCGGGCTCAGGCAAATCCGGTTTAGATCGACATATTGCTTCGCTTCCTCAATACGCTTCAGAATATCTTCCTTGCTTTCAAGCTCACCAAATTTGGAAGAGAACAGGCCAAGCACGACCTGCTGATTGTCTTTTAGGAAGCGTAATGGTTTGAAGTCACCAGCACGTTCAGTATCAAACTCCAGATAGTAACCTGAGTAGTTATTGATGTTCAGAAGTGTTTGCGCGATAGGTTCATAACCTCCGCCTACTCCAGCATAAGTAGAAACATAATTGCCTCGGCATACATGTGTCGTTACAACGAGATCTTCCGGCAGTCCGGATACCACTTCTTCGTTCAACTTCGCAAGCTCGTTCGCATATTCAGCTACATTCACACCAACCTGATTCATAAATGCTATAAACTGTTCGTCGCACAGCGCTCCCCACGTGCAATCGTCGATTTGAATGCTGCGGCAGCCCGCTGCATAAAAGGCAAGAATTGACGCTTTGTATGCTTTGGCAATATCCGAAATTAGCTCTTCACGATTCGGGTATAATTCATTCGTGCTTTCCTTATTTTCTACCCGATCCAGCTCAAACAGGAATTGCGCTGCTGCAGGAATCGATTGGCGCGCAACAACATCCTCACCAGCAGCGCCTTTTAAGAATTCATAATGCGCTACAAAAGGGTGGCTGCTGTAGCTTATTTTTCCGGTCAGTCGTGCGGTTTCTGGTCTGGATTCTGCACCATTAAATTGGTAGCCTTGATCAATAATGGTCCGCTCTACACCATCAAAACCCCAGAAGAAGTCGAGATGCCACCAAGAGCGGCGGAATTCGCCGTCGGTTACAGCTTGAAGACCAACCTCTTTTTGTTTTTGCACGAGCTTCACAATCTCGTCGTTCTCTACTTCCTTCAACTGCTCGGCAGTAATTTCGCTGTTTTTGAATTTCAATCTAGCCTCTTTCAACGCCTGAGGGCGCAGGAAGCTGCCAACAATATCATATCGAAATGGAGTAACGGTTCGCTTTTTAGGTTCGGTTTGAGTGCTCATATATTAATCTCCTCGTGAACAAATTATTAAAATTAATATAGCATATCCGATTGCCTATACCGTTACACCAATGAGTTATGGCAGGTTATAAGTATTAGCTATACCTAATAAATAAACGATTGTGTGCGCTAGTATTGCCCCAGAAGCCCCTTCTTCATGGCTATTTTCTCACATCGATCAAACACAACGAGCCCTAGAATCAAATAAACCAGCGAATTTAATATTAATACGCCATAGTCAGATAAAGATAGATCCGTTAACGTTAGATTCTCCAGCATCACCGTTCTTACCATATTCACGCCTTTAACGAATGGGGCAAAAGCTAAAAACGGAGCTACAGTGATCGGAACAAATACAAGTCCCATCAAGACAAATTGGAAAATCTGTAGAAATGCTTGAATTTGTTTCACAATAATAGCCAAACCAGCAATCATAAAACTAACGCCTACCATGCTTATCATAGTAACTATAATGATTGGGATCGTTGTCATGGGATTAAGACTCAACCATTGTCCCGAGGTTAGCATCGCACCAAACAGCAAGAGAATCATAATGACGGACTGTAAGCCCAATTGACTGACGATCCGCGTGAGCATAATTTTCCACACACCCATGGGAGACATATATAACTGCTCTAACGTTCCACGCGTCGCTTCTGTGATTACCGAATAACCAATAAAGTTCATCGTCATCATCGTTAAGCTCCAAAAGACCACACTTACAATTGAATATTGAACATTCGTATCAAAGCTGGCTGGATCTCCTATGAACATAATTCCAAAAAATGCAGCCAGAAATATAATATAAAAAGTGACTACTAATGCAATCGTGTTCGGTAAATATCGTTTCAACTCAATATATTCCTTACGAAAATTAGCATTAAATAAATGGAGCCATTTCATGAGTCTTACCTCCCTTCACAATCTGAATAAACACTTGTTCAAAATCAATGGTTATACGATCGATACTTTCCACCATCGTTCCTTCCTCTTTCAGAAGATCGAACAGCTCGTAGATATCCTGACCATGCTCTAAATTCACTTCCACGATCGTTTCATGAGAGCTTGCTTTATAAGTACTTAAAGGGAATATACTCAACAGTTTGTTCTCCTGTTCAGGGCTTAATTGCTCACCTAATTTAATGGAATATGCCCTTGTTTCAAATAACTTAAGTAAATTCTCCACCCTGTCGTCAATCACAACTTCACCTTTGTTAATGATAATGGCACGGTCACACAGCTCCTGAACGACGGGCATATCATGTGAGCTAATAATGATCGTACGTTTCTCTTCCCTTACTATCGTTTTTAGAATATTTCGCAATTCATAACTAACCTCAACATCCAAACCGAGCGTTGGCTCATCCAGCAAGATGACATCCGTATTAGCTAATAATGCCACAGCAATTGCCAGCTTTTGCTGCATCCCACGAGATAATCCATTAACCAGCTCATTCTCTTTTTCTTTAAGGTTGAATTGCTCTAATAATTTATCTGTCTGATCGGCAATTTGCTTCCGAGAGTACCCCCGGTTACCTGCAAAATATTCTAAATTTTCCCGAACCGTAAGACGCCAATATAAATTCCGGTTCCCTTCTAATACAGCACTGATATGCTCTAGCGCTTTAAGTCTCTTCTTGCAAATATCTAAGCCATTAATGGATATAGAACCCCCATCCGATTCTAACAAACCACAGAGCATCTTTATCGTTGATGTTTTCCCAGCACCGTTGGGGCCTAGTAAACCGAGAACCTCTCCACGATTTACATAAAAAGAAACATCACGAACGGCATGTATTTTCTCTTTCGTCTTTCTTTTCTCGTAGACCTTGCTAATCCCCCGTACTTCTATAATTTTCTCCACCTTATAACCATCCTCTCCCGTACGATTTAAAAGAGTGATTCCATTGTTAAATTTATTTTATTTTAGTATCTAAATTTAGATAACTGGCTCCAGATGGATACTTTCTCCGTCTGAGGAATGAGATTTGTATAGAGGACAACTATGATAAGTCTATAGGAAATATCACAATTGTTAAGAATGACTGGGCGAATGTCCGGCATGGAGCAAATGTAGGTTATTTCATCATAGAAAACGAGGCGGACATCATGAATCACAACAAGAAAAATCCATTTTGCGTGGTGGGTATTAGTAGGACTTGCTTTAATGGTTGGAGTTGCAAAAAGTGGCGTTATGACCGCAGGCGGGCTATTTTTGACACTAACAATGATCTTATCGTTATTGCCGCAGACATTAATGAGGTAGCGCTAGAGAAAGTAAGCCAGAAACAGAATGTTTATGGAATGAAATTGCATGTTGTCTCAGATGAGGATTGGCAGAAAATTAATTCCATCGATGGAGGATACTCAGCTCAATAACGATAATGACAGCCCTCAAGTTAAATGAGGGCTGTCATTTTTTCATTACAAGGCCATTAGAAGATCCATATGAGTAAGAAAATAACTGCAATTATTGCCACCACGATAAAGAGATTGATTACCTCGCTCCAAAATCCAGGAACACCTTGTGTATGATATTTTTGCGCATTGACATCATGGTTTGCTTTATGACCGCCAGGGTCCGTCACATTTGGATTAGGTCCTGGATCAAAAAAGTCAGACATAGAAATCAACACCTTTCTCGATTATAAACCATATTATACCAGTTAATTCCCTTTTTAGTAATAACCTTCTTAGCTCAATTCATTTGAGAATAAAAATAAGGTAAGTGTTTCTTTGATAGAGCTTTTTCGATTAGTTCTTGATCGTATCCATATTTTTGCAATGCAGTAATAATCGCTTGTGTCCTGTCTGATCGTTGTCTTCTTAAATTTGATTCTAGCTGTATTTCTAGAGGAACCGTAGGAATAGTGTACCGTCCGATTGTTACATTCCTAAAACGATTCCAAATGAATTGACCACCTTCCCATATCCCATCACCATCCATAGAATCAGGAATTCCCGCTGAATTGGAGATATGAACAACTTCCACTTTAAACCCATCGATGATCCAACTCCCCTTTGTCCATGAGAAGCCCGAAGAAAAGGTCTGAGTGTATGTAGGTTCTTCTAAAGAGGATAACCAGTTCTCCCCATGAGGGAATTCACATTTATCCAGCAAGGAATATTCCTTCAGAAGTTCTGCAAATTGTGCAACCCCTTCTTTATTTTTTGTATAAATATCAACGTCTCCCGGAGTCATTTCACAGCCCTGTAAAACCGAACCCACCGAGCCAACCAAGATCCATTCTAATTTCGAATTCACTTCCGATGAAAAATAAAGCTCACATACCTTTGACAATGCTGTTTCCCAGCTATTCATAATTCCACCCCAAATTGACTAGTAAGTTCGAGTACATGAAACCTTAATAACCTCAGATGCGTTAAAGAACTATACAAATTCACAGGAGGTTTTTAAAATGAGATACAGTGCTGCAGGCGCGCGAATAACCTGTCCTTGTTGTCAAAACGATACCTTTCATCTGGATTATAAACTGCTTAACACAAGTGGAGCATCCTTTCTAGGATTTGACTGGGCGAATAAAAACGCTGCTATACTTATTTGTAAGAGATGCACCCATATCTCATGGTTTATGGAAGAACCAACATCAGATAACTAAACACTACCTGATTTTTCTACATCTTCATTATAAAATATTTCTATAGACTATGCGTTCTTGAGCTGGATGCAATTGTTCTTTTGCATCCAGTTAAATACCTCTAGATAACCATCCCCGATTGTCTTAAGCCTCTTTGGATAACGATCCGAAATATTCTACAACTACCTTACGAAATTCCAGAGCAGCTCGCGAAATATACCGACTCTTGTGCCATATTAAAGCAATTTCCCGTACCAATTCGTGATTCTCTATTTGGAGATATTTGATGTCTTCCCGTGAATTTCTTGCTGTACTTGGTATGAAGGCAAGACCAATCTCAGCTTCCACAAGCGTGATCAACCTTGCAGGCTCATCCCCCTCATATACATATTTAGGCGTAAATCCGACCGATTGGCACACAGAGTCTATTAAATCCCGAGTTCCATAACCACTCTTAACCCCGACGAACCATTCATCTCTCAGCTCTATCAAAGATACGCTGCTTCGATCTGCCAACCGATGCCCCTTAGGAACCGCTACAAGGATTGGGTCGATAAATACGACTTGGCATTCGATGTCGTTCCCTTCTATAGGGGGAGATGACAGGCAGAAATCCACCTCTCCTCTATCCAAAAGTGTAACCATTTCCTTCGTAGTCAGCATCTGCACATGAAATTGAATATCAGGTCTCTTTTTTCGAAACTCGCGAAGGATACTGGGTAATGTACTGGCGGTGGTAACCGCTAATTCTAGCGTGTTATGTTCCGGGTGAGATAAATCGCTAAGCTCCTGCTTTCCCTGCTCCAATTCAAACAAAGCTCTTTCTGCACGGCGAAGGAATCTGCTTCCGAACTCATTCAGACGCAGGTTCCGCCCTACTCGATCGAATAAAGGGACCCCTAGATCCTCCTCCAAGCGCTGTATTGTTTTGCTAAGTGATGATTGAGTAACGTGCAGATTGCGCGCAGCTTCGGTCACATGTTCCAACCGAGCTACCGCGAGAAAATATTGCAGCTGTAGAAGTTCCATTTCGCACCCCATTCATTCCTTTAAGTCAATGAGAATATAACATAAAATGCGTTGGAATGAATAACTAAAATCAAGTAGGATGACATTAATACGCTTTAGGGGGACACAAAATGAGTGCTCGGAATTGGTGGTTAATGATTTCAGTGGGTCTAGGGATACTATTGAACCCATTAAACTCTTCAATGGTTTCTGTTGCTATTCCAAGATTGCAAAATGTATTCCAACTTGACTATACAGGTGTTTCCTGGATTATTTTTTCTTTCTACATTGCTAGTAGCATCGCTCAACCTGTCATGGGAAAGGCCAGCGATTTATTTGGTAGGAGAAAAATATTTCTTACCGGGCTTGTAGTAGCCTTCATTGCCTCATTATTAGCTCCATTCGCACCAAGCTTCGCGTGGCTCCTCGTGTTCCGCATTGTGCAAGCCATTGGAACTAGCATGATGGTTGCCGTTGGGATGGCTATAGTGCGAATTCATGTAACGGAAAAACAAGCGACAGCGCTGTCTGTTTTATCCATCTTCCTATCTGGTGCGGCAGCCATTGGACCCTTTATTGGCGGGGTTATTATACACTGGTGGGGCTGGCCCGCTATCTTTTTCGTTAATATTCCATTTGTGGTAGTGAGCTTTCTATTGTCTTGGAGAAATATTCCTAAGGAAAACTCGTCATTAACCGTTGCACCGGGCATGTCTCTTCGCAAATGGTTCGATTGGATAGATGGATCTGGGATTCTGCTCTTCACAATGGGTCTGGTTGCCCTGCTCATTGGATTGCTCTCAGCAAAATCATCCGGGCACATTGCTTTAGGAAATGTCATTGTTTCACTGATAGGACTCGCTCTGCTAGGGGTATTCGTACGACATGAGTTAAAAGCGACTTCGCCTTTTATCCCTTTACGCACATTTGCTAAATATCCTGCAATGACATGGGTTAATGTGGAATTCATGCTCGTTAATGTACTCTTTTACTCACTCTTTTTCGGAGTTCCGTCCTACTTGCAAATGGTTCGCCATGTCAACGAGTATCAAACAGGGATACTTATGCTAACCTTAGGCCTATGCTCTCTAGTTACTTCTCCAATAGCAGGACGATGGATCGATAAATCCGGACCAGGACCGGCACTACTAGTGTCTGCAATATTGATGACTGCGGGATCGGTATGGCTCGTGACATTGAATCAATCTTCACCGGTTATTAGCGTGTGCCTGGCTTTGGCTGCATTCGGGATTAGCAATGGGTTGAATAATGTAGGTATGCAAGCAGCTTTGTTCCAAAGTTCACCCAAGGAAATGATCGGCGTAGCATCCGGTTTATTTAATACTTCAAGATATTTGGGAACCATTCTCTCTTCCTTGTTGATAGGCATCGTAATGAGAGGGAAGTTCAGCTTTGAGGGATTTCAAGTACTTGGGATTATTCTCACGATCATTGCATTGTCTTTGGTATTCATGAGTCGGCGGCGCCGGAAGTCAGGGGAGTTGCAGGAGAGGATAAATTGATGTGAAAAAAACTTTAATAAAGAAAGTCCCTATGACTAATCACATCATAGAGACTTTATAATTGCAGTATTTTTAGTTGTTCCACACTAACTTAATTACGATGTTCGTGTTCATGATCCTCTTTCAATTGCTGCACTTGTTTACCCGTCAAGTCAATAGACTCTGTTGTAGTGGCATTAAATGCGGAGAGTTGAACATCCAAACTAGCAGCCAACGTATGGGAGGTTCCTTGCGCATCCTTACCCACAAACGTAAGATCTAACTGCTGGTGCTGAAGCTCATTCGCTGGAGTGATATCAGCATTCAAACGGATGCTTTGAATCTGTACACCGTTCGTCAGAGCAATTGCTTGGAAATCAAACAGGTTACGCTGAATTAGATCTTCTGGATCGTTCGAATCTACAGTGGTTTCTTTACTGGACTCATGATCCTTCTCTTCAGAAAGATTCTTGAACAAAACCGGGGCTAACGCCTGCACCACTGCCGGGATTTGCGCATTGTCAAGCTGCAGCGAGATATGCTTGGCACCGTCTTTATCGGTGGTAGATGTGATTTCGTTCTTCAAATTCCCAATCAGCGCATCCATTATTTTCTCTTCTTGGCTGCTTAGCCAAGCTGTTTCCGTTGACTCTTTCTCGGTTTCCTGATCCTTCTTATCCTGTAAATCCTGCTTTACGTAATAAGTATCGGAAGCATCACTCTTCCAGACTTGTCCGTCAGACTGACTGTAGAGGCTAAGTACCTGAGAACCTTGTGACCCGGTAATCTTCACATCGCCGCTGACCGCTTCATTTTGCAGGTTTGCTTTTATACTTCCTTGTGCCTGACTCAGAATACTTCCGTTATCTTTAAGCAACGCATTGGCTTGTACGGTAACACTCTGCGTATTCCCTGCCGTATTCTTAAGCGCAGCTTTGTAATCCTCATACCCGGAGGTTCCCGCAAACGCCGTCAACCCGCTAACTAACATAATAGCCCCGCTAATTCCTGCTGCACCTCCGGTGATTAGCCATTTCTTCTTCATCCTTTTCCCTTCCCTTCATAACTTTTTTGGTCTTTCATATTAAGTTTAGGCGCAATTCCTAAATTCATCGTGAAGAGTCTATTAAATAAATCTTAACTACGATACATTTTGGAGTTCCTCGGTCACATTTTTTCTGTGAATAAATAATCGGGCAGGTGAGAGCAAGTAAACTACACTAATCAATCCAAATAAACCGGCACTAACTTGAAAAGGTAGCAATTCATCTCCTGAGCTTCCCAACCATCCCCCTATCAAAGGGCCAATAACCACACCTAAGCCTTCTATAGAGAACAGTAATCCCCAGCTTATACCCACAGAATCTTCAGGAATATAACTGGCCATTAAGGCATTCCAAGAGGGTAGCAAAGCAGCATAAGCACACCCCAGCAGAAGTGAGAGGCCAATGGCGGCGGAAAAGGAGCTAATAGAAGTTAAGCCGAACAAGGCAACTGCAAACACGCCGAACCCAACAACGAGGAACCATTTACCCCCGACATGATCAAACCATTTTCCCATAGGCACGAGAAATAGAACTACCCCAGCTCCTCCCATAAATAGCACGATGGACAGCTGAGAATGCGAAAGGCCCAAATGCGAAATGGCAAAGCTTGTTAGAAACGGAACCAGTATCCCGCCCGCTGTAGTTTGCAGTAGCATACCAGGAACCAGAAAACCGCCCTTCTTCACTTTGTTCCACAAAGAAACAAATTGTTGCCCTACAGATATATTCACGTTCCGCACCGATACCTTATTCATCTTCACAAGACCTACCATGATCCAACCAGCTACAAAAAATAATCCAATCACACCAAGGGACAACGACATCCCACCGCCAATTAACAGATTCATAGTCACGGGTCCCAGACCTAAACCAGCCATCCAGTATACATATAAGGTTCCCATCTGCTCTGCTCGTTTCTCCTCTGATACCTGGCTCATACAAATGATCCAGATCGGTGAGAATCCAGCTCCCAAGCAAGCAGAAGCTACTATAAGTATCCACGGACTATGCGTTGTAACCATCAACAATAGTCCAATAAACCCGAGGAAGAACCCTCCATGTAGTACGGTTCGCCCATGAAATCTGTCTAAGAGATAGCCGATGAAGCTTTTGATCAAACTGTCCGTCAAATAGTGAGCGGAGACCGCAATGCCAACTACTGAGGTTGTAAGTCCCCAGCTAGTCAATACATAGGTTGGTAAGAAAGTAATCAGAACAGCTCCTCTTATCCACTCTATAAAGAAAAGGAGCATTGCAAGACGGGTGAACGTCTGCTGTCGTTTTTCTACTTTGCTAATAGTATCCATGAATCGTCTTCGCCTGCCCTTCAACTATCATAGATTTCGCTGATGGAACTGACGGCTGTCTTAGCTTAATTGCATCTAAAGCTTCGGAGACGATACAATCTGAAGTGTATTTTCGTGAAAAAGCCTTCATACGCTGCTCCCTTTCTTCTCTGTACGCCATATGCTCCAATCGCTGAAGCTGCTCTACTAACTGCTCCTCATTTCGTGCGATCTCTATCAGATGGTGCCCAGATAACCATTCTGCATTGCCTGCTTCCTGGCCGGGGAGTGGTCGATAGACGATAACCGGAAGTGTTTGAGCCATCGCCTCAGTCAAGGTAATCGCGCCCGCTTTGGTCAATAGACAGGAAGATATACACATCAGCTCCTGCATTTCTTCCGTATATCCCAAAATGTGAACTCGAGAATTCTCTTGAAACAGCTCCTTCGTAGCTGATCGAAGCTTATGATTATTTCCGCATAATACGATGACATCGAAGTTTGATTTAAGCAGTACTCTTTTTATTAAACTGCTAATGTCACCTAATACGCCGTAAGCTCCTGCCGCAAGTAATAGATAACGACGATTTCTGTCTAACTTATGCTTGCGCAAAAGTCCTTCTCGATCCAGCGTTTGCTCAAAAGCCTCTCGTATTGGAATCCCGCTAACCACAAGCTTCTCTTCAGCAATCCCAGCCGATATCAGCGTTGCCTTCATGCTTTCCGTAGCGATAAAATATTTCGTAGTTTGAGGATGGAGCCACCTGCCATGAACCACATAATCCGTCATCACCGTGAACATGGGAATTCGACTTCCTGTTGTTGATGCAAGCTCAGCAGCGGCCAAATAAGGGAAGGTGTGAATAATAATATCCGGCTGTATCTCGTCGATGATCCTTTGCACTTTTCGTTTGCCCATAGAATGGATGAGTCTACCCATGAACTGCTCTGGTCTCATCTTGCTAGTCACTGTGTACAGTAATCCATAAAGTTCTTGTGTAAAGCCCGTACTGTTCAAATAGAATCTTCGGGACAGTTCATTCAGGTAAGGATGGACTACAGCGAATAGATCCATGGTGGTAATCCGACTGATACCTCTTCGTCTAAATGAATGTTCGATGGCCTCAGCCACTTTCATATGCCCGTCTCCAAATGCCGAAGTAACAATAAGTACTTTAGGATCTGTGTTCATGACAAAGCTCCTTTTTCTCATGGCCTCCTCTAACTCTAACTCTGAATCGTAAAGGGATAGTAAAGGGATTCTTAACTGAATATTAACTTCAATATTTTCTAAAGAGAGACCTCGTCTGTCTTTGTCTTGGTTAAATAGATAACTAACCCTAGAATAATAACAATAAAAATAATACTTGTTCCCGTTGTGCCCAGTTCTAGCCCACCTTCACTTCGGTCCTGTGAAAGATAGTCACCTAGTGATGCTCCTAATGGGCGAGTCAGAATATAAGCAAACCAGAAGGCAGTTACTGCATTTAGCTTAAAGCGATAAGCGAGTGTTATCGCGCCAATCAGAGCGGCAAAAATAATAGCTGAAAGTAGGTATCCCCAGTTCAGACTTTCTGCAACTAAATCACCTGCGGCTGTCCCTAAGGCAAAGGTAAATAGAATCGTTAGCCAATAGAACATCTCGCGCTTTTTGGTAGTAATCGAATGGATGGATAACGTCTTCTGACTGGCATACCAGACTCCAAAGGTCAGGATTAAGAGTACAGAAAAAACAATAGTGGTCGTCTCCAGCGATACGCCCAGATTGTCCACCAGATTGTCAGTGATGAGCGTACCGACCACACTGATTAATACAACTGCAAGCCAATATAGAGCAGGTACGTATTTTGTAGCAGTCATCTGGAAGTATAGTGCTGCAATCAGTAGTCCACCCATCACCAAGGTAGTGTTGGTCAAGCCCCAGTAGAGGTTAAAATTGAGAAAATCCGCTGCCGTCTCCCCCACGGTGGTAGCCATAATCTTTATGATCCAGAAAAAAATCGTAACCTGTGGCACCTTGTTCCATAATTTCTGATCTTCTTTTAATAATGAACTGGTTTCCTTCACCAATCATCTCCCCTTCCTTTAGCGAAACAAATGTTACAAGAATCAAGAATAGCTCTAAGGCTAAACTTCCTTCCGATCAAAGAAGATGTAACCCATCGATAGAAATAACATTAATCCTGAGAGTAAGAACAAGGAAGTTGTGGCAAGTCTGCCTGCGGAAATCGTATGACTTAACCATAGAGAGTACCAATCTGTATAAGAAACTATAGAAAAGGATGAGAATCCACTTATAAAGTAAGGCACAGCTTTGGCTCCGCTGAAGACAAAGATTGAGAACACTAGAAACCCACCTGCGCTGCGAAAAAATTGAGCGATGAACACAAACAAGGCAGCCAGTGACCACATGGAGAGAAACGCCGCTGTATAAGCTTTTATCAAGCCAATAATGCCTACGCTCCCTATATTCAAAGTTCCAAACAAGAAGCTACATAAAGTGCTCACTATCCCTAATAGAAGAAGCAGTCCTCCGATCGCTATCCCAAGCGTGAGGAACTTAGCGGCGTACGCTCCCAATCGCGTAATCGGTTTGAGTAACGTCAGCTTCAAGGTACGAGAGGAAACCTCTTGTGGAAAAAGCTCAGAGATCTCTACGAACATAAACAATGGAATTAGGAATGTTGTGTAAATCCCCAGCATCTGGACTGGATAGGAGGAGCCAACAGCGACAAGGCCCAAAATAGGGTGAAGCGCTTGAAATAAAAACACTAGCAATAGTGGAATAAAGGCAGAAATAATGAAGAACATTAGGGTCTTTTTGCGGTAAAACATCAGTAGCAGCTCATTTTTAATACCCGCTCTTAAGCCGTCCATTCTCAAGCACCTCCTTTCCTCTTTTCAGCTCTGTAATGTAAAACTCCTCAAGCGATAGGCTGTCGGTAAGCAGCTCCTGCACTTCACCCTCACGAATCAGAACGCCTTGATTCAGAATCCCTACTCTATTACATAGCTGTTCCAATTCATGAATCATATGGCTGGAGATGAGAAAGGTGATACCCTGATTAACAGAAAGCTCTTTAACTAATGCACGGAAATGAACAACCCCCTCGATGTCCAGTCCGTTCGTCGGCTCATCCCAAATCACCAGCGCTGGGCTATGGATGATGGAAGCAGACATGGCGAGCTTTTGCTTCATTCCTGTAGAGAAATGTCTGATTTTTTCTTTGGCGAACGAGGCAAGACCCACCGTTTCCAATACCTCGGCGATCCGTTCTGGATGAATATTCGGATAAAAGCTGGCTGTCAGTTTCAAATATTGTACAGGTGTAAGATAGTCGTAGAAATCAGCCGATTCGATCATGCAGCCTACTTTCCTCATACTAGAGGAATAGGATAACTCCAGATCGTGCCCGAATAATGAGATACTGCCGAAGCTTGGTGAAATCAGACCCGTTATTACTTTTAAGAGTGTTGTTTTCCCTGCACCGTTAGGTCCAAGCAATCCATAGACATCACCCTTTTGAAGCTCCAAGGAAATCCCGCTAATCCCACTGCCATTACGAAATTCTTTGGTCACACCTGTTAGCTTGACTACGCTCTCCATCTTAGTTCCCCCTTTTCTTCAATTCTTGTCCTCCAATTTAGCAACTCCATTTTCCTGCAATATTAGACTAAATCGTAAATCTAAAGTGCCCGTGAACAGACCCTTAAATAATTCTTAACTCCTTGTATTTTTTAAAAAAAGAGGTGCCTCAGAAGCCATGAAAAATGGCTAACTGAGACACCTCTTGTGGTTGGGTCAGGATTAATGTGATCGCTTGGAGTAACTCTAAACATGAAAGCGATAGCCGGCACCCCATAGGGTTTCGATATAAAGTGGATTTGCAGAGTCCTCCTCAATTTTCTCGCGGAGCTTACGGATATGGACTGTCACCGTCTGGGTATCACCCAAAGAATCAATTCCCCACAATCGCTCAAAGAGCTGATCTTTACTGAATACCCGATTGGGATGCAGCGCCAAGAAATACAGCAGATCAAATTCCTTGGTCGTTAAGGTGACCTCCTCATCCCTTACAAAGGCACGTCTAGAATCAGGGTTTAACCGCAACCCCTTAATTTCCAGTTCATTCGTTGAGGAACCTCGTCCCTTCAGCCGATCATAACGCGAAAGATGTGCTTTCACTCTGGCAACAAGCTCGGCTGGCTTAAATGGTTTTGTGATATAATCATCTGCACCAAGGCCCAGCCCACGAATAATATCTATATCCTCTAGTCTGGCGGTGACCATAAGAACCGGAATATCCAGCTCAACACGAATTTTCTTGCAGACCTCAAATCCATTCAGCTTGGGTAACATCACATCCAGTACGATCAGATCATATTTCCCCGTTAAGCCCATCTCCAAGCCTTTTTCTCCATCCTTGGCAATTTCCGTCTGATACCCGCTCATCTCCAAATAATCACGCTGTAGCTCAGCAATAACAGGCTCGTCTTCAACAATCAATATGGTTCGGTTCATCTCCGATGTCTCCTTTCACGATCGGCAAGGCGATATAAATAATAGTCCCTATCCCTTCCGTACTATTCGCATAAATCGTACCCCCATGCCCAGCGATGATTTGTTTAGCAATAGCCAGACCTAATCCACTTCCGCCAGTATGCGTGTTTCTGGACTGCTCCCCACGGTAAAAACGTTCAAAAATATGCTCCGTTGCTTCTGGAGGAATTCCAGGCCCATTGTCTTCAATAGCGAGAATAAACTGCGCTGCTTCCTGCCAGCTGTGAACTGTAATTTTCTTTTCAAGCTTATCCATGTATTTGAGACTGTTCTGAATTATGTTGCCAAGTACGCGCTTAAAGGAATCACGATCTACAGTGACCCATACTTCCTCGCCACCTGTCATTTCGATGTTTAGGGCGACCTCTTGCTTCTCCAGCTCTACCTTTAGTTCCTCTGCCCAATCATTTAAGAAGGGTATAATTCTTACGGATTCAAAAGAAAACGGCAGTTTTTGCATATCCAGCTTGGAGTATAGAAACAATTCATTAATTAGATGATCCATTTCTCCAGCTTTGGCCGCAATCGTACGCATGTATTTTTCATTTTTTTCTGGAGAATCCGCTATACCTTCCAAAATTCCATCCACATACCCTTTAATAGCAGTGATGGGTGTCTTTAAATCATGTGAAATGTTGGTGATTAGCTCTTTCCGGTTCGTCTCATATTGCTGCTGTATAAGAATAGACTGTTGAAGCCTATGTCTCATTTCTTCAAAAGCCATCCCTAGCTGTCCTAGCTCATCTTTACCATTAATCTCCACCTGAAAATCCAAATCCCCCTCGGTGACTCGTTTTGTCGCTTTACGAAGTTCCAGCAAGGGACGGATAATCCGTCTGGACATATATTTAGTCAACAATGTATGTGTCAGTACCAGAATGACCAATGTAATCAAAAATAGTGTCGGAAAGAACGTTCGCACAAACTGGACAAGAGGATCGATCGGAGTCAGAAAAAATATACTTACTGGCTTGGCGTCCTTGGATAACAGATCAAACTGGCCTACTTGATACCATTCATTATTAAATTGCTGTCTAATAGGTTCTATATGCGATCTGTCTCCTTTGTATCCAGGCAAATGATCGATTAATCCTTGCTTAAGCTTCAGATCCTCTGAAGCAAACAATGTCTGGTCCTCAGAACGGATATAGACAGACGTATTTTTTTTGAGCATATCTGCCGATAATTCATTCAGGAAAGCAGTATCTGTCAGTAAATCTGTATTTTGCAAAAAAGTATGTTTAATAAGATTGCGGGTATCGTTCTCTTCCATTCCTTCAAATTTACTTTCATACGTGCTCTTTAAGCTCTGCACATCACCGTGATAGACAATGCTCATTAACATAGCCGTAATGATAAGGAGAAGAAGAGGAACTACAAGCATTGCCGCATAGGATAGCAGAAATTTCCAACGTATAGACATAATGGAATACTCACCCTACCTCTTCTTGTTTCTTGATGAGCTTATCATACGATATCTCCGTACTAACCACCATAAGAGCAGGAGGAGCACAATCCCGCAAACGGTATAACTAATCGGACGTATATATTGTTCCACAATACTCCAATTATCTCCTAATCGGTAACCTAGATAGACTAACGCTAGATTCCATGGGATACAGCCCAGCGCTGTAAATACAATGAATTTCCATGCCTTCATTCCAGCAATCCCTGCGGGTAGTGAAATAAATGTTCGGATAAAGGGTAACATACGTGTAAAAAACACAGTACTCTCACCATAACGCTTGAACCATCGCTCGGATTGCTCCAGATGATGCTCATTCATGAGGATATATTTACCGTATTTCTCTAATAACCGTCTACCTCCGGCTTTCCCAATATAGTAAGCAATGACGGAACCTAATAGATTCCCAAATATCCCAGCGACAGCAACTTCCAAAAAAGTAAGTGAGCCTTGCGCAACCAGCCAGCCGCCGCTGAGCATTATAACTTCACTGGGAATGGGGATACAGGCACTCTCCAGGATCATCCCTAACCATATGCCCCAAATTCCCATCGTATTGACAAGTTGGAGCGCAGTTTCAGATATCCAAGTTAATAATTGATGCATGAGTGTTCACTCCGCTTCATAAATTTTACTGTTCCTTAAGAATATAACGCTATAATTAAACAAAAAGCCGGGGGAAGTACCATAATGAAAAAATTACAAGCACCTAAGTTTTTATATGGTCTATTCGTAATAGCTATTATTCTGCTGATGATTCCCAAATTCTCTTATAACGATCCTGATACCTTCTGGCATATTGAGCTGGGACAATATATGATCGATCATGGACAAATCCTGCATCATGCCATACATACTTTTTACGGAGATGAGCTTCCCTATGTCCCTCATGAATTTGGATTTCAGCTGCTCGTCGCTCCGCTTTATGCTGCATTTGGATGGCCAGGGGTGTATATTTTGACCGCTGTGTGTTTGTTCTTTTTAGTACTCGGTTTGCTTCGGCTAGGTAAGGTTTCCCGCAAAGAGCTGGGACTTCAACAAGACCATGTGCTGATGCTCCCTTTTGTACTGCTAATCACCTGCTGGATTTACTACAATTATTTCAAGGGTCGTCCGCAGATGATCTCCTCGTTTATGATTGTCTGGTTCTTCGTTTATTTACGGGAATACCAGATGGTAGCTCATAAGAAATACGCCGCTGCAATGGTTGCTCTTTCTATAGCTATTGCCAACTTTCATGCAGGTGTATGGCTTGTAATTGCTGTATTTACAGGGATGGCTCTGCTAGAATCCTTGATTAACAAAACGCTCAATTGGCGTAAAATCACAGTCTTTGTTCTAGTTTGGTTAGCTGGCCTTTTAAATCCCGGTGGTGCAACAAGCCTCTTATTTATTTTGACGGTTACGAAAAAGAACTTTAACCTGCTGATCAACGAATGGCAGCCTATTCAGTTCAATAGTTTGGATAATTTACCCATTCTTCTCTTGCTTCTGTTCTTTGCCTGTACGCTTCCTTTCGCACTTCAACGTAAACCATTCCGCTTCTTTCTAATGCTTGGGATACTCTATCTCGGCGTATCCAACTTCAAGCAGAACCTGTTTATGTGGTTATTCATTCCTTATTTTGCGGCCGTGTTCTTTGATGCGCTTCCTTACTTCCGTAAACCTGGTGTTGTTCTGTTCCGTCAAAGTACCTTACGACTCTGGCTTGCGATAGGACTACTCCTAAATATTGTGTATATATTCTTTGCACCCCCTGTTATTGATGCAAATAATTATCCTGTTGATGAAATGAACTATATTATGCAGCATACACCTGAAGGTACTCGTCCAAAAGTTCTTGCTCGCTACGGTTCATCCGGGTATGTCATGTTTCGAGGTGGTGATGTGCTGTGTGATGGCAGACAGGATCCCTTCGTTACGCAGGCTTCACTTGGAGTGCTCGGCTGGACTGCTTTTGAGCGTTCCATGTACGGATTCTCAGAATATCTCCCTGAAATTGTAGAATATGACCATCCCGATTATGTAATTACCAGCAATGGCGTCTCACATAAGCTATTCAATGAATGGGCACAAAAATTCGGGCAACCCGTTTATTCAGGAACCTATGGCAGTGTCTTCTCACTCCTCAAAGCGACGGAGTAACTTATTTTCGAATCACATATCCTAGGCCGCGCATCGTCTGTACAATACTTGGCTGTCCCACCTCATCAATTTTACTCCTAAGGTAGCTGATATACACGTCAACTACCTTAACATCCACCTCGGAATCATATCCCCATATGGTTTCTAGCAGCATCTCCCGAGTCATTACTCTGCCTCTATTCTCCATTAGCACTAATAGTATTTCGAATTCCCGTTTCGTTAAATTAACAAATATCTTCTTCTTTCTCAGCGCCCGTCCGTCAATGTCTATCTCCAAATCGCGAAATATTAGCATCCGTCCTGTGTTAAAAGTGCCTGCCCTTCTTAACAGCGATCTCATTCGTGCCAGCAGCTCTTCCATAGCAAATGGCTTTAGAATGTAGTCATCCGCACCGCTATCCAGACCTCTGATTTTATCCGCGAGCCCCGCTTCTTCCGCAATGATTATGATTGGCGTTTGTTTAGTCTCACGTATTCTACTACACAACTCCGTTTCACTTAGCCCAGGGATCATTAAATCAAGCAATATGAGGTCCCATTCCTCTTCTAGTGCTAACTGTAATCCCTTAAATCCTTCGTGAGAAACAGTAATAGAATACGATTCATGACGCAATTCCAATTCCATAACCCTAGCTAGACGCTTCTCTTCTACTATTAATAATATTTTATTCATAGGCTTCCTCTCCATGTTCGACCTATATTAAAACTTAATTTTCGAGGCTGTATTGCCAGTCTACTCGCTATCTATTAAATATTTATTAACTCCTTCTAAAGGAGCACGGTTTAAAGCACACAAGCATAAACGCCTTCGGCGTCCCTTTAAGGACGGTAAGCTTTTAAGCGAGAAATATAAGGATGATTTATTACGTAGAACATATAAATTCTTATATTTTAAAAAAGCGATGACCCCTGGCGAAATAGCCAGTAGTCACCGCTTGTATAAACTTAAAATTAAATACTACCTCTCGTGCACAATAATCCCTTTAGAAACACGCAGTTTCGGATATTCGCCCATGATTTCCGGTATATCTTTTAGCGAAAACTGATGGCTAATCAACGACTCAATCTGAACGATCCCCTTCTCAATTAACGCAATCGATTCCTCATGTGTATATGGATTAATGAAAGAGCCCATGATGTTCAACTCTTTTGTAAAAATTTCGAATGGTGAGACTTGAATCAACGTGTCCGGGGAAGCAACTCCAAACATTAAGACTTGTCCACCCTTACGCGATGCCTTAACCGCCAGCTCCATGGAATCCGCCCGGCCTACACATTCGATCACAATATCAAATTGATGATGGAGAGCTTCCATCACACCTTCTGCTGCAGGAGATACGGCTTCATCCGCACCTAATTCGACTAATCGGTCATGTTTGAACACTTCTGGCTCACTGACAATAATCCCTTTAACACCCGCAGCCTTGACGAGCTGCAAGAACAATTGACCAATAAAACCTCCGCCGATAATCAGGACTTGGTGTGCCTTACGGATATCCAGCTTCTTATAACCGTGAAGTACACAACCTAAAGGTTCAATCATCGCCCCTTCGATCCAGCTCATTTCATCAGGTAGCAAGTAACAGTTCGCTACAGGAACAACACAATACTCGCCCATGCCACCGTCACGAGTTACTCCAACAGCCTGCAAGTTATCGCATAAATGTACTTTTCCATTCCGGCAAAAATAACAGTTTCCACAATAGATGTTCGGATCAACCGATACACGGTCCCCCACTTGTAAGGTCGTAACCTCATTACCTACAGCCACTATTTCGCCCGCAAGCTCATGTCCTAACACAATCGGAGCTGTCACCTCCGCAGACCCTGGGTATCCATGATAAATATGCTGATCTGTACCACAGATCCCGCAGCATTTCACACGAAGTTTAACTTCTTTGGAGCCAACAGCCGGAGCTTCCCAGTCCTTAAATTCAATGTGCTCAGTTCCTTGAAATACAGCCGCCTTCATCTTAACTCATCTCCTTAAATCCAAGTTCTTGTTAACCCGCATCATTCATTGCCGTTACACGTAAAGTCTCCCAAGGCAGTGCCCCGGCATCCACATGATGCACACGAACCGTCTTCTCCTCACCCGGAATCAGATCAAAGAAATTATCGTCCATAATCACCCAGGGTGCATCTAGTTCGATCATCACCATCCGGGCAACGCGATCTGAGATCAAGTGGATATGTCCTTTCGCTTCATCCACTGAGATCTGAACATGTGCGGGTTGATAATCCATATCCTTATAGTCTCTTAAATAAAGTACATAATCTTCTGTTAACCGTTTCTTCGAACGAAGTACGACCACAACCTCGCAAGCGCTATGTTGCTGCAGTACCTCAGCTTCAGTTAACTTGGCAAAATTAACTTTACTGTTCGAATCAACGGTAACGTCGAATGCACGCTGATATACAATTGTACCATCCATCCGATAGATCGTTAATTCCGCCTCATCCTGATAAGCTTCGCGGCGATCATTGAGAGCCCATAACTGCAGCAGTCCATTCGGATCATGATCTACACATAAGAGTACCGGTGCAAAGAATTTACGCGCATAGTGGTAGCTCGCCTTTGGTAAACCATAATAATCGATAACAGACCAGCTTGTTCCCGGCCAGCAATCATTGAACTGCCAGAATAAAGCCCCGCTTGTATCCGGCTTATTACGGCGGTAATGCTCAATGCCATACCTCAATCCCTCTGCCTGGGTCAGCATCGAGAATTGAATATATTCATTGATATCCTTCGGAACTCCTGTATAACCCTCCATGAGCATAATGCCCTTTGGATAATGGACATCTTTATTACGATACTTCATTTCATCGCTATCCCAATAGAACTGATTGTCCGGCATGTTCTTTGCTAAGGTGTAACGATTGGAAGCGGCATGCAACCCGAATTCACTGGCGAATTTCGTGAAGTCTGACTTGAAGCGTTTGAACGATATCCCTTCAACACTATAATCCTGTGTCTGCGGTTCACCAAACTGACGCGGCTCATTATTCCCATGCCAGACTTGCCAGTTATGGGTATCGCCCACCTCACGTGAATTGTGATCATTGCCGCCAAAAGGCGAGCTAGGCCAAAACGTTCGTGTGGGATCGAGTTGCTCTAGTACTGCGGGCATGAGCTCATGATAAATTTTTTCTCCATAAAAGGGATGTGTGATCTCGCCGTTAGAGGAGAGTGCCTCATACAACCAATCATTCTCGTTATTCCCACACCATAAAGCAAGGCTCGTACGACTGCGAAGACGTTTTACGACCTGCTCAATTTCACGGTGAACATTATTCATGAAATTACGATTGTAATCTGGATACAACGCACAAGCGAACATGAAGTCCTGCCAGATTAAAATTCCTAACCGATCACATTCATCAAAGAAAATATCCCGCTCATAAATGCCTCCACCCCAAGCGCGAATCATATTCATATTGGCATCCTTGGCCATCTGAAGCAGATGTGCATAGCGGCTGTCTGGCACGGTCGCAATAAAGCTATCAATAGGGACCCAATTAGCACCTTTAGCAAAAACTTTTACGCCGTTCAATACAAAAGTGAAAGCATGGCGCCCTTCTTCATCCAGCTGCATCAATTCGATCTTTCGAATCCCAAATGGCTGCTCATAGGTATCTATTAGCTCTCCATCAGCAAATAACGTAACGAGTAGATGATATAAGAAAGGCGTTCCTAGATCATGGGTCCACCATAACTTTGGATCCATCACCTGCAAGGTAACTGAATGATGAAGCGTACGCGCTGTAATCGCCCCGTCAACTGCAATCCCTGAAGCTCTGTCCAAAGCGACATTCGCTTCCGCAACACGCTCCGTCCCGTCCAATAGTTCCACACGCGCCGTATACGAACATCCGCGATCAAAGGCATGTGCGCATAAATCCACATCAACAACACCTACTTGACCCTCTATCGAGGTTGTACGAGCAAACACATGATCTAAATGTGCATGACGCCGTTTGATCAACTGTACCTCTTTCCATATGCCTGCACAGACCAGACGCGGACCCCAGTCCCAGCCAAAATGACTCTGCGCTTTACGTGTCCAAATCCGCTTCTTACTATAGCCCGACCAATAATATTGGACTTTATCGCCTGCGTGTACATGAATAGGATCAAATTTTACGGCAAGCGTATTTTTCCCCTTATTTAATTCACGGGTTACATCAAATGAATGGCTAATGAACATATTATCTGTTGATCCAAGCTCCACGCCGTTGAGATATACGGTTGCATAGGTATCTAACCCTTCGAATAATAGCTCCATCTTCTCACCAGGTTTAAGATCAGAATCGTATGAAAAGACCGTACGATACCACCATACCTTTTCTTCAATCCAACGGCATTTCTGATCTTGGTGGCCAAAGAAAGGATCATCAATAATGCCTTTCTCCCGAAGCGTCGTATGGATGTCACCGGGCACTGTTGTGGTCATCCAGAAATAATCAATAAACTCTGGCGATGCAACTTCAAGATCCCGGGCTTCCCCCACATGAAAATCACGAAGTTTCCAGTTTTCAGTTAATTTAATGTTCATTTTCTTCATCCTCTCTCCCAAATTAAAACGCCAAAACCACTTCGGTTTTGACGTTTATTGTTATACGTATATCAAGCTATCTAAAATTTCTTGTACACTAAGTTCTGCGCAAGCCATTGATGTATCCGCGACTCCGTAATACATTTTAACAACATCGCCTTCCACGAGTGCACCGCAAGAGAATACAACATCGCCGAAGAATCCGTTCTTCTCATAATCCGCTTCCGGCTCCATGATAGGAGCATTGGAGCGCGCAATCACCTTCGAGGGATCATTTAGATCTAACAAGACTGCTCCCATGCAATAACGATGTTCCAGCGTGGCTCCGTGATACAGCTCCAGCCAGCCTTTATCGGTCTTGAATGGAACCGCACCGCCGCCAATCCGGCCGCTATCCCACATCCCCTCACGCAAACCGATCAGATGCTTATGGTTACCCCAATATAATAAGTTGTCCGATTCTGCGATCCATATTTCCGGATCTCCCGTACTTTTCGTTGTTGGACGGTGCAATGCATAATATTTGCCGTTAATTTTCTCCGGGAAAATCAATACGTCTTTATTATCCGGCCCAAAGATCATGCCGTGGTGAGTTACATTCACGAAATCTTTGGTTGATACCAGTGATTCTCCAACGCCCACAGGGGAGACTGCCGAGAAATAAATATAGTAGGTATCCCCAATTTGGGTTACCCGAGGATCTTCTACCCCGAAGGTCTCCAGTGAATTGGAAGGGTACACAAATGGCTTCTCATCCACCGTAAAATGATGTCCATCCTTACTTCGAGCGATTCGGATATAAGATAATGAAGTCAAGTACTGAAATGTAGCACTAGCGGATTTATTCTTAATCACACGCGGATCAGAGAAGTCGAAGCGCTCATCATCTGTATTCAGATCCAAAATATCCAATTCATTGGTCTCCGGATTATAAATCGGAGCTTTCACAATTTTTGGATCCTTGCTAATTGGGCGTTCTGCTACACGGAGAAACATTAATATTTCACCATTATAGCTAGCAATACCGGCATTAAATGCACCAATCACTTCAAAGTCATCGTGATACGGTTTAATGTCAGCCGGTGTAATAAGTGGATTTTGTTCATAACGATAGATTTTCATGTTGTAATAACTCCCTTAACCAAATGGATTTCATACTTATAAAATTTCAAATTGAGCAAAAGGATCAGGAATTGTTGCTTGTTGTGCTTCCGCATCGCTGATTCCTGCATATATATTAGCTGTACCGTCCTCATGACGTACGAGCCCGCCGCTGAACACGACATCCTCCAAATCAGGACGTTTGGCAACGCCTGGCAAGAACTGATTGCGTACAGCAATTAATTGAATATCCGAGTACTCACCTGTTGCCGGATCGATAGCGAATACCATCGGGTAATAGTGACGATCGCCCGCATCATCAAAAGATGCGATATGCCCAAGAACACCGAGCAGTCCGTTCTTTAGCAAGTGTGCTTCATTCGCACCACCCCACTCTTCATCAACAAACTGTCCATCCAATAACGGTGTTTCTTCGATCAATGGAATGGATAACGCTTCTAACGATGCAATGCGGGTAAAGCCGATTTTACCGCGTCCTCCTTTATCTCCTTGAGGGCGGGTCAGTACTCCGATGCTATCTTTCAGATCCACTAGGCGCAGATCTTTCATGCCATCCGGTCCTTTAAAGAATGGTTCTAAGCTCGCGATGTTCTTCCCGCGGTAGAATACTGTACGCCACATTAAGGCATCAGCCTTTACCGGATGCGGATAAATTTGAACGCCTCCAACTATCAATTCGCCATTAATTTTCGTGAAAAAAGGATCTTGAAGTTCAAGGGTAGGCGCTCCTTCACGGGGTACCCATTGTCCATCACGTTCGACAAAAAAAACGACATCGGAATGCTCGCTGTCACGGGATTCAACCCGACCCGCAATCACCCACTCACCCTCATCTTGGAATGGAGCTGTAATATTGTAGACATCTTTATGATCTACACCTGTGAATGTTAATTTCTGTGTATTGGTTACGGATACGTCTTTCATCGCGTATTCCATGAGCAGTTGTTCACATGTCTTCACAGCATTCTTGAGCAGTTTCATAATAATAAAATTCCTCTCTAGTCAAATAATAGCGGCGCACGCATCCATATTGCGGCTTCATTCGGCAACAGAGTTACCAAGTCTGTACCGCTCACTATGTCTCGGCGGCTTGATAATATATTAGTTGCTTGCCCATCCAGCAGCTCACTAGGATCAATCTGTATGCTCTGATTATCGTAATTCAAGGCTACGAGCGCTCTGGTATTGGTTTCTTTCAATGTTCTTACATATAAAATAAGATTGCCTCTGCGTTCCAGCACGTCATAATCCCCGAATTGAAATACATCCTGTGTATTGCGCAAGTGGAGAAGCTTTTTATAATAATGTAATAATGAATTCGGTTGATTGCATTCGGACTCCACGTTTAATTGCTGATAATTTGGGCCCATGCCAATCCATGGTGTTCCTGACGTAAACCCGCCATGTGGACTTGCGTTCCATTGCATTGGTGAGCGAGACGCATCTCTTCCCTTTGCATTCGCAATTTTCAGGGCTTCCGCCCGGGTTATCCCCCGCTGTAGTGCGATTTCATATGCCTTCAATCCTTGGATGTCCCGCATATCTTCCAGCTTATGGGCTACGAAATTCCGCATCCCAATCTCTTCACCGAAATATAGGAAAGGTACCCCTTTTGCGGTCAAGGCCAGCGTTGCCATAAGGCGGGCCCGTTCTTCCTCAATCTCCGCGTCCCCTTCGCCAAAACGCGAAATCACGCGATCCATATCATGACTGCCGAAGAATAACGTTGGAATCTGATCCTCACGGTGTACCTGCTCCATCATCTTAAGCTCGGCGAACAAATTCTCTGGACTAAATTCCTTCTGGCTTCCCAGATTAAAGTTAAAGACCACATCAAACTTACCCGTTCCGCTGTAACGCTTCAGCATGTCCATATCTTCAGAGCCGACTTCACCTACCATGAACATTCCGCTATGCGCATGAACAAACCTGCTAATTTCCTTGATGGCATCCATAATTCCATCTTGATTCTGATCATGTACATGCTTCTGCTCACCCGTTACTTCATCCATCGGGTTATCCAGGAATTGATCGGACACCGATAAGAAGTTGATAACATCTAACCGGAAGCCACTTACGCCTTTGCCCAGCCAATAAGCCATAACATCCTTCATCGCTTCTTTAACTTCGGGATTCGCCCAGTTCAAATCGACCTGTTCTTTCGCAAACCCATGATAGTAATACTGTTCTGTTGCAGCATCCCATTCCCACGCGGTTCCACCAAAAAACGATTCCCAGTTATTAGGTACGCCGCCGTTCACAGCATCCTTCCAAATGTACCAATCCCGCTTCGGGTTCGTCCTTGAAGATCGGGATTCCTTGAACCATGCATGCTCTGAAGACGTATGATTCAGGACAAGATCGGCAATCACTCTGATCCCGCGAGCCTTCGCTTCCTGAATAAACCGTTCGAAATCTTCCATCGTTCCAAAGTCTGGATCAATCTGACAATAATCTGCAATGTCATACCCGTTATCTACTTTTGGAGACTTATAGAACGGCGTTAGCCAAATCCCTCCGATGCCAAGTTCCCGCAAATAATCCAGCTTGGAAGTAAGACCGCCGAAATCACCAATCCCATCCCCGTTACTATCACAGAAGCTTGGCATATACACTTCATAGAATACCGTCCCTTTCCACCAAGGCTGTTCCAACCGATAACCCCTCCTGTGCAGACCTATTTCAAGTTAAATTGCATGCCTTCCTGGAACTTCTTGCCGAAAATAATGAACAAAATAATGATTGGCAAGGTGAGCATCACTGCACCGGCATACATCGGACCCGGATACGATTGATACGGACCGAACATCTGAGATAATAAAACGTTCAATGTTAACATGCCGTCACTTCGGATGACGATCATATCCCATAGGAGCTCTGTCCAGCGTTCCATTAGCAGGAATAGGAATACAACGGTCGTAATGGACTTCGACATCGGCATCATAATCTTATACAGGATTTTGAAATCGGATGCCCCATCCAGCTTGGCAGCTTCAATGAAAGCGTCGGGTACCGCCTTAAAGAAGTTGGTGTACATGAAGATCCCCCATAAACTCATCGCCTTGGGAATAATGAGCGCCCAATACGTATCGAACAGTCCTACTTTTTGAATAATCAAAAAGTTAGGGATGATCAGAATGATTGCCGGAAAGAACATATGAAACAACACAAAGTTGTTAATAGAGTCTCTCCCGCGGAATTTCAGCTTCGCCAACGCATAAGCGACCATAATCGCGAACATCATCATTAAGGCTGTAGATACCAGGGAAACGAACACACTGTTAAAGAAGGCGTGAATCCATGGTCTTGTAATCCCGGTCTCACCACCTGTAAAGAGCCATTGATACGAGCGCAGCGTAAATTTCGTCGGTATCAGCTTCCGGTCTACCTGTGACCAATCTGCAAGTGAGTTCAATACCATATATAAATAGGGGAATACCATAATCACGAGCAGTACGATCGCAATCAGATAGCGGATCGACAGCCGGAGCTTGATGTTTGAATTAGACCCAACCATTGCGCTTACCCCACATTTCCAGAATTTTTCGGATTACGAATATAGATATAAATGTCGCAACCGCAGCCATAATCGCGATAGCTGATGCGTAACCTGCCTGCAGGTTCTTAAATGCCTGACTGTATATTTCCATTTGCCATGTATTCGTTGCATAGTTCGGTCCGCCGCCTGTTAATTGGTAGACCTCAGTAAAGATACCGAATGTTGCACCAAAGGATAAAATTAAGGTTGTATAAATCGCAGGGTAAAGCAAAGGCAAGGTAATTTTCCAGAACCTTTGGCTGTCCTTCACGCCATCAATTGCCGCTGCTTCATATACTTCCTGATCAATGCTCTCTAAACCTGAAGTAAGAATTAACGCATAGTAACCTGTAAATTTCCAAGCCATAATCATCGCAACGACGAACAATGCCGAGAAAGATCCCCCGAGCCAGTCAATATCAAGACCTAACCGATCCCTTAGAAACGTCTGAACAGGACTTGTATGTGACAAAAAGCCTTTAACAATAAGGGATGCAACAACCCCTGAGGATAGGTAAGGCAAGAAGAATCCAATAAGAAATACGGTTTTTAATTTAGGTAAGCCTTTTACAATTACCGCTACAAAAAGCGACATGGCTGTGACAATCGGTACAAATACGATCATAAATTTGTACGTTACCCAAAATGCCGATCTTACCCCTGGTGTGCCTAATGCTTTGGTAAAATTCTTGAATCCTACAAAATCATAAGTCGGTGAAATCAAGTCCCAGTTAGTAAAAGACAAATATAGAGACCAAATAAGCGGGCCCAAGAAAAACACAGTCGAAAAAATAAGGTAAGGGCTGGCAAAAAGCCAGCCTAACCGATTATTATTTTTTTCAATCATTATTGAAGTTCCCCTTCAATCGCCTTCTTCATATTGTCCCAACCCGTTTTTGGATCAATCTCACCACGAACGATTTTGTTAAAGGCCTCTTGACCAATAAAGGTTTGCAATTCGTTGAATTTCGGATTGTCCATGGATGGAACAGCATTCGGGATTGCTTTTGCATACTCTTGCAATACAGGCGTTTTTTCAAATACTGGTTTAAACACTTCATTTGTACCTACATCATCACGTGCTGGAGGCAAGTTAGTTTCTTGGAAAAAGGCAACATCGTTTTTGTCATCCGAATATACCCACTTGATGAATTCTATTGCAGCAGCTTGTTGCTCTGGACTTGCCGATGCATAGATAACAATTCCTTTAGCATCCGCAAATGTTTTTGCATTCGCTGGATCCATACCGTCAGGAACAGGAGGCAATGTTACTTCAAAGTTCTCCTTGTACTGAAGCTCTGGATATTTCTCAGCCCATGTGCTGAATGTCCAAGGTCCTACATCCGTAAATACGCCCACTCCATTTTCAAAAGGTTCTGTTACATTCTGAGACAACAGCCCTTTCTCCTTACGAAGATTGTCCACAAAAGTAAGAACGTCTACACCAGCTTTTTCATCGCCAACAAATTGGCTGCCTTCAATGAATTTGTTGCCGTCTGAAGCGGCATTGTACAGCATAAAGAAGTCGAACCATCTTTTCCAAGAGGTAGGGTCTGCTAAGTCAGGTTTCGCCCAAAGATATTTATCTGGGTATTTTGCTTTTAATTTTTTCGTTGCCTCAATCACTTCACTGTATGTTCTTGGAACTTCGTTCACACCAGCTTCTTTCAAAATATCCGTTCTCCATCCGAACAACATTGCATTGGAGTAGATTGGAAGAACATATTGATGGCCATCGGCAAATTCCCAAGGCTCAATCGTTTTGGTCATATTACGTTTTGTCACAATATCATTGAAGCCAGCAATCGTATCCAATGGAACTAACGCTTTACTGTTTGCAAGTTGTGCTGCAAAACCACGGCTAATGTTCTCAGTCATCGTCGGAGCGCTTCCACCCGCGATTGCGGCTTGAATACTTGCCTCAGAAGTAGGGGACTCCTTGATCGCACTTACGTTAATTTTCACCTTAGGGTTAACAGTCTCATACTCTTTGGCGATTTTCTGCCAATATGCTTGTTGAGTCGGGTTAGGTGCAGCCCAGAACTCAATAGTTGTTACTCCATCTGCTGAAGTGCCTGAATTACTGCTCTTTGATCCACAACCGGCAAGAATCGTGAATACAAGCGTAAGTGCAAGCATTACTGCAAGCTTCTTCTTCATAAAATAAACCCTCCCTGAGTATCGATGCACATCAGTGCAGCATTTTGTAATTCCTAGATATAATTTTGTAACGTTACAAAATTAGATGAATATATACCTGTAAGCGGCTTTGTAAGCGTTACAATTGCTATTATTATAGTTTTTAGCGAAAATGTCAACCTATTATTCGAGTATTAATGAAAAAGACACAATTAATCACATTACAAATTAACTTTACTTAAATGTTTTGTAATGTTAAAATAATTTATAGTTGTAATGTAGTTTTACAGCATAATCTTTAGTATTATGAGAGACAGTATGGAAGAATATTCATTACACTTCTAATTAGAAAGGACGTATCTTCGCATGAAGGTGAAGGTAACAATGCAAGATATCGCCGATCGATTGAATATATCGAAGAACTCTGTTTCTCAGGCTCTGTCCGGTAAAGACGGTGTGAGTGAGGAAACGAGACAATTAATTATCGATACTGCGAATGAAATGGGTTACACCTATTCGCGAGGGCGCAAAAGCACAGAAGAAGAAGCTGGAACCTTTGTCATTTTGGCATCAGAATTTGCATTTTCCAAACGTAACTTTTTTGGAGAAATTTATTTGAGTATTGAGAAGGAAGCAGCGAAGCGAAATAAGCGTATGGTTATTCAATCTATTGATCATCACGCTTCCGAACAATTGATTCTGCCTCCTATATTATTTGATCCTTCCGTAGAAGGAATCTTGATTCTGTCCCATATTACGACCCCATATATTCAAGCAGTGACGGGCACAGGGATTCCCACCGTGTTAATTGACCACCATCACCCTGATCTTAAGGCCGATAGTATTCTCACCAATAATCGTTATGCCGCTTATACAGCGGTGCAGCATTTAATTGAATTGGGACATACCCGTATTGGCTTCATCGGCAATATTCAATTCTCACCAAGCTATTACGAGCGTTTAGAAGGTTATCGCCTGGCTCTATACCAATCTGCCATTGAATACAACCCAATATGGGTGTTCGATCGTGCCATTGAAGAAATGGATGATGTGTTCAACGCTGTACAAAAGTTGGATAAGCAGCCTACGGCTTGGTTCTGTGTCAATGACGGCTTTGGGTTCTTGATCAATTCCGTGATGTACAAGCTTGGGTATCAGATCCCCCAAGATGTATCTATTGTGAGCTTTGATAATGGACAGTTATCACGGATAACAACTCCTTTGACTACAACGATGGATGTAGATTTGTCTTACTTTGGACGAAAAGCTATAGAACAACTCTTCTGGCGCATTGATCATCCCGAGGAGCCTTTTATAGAAGTTCTCCTTCCTACCCATCTGATCATTCGGGAATCCACACAACATCCAAATACATAATCAGTTCATATAGACAGGAATGTTGTATGGAGAATAAATACACGCGCATCACAAAAAGGGAGGGTCACACGAGCCATGAAATGGCTGTGGAACTCTCCCTTTACTTTCAGATTAGGATGTATGTTGACGCTCGTTGTGGTCACTACGTGAATGGACCGTTGTTCCATTCACCCTACTACCAATATCCTCGGATTCCGGACTGCATGCGGATCAGCGCTTCCAAATAATAATAGTCTCCCCAAATCATATGGCCATCAGGCACACGTCCACCTCTGACATGATAGGAACCATGCTTTAGAAGCCCCTCCGCCTCCGGATTTCCGGATGTCGCATAATGTTCCGCTAAGGATTTCATGCTGCGGAGTAAGGCTGCTTCATAAATAGCACGATCCGGGTCATCTGCGTCCAGAAGATCCAGCAGCTCCAAAAGACCGGAAGCCGCAATGGCTGAAGCCGAGCTGTCGCGAGGGGTACTCGCTTCCACCGGCACATCAAAATCCCAATACGCCACACTATCCTCTGGAAGATAGCTGATAAAGTAATGAGCCAGACTTTTAGAGGTATTAAGAAAGTCTTCCTCTCGTGTATAACGATAAGCCAGGGCAAATCCGTATATTCCCCACGCTTGACCACGTGTCCAGGTCGATCCATCCTCATAGCCTTGATGTGTTCCTCCACGAATTGCACTTCCTGTAGCTGGATCAAAGTAAAAAGTATGATAAGAGGAAGCATCCCCACGCACAAGAAATTTCCGGCTCTTTAACGCATGTTCGAGTGCTATATCATAATAGCGATTGTCCCCCGTTTCCTCCGCAGCCCAGAACAGCAGAGGCAAATTCATCAAGCAGTCAATAATGATACGTCCCGCATTCTCGGGGTCACTCTCTAAACCCCAGGCCTGGAGGATTCCAGCGTTTTCACGCCAGCGCTTGCATAGTGTATCCGCAGCCTGTAGACCGACAGCTCGGGCTTCTTCGCTGCCTGTTATTTTCCACTCTGCTACTGCAGTCAGTGAGTACAAAAAGCCAATATCATGATGGTCCAGGGCGATGTGATGATCCAGACGATGCTTAAAGTCTCCTAACCAAGAAGCTGCCGCCTCCTTATAGAATGAATCTTTGCTATATTCATAAGCAAGCCACATCATACCAACATAGAATCCCTCTATCCAATCATCATTGTCTCCCCATTCGTATTGTTGCCCCTCAGCGATATGAGGCAGTTTGCCCGGATGGCCCGCGATATTACTCTCGATCTTGCGAATAGCATCCTCAATTGCCGTTGTCCACATCTTTGTCTCTCCTTTCCGATAAATCAACCGTATGAAGTACTGCTTGGTTACGAGGATCGTAGATAACAATCCTTCCGTCCGACTGCCGCTGAATAATCGGCGGTGATGACAGACTCTCCTGGTTCTCTGGGGTATTCGTAGCTCCGAAGACTGCAGATATTAATACCTGATCTCCCGGCTCCAATCTGGAGATCAAGCTCGGAAGAAACGTCCGAGGCTTCAGCAGATTAGTATTCGGTTCGGGTAGCACGCATTCTCCCCGATCAAAACCGCTTAGCATATGTATGGCACTGATTCCCCAAGGCAATTGCACCGAGACAGCAGTGTTAGATACATGAATGGTTTCCCGATCACTGCGTGAGAAGCCAGCAGACTGGCCAATGGCAAATCCACCCTCCGCTACGTCGAGACACCGGGCGCTGTGAATGCTGTGAATACGGACATGCCACAGACCCGCTGGAATAATCCATGTCTTCACATGTACATCGCTCCAGGGATGCCAGCGTGAATATACATAATTCTCTCCAATTTCCCACGTCTCGCAGAATCTGCGTACCCGGTAATGCTCATCGCATTCACACAATGCTAATGTAGAGTCGTAAGCGCCTTGAACTAAGCCATAACCCGCCTTCGGCACACTGAATCCGAACAGCGTGGAGTAAGCAAACTTGGAATATTTAGCTGCGCTATGGGCCATATCAAAGTTAGCCATCTGACCAGAGGTATAGGCAATAACATGCTTATTTCCTTCTGGACGACTCACCAGCATACGCGCCTCTTGAAGCGGCAGTTGATCTTTCAATACAGGCAGTGGTTCTTCTTCCGCTTGCCAAAAAGGATGATCGTCCGGTAAGGCAAGAATAAGCATAGCTTTAAAGGCCCAATACGGTGATCCGGGGGCATTGTAGTTCTCCGTCATTACCAGATTCGGGTACGCATATCCGATACTTAGTAATCCGTCTATTCCCATAATAGGCTTCTCAAACCACCAACGAAAATGACGCATTATAATTCCTTTGAGAACGCCATATGAAAAAGGAAGGACCTCAGCATACACCAGCGCACTCCAGAAAGAGACCTGCGCAAAACGATAGGTCAGACTACGTCCGAAAGGAATCGCACTTCCGTCCTCAGCAAACCAATACATAAAATCTTTGGCAAATTGCGCGGATCTTTCCCGGTAAACTGCAGCCCTCTGAGGATCATCATCCGCCATCAATTTAGCATATATCAGCGTATAATAATGCATAGCAAAAGCAATATAATAGTCTCTCTGATCGGTCAGCCCGTCGGAATACCAGCCATCACTCAAGTAGTAGGTATCAATCTTCTCCAAATAATGATTCATTATCTCTTGATCGTAGGGCAATCCGACTTTCTTAAAGCCCACATTCACAAGAACCGTGAACATCAGCCAGTTATTCGGGTTCGAACGATCCACATGATTGATCTGGTTCAACCAGTTATATACCTGCATTTTCTGAACATCACTCAGCGGCTCCCACAGCTTATGCGGCGCAAGAGCAAGCCCCAGTCCCAGCACAGCCTGTTCCACCATACGCTGGTCTTTGGTTGAGAATTCACCCCAGTATTCTTCATGTTCAGGGTCAGTCCCATTGACGATCCCCTCGAGGAACTTCGGCCAAAGCGCACTCTCCCCTCCCCCGCTGGCATGGGGAACAAGCCCCCATAACGGACGAGCGAAGGCTTCCATAAGCGCGGTAGCTTCATTGTATATTGATCCTGTAGCTCCCATATCGATTCCTGCACATCCAGAAGTAAATCGACTCTCCAGCGGAGCATATAGGTCATTTAAGAACATTTGTAATTCATTTTTAGTACCCTTCAGTTCCACAGTAATGGTTCCTCCAATCCAAACTTAATGCCAAGCCGCATATTCACTGGGCCTCATGCCCATTTCCCGTTTAAACAGCTTGATAAAATAACTTTTGTTGGCATATCCCAGATACTCGGAGATCTCTTCCACAGTCTTTCCAGACTGATTAAGCAGCTCTTTTGCCTTCTGGAGCTTTAGCATGTTTACGTATTCGATGAAATTCTGGTTTGTTTCCCGTTTGAACAAGCGGCTGAAATAGCTGGCATTCAAGTTCAGGCGTCCAGCCATGTCCTCCAGCGTTATTTTCTCCGTTACATGACTGATCACGAACTGCTGGGCTTTAATAACCTCGCTCCGTTTGGACTTAATAGAGAATATACTTATTTTCCGCGCTAATTCTTCCAAGTACTGAACTAACCACTCTTCCAAATGCTCGAGGGTATCAATGTCACTCACCACGCTAAACAGCTTTTCTTCCGCCATAGGCAATGGAGACTGCAACAGCTGTTTCGTCTTCAATTGCAAGTCCATCAGCAACCGGAGAACACATTCCTTAACTTCATTTGGATGAAACTTTTGCGTTGCCACCCATTCTCGCCATTCCTTTACATGAACACGAAGCTCTGTTTCCCTATTCAGGGCAATATCATCATTAATAACAGCGTACAGACTTCCATATTCGGCATAAATATCATCCCGCGAAAAGCTAATCTCTTCAAAACGATGGATGCCCGCTGCTGGAAAATAAAACCGCTGGATCTTCTCCTTTAACATCCGCTGCAGTGTTCCGCGAATTTCCTCAGGACTGCGTGCCTCAGCACCAAATATGCAGGAGACAGACAGCTTGAGATATTTCTGTACCGCAGAGGCTGCATTTTGAATGGAATGATAGATCGCTTGGTGGTCTCTGGAAGACTGATCGCTGCAGAAAAGAATAACAATCTCCTTATGGCTGTATCTCGAAATAAATAAACTGTGATCAGCCTCAAGCACTTCCTGCATAATATTCTCGACGGCAAAAGAAATCGTATATTCACTCATACGCCGCACCCGTGAGGCTTCCTCTGGACGGTCAATCACTATAAGCATTGGAATGTAGGTCTTGGCATGGATCATAATTCCGTTTGACCGGGCTTGCTCGATCCAAGCTACCTTGTCCCAAGATTGGTATAACGTATCTTTTAGAAACTTTTCTTTTAGCGCAGCACGGTTTTGTGATTGCTTTTGCTTATATACCTGCATCTCGGTATGCTGCTGCCTGTTCAGACCCACTTCCTTCACAAGTGTTCTGAGTGCATGTTCCAGCTGCTCGATATTCAGTGATTCTTTTAAAATATATTCTCCTACGTTTAATTTCAGCGCCTGCTGAGCGTATTTGAACTCGTTGTGGCAGGACAGAATAATCGCACGAATTCCGGGCTTCATCGCTCTGAATTTCTCAAGCATCTCCAGTCCGTTCATCTTAGGCATGCCAATATCGGTGATAATCAGATCCGGTGGATTCTGCCGTGCTTTTTCCCAAGCCTCAAGACCGCTATAATAACATCCGGTGAGTTCAATCCCGAGCTCACTCCATGACACGGCCTGCGACAAATAACGGATAACCGGATAGTCATCATCCACCAAAATTGCCGTCAGCATTCTCTATACCCACCTTTCCGTAGTTCAGTGGAAACTCCAAACAAATCTCCGTACCCACATCAGGTTCGCTTGATATATTCAACTTAAATGAAGCACCATAAATCATACTGAGGCGTTGGGCCACATTACGTAAGCCTATGCCGGAGAATCCTTTTCTGTCCTCTTCTGCAATTTGCTCACTACTGTATGCGGTTTCACGAAGTCTTTTTAAATTCTCCTGTGACATTCCGATACCATTATCCTTAATGGTGATAACCAAGGTTCCTGTAGTTGCAATAATACGAGCTTCAATAAAGATCTCACCACCAAACTGCTCAAAACCATGGATGATGGCATTTTCGATCATAGGCTGAATCATAAACCGAGGCACCAGTGCTTCAGCAGTTCCGTCTGCTAAATTCATTTCCAGCCTGACCTGATTGGCATGACGAAAATTCATCAAAGTCACATAATGAGATATCGTATCTGTCTCCTCACGAAGCGGGATAAACTCATTGTCTCTGTTAAAGGTCATACGGAGCAAAGACGACAACGAACCAATCAACTCGGCGTTCTCCTTGTCTCCTTGCATCAGAATATTTAACCGGATCGAATTCAACAGATTAAACATAAAGTGCGGATTGATCTGTGCCTGCAGCATTTCCAGTTCAGCTTTTCTTTTTCCTGTTTGCTCATAGGTGATTTGTTCAATCATCGACTCGATTCGATCTAGCATTTGGTCGATGGTACGAGCCAGTTGAGCCGCCTCATTATTCCCACGGATTAGCGAACGTTCGTCCAATTGACCACGACCTATTCGCTTTACAAAAGCACTTAATTTCACGATGGGCTGAGTCAGCTTAGAGATTAGAACGGTTAAGAGAACGGAAAAGAAGGTAAAGAATAGAATTTGCACGGCTAAGCTGATAAATAAAATCTGTTTATTCTTTGACAATGCCGCCTTCATAGGGATAATGCTCACCATCTGCCATCTGTTGCTGCTCAGCTCCTGGTCAACATACAAAAATTTCTCCCCACTGATCTCGACAGTATCAAGCCGACCTTCCTTTTTCCACCACGTCATTGTTTCACCAATTCGGGCTGGATCAGCATGTGAGACTACAGTTCCCTTGTCATCCAAAAGCATCATCTCTTTGCCATTGTCATTGTTCAGATAAGGGCGGAGTTTACGCTCATTGATGTTGATAATCATATATCCGATCGTGCTGCTGGAGGTCGATTGTATAGGTCTCGCAATAGTTACCCAATTGGCTGAGCCCTTATCAGAATAGTTGTAGTAGGTGTCGTGCTCCGCTCTCCAGAAAGTCGAAATCGGCTGAGTTTGTTTCAATAGTGACATCCAACGCTCGCTATAAAAGGTTTTCGGATTAAAGTCGCTATAAGGATAACTCGTATAAATAAATCCATTCTTACCGATCAGTGTCACTTTCAAATACTCTGAAAGAACGAACATATCATCCAGCATCCGCGACATACGGTTATACTGGATGATCTCTTTCGCTGAATGCAGCGACTCTGGAACAGCAGACATCATCTGCCTGATTTCGCTGTTCTGAAGCACAAAATTGGACTGCTCCAGCGTTTGTTCAAAAATGGCATTCATATTGGCACTGGACGCATTGAGAGATTCTCTTGCGCTGCCAACGGCCTTCTCCAGAATCAGATCCCGGGTTAAATAATCTGTAACCATGTAAATGCAGACTAGCGGGATCAGTACGCAAATCATTGAAGACCAGACAAGTTTCATTCGAAGTGATTGATGCTTTCTAAACACGGATGACAGGCCCCATATCTGTTTTAAATTTGGAGCAGGAGGCAGAAATGCTTTCCTGCCCCCACATTATAAGCCCCCTTGGGGAAGCGTACAATCAGTCTCCGCCTACTTTCCGCTGTTGTTCTGAACGACTTCCGAAATTTTCTTATCGATATTGGTAACGGTGACATCCAGATCCTGTTGGCCAAGGAGATACATTTCCGCTTCTGGAATAACGTTGTTCTTAGCTTCATCCGCATATTTAGCCGGAACTTGCGTCGCACCAGGTGCCGAATTCTCCATCGTATATTTCAGGGAATCAACATCAATCATAGATGGATCCTTAGAACCACTCACAATCGTATCCACCAATTTGTTCGTATCCGATTTCGCCCAGCCAGAGAAGACACGTCCGCCAATTTCCAGTCCTTCTGAGGTATACCAGCGTACAAAGGTGTAAGCAGCTTCCTTATGCTTGGATTTAGCAGCGATCCCCATATAGGTTGGCTGAACAGGTGAGTAATGTTTGCTCTCACTATCCAGTCGAGGGATCGGCGCAAACGCGGTAACGAAGGTTGCTGGAATGGCATCCGTACCACCCGATTCCGCAACCATCCAGTCACCCATCGGAAGCATCGCTGCTAAACCATTAAAATACTGATTCCGGTAGGCAAGCTTCTGCGAAATAATATCCTCGTAAGGAGTAGCACTCTTATCTTCGTACATCATTTTCTTCATCATCTGCAGATTAGCCTTAAATTGCGGGTCCAGGGCATTGGAGGTTCCGTCAGATTTTAGAAAAGTATTATCCTCAGGTTTACTCATCAGCTGGAGTTGGAAATAATCTGGCCAATTGTGCAGATAGGCGCCAAAACGCTTCGTTGCGCCCTCACCCTTGGTCAATTTCTTGGCATACTCTTCGAAATCCGCCCAAGTCCAGTCGGTCGGAACCGGCAGACCAGCCTCATCTAGCATTTCTTTGTTAAGAAGCACGAACCAGCGCTGCATAGATGACGGTAACGCATAGACTTTGCCATTGACCGTAGTGTCCACTAGATATTCATCGGAGAGCTTATACCCTTCTTTCTGAATATATTCGTCCATCGGCGCTAACACACCGATATCTGCTCGCTGCGAATAGTTGGTATACGGCAGTTCGACAATATCCAGCGGGTCACTTGCAGCGGCCATCAAATCCAGTTTCTGCATAGAGGCTACTGAATCGCCTTTTTCATTCAGTAGATCCACTTCTACATGAATGTCGGGATGCGCCTTCTCAAACTCTGCGATAATCGTACTCCACTTCGCTTTAGCTTCCGTCTGCCAGGTACTCAGCTTCAGCGTAACCTTCTCTGCTGCAGGCTCCTTATTTCCACCAGCATCAGGCGCATCTGTTGCTCCTGCATTATTTGTTTTCGCATTTCCACCGCAAGCGGCCAATGACAACGCCATAGATGTGATCATAAGCACGGATAATAATTTCTTTTTCATATAGACCCTCCTATAAATGTGTTGGGTATACCTCGCTTTACAGCCAAAGCTATGTAACTGCTTACAAGAACATCCTAACATGCAGGATAGACGAGGAAAGTTCTCATATTCTACCGAAGAGAAACTATTTTGACTTTTATTATCCTTTCACGCCTCCGAGGGCAATTCCCTCAATAACCTGCTTCTGACCGAGAGCAAAAATAATCAGCAGTGGCAGAATTGCAGATACCGCACCAGCCATCATGAGGGAATAAACATCCCCGTATTGGTCCCCAAACAACCGAATACCTAACTGAATAGTAAACAGCTCTTTAGATTTCAAAAAAATGAGTGGGTACTGATAGTCGTTCCAGGTCCAGATAAAACGCAGAATAGCATAAGTAGCTACAGCGGGACGGATCAGCGGAAATGCAATTTGTAGAAAAGAACGAAAATGACCTGCTCCATCCATCCGCGCCGATTCAAGATACTCGTTGTTTACCCCCATAAAAAATTGCTTGAGCATAAACGCACCGATAATACTAAAGCTGTTAATTAAGATCAATCCTAAATGCGTATCAATCAGATTCAGCCAGTTAAATAGTAGAAACTGTGGAACCAGCGAAGCCTGCGGAGGAACCATGTAAAGGGCCAATACAACTACAAACATCGCATCTCTACCCGGAAAACGCAGCTTGGAGAACCCATAAGCAGCCAGTGCGCATATCAGCACATTAATTATAGTCGTGGCTAGCGTAATATAAATGGAATTTCCATAATAGCGAGCGAAGTCACCCGACCAAACCTGTTTATAATTTTCAATGAGGTTCCACTGCTGTGGCAACCATTGAATTGGAAAGTTAAATACATCTTTCTCCAGTTTAAAGGAAGTGGACAACATCCATAGAAATGGTAAAAGAAATGCGATGCCTAGCAGGCCCATTGCGATTGTCCAGATGGTTCTGGATAGAAGCTCTTTTCTCACTGTAATTTCTCCTTTCTGCCTTTAATAATTGACCCATTTTTTTTGCGCTAACATCTGCAGGGCTGTAATGATTAGGCAGATGAGGAACAGTACAAGTGCCATGCTAGAGGCATAACCAGTCTTCAATTGATTGAAGGCGGTGTCATATAGCTCATAAACGATAACGGTCGTGGAGTTGGCCGGTCCACCCTGTGTCAGTACTTGAATCAGATCGAAGATTTTAAATGAACCAATGACCCCTGTAACCAGCAGGAAAAAGGTAGTTGGCGAAATGCAGGGAACCGTGATATTGCGGAATTTCCGCCAGCTATTAGCCCCATCAATATCAGCTGCTTCATAAAGGTCCTTCGGAATACTCTGTAACCCAGCGATAAAAATAATAATATTGTAACCGAGCTGAATCCAAATCTGGATCAACATAAGCGACGGCAAAGCATAATGGATATCAGCTAACCATTTTGGCGGATTACTCCAACCCAGTGACATCAGGAATTGATTGACAGGTCCTAATGAGGGATGAAACATTACCTGCCAAACCATAGCGATGGCAACTACACTCGAGATGTAGGGAAGGAAGTAAATCACTTTAAACAAGTCCTTCAGGAACACCTGTTTATCAATCAGGATCGCTAACAGCAGAGCAACGATGATCGTAACCGGTACTGTGATAATAAAGAGCAGATTGTTCAGCAAGCTTTTCATAAAAGCATCATCATGAAACAGCCTTATGAAATTATCCATGCCCGCGAACTTAATCCCCCCTAACCCAGCCACAAAGTTCCAGTTCGTGAAGCTTAACAGCAGTGAGCCCAGCACTGGGATCAACGTCAAGATGATCAGCCCCAACATCAGTGGAGCGACGAATAAATACCCAGCGATTGCTTCGCGCGTATCCATTTTAAGATGAAATTTTCGTATCATAGTTCTCCTCCTTTACTTATCCATAATTGTAGAAAAAGTAAGCCGTAATCATAAGAACTAGAATTGTTCATTTTGGAACTAATTTTACCGATCCTTTAGTTGCGAAGTTTTCTAGACAACCAAGCATAAACGCCTTTGGCGTCCTTATAAGGACGCCAAAGGCGTTTATGCGAGAAATATAAGACATAAAGTATATTGTAAAACTTATATTTTCTTATATTTGCAAAAAAAGCGCGAGCCAAGCTCCCGCCATCCACTACATTTCTATTTTTCCACGTAAAGTAAAGATCGTTTTACACGGACGCAACCTCTACAACACCTTTTCCATCCCCACCCGTGCTTTTCAGCTTCTTACTAAAAATCACAAACAAGATGACGCCCATTAAGCTCGTTATAACTTCTGTTATGGTCATTGACCAGATCACGCCATGAAGTCCAAAAACAGAATGTAACACGATAATCATAGGGATAAACAATACGCCTTGTGTGATGGCCATAATGTTGGTTGGTACTCCCTGTCCTGTCGCTTGAAAAATACTCATAAACAAACCTGTAAATCCATTAAATAAAGCAGAAATCAGCATGGCTACCAAAATATAAGTTCCCATACTTAACACTGAAGGGTCATTAGAGAAGAAGTGCAGGATCGTTCCTCTAAACAGAAACACTAGACCTACAAAGACAAAAGCAATACCTCCGATATAGGCAAAAGCATGTTTAATTGTTGATTTAAGTCTCGCCATATTTTGACTAGCAAAGTTAAACGCAAATAGCGGAATCAAACCTAAGAATAAGCCCATTGATAAGAACTCCGGAACTTGCACAATTCTTAAGGCCACACCAAATCCGGCAACCACATTTTCTCCATATTGAATCGCGAAGTTATTTAACAAAAGCGTGCTCACAATCACAAAACTAAATTGCAATAACTCTGATACACCTATTTTGTATACTTCTAATTGATCTCGAACAGATATCTTGAAATGCTTCAAAAATCCTCTTAAATGCTCACTTTTCGTTTCTAAAAAATAGACATAATAAATCGCGGAACCCACATTCGCTAAAACCATCGCCAACGCAGCACCTGCCACATGCCATTTCAGCACAAGAATAAAGAGTGGATCAAAAATTAAACTTAAAGCCGTACTAATAAAGATACCGTACATCGATTCTTTGGAGGCACCTTCGGAACGGACTAGCTGTTCCAAGGCAAAATTAAGCACAATGGCAAATCCACCGACAAAAAGGGTCAAAGCATAAGCCTTAGTAAAGTCTAGAGTAGCAGCATCTGCGCCTAGTAATCGCGTAATTGGATCAATCGCTAACATCGCTATTAGAGCAATAAGAATACCCACTATAATGCTTCCATAAAAAGTGTATCCGGCAACCTTCTTTCCCTTCTCCGTATCCTTTTGCCCCGCGAGCCTTGTAATAAATGTTCCGCCACCTACGCCAAGCATATTCCCAAAGGCCATAAGGACTGTGAAGATGGGTAGACCCAGCGTAATGGCAGTCAGCATACTAGTATTGTGGAGTAAGCCAATGAAATAAGCATTGATTACATTATAGATGGTACCAACAGACATCCCGATCATCATAGGAATGGATAAATGAGCAATTGCCTTCTTGATCGGCGCCGATTCTAAATAATATTGATTGGAGACTTCTGTTTCCATGATTAACCCTCCGAACGTTTATAGACTTGAATTAACTTTTTGCAGTAAAGACTTTAAGTTTGCTGTTTCTTCCGGACTGAGTGCTTTTGTAATGCTTGCTTCTACCCCTGAGAAAATCTCATTGAACTCCTCGACCAAAAGAGCGCCCTTTTCCAAAACAAAAATGCTCTTCTGCCGTTCATCATTTTCAGGTGTGACACGCTTGATATAGCCTTTCTTTTCTAACCCTTGAAGCATGCTGGTGATACTCGCCCCTTTTCTATTAAAGACTTCCGCCAAATCCTTTTGAATTACACCTTTTTCTTGATGCTCAAAAATATAACCGATCATGCGTCCTTGCTGTGAATTCAGCCCTAGCTCATTCAGCCTGGCGTCAGCTGTACTTTTTAGTTTCATCCCGATCTCTCGAATCAAATTAGAAAATGGTGTATTTTCAACGGGTTTGCTCATTATTATTTCCTCCGCATTCGTATTAGTTAGAACTCTAAGTAACATCATTATCATAATAGTTAGAACTCTAACTGTCAATATTCTAACTAAATAAACTGGTTTTATTCTTCCTTTAAGGTAAGTACATGACGGCGGTGAATGTTTGGACTTCCGGCCACTGTTCCCTTGTAGAATGTTTTTTTAGTTCACCTTATTAAAAAACGCCCCTCTCCAGCACATGCCCGTAGACATGTACTGAAAAGGAGCGATTAGAGAAACTTACTTCACAAGTTCCTCTAAACTTCCGAATAATGCTTTTGTCGATTTCAGCTTGGACGCATTGCCGACTACAGTGAAATAATTTTGTTCCGTCACAGCCTTAAGTAAATCGGTGTACTGTCTGATATCTTCTGGTGTTGTCGACAAGATTTCATCCCGCTCTCGCTGCAGTTCGGCCTCCGTCACCTGTTCAAAATAATGTCGGTCCGCCCGCCGTCCCTGTGCGCTGGGACTAAGAGGCTGATCCAGCATAGATAAGGTACCGATGATCGCTTTGGTCATCTCATCGGGATCTGCTTCATACCCCTCAACAAATCGATAAGCCTGATCATAAACCTCCAGCGTCTCCTGCAAATTCGGATCACGGTAGGAGGTGAACATCATTATCCCATCTCTGCGCAGAACCAGGTTCCCGCCATACGCACCGCCCTTCACACGTACGGCATTCCACAGATAGGTAAGGCTCATGATTTTCTTGAGCACCTGCATTTTGCCTGAATATGTGAATCCTAGCTTAGTGAAGTCGTATCCCTTAACCACATATTGCACCTGGCTGGAAGACATGAATCCTTCATTGTCCGCATGTCCCTGTGCCGTAATCTTAGGCCTATTTACTACTGGCCGATCCTGGATACCCAGCTTCGCTGCATTAGCTATGAATTCTTCATACAAATCAGGCGTACCAGTCACGCTGATGATCAAATTGTTTTTATTGAACAAATCCCCACAGATGCCCTTTAGTGTGTCTGCCACCTGAGCTCCCTGTTGGTCGAACGTCTCCGCAAGCTCGCGGATAAAGCGGTAATAAGTAGCACCGCCCTGTTGTTCCTGATAAGCTCCCATATCCGAGAAATAGGACATCAGGCGGCTGGCCGCAATCTCATTCCCTCTTTGATTCAGAATCGATTCCATCTGCGAGGCTTCCCGGCGGACGATTTCCTGCAGCTTGGTCAGATTGTCGAGCGCACTTGTGTAGAGTATCTCTCGCAGCAGGTCCAGTGATTCACCAATATGCCCCGCCATCACCTTCACCAGCGCAGAGAATTTAGGCTGATAACTCGCCCCCGTAGCTTTTGCAGCGCCATAGAGCTCATTCCTGAAATATATGCCCCCGGTTTTGATCCCGATTTCACTGGTGAGCTCTTCGATGCTGTAGGACGCAGTCTCCATTTGGCCCAATACCTCTGCCAATAGCACCAAATAAGGAATCTTTTCAGGGGCTATAACACCCGTATCCCAATAAAGCTTGCAGTAGGCAATCTTATGGGTAGCTACCTCATGGTGGATCACTTTTATTCCCTCATGGATTTGTTCATGGGTCGGCACCTGAGGTTCTACGCTGCGGTTAATATCCTGTAAAGACAAGCTCGGTAGCTTCTGTAAATCTTCGGCTGCATCCGCACGACTCTGCCGCGCCAGAAGATGCTGTGTACTCTGAACAAGCTGCTCCAACTGATCTGGTTGCAGTGACGCTTTGTATTCACTCAATTGATGCTGAGTGGATGCTTCCTTTTCCGCTGCGATCGTCTTGGACGGGTTCAGTACCACCACACTGCAATGATCACTGTTCAGCAAATAGTCCTCAATCAGCTTCTCAAAATAACGGTCCGCAAGCTTTTCCCGAATGGCCGTGAGCACCTCTTCATAGCGCATGTGAGTAGTCGGCTGACCGTCATAGAGCCAGGACTTCATCACTTCGATATTGTAAGTAAGACCCTTCGGATACTGATTAAAGTCCGCTTCCCGCAGTTCAAATTCCTTACTGTTGACCGCTGCCAGCACCAGCTTCTCATCTAGTCCGTCCTGAACCAAACGCTTTAATGTAGTCTTCACCAGCTCCACAAAAGCATCTTTGGAGGAGGCATTGGAATGCGTCAGCGTAATACCAAGCAGCGGTTGAACCATACTGTCGGAATAAAAAGCAAACGCGTCTTTGCCAAGTCCGCTTTCGAGCAAGGCTTGCTTGAGCGGAGCTGCGTTGCTGTCCATCAGCATGCTTTTTAAAATATCAAAAGCAAGGTTCAGTTCCCGATCAGTAGAAGTTCCAATCACATAATTTAGACTCAAATAAGTCTTATCAGTGGCTGCTTCTGCTTCCAGAATCGGATAATCCGCTACCAGCTCCGTCATTCCAATGGGCTGTTGTAGCGCAATGGAAGTATCGAAGCTATTTCGTTCATAAGACCCAAGATATTCCTGGTCTATAAATTGCAGCTTTTCTTCAATATTAACGTCTCCGTAGAGATAAAAATAACTGTTGGACGGATGATAATAATTGCTGTGCGCCTTGAGAAACTGCTCATAGGTTAGCGCAGGAATTTCCTGTGGATCTCCACCTGAAGAATGACGGTAAATCGTGTCCGGATACAATGACTTTTTGATTCTATCCATCAATACCGTAGTCGGCGAGGAATATGAACCTTTCATCTCGTTGTAAACCACGCCTTTATAGATTAACTCATCTTCGGGATGCTGAAGCTCGTAGTGCCAGCCCTCTTGCTCAAAAATTTCTTGTTGCTTATAAATATTCGGTTGAAAAACACTATCCAGATAAACCTCCACCAAATTAGAGAAGTCCTGATCGTTCCGGCTCGCTACTGGATACATTGTCTTATCCCCAAACGTAAATGCGTTCAGGAACGTCTGCATCGAGCCTTTCAGTAATTCTACAAAAGGTTCCTTGACCGGATATTTCTCTGAACCACATAATACGGAATGCTCCAAAATATGAAAGACCCCCGTACTATCTTCAGGCGGGGTCCTGAAGCTTACACTAAACACCTTGTTGTCATCCTGATTCTGCACGAACAGCAGCCTGGCGCCGCTCTTCAGATGTTCCAGCGTGAATACGTTGGATTCGTTCTCCGGGATAAATTCCTCATTAACAACCTGAAATCCATAATAAGTGTTCCCTGTGATCAAACGGCTCATAGATTTCCCTCCTCTGTTTAGGGATATGATAACTCTACATGAGCTTATCATATCCCTGGGCGATTATTCCATCAGTAGAAGGTCTCCGGGATTAATTTCTGGTTCACACAAAACAAGACCACACCAGTATAATTACTGACAAAGCCTTGTTTTATTTCAAATGATCTTTTAATATTGCTCCGAGTTCAGCTGTGTATTTAGTCAACCTTAAGCTTATCTCTGTACGCATAACATCTCGAGTTAAACCAAAGCGTTCCTGATATCCACGGCAAAAGATTTTGTAATACACCAAGAATTCCTCCTGTTCATCTGCCAGCACCCTGATATTCCGCTGTTTAAGCTCTTTTTGCAGCCGATAAGTATCCTGCATGATCCGGCGTTGAATGGCTTGACCAGCCATCAAATAGGCACGTTTAAGAATGTTGCTGGAGGGCTCGATCTCTTTCAGGCTCTTGCTAACCATAGTATCTATATAAGGAAGCAAAATGAGGTCTCGAACCATCGTACGTTCCTCCATAGTTATCATTTTATCTGGGTTCTCACGCTGCTGTTCCTCGTACTGCTCAACATGCTCGGTCATGATCATTTTCGTTTTCCAGCGTTCATTACCCTCAAGTTTACTCATTTATAGTGACCTCCAATCTGTTCAGCTCTTTCTAGGGCAACACCGGATTCAAGCATAGATGAAGCTCTGATTAGAGCTTTACTGCCATAACGAGCTTTTATTTGATCGATTGCACGTTCTTTGTTGTAAGCCCGAACCCTGTCATCAAAGAGTGTAAGTTGGATGACGCTATCATCTGATAGGTTAGACAAGGAAATCGCTAATCGACCTATGGGAAGGCCTGACCAGTTGTCTGCAAATAATTTTTGCGCAGCAGCAGCTACTTCGTGTGTTAGTGATGTGGGTTCGGGCAATGTCATCTGACGCTCGTAAGCGTTTGAACGCTCTCCGTCCGTCTCTAAAACTGAAATAGATACTACCGATCCCATATAACCATACCGCCGGGCTCGCTGGCATACTTCAATGACGAGCTCAAGCAGCACAACCTCAATATCCGTATGCCTTGTGTATAAATTCCAGCGCAAAGCCTTGCCATGTCCCACTGATTTGATTTGATGACGCATTCCTGTGACCACTGGACTAGGATCTAGCCCGCGTGCAGTTTGCCAATAATATTCCGCTTGAATATCACTTTGCTTACCCATGGTAGTTCGCATTCGTCGCTTAAATTCTGACAGTTCCATTCGCGCAATATCTCCAATTGTGGATATACCCATACGCCAAAAATTCTTGGTCATTCTAGCCGCTACCATAAACATATCCTGCACGGGAAGTTTCCAAAGGGTCGTCTCTAATTGGTCAAAAGAAAGTTCATATATCCCATCCTTCATCTTTTTGGCGTAGTTATCTGTCGCCATCTTTGCCATAACCTTAGTAGATCCAATACCTACCCGTGTCCAGACTCCCGTCGAAAGTAAAACATGGTGCTGAATTTTATGAATCATATCCTGCAGCGATCCTCCGAAATACGCAAGAGATCCTGTGACATCCAGAAACTGCTCATCGATACTGTAGGGTTCTACCAGGTCGGTATATGTTCGGTAAATCTCTGATATTAAGAGTGATACTTTAATGTAAGTCCCCATGCGTGGCCTTATTACGATTAGCTCTGGGCATTTTGCTAAAGCTTCACCTACACGCGAAGCCGTTGTTACCCCCTTCGCTTTTGCAAGCGGGCAGGCCGCCAACACAATACCGTTCATTCTTGTTGGATCCCCCACTGCAACAGGTTTATCTCGATATTCAGGGTGGGCAGCTTTCTCCACGGAGGCGTAAAATGCCTGGCAATCAGACAGTAGAATGACGCGATTCTTAGGCATGGCGTTGTTCCTGCACGGGTTGCCATGAAAGAATATTTGCTGCCAAGAACATGCGAGGCGTTCCTGTAGTCAGACAGCTAGCTCGTATGCGTCCGTCACGGATACTGTGTATTTCTATTTTCCGCTGGCTGATATTTCTCGCCTTATCCTGATATATAATTTCAATTATTTGGCCGATGCTGATTTGCATGCGATCGCCTCCATAAAAATAAGAACACTTGTTTGTATTATATGCGTAATCGGGAATTTTAAGCAACAAAAAAGGTGAGGTAATTTCCCCCACCATACCGGATCTGATTTTTTTAAAGCTAAGAATAATCTAATCCAGACTGAACGAGATCACAGTTCATTAGAGTGCATCCATGTGCTATAAAAAATGAGCATCCAGACCTGCGTAATCAACAGAGATTGAACAGACAACGAAAAAAGTTTACACTTTGATAGAGTAAACAACAGTAGTAAATTATTGATCTGTACTCAAAAGCTTTTTCTAGAAAGGAATTTTGCTAATGTTCCGTTCCTCCTACACCTTTCGCTCGGAAGAAGAAGCTTCCATGCTTCTGTTTGATTCTATTGGTTGGGAACAACTCGATTCACCTGCCTACTCCTTCAACGGCCAGAACCGGACGGAGAGAAGTTGTGTTATTTTTCAGTACACATTATCGGGAGAGGGTAGAATTGAAATAGATGGGGTTGTTCATCGGTTAACGAAGGGCAAAGCTTTTCTAGTGACTGTCCCCAGCATACACAGGTACTATTATCCGGAAGAAGGCACCGAGCCTTGGGAAGTTTTATGGCTCAATCTACGGGGGCCTTTAGCGATTTCACTTTGGAACCAACTCGCTGCTCATTGCGGTCCAATTGTAGAACTCCCCCAAGAATCGGTTTCGATAGATTTATTGTGGAGTACATTCAAGGACATTCAGGTTCATGAAGAAAGAGATTTGCATCTTTTAACGGGAAAAGTCTTTCAGTGGATCTTGTCCATGGAGAAAACCCTCAAGAAACCAAATTTGTTAACCACTTATATAAAAAATGACAAGCTTCACGCCGCTATTCAATTCATGAAGAATGATCTGCATAATAATAATCTAAGCTTAGACGATGTTGCCGCTCATGTTGGTGTTTCCAAACATCATCTTTGCAGACTGTTTCAAAAAAACATCAATCTTTCACCCTTTGAATATTTAAAAAGACGGCGGATCGAGTTGGCAGCTTCCAAGCTTAAAACAACAGATTTGAGTATCAACCAGATTGCGACGGAAAGCGGATTTGATAATGCCAGCTACTTCGGAAAGGTTTTCCGGTCCTATTTTGGGGTCAATCCTTCGACTTACCGCGAACAGGATCTGGCGTTCCAAACCAAACATGTATTTTTCGAAAATTGATCCATATAACAAAGGAGCAAGCCAGTGGCTTACTCCTTTTCTTATTAAACCTCTTTGAGTACAAATAATAAGCTTTTGAAATCGCCCTCAAGCTGTGGAAGTGAGAGTCCGAAGTGCATCAGCTCATCCCCTCTGTACACTTCACCGTTAAGCTCAAGTTTGTAGTTCTTAGCTGGGTCGAGTCCTTTCAACCGCAATCTGCGGAGAGGTGCATTAGGCTCGGCCAGAACTCTGAAATACGTGGCAAAAGCTTCTTTTTTATCATCCGAAACAAACATCCATGCAGTCTGATTCCCCTCAAATGGACTGAGCAGTCGATAGAAATCACCGAACTGAATCAGCATTCTCAGTTCCTTGTACTCAGAAACCTGCTTACGGATATCTTCGCGTTCAGCTTCAGTTAGCTTGGTCATATCTAGTTCGTAGCCGAAGTTACCAGACATCGCAACATGACCGCGTGTTTCGAGTGGTGTGATACGGTGCACCTGATGGTTAGGAACAGCCGATACGTGAGCACACATAGAACTTGCAGGATACACCATGCTTGTTCCATATTGGATCTTCAATCTTTCAATCGCGTCCGAATCATCACTAGTCCAGGTCTGTGGCATATAGTACAGCATTCCCGGATCATATCGTCCGCCGCCGCCGGAGCAGCTCTCGAACAAAATATGAGGGAAACGGGTGACGATACGCTCCAGCACATCATAAAGTCCAAGAATATAGCGGTGAGCCGTTTCGCGTTGACGTTCCGCTGGCAGAAGAGCAGATCCAATCTCCGTCATATTCCGGTTCATATCCCATTTCACATAAGTAATCGGAGCCGATGACAGCACGGAGCTAACCGAATCCACAATATAATCACATACATCCTTACGGGATAAATCCAGAACGAGCTGCTGGCGAGCTAACGTTCTTTTGTGACCTGGTACATGAAGACACCAATCTGGATGTTCACGATAAAGATCACTTTCTGGCGATACCATTTCCGGTTCGAACCATAATCCGAATTCCATGCCCATTGCCGTAATATCTTCTCCAAGTTTTCCAAGACCTTCAGGAAGCTTGCGGCGATCCTCTACCCAATCTCCGAGGGAGCTATCATCATTGTCTCGTTTCCCAAACCAGCCGTCATCTAAGACAAACAGTTCAAGTCCGAGATCTTTGCCTGCTTGAGCGATTTCTTTGATTTTATCTGCATTAAAATTAAAATAGGTAGCTTCCCAGTTGTTGATGAGAATAGGGCGCTTACGATCACGGAATTCGCCTCTGCATAACCGGGTCCGATATAGGCGGTGATAAGTCCTTGATAATCCCCCAAGCCCTTGACTGGATCTTACCAGCACAGCTTCAGGAGCCTGGAAGGATTCCCCAGGTTCAAGCAGCCATTGAAAATTAAACGGTTGAATGCCGATCCCCACTCTGGAAATACCGTATGGATCCACTTCTGCTTGCGCAAGAAAGCTTCCGCTGTACACAAGGCTGAACCCGTATACTTCACCGTGGTCCTCTGTTGCATCTTTTGCAAGCAAAGCCATAAAAGGATTCTGCGTGGAGCTACTCGCGCCGCGCTTACTGTCAATTCGGTGGATACCAGGTACAAGCGGTCTTTTGTGGATATGACGTTCTCTTGTCCAAGTACCAGATAATTGCAGCATGTCATAATCAGAATCATGGAAGTCAACATTTGCGCTTAACACACGCTTCAGCACCACATTGTCCTTACCTTGATTCTCAATCCGTACAGAACGTGTGATCACATCCTGATTATTAAACACGGTGTAGCTCAATACAGCAATCAGCCCGCTTTTGTCATCTTGAAGAAAAAGTTCCAGTGTCTCTGCTTCTTCTTCACTTTCAACATAAGTGGAAGGCAATCCCTTTAACTCAGGCTTCCCTTTATTGATCTTATAGCTCTTATAAAGGAAATCCGTAACGGTCGTACCATCTACCAAATGAACCTCAAGCGCCGGTTCCCGGAAATCACCATTCCCATAAGACGGAAATTCACTCGGAATAGTGTCGAGGGAGATTCTCTTGTCCTCCATTGTGTAGGTCGGGCTAAAAGAGCAACGTTCCACCAAATTCAGCGGTTGCACTATTCCTTCTAATTTAGGACCCCAATAGACATGCGCTGGAAGCTCACCTCTAACGACTTCAATAACGTAGCTGGACTGCTCAGACTGTAAATGAAACACCTTGCGGCTGTCATCATAATAAATGCTCATAATATCCTCCTACTCTTCTTATCAGATCTTGTTGTAATATAACTGACTTAATTTATCTTGTTGTTTGAAGTCTATTTTAAAGATAATTGGAAGGGGATACAATCTTAATATCTATACCTTAAGTAGTAAAATATTGATCTATAAAAAATTCAATTTCATGTTATTAAGCTTTGCAGAACAATAAATGATTATTAGCGGCTATAGTAAAAAAAATACATAAAAAAAGAGGCCCCAAGATAAGGGCCTACTTCCTGTGAATCTTCCTAATTAAATATCAAATACGGAACGTACAGTAAGCTGTGCACGAAGTTCTTCCACCGTAGCCGGCTTGTCGAGATCTTTTTTAGCGATGGTAATGGTCCTAGTTGTACCACCCGACATATCAAAATAGTTGTCGCTGAAGATGGCATCTCTCTCCTTGAAGTCTAGGCCGACAAAACGAGCATACGTCTTAGCCTTCACGGTAATGACAAATTTTTCTTCTTCCTCGGTAAGCATAGCTTCAAGCTCAGGGTCAACGAAGCTAAAATGCTTCGGCTTCACAAACAGGACCGTGCCGCCACTCTTTGTCTCGCTCTCTACCTCAAAAGAATATTCCAGATAAGTCTCACGTTTCTTCCCTTTCGTATCCAGTATGTGGCCGAAATCAAGCTGTTCGAACTCAGCAGTACTTAACGCGGCAATCTCCACTGGCTTTGTGCCTTCCAGCAAGACCTCCGATGTCGTAGTAAGCAGTCTCCAACTCAGTTCACCAATAACTTGTTCTCTGCTTTCGTTAGAGACATGAAGGGAGACCTTCGTTCCTTCGTCATGGGCAGAAACAAGAATCGGCGCGAAGAAATGTTTAGCCGCATAATGCATAGCCTTCCACCGGCCATAATAGTCGATACTGGACCAAGAAGCTACCGGCCAGCAGTCATTCAACTGCCAGTACAATGCACCCATGCAGCGACCTCTATGTCTACGCCAGTGCTCAACGCCGCAGCGCATCCCTTCTGCTTGGATCAGCTGTGAGGCATACAATACAGAATCAAAATCTTTCGGATATTTGTAGGTCTCCCCAATATAATAGAGAATTTTCTCATTCCCGGTATTGTTCTTCTGATGGGACTCCATGACATAAGAGAAGATATTGCGATCCTCCGGCAGCGTGAACGACTCGATGGTCTTCAGGCCCGGAAACGACTGTAACCCGAATTCAGACATATAGCGCGGATATAGCTTCCGGTAATCGGTAAACGGTTCCTTCCCATGCCAGACTCCCCAATAATGCATATCTCCGTAATTCTCGTCATTTGGCTTGTCAAAGCTACCCTTGGAGGAGGGTGAAGCACGCCAATAGAAGGTATTCGGATCAATTTCTTTAGCGATTGCCGGTAGAAGCACCTCATATTGCTTAATATAATCTGCCTTAAGCTGCAGTGAGTAATGCTTCTCCCAGTCCCATTCGTCCCAAGCCAGCTCCTGCTCGTTGTTGCCGCACCACAAGCCTAGCGAAGCATGATGGCGAAGACGTTTCATGTTATCGATGGTCTCGTGAGTGATATTCTCCTCGAAGGCTTCCGTCAGAGCATAAATGCCGCAGGCATACAGATGATCCTGCCAGACAATGAGGCCATATTCATCGCACAGATCATAGAAATAGTCATCCGGATAATACCCGCCACCCCATACGCGAATCGTATTGAAATTGGCAGCGACACAGCTTTGGAGCAAACGATCCGTGCGCTCCCTAGTTACGCGAGGTAGAAGATTATCTTCCAGAATATAGTCAGCACCTGTAGAGAAAATAAGCACACCGTTGACTTCAAAAGCAAACGATTCTCCCCACTGATCTTCTTCCTGCTTCACAGTAATGGTTCTAAGTCCAATCCGCAATTCTCTACGATCTAACTCCTGCGCCTTTTCCTCAACTACAACCTCTACGTTATACAGTGACTGAGCACCGAGATTATTCGGCCACCACAGCTCTGGCTCCATAATTTCCAATGCAATATGATGATCCGTCCCGATCATTTCAGACACACGATGCTCAATGCACAGACCCGCTGGTGTTTGAACTTTAACCACAATTTCTCGATCAGCCGCTTGCCAGCTCTCTGTTCTAACTCGAACATCCAGCATGACCTTATCCTTCTCATGGAATTGAGTAATATAAACATCATCAAGGCGAGCACTGTTGTAACCCTGAATAGAGAGACTACGCCAGATTCCTAGATCGGGTAACTTTGGACCCCAGTCCCAGCCGAACATGGAGTGTGCTTTGCGCAGATGCGATATCCCCTCTACCGCATCAGCACATCCACTAAGCGGCAATTCTGCTTGCTTCCGTAGAGTGAATTCTACTGGGGAGCGAAAAATGGCGTGGATAGTATTATCACCAGGCGTCAATACAGACTTGATATCCACTTCATACGTCCGGTGCATATTGTCACTGTTCAGAATATTAGTTCCATTCAGGGAAAGCTCACAAAGCGTATCGAGCCCTTCACACAGCAGAAATACTCGGTCATGCTCTAGTACGCCTGCTTCCAGCTGAAAACTACGCTTATATTCGTAATCGTAATTGGACAGTTCCAGAACCTCATACTCCTGCTCGCGGTAGAACGGATCTGGCATTTCACCGGCATTCAACAAATCATGGTAGACAGAGCCTGGCACGCTGGCTTCCAGCCATTTCGGTTCATGAAGCCGTTTCATTTCCCATTTTCCGTTTAGATTGACAAGTTGCATATTTCCGCCTCCACAAATGTGCTATTTTGACTTCTTGTATTAAAATTTTAACAATAATATGTATACATTTCTTCTATTGTGTTCGCAAAAATAGTGTGCTATTTTGATATCACTAACACTGGAGGAAAAACATGATCAAATACACTGAGGCAAGCCATATTAACCCCGAATTGCTAGCTGATCCCTTCTGGGTAGAATCTCTGAGTCAGGTATCCCCAGAACATACGCATGATTTTTATGAATTTTTCATACTCACTGAAGGCCGATGCCGGCATATCGTCAACGGGGCTGCCCAGCTTCTTCAATCTGGCTGCCTTGTCTTCATCCGACCCGATGATACCCATCGCTATGAAGCTGACGGGGATAGCGATTGCCGCTTTCTGAACATTCCCTGCCGAAAAAGCCTCATTAATGATGCCTTTAGTTACCTGAATGAAGAAGAATTCCTGCACGGGCTATTACATACTCCGCTCCCTAGAATCGCCATGTTATCTCAAATGGAGATGGATGATTTCATTCGTTCTTTCGAACGCATCCGAATGCTTTCTACCTTAGACAAAGTAAAGTCCAGGATTTATCTGAAAGGAATACTCGTAGATACACTTACCCAGCATTTTTTCTCTCCAGAAACCATCGAGCAGCCAGAATTCCCACTGTGGCTCGAACATGCCGTTTCCAAGATGCATCTAAAAGAAAACTTAAACAAAGGCCTTCATGCCCTGTACGAGTTATCGGGCAGAAGCGCCGGTCATGTCAACCGGGCCTTTCGCCAGTACTTGAACCAGACACCAACAGAATATATCAACCAACTTAGGCTCAACGTGGCACGTAATCTGCTACTTACTACAGAACTACGTGTGGTCGAAATTGCTCTGGAGTCCGGCTTTGACAATGTCAGCCATTTCTATCATCAATTCAAAAAGTACTATCACCAGGCCCCGCTGGATTTCCGCAAAAATGCGCATGCTAATAGACTAGTTTAATTAACATTTGAAAACATAGAAAAAGGCTCCCCCTCTGCCTGAATGCAGAGAGGAAGCCCTTACAATAATTATTTTGAATTCCACAGCTCCATACGCTCTGCGTACTTTTGGTTAATGATTTCTTCTACTTTCTCATCCCCAGCCTTTTTCATTTCCGCAAGCATCTTATCGAATGTCGCATTGGCTTCGGCTTCAGTAGGAGCAATGATTACTCTCGTAATACTTTGATCCATAATATCTTTTACCTTCTGTGCAGTCAGTGCTTCAGGTGTTCCGCCATCAGGGCTCAAGTTGTCATATGCCGCTGTATCCCATACGGAATCCCCAAGACTCTTGATTGCCATCTGATCTACTTCACTGCGTTGATATTTAACGGCCATATCGTAAGGCTGTTCATTTGCATCCAGACCATTCTTGATAAACCACAACCATTTGCGGACACCGCTCTTCTTGACTGTGTCGTCCCAGTTTTCCTTGAAGCTATCCAAGAATACAGGGTCCGGTTGTCTCTTGCCATCCACCATGGTGTATTGAACACCTTCTTGGCCCCACAGCAGCAAATGCTGTCCTTCATCACTTGCCAAGAAATTGAACAGCTTCATTGTTTCTTCAGGGTGCTTGTTGTTCTTCGTAATAGCGATAGCATCCCATCCAAGTGAGCTTCTTGGTCCAAATGTCGTTTGGGCAGGGTCTACTCCAGGGGCAACAACCTTGTATGGGAAGAGCTGATTATCTTCTCCGCCATCCTTCTTCAAAGTTCCGTTCCCGTTACCTGGATCCCAGTAAGCGCCTGGTGTGGAGAATACTGCGCCTGTAGCCAGCTTTTGAACCCAAGTTTGCGTTTTGCTAATCGCAAATTCCTTCTCAATCAGACCTTCTCTGTATAATTTATTTACGTAGAGCAACATTTCACGATACTTTGGATCCTTAACATCATATTGCAATGTTCCATTGTTATCATAGTAAGTTTTCAGACCCCACATGCCTTTGAATGTTCCAAGGTTGGCGCCCATATTCTCGCCGTTCATGGTCATTGGAATCGATTCTTTTCCATCAATCGTCTTGTTTTTTGCTTTAAAATCCTTCAAAATCGCTTCTAATTCATCTGTTGTAAGCGGTGCTCTGCCATCTGCTTTGTCCGGAGCCAGATCTGCAAGCAGATTTTTTCTCATCAGCATCCCGAAGACTGGATCACTATCTAGTCCATACCAGTTAGCCAAGTAATAGTTCTTTCCGTCTTTATAACGAGTCTTGGTCAGTGTGTCGCCATACATTTCCTTGATATCAGGGCCATTCTTCTCAATCAGCTCATCGAGTGGAATGAAGGCACCGCTTGTAATGTATTTATCAAGTGAAGCATCCCCACGGCTCATCACGACCACATCCGGATAGTCACCGCTGGCAAGCATCAAGCTTAGCTTCTCTGTCGGATTTCCTGTTGGCTGCTGAATGGAGATCTCAATGCCAGTCTTTTTAGTGATTTCTTGGGCGACAGCATCAGTAAAAGGCTCTCCCTTAGTATTCGAATCAAACCATGTAAGTGTAATCGGCTCTTGTTTTGTATTGTCTCCAGCCGCTTTGTTTGTATTGTCTGTTCCACCATTAGAGCCACAGCCCGCTAATAGTGAAGCAGATAATGCAGCAGTTATACTTACGCTCAACAATTTGTTTTTCTTTATCATAGACACCCTAATTCCTCCCATTAATTAAGTTACGTCACAAGTCTATCAAGCAACCAAGCAAGTCTGTCCGCTCACCCCCCTTCAGGGCCGCCAGCTGGACAACTCCTCTCCGGCTGGCGTTCGGTTATTTAATCATATTAACTCTTAACAGCTCCCAAAGTCATACCCTTAACAAAATACTTTTGCAGGAACGGATATACTAGAACGATAGGCAATGTTGCAACCATCGTCGCTGCCATCCGGATCGTATCGCTTGAAACAGCATTTCGCTTAGCGGAGTTAGCCAGCATTTGCGATTGCGATACCATACCTCCGGTCTGGAATTGACTCAGTATTTTGACGAGGACCGCTTGCAAGGTCTTCAGGTCTGAGCTGTAAGTAAATGCATAGGAGTCAAACCACGAGTTCCAATGCGATATTGCCTGAAAGAGGCCCACTGTCGCGAGTACTGGTGTTGTTAACGGCAGCACAATCCGGAAGAAAATCATTAAGTCGTTCGCTCCATCTACCTTCGCTGACTCCTCAATCTCACCAGGTAATCCCTCCATAAAGGTACGGACAATAATCATATAGAAGACATTCATCAAGCCTGGCAGAATAAAAACGGAGAAAGTGTCGATCATATTCAGGGCTTTAAGCACCATGTAATAAGGAATCAAACCGCCTCCGAAATACATCGTAAAGACGAAGTAAAGGTTCCAACCCTTGCGTCCCATCAAATTCCGCCGGCTTAGCGGATAAGCAAGCATCGTAATCACAAGAACCGATAGTGGTGCACCAATTACGGTCCGTTTAACCGTTACCCATATCCCATTCATAATTTCGGTATCTTTCAAAATTTGTTTGTAGCTATCAAAGGTGATATCTCTTGGCCAAAAGTAGACGCCGCCACGAACAGTATCCTCAGCAGCATTTAATGAAAGAACGAGAATATTCCAAAAAGGTAAGAAGGTAACTAGCAATACAAGGATAAGAATCAAATATACAAAACACTTAAAGATATGATCTCCGTATCTGTTCAAAAACATCTCAAGCGCTCCTCTCCATTTTGTTATTTAGAACAACGCTTGGTCGTTCACTTTTCTAGAAATTCGATTCACGATTACAACAAGAATGAAGGCAATAACGGATTTGAATACCCCCACGGCAGCCCCGTATGAGAACATGCTGTTTTGCAACCCGTATTTGTATGCATAAATATCGATAACTTCCGAGTACTCAAGTACAGTGTTATTTTGCAACAGATATTGTTGTTCAAAGCCGGCATTCAAAATACCTCCGACTGCAAGAATGGCCAATATCACGATAGTTGGACGTAAAGCAGGGAGCGTAATATTCCACATTTGCTTGAATCGGCTTGCTCCATCTACTCTTGCGGCTTCGTAAAGCTCTGGATTAATAGCGGATATTGCAGCTAGGTACATAATGGCGCTAAAACCCATTTCTTTCCACATATTAGATAAGGCGATAATCCACCAGAATAAAGGTCCGTTTTGTAGAAAAGCTACCGGTTCGTTAACAATCCCGAGCGTTACTAGAAGATTGTTGAACATCCCATCGGAAGCTAGCAGCGTAATTACAATGTTAGCGGCGATAACCCATGAGATAAAATGCGGGAGATAAGAAACCGTCTGCGTAAAGCGTTTGAAAAATCCCTGTTTGGCTTCATTCAGCACAAGCGCGAGTATGATCGGCGCAGGAAACCCGAATAACAAGGTCAAGAGGCTTGTCGCAAGCGTATTACGCATTACACGGTAGAAGTCTCCTGTGGTAAAGAAATATTCAAACCACTTAAAGCCAACAAAGTCAGCATGGAAAAATTGTTGAAAAAATGTTCCTCCACCCGGTTGATAGTTTGTAAATGCCATATACATACCAAACATAGGTCCATAGGAAAATAGCAATGTCGCAATTATGGCAGGTAGCATTAGCAAAAATAACCATTTCTGCTCTTTTAATCTGTACCAAAAATTATTGCCCCTGACTGTTTTGATAGCGCTTGCTTTATGCATCAAATACCCTCCCTTTTTATTTAGTGCAGCATGCCCTGCTACATCTCGATTCAGCTTCTCTCCTATTTATCTTAAGTCCGTATAGAGCTCCTTTCTATACTTCAATCCTCCGAATGATAGCGCTTTTTAAAGGAGTTTCTTAACATTCGAGCATTGGATTTCGATATTCAGTCTGATATGATAAACTTGGCTTTCCGTGAATTCACAGTAAAGAAGGGACTTCTACGATGCGTCATTTTTACAAAAAGTATATTTATATGCCTTTTATCGACCTTAGCTTTCGCTCCAAGCTATTCCTCGTGTTCGTTCTGGTCACCATTCTTCCAATGATGCTTTTTGTCTATTTTTCATTCGAACTTACAAAATCAAAGCTGACCGATCAAATCTACATCAATATGATGAATTCAACGGCCCAGATCAACAAGAACCTGGAGAACAAACTGGACAGCTATGAGCATATTTCCGCTTCTATTTACTTGGATAATAGGCTAGCTACTTACCTCACGAGCGAATATCAAGATGATCCATCTTATCTAGACGTCTATCAATATATTGGCAATCGTATAGACACGGTAATGGCTGCCTATCCCGATTTTGGTAGCGTTTTCATTTATTCCGACAATCCATCACTGCCCAAGGATAATTACTATATCAAGCCGGTTACACCCGAAGTGAAGGAGACAGAGCTGTACAAGCAGCTGATGCAGTCTCACGGGAATATTATTCATCTGTCCTCACCGCAGTCACAAGATAATCCCGCAATGTTTACACTGGCTAGGTTACTGAACAATAATCGCAACCAATATCCCTACGGTATTCTGGTCTTCGAAATATCCGAATCGGTGATCTATTCTTTAATGGAGAAAGAAGCAGGCGGCAAAGATATTTTTATCGTTAATGACAAGGGCCTTATTTTATCAGCTGCCGACAAACAATTATTAAATACAAGTCTGCCGGAAATGCTTGATCAGAACTTTGATGAATTGCCTTCTGGCAGATTCGATACTACCTATAAAGGGGAAAAGGCTTTCGCCGTCTATAACACGCTCACAAATGGATGGAAAACCGTCTCTATATTTCCTTATGACAGTATCATTCAGGATGCAAAATCACTGTCAGAGCTCATCATCAAAATTTCTTTAGGCTTTATAATCGTCGCATTATTGCTGATTTATATTACTGCATCGATGTTTAGCAAGCGTATCCGAATGTTAATCCGAATGATCCGGCGGCTAGAACGTGGTGACTTCAACCCTACGAATGATGAATATTTAGGTAATGATGAAATTGGCCAGCTTCATTTTGCCTTCAAGCAAATGACTACACGCTTAAAGAGTCTAATCACCGAAGTGTATCAGAAGGAGCTACAGAACAAGGAGGCAGAGCTTGACCTGCTTCAGGCCCAGATCAACCCCCATTTTCTGTACAATACACTGGGCTCCATTTCGTCTCTTGCCCTAAAACATCAAGATACTCGCATTCAGGATTTGGTGCTTCATCTCGCCAAGTTTTATCGCATCTCCCTGAATAAAGGAAAGAGCATCTTAACTATTAATGAAGAATTGAAGCTGACGCAAAGCTACAATGCCATTCAACTGATCCGATTCAAAGGACAACTGAACATCACCTACAATATTGATGAAGCGATCTTACCTTACTCTACAGTCAAGCTAGCCTTGCAGCCTTTTGTAGAAAATGCGGTGCTTCATGCGGTGTGGAATCAGGAAAGCCCGCTAAATATTCATATCAAAGGCATAGTCGAAAATAGTGATATTATTCTATCTGTAATTGATGATGGTATGGGGATGAGCCGTGAGACACTTCACACTTTACTTGACGATAAACCCGGGCGAGGTTATGGGATTTCAAACGTAGATCGACGGATAAAACTGAGGTTTGGTGAGCATTACGGCGTTACAGTGTTTAGTAGGCTCGGAATAGGAACCACTGTGCAAATTCGTTTGCCGCAAAAGGAAATGTAGGGACAGAAAGAGACTGCCTCAAAGTAGTTACTCTACTTTTGAGACAGCCTCTATTAACATTACTTCATAATCAAGTTATAAATCACTTGGGTTGCTTCTGCTCGGGAAGCGATCCCTTTTGGTGCAAATAGACCTTCATTTTGACCTTGAACCAGTCCTAGGCTGGCTGCTCCCTTTACAGAAGCGGCTGCCCAAGAGGAGACCTGCTTCATATCTTTGAATGTCACATCAGTTGAAGCAACAGTTACTTTGCCATTCTTCAGCTCATAGGCTTTCATTAACATGACCGTGATTTCTTCACGGGTAATCTGTGCAGCCGGCTCGAACTTGGTCGCACTTCTGCCGCTCACGATGCCCGCCTTATAAGCGATAGAAATGGACTCTGCGTACCAAGCAGACGGTGCAACATCAGCAAAGCTAACATCTCCCCCTGTGGTCAACCCTAGGGAATGAACGAGCATAGAGGTGAACTCGGCACGCGTAATCGCACGGTTTGGTTCAAACTTGTCTTTGCTAGTCCCTTGAACATACAGCTTCGCCGCCAGCTCTTGGATTGCAGGACTAGCCCAGTGATTGGCTGGTACATCGACAAAGGTCCGTTTGAGCTCCAGCACAGCATATTTACTGAAGTGGTTAACTTGTGCTGTCAATACACCATCAGCATAATTCGCAGAGATATATTCCAGCTTACCGTTATCCGCAATATAGTAAATGCCTCCACGCTTGGAATCAAAGCCTTCTCCCACTGTCAGGCTTAGCGTAATGGGTTGTTCGAACGCAGAAAGCATTTCTGTTGTGCCAGTTTTCGTGGTCACCGACAGACTGAACTCATAGATATCACCCATGAGTCTAACCTGTGCTTGAGTAGTTCCCTCCGCTGCAGCAATGATCTCATTCGCCTTATTGCTCAGTGGTACTAATTTCAGGGTTATCGTGCTATCATCCCGCTGAGCTTCCGGTAGCTTGTTCTGCAACTGACGGAGCAGATCCGCAGGCACCTTTATGGAGAACTTACCGGACTTCAAAACCAGCGTATGATTCGCCAACTGACGAACTACATCAGAAGATAATTGTATTTGCTGTATATCTCCCTTTATCTCCACGTTTACTTCACCAGACACACTATCTACTTTCAGCATCTCTGATGTAAGGATTAGAGTGCCCGCGCCATTCTCTTGATCTACAATGCTACCAGGAGTACCGTTGTTGTTACCCGGATTCGCAGGGACTTCAAGATTTCCCGGTTCTACAGTGGAGGCTGCTTTGACTGTAACTTCTGCCGTAGCTTTGAAGCCGCCGTCTACTGTTTCCACAGTAATTGTGGTTTTCCCAGCATTTACAGCCGTTACCGTTCCGTACACTACGTTGGCAACAGACGTATCGCTCGAAGTCCAGTGTACTGCTTTATTCGCCGCCTCTTCCGGAGATAGCGTAGCCGTCAGCTTGCCGGTTTCACCAGCGGTTAATGTTAGCTCTGTCTTATCTAGCGATACACCTGTTACTTTCTTAGGTGCAGCTGTCAATTTTACCAGTTTCGATTCAGTCGGCTGCAAGGACAATGCGAGTGTTCCTGAAATAGTCGAAACCTCTCCCGTCCATAGGTCTTGCATAGTGTACGAATCCGCTGCGTCCAGTCCGGCTCTACCAAGATTCACCGTTTTGTCTGCAGAAGCATTGGCGCTGTAGTTGAATACGGCCATATAATAATCGTTGCCGTCTTTCATAACAAAAGTATCCGCTGCATTCGCATTCGTATTTCCTTCCAGCGGCTTGAATACTTTTCCTTTTAACGCTAATTCGAGAACCTCCTTGTTGTTAAACAAGGCAGTCATGTACTCCTGTGCCTTTGGATCGTTAACATCATCAGAGCCGAGAAGTACGGTACCGGCGATGACGCCAGAGTTCATTCGACTGCGAGCTTCAGTTAAGCTGGAAGCGCGGGCCAACGCTAAATGATCGGGATCCGTATAGGTGTAGATCGTGCCATTTTGCCAGAAGCCATAAGTTAACGAATTCAGCATGTACTCCGTTTCATTGATCTTGCCGTAGGTGTCGCAGGAAATACGTCTGCTGTGTGCATATTGGCTTGGAAAGATTGGCGCAATAGATGCGCTAATGAACATTTTTCCATCCAAACGATCTTTCACATAACGCATTCCTTCATTGTAAGCTTGAATCCCTGTCGTTACGGTTGGATCGAAATGTTGTCCCTCAAGCGAACCGTGCGTCAAGAAATCCAATTTGATAAAGGTAAAGCCCAGATCCTTAAATTTGTCCAAAAAATAATTCATGCGCAGTTTAGCACCTGGATGTGTCACATCCAGAGGAAAAGCCCCATCCAGCGTCGGCAGCGGTTTGCCCTCGGCATCTTTGAGGACAATATCGCCATACGTATACTTATTGTCGGTACCCTCTACCGGCTGGCTCATATTGTTGCCCCAATATACAAATGGTGCCCAATAGATACCTGCATGCTGACCATTACCCTTAATTACTGATACAGCGTCAGCAAGCTGCTTATCATTCAAATTGTCCCAATAGGAATCCATATTAATAAATACATTACCGTTATTATTGAAATCATTTAAGTGCTCCTTATAATAATTGGAGACATCCACAACGTCTTGGTATGAAAGTGTACCTTCGTAAGCTCCCCAGCTGTTAAAACCAACCGGTACGCCTTGCGGCAACTCAGGATTCAGCAACAGTGGAGGTGTGATGATCGCATTAGCTTTTCCGTATTCCTCGAGTCCTGTGCGGTAATCACTGAATGCCCCCACCATAATCATCGGCGAAGACAACTCTGCACCTGTAAGGATGCCATGAGGCTGGGTATCCCGTGTAACGTCGCTGGCTGCCCCGCCATAAACCGCTAGCTCATTCAGCCGATTAGAAGAACCTTTCCAGTCGATCCCGGTCTTCCACGTATCATGAGTGACCGACCCAAGCACAAGACCGCTGCGTGTCGAGTTATTAAAGATAGTCGTCATTTCATAGCTGGTATCCGCACGGTTCATAGATTGAGATTTATAACGAATCCAAGCATCATTGTCAAAAGGAACGGTTAGTACCCGATTATCTGCACTGGCACCGATATCCACTCCACCTGAACGTTTTACGGTAATAGGTGACATATAATTAGTCTGTAGCACCGTATCGCTAATGGCATCCAGACGAGTTAAGAAATACTTCTGATCGTCATAAAACTTGTAAACCTGTTTGAGCGTTGGCTGTCCAGCTGAGGTGTGAACAAAAGTAAGCTCCACTCCTTTGCCGAAGTCATCCTGAATTTCTACTGGAGCACCAACACTTGCATGATTCTCATAGCTTGTAGTCTCAACGAGAGTATCACCGAGTTTGATGCTGCTATAGATTCCTTGCAGCTTCTGACCATCCGTCCACTTGTAGCTTGCGTATCCAGACTTAGTATTAAAGGAAACCTCATATTGTCCATTCGATACGAGCGTTCCATAAGTATATTCGGTAACGGTGATGGCCCCGTAGTTATTCGAAGCCCCTGGTGTCCCCAGATCACTTTCCTCTTCAACTGGAGGATTAGGATCTGTACCCAATGCCGGTTCTACAATAATTCGATCCAGATCTGGCGCGTACCAGTTGCCGTCTGAGAATTTGATTGTATTCTCGCCTTCGTTCAGGGGCAGTGTAAGCTCATATGTGAGCGCCGTATCCCAGTCTGGTGTCTTTGGCAGTTCATAATACTGCTCTGCCCCACCATTAGCGCTGACGTATAAGCTGCGCGGGTCACCTGAGAAATAAGCTACCGTGATCCGATAATCCCCTGTCATCGGAGCCGTAATCTTATTGAAAGTTAAGGAACTGCCGCCATTCAGATACCCTACCTTCTGTCCACCGGAAGCATTCGGGCTATCGCCAACTCGCGCTTCTCCAGTTAAATCATTAACCGGAGACTCAGCTTCATAACTGATCGTATACGGAATGACTTCAATCCGGTCGAAATCTGGAGAGTACCAGTCATGATCCGAGAAAGTGATCGTGTTCAGCCCTTCCTGCAAGGAGGCTTCTACATCATAAGTTCCTACCGTATCCCAGCTTGCTGTCTTTGGCAGATCAACCAATTCATCCAGTCCATCATTCACCTGCATATAGACAGGCCGCTGGTCACCGGAAATATAGGAAATACGGATCAAATACGTTCCCGCTGCCGGCACAGTGACATTTGTGAACTGTAAAGTACTGTTTTTATTCATATCCTTTACAATTTTCCCACCGGAACCAACGCTGCTGTCCGCTATTTTGGCGTTGCCTGTAATTATATTTTCAGGCGCTTCAGCTTCTATGATTGCACCATGCAGCTTCTCCTTCCAGTCGCCTCCAGATCCTTCACCTGGGTCGCTGTCGTCCAGTCCATGAATTACGATCTTGTCGATGTCTGGAGAATACCAGTTGTTGTCATCAATCAGGATGCTGTTCTCTCCAGCATTCAGCGAAAGTGTCACATCATAAGTTCCCACCGTATCCCAATCCACTGTCTTGGGTGGTTCTTCAAACTGCTTATCGCCGCCATTGGCACTGATATTGAATGGCCGCGAATCGCCAGAGATATAGTACACTGTAATTTTATAATTCCCACTCTCACTTACAGTCACATGATTGAACTGCAAAGTGCTTCCTTGATACATGCCTCCGACTTTCTGCCCCCCGGAAGCCGCTGGGTGTTCAGAAATAGAAGCATTGCCAGTCATAGCATTTCCATCAGCTTCAGCTTCATAGGTAGTATTCTCCGTATCATCGGCATAAACCGTACTGACAAACTGACCGCCACTGCCTATTACCAAGCAGATGATGACCAAGAACAAAAATCCTCTTTTCATTGCTTTCCCGAACATTTAATCCCTCCGTTTGTAGGTCTCCTTGCACTTTTTGTGATATTCGGGCTATATCTGTCCATCAAGTCATCAAAGGAGTTGGTTAAGAAGCATCTTGAAAGCGCTACCGATTTTCGATGAACTAAAACACCTTTGATTGCCTTGATGAATGAAGCCCCTCACATGTGCTAGTTATAATACATGCTTAATTGTAAAAAGCAGAGGGATTAATATCCATATCGCAAGTTTACTATTCGTAAGGGAAAGTAACTTTATTTCCTATTTGCCGAACCGAAGCGCTGGCACAATCATAGACTCTTCCTATACTCGTTAGGTGTAACTCCTTGGTTCTTCAGAAATAGGGAGATAAAATAAGACGTGCTTTCGTAACCGACTCTTTGAGCGATATCCTGAATTTTGAGCGAGCCGTCAGCCAGCAACTCTGTAGCCTTATCGAGCCGGATACGTGTTAAATAATCGTGAATCGTGATACCAGTCTTGTCTTTAAAAATGGAGCGTAAATAGTTGGGCGATAAATAAACCTGATCAGATAAGCTATTGATCGTAATCGGCTGATCAAAATTCTGGTCGATCATACTGCGAACCTTGTGAACTAGCTTCGTGTTTTTGTCCATAAGCCGCTCACCCAGCAAGCTCATAGCATTGCCTGCAGTGCCCAGGATCAAATCCTCAATCTCATTTAAAGTCAGTGCATTATAGATGGAATGATATAACTCCGCCCGTTTAACCCCCTCAGGAACAGGTTGATGCAGTTGCTCCAGCAGCTCATCGACAAGATCAATCGCCCAATCGCAGATATTTTTTTTCTTGATTCTTAGTGTGGCTAGCCCCTCGAAATACTGATGCAGCTTCTGTGCGGCTTGCTCGAAATCTAGCTGATTGATAGCTTCAAACCACTCTTTCCTATTAAAAGGAGGCACATGCTCACTATCAAACTGGTTTGAAATCGCCAAGGCATGAATAATTGAACCCGTACCTTTATAGAAACGCTCGTTTAGGATTTCACGCGTCTGCTTATACAGACAATGAACCTCCGTTAATTCGGTTTCCTGTGCACCGACTGCTGCCGTCACTGTGAAATCCAGTCCACTTCGGATAGCCGCGGCCAAATCCTCCCACGCATAATACCCAGGCTGTTGGCGTGCTTCCATAAACACACCTACCTCCCCATCTTTGTAGGGCACAAATACCGTCTCTATATTCTTCGACTTGAAGAAATGATCCAGAAAAGCTACCAACCGGTTCTTACAATCCTCCAGACTCTGCTGTTCCCCCTCTGCCTCAATCGGATCGATACTGAACAGCGCCATTGCGTAGCGATTCCTCTCAGACTTACGGGTAAGCTTGCAATAGCTGGTCGCCAGATCAGCGGCATGTTCCGCATTTTTTTCATAGGAAAGCTCCTTAAGAAGGTTCGTTTTAGCCGCCTCCATGGAACGTTTCTTCATTTGAACTTCCTCACAGCGCTGCTTCACCTTTGCGATAACGCTTCCAATTTCATTCAAGTCGAGGGGCTTCAGTAAATATCCAACAGCACCTACATTTAGAGCCGATTTTACATAGTTGAATTCGTCATGCCCAGTCAGGAACATTAACTGCATCCAGTCATAGCTCTCATGTATTTTTTTAGCCATTTCAATACCGTTCATAATCGGCATCTGGACATCTGTAAGAATAATATCAGGTCTAATGGCCTCTATCTTCTCTAGAGCCTCTCTACCATTACTCGCAGTTCCGACGACATAAATGCCCATTTCTTCCCAGCGGATATAATCTCTCATCATCTCAAGGCCTATTTCTTCATCATCAACTAGAAAAATACTATACACTGATGTCCCCTCCTCTTTGTTGTCTGCATCTGTTTCTTCTATTATATTCTTTTCCCCTTAGGCTACTATGATCCAAATAAATGAAAGTTATTTTCAGGCATGAATCGTTAATTTGCAGACATCGGCAAAAGGGCTATCCGGTCCATAACAGACCGGATAGCCCTTTAATTATGCGCTAATAACCCTGCATAATTAAAGCGGGGGTTCATATCACCCCCGCTGAATCATTATACCAACTCTAACTGACTGTTAAAATAGTAGCTTCCTCCTATTTCTCCTTGAACAGTAGCTCTTCTATCTCCCAACCGAAGTGTCACGGTTCCTGGCGAGTAGGTACGGATCGTAGCTTTCACCAATTGACCATTGTCCCAAGCTACATCAACCTCAGCATTTCCTTTGGCCCGCAGTCCAGATACCGATCCTGTACCCCATGCTTTTGGAAGTGCAGGCAGCAGATGAATCTCACCCTCATGGCTTTGCAGCAGCATCTCGGCAATAACAGCCGTACCCCCGAAATTCCCATCGATCACAAAAATATTGCACTCCGCTCCTCCAATGCCCGATTTGGAAAAGCTAAATAAATTATCGAAACTGAGTCCACCAATCAAATGAGAAATATGATTAAAGGCCTTTTCCCCATCATACAATCTGGCAAAGCCGAGACCGAACAATGCGGCGGTAAATTCCACATCCTCCAGTTCTTCCTGAACCATCCGGTTCTCAAGTGTTACTCTCACCGCAGCGCTAAGTTCAGGTGTCTTACCTGGTGTGATCTGATTACTTGGATATACCGCGAACAAATGGGCCAAATGCCGATGCTCCGGCTGCGCTTCCTCGTAGTCCTCGAGCCATTCTTGCAGCTGTCCTCTCTTGCCGATCTGAAATGGTGGCAGCTTGGATATCGCTTGCTCCAGCTGCTCCTGTAGTTCCTCATCCGTATTCAGTAGTTTCGCAGACTTCAAACAGAACTCAAAAAGGTCTTTCACCAGCATCTGATCCATAGTGGTACCCATAGACAGCTGCTGTGCGCCCTCGCTGCTATCCGCAGGATAGAAATGATTCTCCGGCGAATTAGAAGGTCCGGTCACCAGCCAGCCGTATTTTGGATGAATGGTCATATAATCTAGGAAGAATGCTGCGGCTTCTTTTAGCACTGGATATGCCTGTTGCTCCAGAAACACACGGTCCTGACTGTATTCATAATGCTCCATCAGATGCGTCGCAATCCATAGTCCACCTGTAACGTTTAGCCCCCAAGATGTCTCCCAGCCCGGAGCCGTGAATCCCCAGACATTCGAGAATACATGTGCTACCCAGCCTTTGCTGCCATAGAAATCGCGAGCGCTTGACTTTCCAGCATGAGACAAACCCTCAATATAGCGCATTAATGGTAAATGACTATCCCCAAGATTTACGACTTCCGTCGGAAAGTAATTCATTTGCGTATTGATGTCCAAATGATAGTCACAGCTCCACCCCATACGGCAAGCCTCACCATCATTCCATATTCCCTGTAAATTCAGCGGTAACGGGGAGTCTGCCCGTGCTCCAGCGATAGTCAGGTAACGTCCGTACTGCAGGAACAACGCGAACAACTGCGAATCTTCCTCCTGGCCCTGTGCCAGTAATCGAATACGCCTGTCAGTCGGCAGATTCACCTTCCCAGTTGTACCTAATTGGATATCCACCTTACCATATTCTTGCTCATAATCTTCGATATGATCTTCTTTTAACTGCGCATATCCTTTAATCAAAGCCTGCTGTAATGTGCTGCTGCTCTCCATTTCCCACTCCGAGTTACTACGGTTGTAATCGGTGCTGACGGCAAAATAAATTCGCGCCTCATTGGCCCCGGCAATTCTCAATTGACCGTCCCCTCTGTACATCGTACCGCCGGAAATGCTTACCTTAATTTGTCCCTTTGCCCATACCCCGCAAGTGCCGTCACTATGCACATTCTCTGTGGCTTGTCCTCTGAATTCAATAGTGTCGTCATTCACGACTTGAGTCGTAAACGACTCTGAACCACCCTCCAGACCGATCGTAAAGGATACACCTCCCGGTTCATCGCTCCAAATTCTTGAGACCACCAGATCATCAGCATGGGAGGCAAAAATCTCACGATGCAGCGTTGTTCCTCTACTTTGAACCACCGTCTGAGCCACCGCACAGGTCAAATCCAGCTCTCGCTCGATAGCTACTGCTGGCCCGGAATCCGTGTCCTGTTCTGCAAAGTCAATGACAACCTCGCATAAACCAAGGTTCGTACCGAAATTTCGTTTCTTCGGCTGCAGATGTTGTTTGGCTAGACGGTCACCTTCATTATAATCGCCAGCAAAGAAGTACTTCCGCATCTCTTCCAGCGCAGCTTTGCCTCCGAAAGGAGCAGGCTCTGACTCAGCTTGACCCGACCAGTAGGTAACCTCGGTCATGTTCCATACCTCACGATACGGAGCAGCTATCACTACTGCACCTATTCTTCCATTACCTAGTGGCAATCCTTGTGACCAATCCGTTGCAGGGGTAGAATACCATAATCTAAAATCGCTCATTTTATTTTCTCCTGTCCATAGTAGAATCTGTGCAAGCGCGATAACCCTCTAAAAAATGTTGTTAATTAATCCGCTATATAATGTGAAATAATTCATAATTCCATCTCTTTCAAGATGAATCATACTTTCTTAAACCTATCCATTATGTTGCGGATTCACTGTATTTATCGTATCATTTGAATGAATCACTGTCTTTGTTGACCTGTTCGATTATTTGACGATTTGTACGGTAAGATAAGAAAAGAGGGGCCGCATGAATAAACTATCTGAAATGACTCCGTATGTCGGCGCAATCATGCCTTATGTGTACGACGGCAGCAGCAATGAGCATCTGAGAGTCGGTAATGCATACGCGTTCCACTTGTTTACTGATGGCCCCGGTGAGATGGAAATCGACGGAATACGTTATCCGATTGAACGGAGGACGCTTGTCTTTCTCCGTCCCGGTCAACCCCATGCTTTTCATATCGTGCCTTCTCATCCACTGTCGTCCTACAACATCTATTTTGATTTATGGGACAACCGCTCTCCAGTATCCAATAACCTTTCATTTATCCATGCCCCTGAAGTCTTACAATTTGAAAAAAAAGCCACCGAAGCACCCTGTGCCGAGCTGAACGAGTTGCCTTGCGTATTTCCACTAGCTAAATATCCCCTGCTATACGATAGTCTTGTGATGATTGCCAAGTCTTACAATGACGCGCTGTTCTATCGTAATGAGACGGCCAATAGCTATCTGTACGGCTGGATCTTGAGCTGGTATAATGCCCTCCATCAGCATCAGCCAAGTGATTATCGTATTGTCCGCCTGCTGGAATATTTGAACACCCACCCCGAGCGTGGTAAGTCTATCGAAGATTGGGCACAGTTCTGCGGGCTCAAGCGGACATATTTCCATGAGCTGTTTCTACGGGAGACCGGAATGACGCCGCGCGTCTATCATCATAATTTAGTCATGAGGCGGGCGGCAGGACTGCTTCTGGAGAGTGAGCTTAGTGTGACTGCGATCGCTGAGAAGCTGGGTTATCCTTCCATCCATCCTTTCTCCAGACATTTCAGTACCTGCTACGGCATTAATCCAACACAATACCGCCTTAATCCGCAAAGCCGAATACGAATGTAAGACTCCAACAAAAAAGAATACGCGCTATCCGCGAGAAGCGGTTACGCGTATTCTTTTTTCAATGTGTATAATCAGTTGGCTTTTGCCGTTAATTTGAAGATTTTGGACTCTGCCGGTTCGAGCGTAACTACAAGCTCTCCCGCTGTTTCCCCTTGTATGCCTTCCCATAGATCAAGCAGTTGGTAAGCTGTTTGACCCTTCAGCCCTGCACGCTCCAAGGAGATAGATTTATGAGCAGAATTCGCAGCATCATAGTTGAAGACAGCAAGATAGAATACATCATCTTCTGCATCTTCAAGTACGAAAGTATCGGAAGCTTGCTTGCCAAGATCCCCTTCGACAGGGTGGAAAGTCTTCCCTAGGCGGGCGACATCCATAATCTCTTTATTGCCCAGCCACGCTTTGGCCCGTGCGGCTGCTTCTTCTTTTCGGAAATCATCGCCTAGCAGAAGTACCGTTCCAGCGATGACCGAAGCAGTCAGTCGGCTCCGTCCTTCATGCCAGCCAGTGGCATCTTGGTTGTGGCTCTTGTAGAGCACGGAATGATCCGGGTCATTGTAATGGTACAAGGTATGACTCATCCACCAGCCATGTGTCAACGAATTCAGCAAATATTCTGTATCGTGCAGTGTACCAAAGACGTCACAGGATACCCGGCGGCTATGCGCAAATGCATAAGGGAACAATGGTGCGATGGATAGATTGATAAAGAACGGCCGACCGATCACCTCTGGTGAGAGCTTGTTCTGCAAGTAAGTCATCCCATAGTGATATGCCGCAATTCCCGTCGTAATTTCCGGATTGTAATGTTGCCCTTCCAGTGCACCATGTGCCAAGAAGTCTAGCTTGACATACTCGAAGCCTTCCGAGATGAATTTATTCGTATACCAATCTATTCTTTGCAGGTTGCCTGGATGTGTCGGGTCAATGGCCAGCCCTCCATCAACATCCGGCAGAATTTCTCCTTCACTGTCCCGCAGCAGGATATCACCATAAGTGTATTTTCCGTTTGTACCTTCCACGAGATCTCCAAACTGAACCGGACTTCCCCAGAAGGCAAAAGGCGTCCAGTAAGTTCCCGGTCTATGACCATTCTCCCTAACCAGGTCCAGTGCATTCTTCATTTCTTCTGGTGTGAAATTGTCCCAGAAAGCATCAAAGTTGATGTATAGCGTGTCCTCATTCTGGAATCCTAGCGGCTGCACTTCATTCTTCAGAAAATTACTGGTGGACGTATACAGATCGTAATCAAGCTCAGCCATTGCCGCAGACCAGCTATTCCAGCCGATAGGAACGCCGCCATCCCATGACAGAGGAGCCTCTATCCAGGTATTAGCCTGACCGTACGCTTCAAGACCTTTTCTGTAATCATCATAGAACCCTACGAAAACGAGCGGCGACTCTACTCTTGTTCCTTTCACATAACCATGTGGCTGGGAATCGCGAGTCATTTCACTTACAGCGCCGCCGTAAAGATCCAGCTCCTCGATCCTTCCGCTCTGCTCGCTTTTGATACGAATCCCTGTTTTCCACACCTTATGTGTAATGGAACCCATAATAATTCCCTGCCGGCTTTCCGGCGCGAACAATGCAGTAACTTCATAGCTTTCCGTATCCATCGGCGGTTTCACTACTGTATATCTGACCCATTTGTCGTTGTCATACGGCACACGCAGAATGCTCGGTTCTTCTGGTTGACCTGACTCCCCGCCAATTGACACCGATTTGGTCTGAAGGACTGCCATCCGGTTTGCCTTGATCTCTTCATCGCTTGCGCTTGCGATTACGATTTGCATCAATACAAATGATGAAGATTCATAAATATAGAAATGCTGCTCCAGCTGTGGCAGCAGGGACGTTTCGTGCAAAATGACTACGTGAACACCTTTTCCAAAGCCCTCACGAACTACCACTTCCTGAGACTTGATTGTGTGGCTCTGATAATGTTCAGTGTTGTATTCCCGACCTTGCCAGCGGAATGCACTGCGAATCCCTTTTACATGAGAAGTGTTTCCGCGGGCAACGGATGCTTCACCCGTCCCGAGATCAATCTCTAGATTCACCTCATCATTGGTTACACGGATAAGAGATGCTGTGTCCGTATTCACTTTTACCGTTGTAGCACTATCAGTTAGCATGATTTGCCTCCTTGTTACTGCGTTTTGGACCTTGAAGGCGGCAGGCTCTGTACCTGTGTCCCCCAAGTATGCCCTCATTATAAAGATCAGATAAAGCGTTTTCTATACAACGATCTTCCGATCCATACCGCGATCTAACACATCTAGCACAAACCTTAATCCCCCTAATATTCATGTCGATGACAAGAAGAAGAGGCTGTACATAAAATACTGCTCATGCTCAACAATTTCGTATCCACACTCCGTTTTCACCTTCGGGCAGCTAGAAGAGATAGATTAGGGAAAACCTCCCTAAAAAACAGAGTGAATTCCAAATTCACCACCAGATCGGATGAATTTCAGGGAGAAATTCCCTGATTGTTAGTCTTACGAGCAAAAATCTCCGAATTTCAGGGAGTTTTTCCCTAATTCTTGATCAGCATTATATTCGTACAAAAAAACAGCAGCAGAACCTGTAATTCAGATCCCTGCTGCTGTCCATATTCGTATGAAACTGACTACTATTACTTACCAACTATAAGCTTGTAGGTCTGGCCTGCGGTCGTAGGAAAGCTCAACATTCCATCTGCAGAACGTTCATACTTCATCTCGCTGCCGCCATTACTCACCATAAGCGAAGCATCTGTGCGGATCACACATTCATTGCCTAGAAGGGAGGTAATCTGTGCTTCCACGAGATGGCCTCTATCCCACTGAATGCTAACTTCAAAGCCACCGCGTGCACGTAGCCCCGCGACGCTTCCCTCCTGCCATTCATCTGGCAGTGCAGGCAGCAGATCGAGATACCCGAGGTGAGATTGCAGTAGCATCTCAGCAATTCCGGCAGAAGCGGCGAAGTTACCATCGATTTGGAACGGTGGATGGGCGCCAAGCAGATTGGCATAAACCCCGCCGTGACTATACTGTTCGGACTCCCCGTCCTTCACCAGCCGCAGCATGTTTGAGAGCAGTCGTAGTGAGCGGTTGCCGTCCCGGAAGCGGCTCCAGAGCGCAACTCTCCAGCCCAGACTCCAGCCCGTGCTCTCGTCCCCACGCCGTTCAAGCGAAGTTTTGGCGGCAGCGAACAGCTCAGGGGTCTCTTCTTCTGACAACTGCCGGCCCGGATAGATACCGACCAAATGTGAGGTATGTCTGTGATACATATCTTCATCCTCAAAGTCTAAGGACCATTCCTGCAACTGTCCGTACTTACCAACCTGCAGTGGCAATAAACGTTCACGAGCACTTACCAATTCTGCACGCAAATCCTCATCCGTTCCAAGCGTTTCCGAAGCCTCGATACAATTCGTAAACAGCTCCCAGATGAGCGAAATATCCATAGTAGCACCTGCGCTGACTGCAGCCAAGCCCTCCGCTGTCTGGAATTTATGCTCTGGTGAAGTGGATGGGGAGGTCATAAGCCTTCCGTTACCATCGTCAATAAGCCAATCCAGTGCAAACAGAGCCGCCTCCTTCATCACAGGATAAGCGGAAGTCCGTAAATATTCCTCGTCCCCGCCAAAAGCATAATGCTCCCAGAGATGTTGTGTCAGCCAAACGCCACTCATCGTCCAGTAAGCCCAGCTTGGATCTCCGTCACCATAATCCCCCACCGGTGCTGTCTGTGCCCAAAGATCCGTATTATGATGAGCCACCCAGCCTCGGGCACCATAATTGACTTGAGCAGTCTCCGCACCCATCTTCGCCAAATTTCCGATCATATCCAGCAGCGGCTCATGACATTCCGCCAGATTACAAATTTCAGCTGGCCAATAATTCATCTCTGTATTGATGTTCAGTGTATAGTTGCTACTCCACGGCGGACGGGTAACCGCATTCCATATTCCCTGCAGATTAGTAGCCTGTGTTCCGGGGCGCGAGCTTGCGATCATCAAATAGCGCCCGTAATGAAACAGCAACTCGACAAGACCAGGGTCTTGTGCCGCGTATGTCGTAATCCGTTGCTCCGTGGACATCGACTCCGGGGCTTGTGTCTTACCTAATTGGAGCTTCACTCGGTCAAAAAGTGATCGATAATCCTCGACATGCGCTTGAAGCAAGCTGTCGTAAGACTTTCCATTCACATCTGCCAAGTAAGAAGCTGCAATAGCAGAAGCATCTTTCCCCTCAGCTCCCGGGATTTTGTCAAAGCCATTAAAGCCTGTAGCCGCGCTGAAATAGAAGGTTGCAGCCGTTCCTCCCAACAGATGAATTCCACTACCGTCAACGGTAACTTCCCCATCCTCTGCTACTACGGAGAGTTGTCCTTCAAAGGCCATGCCCTTGCTCTTGCCAGGTTCTCCGTATTGGATCGGATTGTCACTCCAAAAATAGCTTGGATCAACATGCTCCGGTGCAGTTCCCGAGAGTACAAAGTTATCACCCTGAGCGCGAAGGCTATGCCGAAGCGAACTATCTAGTGTAGCATGTACATTCAGCGCTCCCGGTGCACTTACAGTCAGATGCAGCACGAGCAACTGATCAGGATGTGAAGCGAACATCTCACGGGTATAAGTAACATTACCAATCTTGTATTCAACGCGGTGAACCGCATGTTCAATATCTAATGTCCGCCGATAGGATTGATAAACACCACCATGCTCAAAACGAAGTAGTAAATCTCCAAAAGGCAGATACGATTGGGTATACGGACCTAGCATCTCTCTAGTCAGGGTGTCCGCTTCTGTATACCGGCCCTCCTGAATCAGCTTTCGAACCTTTGGCAAAGCTTCCTTAGCACCTGGATTGTTCCCATCCTTCGGGAATCCCGACCATAATGTATCCTCGTTTAGACTGACTTTCTCCTGTTCCACACCGCCGAAGATCATACCACCCAGACGACCATTCCCAATCGGAAGCCCTTCGGTCCATACATTTGCTGGCTTGTCATATTGAAGTTTCATTGGTTCTCTCCCTCACGATCTGTCATGAATTAAATAATGTATTCCCCCAAGTCTGCCCTCATTATAAAGATCAGATAAAGCGTTTTCTATACATCGATCTACCGATCCATATCGCGATCTAACACAACCTGCCCTAGCTCATTGAATTAATTATCCTGAATATCGACATCGCTACAGGCGGTTAAACGTATCGCATCCGCAACACTGGAAAGACAGTTCGTTCTTTCCCCACCCATGACAATTTCGTTAGCACTGAAGACCAGTCCGCGGGTGCTCTTGGCACTAAGGACTAACGTTTCACCAGTCTCGAACCTGTTGTTCTTAATAACTATACCCTGATGAACAGGAGTGCTCTCATCAACCTCTGTGTTCTCTGGCGAAATGAAAATAACCGGATGCTCGTTGCCCCCGCATTCAATAAAATGATTCTGGGCGATGGTTACATCCTCCACCTTGCCAGACTCATACCAAGACTCCGCATCCAGGGCAACCAGAATCGCACTCATTTGCATCCGATCAAAAACATTCCCCTTAATCTCTACTTTACGCCGGGTTGTCACAAGGATACCGCGGGTCGGTACCCGAGCGAGGTGATTATTTACGACTTCAACCTCCGGTGTCCAGGTTACATTCTCGATCACATCATGGCTGCCAATTCCTTCAGGAATAGACTGTGCTAAAGTCAATATTAGCTCCCGTGGGTTGAGACGCGTAACCTCTATCACTTTATTAGCAGTATAGGTGGTCAGAGAGCCAGAACGAACAAATTCAATTTCGTCTCCTGGATGGAAGGCCATAAAACCGTAAGTCTGCGGATGCATGAACCGAACCTTCACCCTATTCGCAGACAGCTTCTCCACGATCCGTAGATAGGTACCATGGACATTGACGACGTCATCATGAGAACCGGCAAAACGGCTGTCCGCAACAGTTATTTTACCTCGGCAGCTGGACATGTGGATGAAATCCGCAAAGCCAGTAACCGTTCGGCCTGTCTCCAGGCGCGGCGAAATATCCATACGTTGAAAGGTGAGATTGTCGCTGAACTGCCCTACAACACCAAGTCCGTGTAAAAAATGCAGCCCCACATCGCTGAAGGTGATGTTAGAGCTTTCCACAATGAAGACACCTACCTGATCGCGAATACCATCACGGCTTTGCAGGACCTGCCCGGGGACAACCTCAGGCCCATGATCAAAATGCAAGCGGAGCTTCATCGGCTCCAGCTCTTCAACCGAATCAGCCAGCTCCGACCAGTTGTCCACCCGCCAAGTCGTATTGCTAAGTGGATCATAGGTCTGCATTGGTCCTTCCGAGAAGCTCCAGCCCTCACCGATCCAGACCAGCTTGCCATCCCTGATCTCATACCGTGAATCGGGGTGAACCTGGACATCGAAATAATGAGTACCGCTTTCAGTAATCTCCATCTCTGTCACAGTCGGCCGAGCGTAGTCGGTATGTAAATTACGAATCTCTACATTTTTGCATCCTTCCAGCAAGAACATAGTCTGCTTGCCATGGAAGATAAATAGAGAGCCATTGCCTTCAAATGTTAAATTGTGCAGCCCCTTTAAGAGAATACCTATAGTCTTGGTGACATCAGGATTCTCTTCTTCACTGGTAGTGTTGGAGATGTAGTAGGGTTTCCGGATCGCCTCTTCCGGATAGAAATGATAGCAGCCATTTGGACAATCCAGCAGGACCGGCCCAGTTATTTCGGCGGCTGCCTCAATAGCTCTTGTCATGGCTGGCTGAGCATCCAAGCCGGAATCCGGCAGAACACCAAAATCAGTCAGGCGGATTACGATAGGAGAAGAATCGACGCTGTGTTCTGTAAAAGAAATGATCAACACCCACTTTCTTAGTATTGTAAACGCTTAATATGAGGCAGTATAATCCTCTCGGTTAAATTAATCAATTGTACATTAGCTGCAAAATACGCAGACTGGTGCCTTTACTCTGTTCATCCTTTTCCCCTGTAATTCGCACGGTTACTTGCAATTCCTGACGTTGTTCCTCGATTCCGAACATAGCAATAATAGGCCGAAACGCAAGCGGACACCATTCATCGAATAAGTTAACCGCATGAAAGGGACCGCCATTGAGCGAATATTCGAATATCCCACTGTCCGGGCCGTAGAGCAGCAGCAGACCCACACTCTGTCCGGTTACTGTATAAGAAAAAGATGCCTCTTTGCTGTCTGTATATAAATGCTCCGTTCCAAATCGCCAGTTCATCAGTGGATCATCAGGGGTAAGCTCGCGTAGCTCGAACCCATCTGCATGATCAGCGCCTCTGAAATCCAGTAAATTACCGTATTCATAATTTCGCTCCTCCAAAGGAGCAATACTTAACGCGCTTCCGGTATTTGAATGTGTGTTGTCAGGAACAAGAGCTGCATCCAAATATTCCTGTAAAAAAGAAGCATACAGCGCATGTCCGTCATCATTGGGATGATATCCATCCGGAGCCAGCTCAGTCCATTCCATTTGTCCGGCCTGGGTCTGTGCATAAACTCTAGCTGCAAAATTAACAGATGGAAGATCGTAATGCTCAGCTACTTCTTCGTGGACGGCAATGTTAAAGGGATTGCTCTCTGACAGATTCTTCTCTGCTGCCGTATACAAGAAGCAAATGTCAGTGCCGGGCGACAACCGTCTGCACTGGCGCACAATTCCTTCCATACCTCTAATGGATTCTTCCCGGTCGTTGCCGTCATTGACGCTAAATTCAACGAATAGTAGATCAATCTTGCCGTATTGCAGGACATGCGACTGTAATCGGTGAGCGCCCAGCGTGGAATTCGTTCCACCCACTCCCGCATTGATGAAGCGGAATTCATGATTCGCAAATCGCTCCTGCAGATACTTACAAGTCAGCGCTCTCCAGCTAAATGTGTCCGCGTCGGAAGCACCTGCCCCTTCTGTAATGGAACCACCCAAAAAGGCGACAGTCACCGGCTCCTTTCCCGCAAGTCTTACGCTTGTATTCGGTAGTCCCCGTCTTGGAACCACAAATTGATGATTGCAATGTTTCTCTTCTGTCATGATTGAACCTCCGTAAATAAAAATGTATATTTTTCCTTGAAATCAAGAAATCAGGTGCTGGGGTATATCTTACAGCACCTGATTCTGATTTCAATATTTTATTTTTTAGAAGTTTCGTAAGCCTTTTGCAAGATTTCGAGATAACGATCTAGCTTCAAGTCTTTCAGACCTTTTATATATGCATCCCAATCTTTATTAAGATCCTTGTTGCCCGTGATGAATTGAAGCTGATTTTGCTCAATGTAATTCTTGATGTTGGTTTGCAGTAAACTCGCTTCATCGATTTCGCTTGGATCAATCCAAATCGACCAGATCGGGAATAATTCTTTAGGCTCATGTCCTTCATACAGCAGAGTCGCATCATACAATCTGCGTTCATAACCACTGGAAGCGTAGATGTCAGTAGCTTGAACGAAGGTATCACGGTACTCTTTTGGCATATAGAAGTGCCCCATACCGCTCCAGCCCGCATTACGCGGCGCTTCGCCCTCCGCCATAGGAATGGTCTTGATCACTGGTTTAACATCTTTGTCCAGCGCTACATCGCCTTCTTCTGGATCAGTCCAATCGATGCCCTTCATACCGCTGCCACCATTGGTCTGTCCTTCAGAAGTAAACATGTAGTCTACCATTTTAATTAAAGCGATCTGTGCTTCCTCGCTAGCTTTGTTGGTGATGACAAATTTCGCTCCTGGGGATACGCCACCTGCATCATGAGTCGCATAGGAGATACCTTCCGGTCCGCTAATCGGCGGTACAGGATTGTAGTGTGCCGAGCTTCTATTGCCCGGATCAATATTGACGAAAATCGCAGGGTGCATGCCCGCACCAGCGCCCAGAATTTCCGCATCGGCATTTTCACCGATTTTCTTAAAGGCTTCCGCATTCTGTGTGAATGCCCCTGGATCAATCAAACCTGCGTCAAACAGAGATTTGATATAGGTCAGGCCTTCCTTCCACTCCGGTGTGACAGCCGCAGATTGAACTTTTCCATCCATCATGTTCAGATAATTGCGGTCATCATCGTATACAAAGGCATTCATGAGGAATGGTACAATGCGTACACCAAACTCCTCAATGGAGCCACTCAGCGGCACTTCATCTGCTTTTCCATTCCCGTTCGGATCTTGTGTTTTGAAAGCTTCCAGCACTTTTTTGAATTCTTCGGTTGTCTTCGGCATTTCCAGATTCAGCTTCTTCAGCCACTCGGTATTGAGCCACATTTTGCTCGGATAGGAGCAGTGAAAGCATTCTGTGTAAGCGACAAGCCCGTAGATGTTACCATCAGGCGCTGTGTTAAGCGTTCTTAAATTATCGTTCTTTTCCATAGCCGCTTTAATATTCGGAGCATATTTATCAATTAGATCGTTCAGAGGAATCAGCACGCCCTGTTTGCCATACTTCAGAAGATCTGCCTGTGAGAACTGATCGATATAGTGAGTGAGCAGGTAAGCATCAGGGTAGTCGCCACTAGCAAGTGAGATTTGGCGCTTTTCCTTGGCTCCGTCTGAAGGGTTGATTTCCCATTTGAATTTAATATTGAATTTGTCTTCCACAAATTTCGAAAATTTATTGGTAGGAACATCGATCCCGGATTCCTGAACCGAGAACACGCTGATTTCCACCGGTTTGCTTGCTGATTCCGAGTTACCTGAGTCAGCAGGTGCGGAGGATGTGTTATCTGTATTTTTATTAGCACATCCGCTTAACACCACCGTAAGAATTAATACCAGCACCAATGACAAGGTCATCATACTTTTCTTCAAATCCGATCACTCCCTTTTATAATTTAGCAGGTACGATATCTTTCTGTCATTTTACTGCATGCCTCTCCCCCTCTCCAGATTCTGAAAGCTGTGAATTAGCCTTTAACTGAACCGACCAGCATTCCTTGGACAAAATAACGCTGAACAAACGGATAGATAACAAGTACAGGCAGAGTAGCGATAACTATAAGTGCATATTTGAGTAGCTCAGCAAGCTGCTGCCGCTCCACCATTTTCATCGCATCCATTGTACCTGCACTGTTGTTCTGGATGATAATGCTTCGTAAGACAAGCTGAAGCGGGAACAAATTCGCTGATTTCAAATAAATCAAAGCGTCAAAGTATGCATTCCACTGTCCTACCGCATACATAAGGACTAACACCGCGATAATGGGCTTCGATAACGGAATGACAACGCTCCAGACAAACCGCATATCACTGCAACCGTCGATTTCGCTGGCTTCCAGCAGCTCCTCCGGAATGGAGGATTGAAAGAATGACCGGGCAATAATGACCTGCCATACCCAAATCGCGTTTGGTATCAGCAGTGCCCAGCGGGTATCAATCAAATGGAGTTCCTTCACGACCATATAGGTCGGAATCAGCCCGCCGCTGAATATCATCGTAAAGGTGATGATCATCATCAAAGTGTTGCGTCCGAAAAAACCTCTGCGTGATAAAGGGTACGCGATCATGATCGTAAGCACAACACTAATGAACGTCCCTGCGGCTGTATAAAAAATGGAGTTGCCGTAGCCTGTAATGATCTCAGGTGTATTTAGCAGAACCTTGAAACCTTTGAAGGAAATATCTACAGGCCATAACCAGACTCGACCGGAGGTAACGGCTGCTGGACTGCTAATTGAGCTGCTGATGATAAAAATTAGCGGATAAATCACCGCGATGACCACGAGGCTGAGTAGAATATAAATAGTAGTCAGAAATAGCTTATCGCCAGTTGATTCTTTAATTTTTTGTTGAACTGCTGCCATGTGGTTGCTCCTTTCCTACCAGATGCTGTTGTTTGTGATGCGTTTAGCCAAGCCATTCACCGTAAGCAACAAAATAAGGTTGATTACCGAGTTGAATAGACCAACCGCAGTTGCAAAGCTATAATTGGCGTTCAGCAAACCGACCCGGTAGACATAAGTGGCAATGATCTCGGAATTCGCCAGATTGAGCGGGTTCTGCAGAAGATAGACCTTCTCAAAGCCAATAGCCATGACATTCCCAACATTCAAAATCAGGATGATGACGATGGTAGGCACAATACCTGGCAGATCAATATAACGAATTTTTTGAAAGCGTGAAGCGCCATCGACTTTGGCTGCCTCATAAAGCGTAGGATCTATACCGGCAAGCGCTGCTAAATAGATAACGGCACTGTAGCCCGCAGTCTGCCAAATATCAGACCAGACATAAATCGAACGAAACATTCCCGGTTCTCCAAGGAAATTGATCGACTCCAAACCGAAGAAGTTGAGAGCGATGTTCGCAAATCCAAGACGAGGTGCCATAAATAGCATAATAATGGACACCATGACAACCGTCGAGATGAAATAAGGCGCAAAAGAGACCAGCTGGACGAACTTTTTGAACCTTCCCCCGCGCAATTCATTAATCATGAGCGCAAGGATAATCGGAATTGGAAATCCCGCCAGCAGCAGGTAACCACTAAGCATGATGGTGTTCTTGAGCAGGGTCCAAAACTGCGGATTATCAAAAAATAATCGAAAATTATGAAATCCAACCCATGGACTTCCCCATATTCCTTTAATCACGTTGTAGTCCTTGAAGGCTAGAACCGCGTTCAGCATTGGATAATACTTAAAAATGAGGAAAAATAACAGAGGTGGAATCACGAGCAAATGTAGCTGCCAGTGCTTTTTCATACTTCTACGAGCATTTTGTAAAAATACAGAGCCCTTACGCTTCGGTAACGACTTGTGGTGTAATACTATTTCTTTCTCCAGAACAATCCCCCCCTAAGCAACCGCCAGTAGTTTATGATAGCGCTTTCTACGAGTTGATCATAATTGACTTTTATCCCCAAAGAAAAGGTACACTTGGGCATTTCAGCGTACAAATAACCCTATTCAGGGAGAACAAAATAGCTGTAGAACGGCCATTTTTCCGGAATCAGGACCCTCTCTGGAGATTTTCAATCTGGACAATTCTACCGGCAGTTGAATAAAGCGCATGAGACAATTCAACCAACGCTTGATAGGATTGCGTTTGCAGAAATGCTATGCTGTTTTTGACAGTGCGCACTGTACATTTTGTTTTATTGGAGGTATACAATGCTCGACTTGCGTAAAATTGGAGCTTATATTTCGAAGCTTCGCAAAGACCAGGATTTGACCCAATTGGAACTTGCCGATCAACTGAATGTAAGTCATCAAGCGGTATCGAAATGGGAACGGGGCGACTCGCTACCGGATATCGGAACGCTTCCGAAGTTTGCGAGATTATTCGGCAAAACGGTAGACGACATTTTAAATGCAGGAGACAATACAGAAATTCGGGAGCACCCGCACTTAGGAACGATCGTTGAGGAGATCTCAGAGAACAGGCCGGAACAAGTTGCAGAGATGGTCAATACCGGAGAGGCCGAGCTGGAGGAGCTTGTAGAAGTAGCGCCGTTTGTAAAAGCAAGCGCTCTGCATAAGGTTACAGAACGATTAGACAGCAGCGTCCTTAAGTTAGACGTGATCATGAAGCTGGCTCCGTTCCTTGGAACAGGTACATTGGATGAACTGGTTCGTCAGGCAGAAGAAAGCGAAATTGTGTGGAATACCATTTCTGGACTCGCTCCGTTCGTCAGCAGCGACACATTAAGTCGACTGGTAGATAAATCGATTGACGGTTCCTTAGAAGTGCACAATCTTGTTGGGATTGCCCCATTTCTTGATAGAGAACATGTAGATCGCTTGGTACAACAAGCAGAAGAGAGCAGCTTGAGCTGGCATTCCGTTCAAGGGCTGGCACCCTTTATTAGCAGAGAAACATTAAACCGCTTGGTAGACCGGGTTGCAGACGGTACTATCGATGCGGACCAGATCATAAGCCTCGCACCTTTTCTGGACAGGGAAAATCTCGAGAAGTTGATTGGTGGAGTCGAAGCTGAACATCTTAGCCCAGATCTGCTGGCAAGTCTTGCTCCTTTCGTCGATCAAGGGACATTGAGCAGAATGGTGACAAGCTTATTAAATAAAGTAAAGTAGACACGTATATCGGAGATCAGAGATTGGTGATGCATAGACCGTCGGCGATCACCAAAGCTAACGGGAAACGTTAGTTAAACGACAACAGCGGCAGTCTAAGACTTTATTTATCAAGTCTTGGTCCGCCGCTGCTTCTTTTAATGAATCAGTCTAATACTTAATTTTCACCAAACAACTGTTTATTCATCAATAGACTGTCTATAAGCGCTCGGTGAAACGCCGATTAACCGCTTGAAGGCCCGTCTGAAAGAATGTGAACTGTTATAGCCCACCCGCATAGCAATCTCATCGACCGTATACCGACTATCTTTGAGCAAAATCACAGCCTGATCCATTCTCACTTTTATCAGATGATCAGAGAAATTGACACCGGTAACCTCTTTAAACAATTGAGAAATGTATTTTTCAGGCCGTTCCACCTGTTCAGCTACCCGGTACAGACTCAGCTCTGTATCCGAATAATTCTCTACGGTATATTCCTTGATCTGCTTAATAATCTGAATATGAACATCCTTCTTTTTATTTGCAATAAGTCCGCACAGTTCTTCCATAATGACAAAAAATTCGGTCTGAATCATTTCGAGTCGTTCCGATGAACCAATGTCTATGACCCTCCGCTTCACACTCTCGATGTCCGGGTATTCTGTAAAAGCCTTTTGATCCAGAAGCTTAAGAAACGTCCCTTTTATTTCACCAACAAGCTGTTGCTTCATTTCCATGGATAATTCACGCTGTTCCATGTTCTGGGCAACAATCGCACGGACAATCCGTTTAGCCTCTTCTAGCTCTCCAGCCCGAATGGTACTGATCAGACGTTGCTCTGTATCCAGTGGATAATAGTAGGTCGTATTCTCATTTTGGGCTTCGCTACTCCATACAATTCCTTTTTTATTCATGTAGACGGCATATTCCAGAGCTTGTTTGGCTTGGTCAAAGGAAAGGCTAACCTCCGTTATTTCTGTGAAAAGATCACCGAAGCCCGCCTGAGTAGTAATACGGTACTCATTAAAAACGTACTGCGCCAAATTCTCCAGAATGTTAGTGATATTTTCTGCCTCATACGCTTTGTTGGTCTCTTCTTCCTTGGAGAAAAACAGAGTTACCACTTTGTCGGAGCCCATATCCGTCATTAGTACATCCACTCCGAGATCCGATAGGGACTGCTTCAGCAGCAAACGGGAAGCATTCAGCTCATTGAGGATTTCAACGCTGTCCATACCGGCATAGCCGTTAATCTGAACAATTCCTACATATCCAGTGTTCTGTTTCAAGTTAATCCCCACCTGCTCAGCGGCAGTGAGAATCTCATCATGCGTTTTGAATTCACCTGCTAATAACCGCTTCAGAAATGCATCCCTGACCAACGGCAGCTGACGATTAAGTTCGGTTTCCAGCAACTTGTTCTTGGTGATCATATTGGCAATATTTCCGCTTAAAAAGTCAAATTCATTCTTGGCGGAGGCCTCTTCCTTGCCAAATTGCTCCTTCATAACGCTAAGCATATGGTTGATTGGAGCGCTGTTACGGTAAGCAAGTATTAGTCCGACTATCAAGCCGATGAGTAATGTCCCTCCAGTAATTTGTATGGACATTTGCTTGATCTTGTTAGCATTCTCCATCAAAATATGCCGGGGAATCCCTGTCTGGTATACCCAGCCGTTCGAATCAGAACGAGTCGTGATCACTAGATCGTCTTCATAGAACTGACTAACCTTGTTTTTATCAAATTCCGAATCAGCGGTCATATGGGCCATTTTCTGCTCATCACTTCCCTGCAGGACAATCGTATTTCCTTCAGCATCGCTGATATGAACCCAGCCTCCGTAACGCTCAGTTAGACCAGATAACAGACTAGAAATGATTTTCTCGTCTATGATCACTACCGCGACAGCTGGTGAGGAATCGTTGAAACTATCCAGAGGGAGTGACTGCATATAGGTAATAACGGAGGTTTGCATGCCCCTGCTAACATAGTCACTGAGTGGCTTGATTTCACTGCGGTGGGTTTTCTCAAGCACTTCTTTGGTCCAATCCTGTAGCGAAAGATCCTTATAGTTGAAATTAGAGTAGTAATGTTCCGGTCGGTAAGAAGAACCTGGGGTTAGAATAAGATTATAATTGGCGAGGTAAATATAATAGTTTTGCAAAAAATCATTCGTCTGACCGAAAGTCAGGACATTCCGCATCGTTCTCCAAATGCCATACACGTTCGTCTCATTGTCTCTTTCATTCATCAGAACGTTTAGCTCTTGGTTGACTGCCAATTGCCTGGTAAACCCTTCTACTTCCGCCATGCGGCGCTCCAATATTTCCTGACTTTTCTGGAGCTGGGTGACCCCGTTCTCAATAGAGATAGACTCTGTCACAGAAATCGAAGTCAGATAGGACATATATCCGCCAATGCTGGGAATGACCAAAATGACTACATAGGAGATTAAGAATTTACGAAAGATATTGGAATATTTAAGCGTAGTGACCCCTCCCCTAATATCATTTCGATAGCGCTATCATTACCATAGATTAAAACATTTTACTTAATAGTCAAGTGTGCAAACCCAATTTTACAGGTGTTAAAACTTTCAGAACTGGATAAAAAGCAGCGATATACGCCGTTATCACTGCTTTTTATTCACCATCCGAATTTTTTATCTTTCCAGTATGTTAACCCTTCTAAGTTGTACCCATCGTATGGCGGGTAGAACGTGAAGGCACAAAACCGAATTCCTCCTTGAAACGATCCATAGCATACAAGGGCTTATATTCTTGACCGGAAAAATGATAATAATCCAAATGATAATCATTCCCCACCAACGGGGTAAGGAGCTCAGCCACTGGCAAATTGCTGCTAGCATCCGGCCCAACCAGATTGAGAGTTCTTACCCCCGGCTTAAGTGGAGATTCCAGTGCCGCAGTAATTCCCTCCACCACATCCTCAGCATGGACATGCCCCAGTGTGATGAACGGGAGCGTTGGCTTGGATCCTGTCTTCAAGATAGGAGGAATCCAGCCTGGGGAGGCTACAGCTCCAAAGCGAAGATTGATAAAGTCGGTATCTTTATGATTGCGATGAAAATACCGGGTCAACTCCTCGACCATAGCCTTGCTTAGCCCATAGGCATCCGCTGCCAAACAGGGATGATCATCTGGGATAGGCAGCTCAAGCGGAATAAAATCCTCAGTGAGTCCACCCACCACGGCAATGGAGCTCGCTGTGATGAACTTTTGGCAACCGTGGTCAAGCAGATATCGGTACAATCTCCTTGTTCCCAGCACATTAACAGCAAGGCTTTCCTCCTCAGTAGAGCCGCCAGTAACTGCGGCAAGATGAATCACCGCCTGAATATCATACGAGTCCAGCCTGCTCAAATCCTCCGCCGAATCAAAAGAACCCTGAACATACGCAAAAGCCCCTTCCGGAGCTTGGCGTGACAGACAAATCACTGTATGTTTATCTGCCAAATACTTGGCTAGAGCCGTTCCGATAAATCCACTTGCTCCGGTAATTAGAATATTCATGCTCATCTCCCCTTCTTTTTCTCATCGCATATCATTCAGAAAAAAGGGGCCAAAGAAGGCCCCTCCGTTCATTCATCGCTCAACTTATTCTGTCCACTGTTCTCCGCCTTGTGTACTAGGCTTCGAGATATGGTCGGTCGAAGCCTCCTCAATATCACCGAATGCCCAGTGGGAGACTGGAACATCGTTCCACCCTGGCTGCGTGACACCCATAAGCGGGCCCCTGCCCAAAACTCTGTTGATAGCTGTAACGGCTTCCGCACGAGTAAGCTTGGAATTCGGACGGAAAGTTCCGTCACTGTAGCCATTCATTATGCCTATATCTTGGGCTTTCTTTATCGCTGCCTGTGCCCAGTGACCGGTGATGTCAGAGAAGCCGCGGCCCGATGTTGTAGAATTCGGGCTCAGCATGGCTGTTAAACTAGCCATTTCTGCACGCGTCAATGGTTGATTAGGCTTAAAAGTACCATCAGTATAACCGTTCATTAGTCCCATCTTAGCTACTTTGGCAATAGCATCTGCCCCCCAATAGCTGGAGGGAACATCACTGAATGTTACGCCTGATCCAGTGGCCTCTTTCTCAGCAACCTTCGCTAGGATGGTTGCCATCTCAGCACGGGTAATGGGAGCATCGGGTTTAAAGAAGCCTCCCGGATATCCGTTGATATACGCCGAATGTCGCATCGTCTCGGCATCATCCTTCCCATCAGTTCCAGATGCCGGAGTTGGCGTCGGAGTCAGGGTAGGTGTGAATGAAGGCTGAGCTGGTATAGACGGACCCCCTGCATCAGTCGGTGTAGGTGTTGCCGTCGGCGTCGGCGTTGGTGTTGGAGGTTCTGTAGGGTTCGTTGTTCCGCCATCACTGGTTGGAACTGTGAATTTCAATCGATCTGTCAGCATGAGATTACCTGATTTCTTCACAGCTTTAAGTGTGTGTAAGCCGCTTGCCAATCCAGAAATACTATAAATCTCCTGTTGTGTCAGTCGACTCTGACTATAAGCATTCACGGTCTGAATCCATTGTCCGTCCACATAAATATCTACTTCACCTTGATCTGGACCCGTAGGTGTGATCAATCGGATTCCAGTGCCCTTGAAGGTATATTCAAAGGAATCGCCGTCCACTGTCGTTGAATGCACATCATTAAGATAATCGCCACCAATAGTAAAGCTGAGGTTCAGCTTTCCCACTGGTTGTGCTGCGAGATAAGATTTGTTCAGTGTAACACGGTCACCAGCTACCGTATAATCGGTCCCAGGAACCAGATGATATGATCCATTCGTAATGCCTATGAAGCTTTCCGGCTGTTGTAGAAGTGTAATCTCAATGTCCTGCTGAGCAGAAGGCGATTTATCAAAGCTCGCTGCGATCGGATTAATCATATTCGGAATCTCTACCTTGAGCATGTCAAGCAGCATGAATCTGCCTGATTTTTTCACAGCCTTGAGTGTGTGCTGTCCATCTGTAAGCCCAGAGATACTGTACAGAATCTGCTGTGATAATCGCCCGTTTCGATAAGCGCTTACCGTGCCCTTGAATTGATCGTCTACATAGATATCCATATCCCCTTGTGATTCGTCTACCTCAGTGAACAGTTGAATCCCTGTTCCTCTGAAGGTATATTCAAAAGAATCACCATTCTGCTCCGCATACTGCACATCGTCATTGTAGTCGCCCATTCCTCTTCCACTACTGCGGGACCAATTACCGTTATATTTGATTCCCGGATCGTCGTTATTAACCATCACATAACGGATGCCTGTAGAATCGCTAATGTGTACCGCTAGTGTCTGTGGATCACCGGCGTTAAAGATGATGTTAAGACTTGTTATGCCAGCAGATTGCCGTGCCAGATATTCCTTCTTAATGGTCAATTTGTCATTAGTCACCGTATAATCTTCTTCGCGGAGTGCCACTCCATTATTCTCAATACCACTCAGCGTATTACCATGCAAATTAAGCGTGACTGTGACATCCTTCTGTTGTTCCGTTGCTTTATCAAACCCAGCGGAAGTCGGAGTGATAGAACTGTTCTGACCCCCAGCCGGACTTTCTGTTGTCACTTTCAGCGCGTCGAGCAGCATATAATTTCCTGATCCCTTGTTCACCTTAAGCGTGTGAGGGCCGTTAGAAAGTCCTGATACACTATAAAGAGATTGTTGTACCTCTCTCGGTCCACTTGTATACGCATTTACAGTCTGTGCAACCCCATCGTCTAATGTAACAATCATTTCTCCTTGCGATTCATGCTTTTCCGTCAGCAGCTCAATGCCCGTTCCCGTAAAGGTGTACTCAAAAAAATCACCGTCCTTCTCGGTATAGTGCACATCGCCATTATAATCTCCATGTTCTCGGGCTGAGCTTACCTGCCATGTGCCGTTGTATTTAATGCCGCTGTCATTATCATTAATGTAAACCACATCCGTAACGGTGGTATTGCTTGCCGAAGCTGAATCCGCAGCAGGGGCAGCTCCAGAGCTAAGAGCATCCTCTTGAGGAGTACTGGTAGCAGCACTGGAATCCTTGATTGTAATGCTCAGATCCTGCTTTCCCTCTAACAGCTCCTTGCCTCCATTTCGCTTCCAAACTCCGCTGTAGCGCATCCCTGTATCATCGTTATTGACAGCTGATGTACCGCTTAGCGCGGTTACTTTAAGCATGCGAGAGGCATGGGGTTCAAGGATGCCACCGCTGAATTCCTTCTCAAAGGTTCCCAGCTCGGAATGGCTCCATAGGTCGCGCACTGAAGCCGGACCATCAAGGCCAAGATCACTCCATTTGACTTTAACCTCCGCACCCCGACTACCCAGATTGAACAAAGCAACGCTGTAAGTCCCATCTCCATTATTGGCGTACCAGACCTGCTGCTGGGTATCCATCGACACCGGATGTCCAGGCCGTCCAGCCTGATTTACGGCAATTACCTCATCATTGGTAAGCAGTTCTAGTCCATAACTATCCAGCCGTGTCATGTCATTCCCCGTATAGAGCGGTACGGAAGAAATGGACCAAAACGTCATCGCAGTCTTCCGCTCATCCTTGGTCAGACCATCCATGGAGCCGTTACCAACATTCAGGGAATCGAAGTCATTCCAGCCACCAGGGCCTGCGTCCCGCCACCAAAGTGCCGCTTTGGGGAATAATCGGGAAATACTCGGCCATGCTGTCAACCCACTTCCGTCATAAGATTCAACATCCCAATCAATTCGCCAACCGTTAGCATATTTTTTCCAGAATTCTACGTAATTGTGATCGAGCGCCCAGGACAGCTCAAACCAGATGTTATTTCTATCCAAAGCCTTGGACCATGCTTCTACATCGCCGCGTGCATCCCGGCTCAAGTTGTCAATCCCCGACCCAGGGGTTACGCTGTCGAATTTGACGAAATCGATCCCCCACTCGCCAAGCATATCTGCAATAGAATCCACATACTTCTGGGCACAGGGATTCGTGAAATCAATTTTATAGGTGTAGGAATTCCAATAATCCATAATGGTAAGCGGCTTGGCCGTAATATCCTGAATACGACATTCGCCGCCTGTCCCATACACCTCAAGATTTCGGTTATATGCATCGATAGATACCCCCGGGATCAGATAGATCCCAATCTTTTGTCCATTATTATGAACATAGTCAATGACCTCCTGAAATCCGTTCGGATAAAGGACTTCACTAGGAATAGGTCTCCCGTATTCATCCATATCGCCATTCCAGCCCGCATCAATATTAATATATTCATATCCATGGGCTTGCAGCTTCTCATGCATCGCATCCGATTGCTTCTTAACGCTCTCCGCCGATGTCCAGTTTCCTGCCCCATCATACACTTGCATACTGTAACTGCTCCAGCCCATATACGGCTTTTGAGCCATACTCTTTTCCGCCGCTTGCGCAACATTGCCTTTCATTCCTGTAAAACCGAACTGTACTGCTGCAATAATGAATACTAGCAGACTCATACCCAATCTTTTTCCCATTCGCTTCAAATCATCCTTACCCCCTCATGAAATGTGGTCAAAATTACTTTGATAGCGCTTTCTTTCGGGAAGATCATAATTGAATATGGATTCCCAAGATAGGTACATTTCGGTATTTTACGTACAAATAACCCCAAAATAGAGGGGCAAATAAACAGCCTAACAGACATAATTCCCTCGATTCGAAGAACTTAGTAAAAACACTGTACCCTAGTTATATTTGGACAATCATAAAACAAACTCTTGTTTCCTCGTTCCAGTGATGAAAATCACTTACTTTATTGGTAAAATAAAGAATAGTCTAGAGATACAACCTACATAGCTATAACAGATGAATGATATGCTTAAGGCATCTTTTTCATTGGAAAATTGGGGTGCTATGATTGAAATTGCAGATAGATTGATTACCCAGATTGCATTCATATATGAGACAAGCAGTGACACATTGAGAGAACAAAACTTGAAGCGAAGTATTCCCTATTATTTTGGATTTAGCTTATGTTCAAAAGGAATCGCACTGCAAAAGCTCGGTAAGTATCCTGAGGCTAGAATGTGTATTCAAAAATATGCTGAATTGGGCTGGATCAAAGGACTAGATGATGAAGGAATTAATGAAGTCAAATACTACTGTAATATTGCAAAAGCCAATACCTACGTGCTCGACCTTTTGGAAGGCCAGACAGGAGTCCTAAAGGAGTATGTTGAATTTATTAGAAACAGTGCTGAGGAAGAGTTACTGCCAGGACTAATTACCATCTTGGAATCCTCGATAAAATATAACTATTCCGTAGATTGGATTCTGAGTGATCTTAAAAACAACGTAAATGACATAGAAAAGTATGTGACTAATGTGGATATAAGATATTACGAGGAATACATTTATTTGCTGGTGATGTATTACTACGAACAAGAGAATATGAACGAAGCAATCAACACTATTCTAGAAACTCTGATTTTTAGTATCAAAATTGAAAACGATACAAACCTCAAGAAATCAGTAGCACTCTTTGAGCTCCTAAGAGAACATGCTCATCAATCACAACTTCAAATGTATCACAACATAATGGAAAAAATAATAGTCAAAGAGTTTACTAATGAAAAAGAAAATGTTCTTGCTTACAGTCGTAGTCTTGATTAGTTCCAGCTTAATGATCGCCTCTGCAAGTGCTTCCGCTGTCAATTTGGGTTCCACAATTTACACCGTTAACAATCACGGAAGGTCATTGATTGAAATTTTATAAGTGGATTATACAAAGGAGCGATCATCCGGCTATTGGATAATCGCTTCTTTGTATGTAAATGCAAAAGATAGCTTAGCTAAAGACAACAAAAAGTAATAGTTTCATATTATACATAATCCTATGTACTCTATCATTTTTTATATACAATAATAAGAGACAACTGATACCTGTGCTACGAAGGTGTTTACATACAAATCAACCATTAGAGGTGTATTTTAAAGATGAATAGACCAATTCGTTTTGGAATAATCGGAAGCGGCTGGCGGGCGGAAATGTATCTTAAGTTGGCTCAGCTGCTTCCGCAGCAATTTCAGGTAACCGGTGTATTGATCCGCAACCCTGCCAAATACCAGCAACTGATCGACAAATGGAAACTGACCGTATACAGCTCGATAGAACACCTTGCGGCCGAGAGCGATTTTGTGGTCCTGGCGGTGTCCAAGACCGCTGCCGCCTCACTGCTGTTGGAGCTTGCAGCGCTGCAAGTACCTGTGTTGGCCGAAACACCCACCGCCTCTACGCCGGCTGAATATGAACTGCTTCGATCCAGTGCCATTGATTTCCCTCTGATTCAAATAGCCGAGCAATATCCGCTGTTGCCTCATCATCAGGCAAGAACCGCCTATATTCAAACCGGACATTTGGGCGAGGTAGGTCATGTTCAAGTCTCTGTTGCGCATGGTTATCATGGAATCAGCCTGATCCGTAAATGGCTCTCGATCACTGGCACAGCATGTGAAATCACAGCTCGCCGGCTAGAGGTTCCAATCATGGACTTCTCTTATAGGGGGAGGGAGGCCGAAGATGACCTGAAGACAGAGCAGCAGGATATCGCAATTATGGTGTTTCCCTCCGGCAAAAGCGCTGTGCTTGACTTCACTCGCTCCCAATATTTCTCGCCCCTCCGTACCAACCGGGTACTCATCCGCGGATCACATGGAGAAATTCGCGATAATGAGATTATCCGTCGCCTGGGAACCGAAGAGACCGAGTATATGAACATTAGTCGGATTCAAGGCGGACAGGAAGGCAGTCTGGAAAGTCTCTCCTTGCATGAATTGCGTGCAGGACAGCTTAGTCTATTTCAGAACCCGTTTCATCCCTCTCCCCTTTCTGATGAAGAGATTGGGATAGGACAAGCCTTATTGAATATGTCCAGCTTCCTGCACACGGGAATTTCAGCATACTCATTAGCGGATGCCTTAACAGACATCAGACTGTCATTCGCGGTCGATGAAGCCATCACCCTTGGAAGTACTATAACTTTGCAAGATGAGATCAGGTCTGCCAAATAAAAACAAACACATGAGAAAGTTAAGAGCCTTCTCATGTGCCTGAACAATTGTATACGATTCAATGACTCGAACAAGTGTAGCATGCAAAACAGAAATCAATGACCGCCCGATTTCAATGCCATGCCCTCATGCTCCATATGAAATTTAATTAAACGAACAAATATCCGATTACAGGACCCATAAAAATAACCAAATATATAAGTGTAATCCATGGCTGATAATGAATATAGAATTCTTTGAAAGAAAGACTCCAAGGATGCTTAATGATCACCCAGCCCAAAACATCAATTATAATGCAAACTCCGGCCCATATTGCCCCTGTAATAAGAGCTTCTTCAAGGTTGGGTACAGATAACCCCCGCATATATAGCCAACCAAAGATAGAAAACAGAATGACATTATAAAGAGGATGCCAAGGCTTTGTTTTTTCATATCCCTCCCCCATACCTTTTTCGTCCATTGGACTCATTTTTAACACATAAATATTAAATACGGTATGTAAAACTCCAACAATAGTCACTATAAAATAGCAAATCCATAACCATAACATCGACATTGCAAAATCCTGCATAACTGCCTCCTTTTATTACCCCAGCGCATGCAACTGCTGCTTTTCCGGCTATGGAAATGAGACCATTCAAAACAGAGTTGTTGTTTGAATTGAAAACATCATATCTGACTCCGCTCAAGTTTGCGCTTGATAATACGATGGTTATTATGCTTGCATCCGGACTGTATCTAACCTGGTAACCCTTATAAATATGCGCCTTCATTGGATCTAATGAATTCAAATCTTTGTACACGCCCTTTTGCAGAAACCGAAAGAAACGAGTACGAAAAGGGAACATTGCATATTGTTGGCATCCGGCTCCTTTGACGGAAATTCAGTAAAGGAGGCTGCCGTTATAAAACCAGAATGAACCGGCGTTAGCAAAATGCCAGCAAACCCGCTTAAAATCAAACAAGGGTTCCAGCTCAAATGAGCTGAAACCCTTGTTTTTAGTGATGCCGAGGACGGGGGTCGAACCCGTACGGTTCTCACGTACCGCAGGATTTTAAGTCCTGTGCGTCTGCCTGTTCCGCCAAACCCTTGCTATGAGTACACTTTTAGCTATCTGTTCAATGTTAGCTTAACAGGATTCGTTGATTGTTAGTCATGATAAATCCTGTGAGCTTAGTATTATTTTATCATGATCAGAACAAGAACGCCAGTTCTTATTAGAATCAATCTATTAGCTCTTAATAATCTCAGGCTAGACTGCGTTCAACTAAATTGAACCTTCTACCCCATGAAACGTCATAAATACAAGTAGCTTCTACTCTGACTTTTTTTGAATCTTTCCTAACCAATCCATAACGTCATCCATGTTGGGCTCTTCAGCTACAATAGTAGTCGGAGGATCAAACAAGTCCTTTGCTTCACTCCTGATTCCCTCGTCAAAAGTGTCAGCATTCCTAAGGTTCATATCTATTTCATGACTATAGAAATCTTCATCTTCATCTTCATCTTCATCTTCAAGGGGATTAGAATGCTGTATTATCCCTTTCCTTATTGCTGCATTAAGAAACTTCGCGCCTTCTAAAGTAGGAAAATTCTCTGTATTGTCCTGAGGGTATATTATATTTTCAAAGGATTCTACTCCAAATTTAATCATTTCCAATCCTATTCCAGCTTTCTGATATCCTTCTTTTACATTCATTGAATAGAGTTCAGAAACTGTCAACGGGTTGTAATCATCCCCCTCTTCTCGTACATCATAAGAGAACTCCCCAACTTCCTCATGATTATATTTTGCTATAATTTGAAAATCTGTAGAATAGATCTCAATATTTCTACCCTTTTTGTCAAGAAAGTTTCCCATAGCGCCTTCATCTCCTAACTTATTTTAAGAACTCAAGTTACAAAACTACGCAACAATAATCTCCTCACTATTCCCATTATATAAAACATTCGAAAATTCCCCAGAAGTCCACCATACTTAATTTGCGCACAGATCCTAATCAAAATTTATTAAATCCTTCTTCGCAAAACCAACGACTTGCAGCTAAACCATCATACATTGCTACTTGCCATGAATTAGGATTTTTTTTCTCTCTACTTCGAGCTTGCTTTAAAAAAAACCCCCTTCTCTCTTTAGCATCTAAATCAAACCATACATCTACTTGAGCTGTGATTTCTTCAGCAGCATGAACACTATACAGTTCATTTAACTGAAAAAATGTAAAGTGGTTACGTACCCTTTTCTTTAATGATTCATCCCAATTGTTAGGTGGATCAACAAAGAATCGAATAACAGGAGGTACTGATTCTATCACTTCTGCAAACAAAAACCTCTCTGAAAGAAAATCATCAAAATAAGGATGAAGAGTACTATTTTCATACGTTAGAGCAACTTCATCTAACTTTTTTTTGTTACACTGATCACATGCAGGAATGAGATTAATCGGCGCTACGGCTAAAGAGGGAAAAAGTGATTTAGGCAAATAGTGATCAATAGAAGATACTCTTCTTTGAGAACATATAGGGCACATTGAATGTGGAGTATGAGATAGTAACTCATTGTAAATACTTCGGCCAGGTTGATCTTTATCTACCATCCTTGTAGTATAAACTCTGATTAAGTGCTTTTTGTCGATAGCCAGATTAACACATGTATTATCTTTAAGAGTGTAGAGTAATCCTTTCTCTCCAAGTAATTCATAACGATCAGAAACTTTAATTATTTCTGGAATACATGCTTCTAGTGTTTTTTTGAGTTGTTTTCTCTTTACTTCGCTTATACATGTTTTATATACAAATTCCGTTGTGTACGCTGGCTTATCGATAGACCTCATCTCTTCCCTCTATTCTCTTTGTTTATCAGTGCCTTTAAAATTGCCTGCGCTTGCATTCCTAGCTCATCATTAAAACTCTCTAAAGCTTCCTCATAGTTATCATACTCACTAGCAGCATCTGCTAATAGTTTATGAAAACCAGAATTGGTAAGTTCATAGGAGAACACTTCTCTGGTTAAAGTATTTATATTTTCACCAAAAGTCTCTATTTCAGGTTTTTCGAACTTTAAATTAGGTCCATATCTGTTGAATATCCAAACACACTTTCTTGGAATCTCTTGAATAACGACTGGTGAATGAGTAGCAATAATTCCAATTGCATTTCTTTTCACAAGAAGATTCGAAAGTATTCGTGTGAAGGTTGATAGAAGAGGGGGATGAAGGTGTGATTCTGGTTCATCTAGTAAGACTACTGTTGATTCTTCCAACTCATTGATTAAATTTGCAATTGTCAAAAGAACAATACTATGACCTGAACTAAACTTTTCACATATAAGATTTGCTTTATCTAAAAACTCATCAAATATCTCGCTCTTCTCCTCTGAGCTTAATGACGAATTTTTAGTCTTCGAATCCTTAATCTTTTTCTCCAGCTCACTTTCATTAAGTAAACTACTAATATCTGACTGTGAGAAGATCGGATCAGAACTCATCATTTCTATAGCATTTCGTAATCTTACACTTTTAGAAGGAATGCTTTTACACTTCCAAATACTATGACATAGTTCTTCACGTAATTCTTCTGTACTTTTAGTAACAATCTTCTCATTCACATTAGTTGAGCCAAGTTTTTTGCTCTTTCTAACTTTCTTTAATCCTATATAGGAGTACCCAATTTTGTTCTTTTTCTTCAACTGATTTTTAACAATTTCATTTTTATCAAAAGCGCTAAAGGAAATATATATTATGTTTTCAAATAGATTATCCTCCGAACCTAAAATGAGATCTTCAAAAGTTCCGATATTGGGATTGTTCTTACTATGACCAAGAAGGCTAGAAGCCATATTACGAAGTAATTGTGATTTCCCGACTCCATTTCTTCCTATAATCGCATAAAGATTAGTTGGAGGGTTAGAATTTGGTTTTGTGGTAAACTCAATATCATACGTAATTGAGTTATTAATTATATTAACCGCAGTATATTTAAAATGATATTTCTGCAGTCGTGATTCACCCAAAGCCAATTTTTGAAAGCTATTATTAATTTGCGCTAATGAGATATCTCTCATTAGCGACCGTGTAGTGACCCTTTCATTATATACCTTATTAAGTAGATCAGGATCTAAAGCAATGTCATTCATGCTTTTTAGATACTCATCTCTAAATTTATCCCCTAATCTATTTAAATTTTCATAGTAGTATTTGTCCTGTCCAAGCGAAAAAAGATTCTCATCTAAGAATCCAAAGACTTCGTCGGGTAGGTTTGGCCTATCTTCCATATCAAATTCACCAATTTTTACAGAACCTATATATGTTACTTCTTTTCTTTCGTCTTTAAAAAATACTTGATAAAGAGAACGGAACTCCCACCAATCGTTCCAATTATCCATAACTAAATAAATACGCTCTTCAGGATACAACGCAACATTAGAATTTACAGGCAACACACAAAATTCCAAAAAAAGTCCTCCTAGTGCATTTAATACAATATGATATATTGACCTAATGACAGTGCGACATTACTCTCAGCAGGTTCTACAGTATATAAAAAAAGGCCTAGGAATGCTTTCCCTAGACCTTCGCACGGTGCTTCCGATACTTCATAATTTTATGCCTCATTCCAATACTTGTCAATCAAATGTTTTTTTGTAAGTATATTGCCTCATACCTTATTAATGAATGCTCAAATCAATAGTTTTCGGACGACATTTATGAAAATTACCTATTGAGATCTCATTACCAAAGTCTTCCCTTATCAATCTATACTTTTTTAAACAATCTATATTCACATTAATTCTTAACTAAGTTGAAATAATTCCCACCCAAATATATACATACATTCTGTCTTAGGTACTGAGCTTCGGGCAATTTTATTACATTATCGTTATAATCTAAAAGTGTAGTCACGACTTCAAAGTCATTATCAATCCAAACTTCGATCTCAGTATTATTGTTTACACAATTTTCCAATTGTTCATTAGTTAGTACTTTAATTTGTCTTTTCAATTCAAATCCCCCTAAAAATAAAAAAATAAGCACACGCAAACAGAAAGGGGTTTTCCTAACTGTTTACGAGTGCTTCTCGTTATTTAATACATTACTACATCTACAAAAATGCTTCAACAATTATTTCCATATAACAATTGAATTCTTTTCAGTTTTGCATGCGATCGCTTTGCCAGAATGGCTAACCGACAATAAATGCGTTACAGATTCAGCGAACAAAAACTCACTGTAAGAATCGATTGGACTAGATATATAATTACATCTTATGGAACTAGTTTTTTCATAATTGTTATACTTTTTAGGTGGATTCACTATTATTCCAGGTTGATAGTAATGTGCATTTTCTTGTCTGCTACTATCGGTATTTACTGATACTAATTGAGTGTCACCTGTATCAATATTGTATATTTTGGAACCATCGTAAGCCTTTTGCAGCAATAAGTTTTCACTAATTACAAACAGCACCTCACTTGGAGCTTTAATCTTTTCAACTTCTAAGGATTTCTCTTTTATTTCAGCAGAGTATAACTGGTTTTCGAATGATAAGTATATTTTTGAAGCCGATACAAAATCATTAAATAAAGGATATGAACTAAAGATACCCCTTCTAAATTTGTATGAAGATAAACTTTCATTATCCTTAAAGGAAAATAAATTTATTGATTTATCACCGAGAATAAAATAGTAGTCAATATTAATAGGAATTATAACTTGTTTCTTTTTTATATTTGGTACTATATAAGTAACATTATCTTTTATCCAGTAAACGTATACTGAGTATACCCAACCACTATTTATGGTCTTAAATACACAAATATCAGAGTTTTTGTAATATACACCCTCTAATATTTCTTCGTCATTTTTTATTGAAAACTCATAATTAATTACTGGCTGATCATTATTAAGTGGTTGTGAAAACAACGAGTATGTATTGTTTTCAGATAATGTTAGTATAATAAAATTTGTTGAGTCCTTATTATAGCTAAACCATTCAATCCTGTTATTAAACTTCAATTCCATTATCGGTCTTCTAGATTTTATTCCCTCCAACTCTATCTCTGTTTCTCTGTATTTTAAAACTAGTTTACTAAAAAATGAATACTCCCCATTATTTTCAACAGTACCGTTAATATATACTTCATTACGCTTTGCAGCTTCATGGATTTCCTCTGCTTGCGGCCTTGAAGTAATAGGAAGTAGCAGTAAATTAGTAGGAGATTCAATACGCATTTGGGTTACCCAATCATAAAAATCCAATGAGATAAAATACCGCTGTTCATCTAATGGATTTATTATTAATTTCTTCAATTTCCCCACGGGTAATTCTGTGTTTAAATAGGGAGAAATCATTTTGAAATCATGGTTAGTATCTAATCCATCTCGTGCTTTCAATGCTAAATTAAGAGTTTCAAGAATCTCATGTTTTTTTTTATTTGTATTGTTCCGTCCTCGGGATATCCCAGGAAGAGACATTTTCAAATTATTAAAAGAGAGGTAGACCCTGCCTTGGATTGTAGCTTTCAAATTCGGTACCTGCTTTTTATTAGCATTCTCCATAGAAACTACAATTCTTGAATAGAGATCGGTTATGTCGATTTTTTGATATCCCTCTAGATGTACTAAATCATATAATTCATCAAGTAGAAACCTTGTGAAAACACCATTCGAACCTTCACTGAAGGCCTTTTCATCACTACTCGCTGATATTATAACTTTTCCCTTGCCATGTATCTGAAGCTCACCATGTTCCTTTCTACTCTTTGCTAAATGCCCACTGTAACAGCAGTCAACTATAACGACTACTGCCTTCGCTTTTGTATTATTAATTGTATTTGCTAATTCTTTCATACATATTTTGTCATCAATTACATCCTCAGCTATTGAATCAGAACAAACAAGATAACCTTCTTCATATATACGATCTCCATGTCCACTCCAATATAGGATGAGAGTATCTGTTTCATCACAATTGACAAAAAAGTTTTTAACTCCTGCTTCTAGATTGTCTTTCAATGTACGGTGACCCCTAAACGTGGTTAGTTGATCGTATTCAAAATGTTTTTGTACAAAAGTCTCCATTTCATTTAAGTCATTAGTGATACTTTCCATCGACTCATACCGTGGATCTGTATATTTGTCGACTCCTACAAGCATAAATTTATATTTCTCCATGTGTCTCACTACAATCCTTCTCTATTGAATCTTTTAATAGCTATACATGATTACTTTAAACTCATCTAATTGGCTTTTTAAAAAAATCTTTATAATTACAAAGGAAATCTTCAATTTGAAAGGCCTCTAGCTTTTGAACTTCTAATGGAAAACAATGATGATGGATATATATATGATCTCTATTATCTTTATACTTATTCTTCTTACCCTTAAAATCATCAGCTAATAATTGCTTGGCTCCTTTTAATGCCCCAGCATGAAGATAAACTACTTCTGGGAAAACACCACGCGACACAGCAACACGTAATGAGACATCGTAAACACTTAGTGGCCCAAATCCTGGAGCTAATTTTGCTTTACGTATGTTAGAGAAAACATCAAATACATCTTCAAATTTCTCTGGGTTATTAAGCGAACTAACAATATTGGGATTCGATAAAATAGTGTCTATGATCCTACGATATATTTCCTCTTTATTACTTATTCGGTACTGATGTGGGTCAAATTGGTATTCTCCGTCTGGATCTGCTCCTGGCAATGCATATTCTAGCAGTTCATTTAAGTTAGTTGTTTTTTTATATTTATTTAATCTATCCCTATACAAACTCTCCGTTTTTAGATACTTGTCCACAAGCTCTTCTAGCATAACTCATCCCCCTATTCTTAAGGTTGCCCCAAGGAATACTATTCTTCATTTATATCTCGTACGTTAAGATCCCTTTAGCTACCTCTGTCAAATTTACTGAAGTGATTTCATAATTTATTTCAAAAGTTTCTTCAGCTTGTATCATTAAAAAACAAGGGAAAGCCATATTTTCTTTTGGATTCAATTGGTCAAATTCAAAAATTAAAACCGTACTCTCATTTTCTTCATAATGCTTATAGTCAAATAACGCTTCAATATAATTTTTGAAGTCTTTTTTTAAGGTTTTCGTAGTAGGTTCATAGGCTATTTGCAAATAATGTTCCTTCACTAAGTGAGCGTACTGATAATCATTAATTTTACTATCAGAATCATGACTGAATAAAAGATGAATATATCCATCATATCCTGTAAACTCTTCAATTATCTCCTTTTTGGGCTTTATAAAATCATCACTTTTTAAGACCTCAATATTCTTATTAAATGAAAACTTTACTTTTATATTCTGATCTTGTTTACTTCCTACATTCCTTAGGACAACTGGGATAATATTGTAAGAAGCAAAAAAACTGAACAGCTCATAATATGAATTATACTTCTTAATTTCCTTTTCAAATAATAATAATGCATCATACTTTTCAATTTCTTCTTTTGTTCCATTTCTTATGTCATCCATAGGAAAATAATTGTGACCAATAAATTTAGCTTCTTTTAATTCTCCTAAATAAAAGAACTCAGGCTTAAGTATAATATCAAGTAATTTCAAGGCTTGTTGTTCCAATTTTTCTCGTCGAGTTCCTGAAAATTCACAATATTCTTCTTTACTAAACTGCGAAGATAAAAAGTCCCTGAGGCCTACAGCATCAAATTTTGATCTTTCTTCAGTTCTTTTAGCAACTTTCATATCTGATATTTTTTTTATCATTTCAATTAATGGTGTTTTTTTTCCAAGATAAAAGTTCGACTCCATTAGATTAATGCTATTTGAACTCATATTGTTGCAGAACTCTACTTTATCCTTTAAGTAAAATTGAATACTAAGGTCACTTTTTTTTTCTGTTCTTACCCCCAAGAAATGTTCAATCCAGCTTAACAATCGATTTTCAAAATCTATTCTTGCTTCCTTTTTCCCTTGAGTTGAATATAGCATATATGTATAAATTAATGATTTGGACATCAACTCAAGATCTGTATCATTAGCATGCTTTCCACTTCGAGACAGGAATTTCCCTAAGTTTCTGTAAATTATTGCTTCCAATGCTTCTTGATCATTCAGTCTTTGAGTTATGGTTATGTTTCCCTTTTTCGAAATCAATGTTGCGTTGTCTCCAAAATCTTTATCTGTAGCCTTCTGTTCATTAATTCGATTTATGATTTGTTTAGTCTCATCATTACAAGTCCCTATTAGGAATAGTTCATAGAAATCTGCTTCATGATAATCATTAATAAGTGATAATGTCCATTTTCGAATATTAGGCATTGTAAAGTTATTTTTTGACGTTTTAACCTGAACAACTCTTGGTTGCTTGTTAGGGTAATACCAAGCAATATCAACCTGATCTAATTCAGTATCAGGCTCAATTTGAACAAATTCCCATTCCTCGGTGATAAGAGTACTGATAACACATACAACAGCTTGAGCCAAATACCCCCAAGCACCTTCCTTCCCCCCCATTAGCCCCACCTCCTTATTTATTTTGGATCTTATACTTGGATCTTCATTCATTTAATCGAGCAAATCGTTAATGAATCGCGATGGGCTCGCTTTAACTCCGACCCCATTCCAATTCGACCTACGTCCAGCATAAGATAAATACAACTTATTCTGTGCCCGTGTCATTGCTACATAAAGTCCTCTTCTCTCTTCCTGTACCTTAGTTTTGTCATCACCGTTTCTTCCAGGAAGAAAGAACTCTTCTACAGCAACAATAAATACAACTTTATATTCCAATCCTTTGGCTGTATGGAAGGTAGATATACCAACTTTATTAATTAAAGGATCTATATGATTAGATTCATCTTGCAATTCAATTTCCGAGATTAATTCTGAAAAATTAGATGTAGCAGATCTAGAAATTCTGTCTTTTAGAAGTTCAATATGTCTTTGTTCTTCATCAGCGTTGTCGGCTGCTAACTCTTCTATAATAGTTTCAACCCCTAATAGATCACATACTCTATTGAAGATATTTAAATACGGCTGTCTTGCAGTACCATCAAGGCAAAATTTTGATATATCACGAATCATCTCATCAAATGAATCTTCAATAGCAATTTTAGATAAGGATTTAAGACTAACTTCTCCCATTTCCTCTAGATAATACTCATACAATTGATGATAATCATAACGTTTCTCTAAATCAGTTAATAAACTTAAAATAAGAAGTTCATTATTAGGATCGTCTTTTAGTTTCATAACATTCATAATTGTTTCGGTCAACAATAATTCCCTGTAGTTAAAATTTCTACCGAAATGTTGGAATGGTATGTTTCGTTCTGCTAGAGCTTCATCAATTATCTTCAAAGAAGGATGACGACTACGATATAAGATAATAATATCATTATATAGAATTCCACTTTGATGTAATTCATCAATTTTCTCTGCGACCCATTCAGCCTCTTCTTCCCAAGTATTAAAAACCTCAATTGCATATGAATCATTTTCATTAGAAACCCTACCAGTAAGTTCTTTACTTATTCTGTTATCATTATTTACTATCAATTTATTTGCAGCATCCAATATAATCTGAGGCGAACGATAGTTTGCCTTCAAAACAAATGTCTTTGCGTTTAAAACGCGGATGTAATCTTGTATCACTGTTGGCAATGCCCCCCTCCATCCGTAAATGGATTGGTCATCGTCTGCGACCGCCATAATATGTTTTGCTTTCATCCCTAATATTTGAATTAATTCAAGTTGCATGCGATTGGTATCCTGCATCTCATCTATTAGTACATAGGGAAATGCGTTATAGAAAAGATTTAATACATTAGGTTGAGTTTTTAAAAGCGTTACTGTAAGTAGAATAGCATCATCATAGTCTATAAAATTGTTATTCTTTAATTGTGAGCTGTACTCCTCTGCCGCTTTAGAAAAATTAAACACCTTACTTTGCTTGTAAGTTGCAATATAATCAAATACATCTGAAGAGGAGTTTTTCAATGAACTAATTCTAGATCTAAAATCTATAGCTTTCATCTGTAAAGATGTTTCACGAATGATTTGATCCATTAATACTAACTGTTGATTTCCAGTCAAAAAAGTAAACGAACGGTCTAATCCTATTTTGTCACCATAAGACTTTAGGACCCATAAACAAAAGTTGTGAAATGTTCCAATTCGGACTTGCTTATTATCAATCCCACTCGCTTTCACACGAGCTTTCATTTCATTTGCTGCTTTATTTGTAAAAGTAATAGCAAGAATCTTCTTATGTACTTCTAGTAGACCTGACTCAAATAGATACGAAATACGGCTTGTGATTACTCTCGTTTTTCCAGTGCCTGGTCCCGCAAATACCATTGAATGGCTGCTGAAAAATTCAACAGCACTACGTTGTTCAACGTTTAAGTCTTTAAGAGCTTTCATTATTAGAAGTCATCCTCTTCAAGTTCATAGTCTTCTTCTATGTCTTCGCCTTCACCATCATAAATTTCATAATTATCATAGTGTCTTTCGTAATAGTCAAAGTTTTCAAGACTCTTATCATCATCTTCTTCGATAATGTAGCCTGCTAATTTAATCACAGCTCTTAGTGTATTATCAATAAAGTCTCTAGGGAAATAATTAAAGAATGCTTCACCAATAAGCCTCCCTGTTGTTCTTCCTTTGATTTTCCGAAAGGAATCTGCAATGCATTTCCTAACTGCTTCTTCAGCGTCTGGAACACTTTCTAGAATGAGGAAGCACTCACTTATATCCGCGTTGGCTTTACGTAGCGCTCTGATCTCTAATCCTTTATCCTTGTTAAATTTAGATAGCGCACCTTTTAGACCTGAAAATAAATCTAACATTCTCTCGGATGGTAAAAGCTCCTTCAAGAATAGAAGTAATTCTTCAATAGGTACATGCAGACAAATCAGGCCCTCAATATCTCCCATATCAGTGTTTCTAGGTATTTCGTAAAATGCTGAACACTCCTCTTTAATCTCCTTGATAACTTTTTCGTGATTTTCATCTACCGAATCATAATCAATCATAGCAACACTTGGAATTTCAAAGTTATTCAATAATTGTACAAATGCTTTAAGATTATTTTTTCCTCCTGTATTAATTACAGATACACCAATACGATCCAAGTCATAGGTGCTAGATTCATTAGAATATGCAATTCCTAATGCAGGAAAAAGACCTTGCTCTGTAGGACCTTCTACCAAGAGTACAGCTTTCGCAAAGAAAGCATCTGCCTTACCAACATCTAGGTGTTTTTCGTATGAAGCAATATGAGCATTTGGGAATTTAGCAGGTAATTGAATGCAAGTAGATACATCTTCTTCAGGTTGCCTCCGAACCAAACAGAGTTGCTTTGGATTGATCCATTCTATTAGCGTAGGAGAATGAGTAGCTACCCAGACTTGTCTCAATTTAGAAAGTTCCAATACCTCTCTGTACATCGCTCTTTGAGAATGAGGATATAGATGAGATTCTGGCTCATCGATGGCAAAAATACCTTCACGCAACTTACCTATACCCGCAAAAGCTCGAAAAACACTCACAGTCAAAACGCTTTGTAAGCCTAAACCAAGCTGATCTATATTTAGGTATTTCTCTTCATTCCGATGTCTTAGTTGCAGTTGAATATTCTTTTTTATATCTGTAGCTGAAGAAGCTGCTACAGTTAGTCGAATAGCTCCATCTTTATCAGACAAATCAATGACTTGTCTTGTTATACTTCCCACACCTTTTATGAACTCACTGATGTCAGCATTTTCATTTAATGTTTCGCCTGCTTCATCAAGCTTACCTAATATTTCTGCTTCTTGATTAGATAAATCAATTTGATCAAGAATTCTTCCAAATAGGCTTCCCTTGTTAGATTTGATAGCTCTGTGATCACGAAGTGCATCTTGATAATAAAATGAGATTAATCTTTTTTCTGAAAATGAGACAGAACGCTCAGGTTGTCGTTTATATACAAGAGAGGGCTCCACTTCTTTTGTATCTTTATCGATGAAACATTTAAACGTGAACGGTAAAAAATAATGATCTTCACCGTTAATAATTTCAATATCAATCATTCCAATAAACGCTGCCTTTATTTCTTCACTTAAATCTGAGAATATAACATTAACTTCAATAGGTAATTCTGGATCATAAAAATCCGTTTCTTGAAGCTCTAAGGTTCGAATGGAACGTTCGGAATTAAAAAGACTATGTAATATAGTGAGGATACTGGTTTTCCCAACATTATTTTCGCCAATAAGAATAACAATGTCATACCCATTTATTTTGTGAGGGATAATTTTAACTTCTTCATCAAAATTCCTGAAGTTTTTAATCCGTAATTCTTGAATTCTCATTATGACTCCTCCAATAATTTCCCAGTATTATTTCCAATATCTACAACTCTAGAATTCTCATGCATATATTGAACTTATCATATTTTGTCTAAAAAAGATGTCGAATAGCACCATTAAATAGACTTCTTCAATACTTTTTATATTCATTTTAAGTTATCATTGATCATAATTGTGTTTTTGAGGATTTACACGAAGCTAATTCGAAGACCCTTGAAGTAAGATTTTCCCTCTAAATAAAAAACTGCACCACTCGGGTGCAGTCACTCAATCAATATTTTTTTAATGTTAGCTGATACCCGTCAGAAGTCGTGAGTATCATCATTTTTGAATCTACCAGCCTTAGGATATTCTTCTTGTCGCCGCCTTCATACTTAAAAGTGAGCTTATCTCCACTGTAAACGAATGTGACGTTATTGGGAACTTCCTCACCTTCGCTAAAGAAGGTAATCACACCTTTAGTATCGCTCTTAATGGTCAACCTAAATGCTAACTCATCTGAACCTGGAGTGCTCCACTGTCCTTCAAAGGATTTCACCCCCATATTTGAACCACTGTTAGCTTTATACAATGTGACGCTGAACGTTCCAAGATTCCACATTGCACTACTGTCTGACTTAGTTTCTTTGAAGGTGAACAAAATAGAACCCTCCTTGGTTTCTACAGTTCCTTTTCCGCTGTTTCCCCAACCGTCATCACCGTAGGTAAACGTTCCCTTCCCATTTTTGATTTCCGTTTTGATCTCAACGTCAGCTATCCTATTGGATGGAGGAGTACTAATAGAGAAAAAATGTCCAGTCAGTACATTGTTCTTTAAGCTTTTAAGTTCAAAATAAATTGCACCATCAGTTGATAATTGTTCTTCTGGCTTCTTAATGTTTTTCTTTTCTACCCATAGCCCCGAACTGAAGTTTACTGTATTAGAGGCCACATTTATTACTGCATATGTGCTTTTACCACCTGAGCTTGCATAAATGATTGCTTTTCCTGGATTAAGGGCTGTTACTAACCCACTAACACTCACCGTTGCTACCTTTGTATTTGTCGAAGAATATGTAATCTTTATATTTCCACCTTTTGGTGAGGTGACTACCGTTGGCTTCAATTGAAATGTCTCGTTTGCTTTTAACGCGTTTGATGGACCTTTGACAGATATTGAGGTTACTTTTACTGCTTGTTCTGCATGAATTAAGGTAATTGGACTTGTAACTAGCGTTAAGGAAAAGGTAGCTAAGGTAGCTGCTACTACAATTTTTTTTAATAATTTCATTTTCAGTCTCCTCTCAGAATCTTGTGTATTTCACGAATCTTATTAAGCCACTGTATCCATGCCTCCTTTCAGAAAGTGTTCCTCCAGAATCCTATAATCATTGATCAGACGGGCAGTCATTTGGTTATCTCCACCTTTATCAGGATGATGCTTTTGGACAAGCTGCCTGAATCTTGATTTGATTACTCCAAAATCGTCCGTTGTTATAGGTAATTCAAAAACCTTAAGTATTCTTACAATATGAATAGGATGTGCGGCTTCTTGCTTTTGTTTTTCTTTATTATGCATTTTCATTTCGGTTTCCTCTTGTTCAGGCTCAACAAACTCCTTTTCAGGGGTATCCTCAAATTTATCCTCTAATTCTTTAAGGAAGTCAACTATCTTCTCTATGCGTTTAATCCATTCGTCAGCCTTTGCTTTCCGCGCCTCAACCTTAGCTTCGTAATATCTCTTAAAGTATGGATATCCCAAATAACATTGTAGGACTGTATTCGATAAACAAATTGCAATAATCATTACTGGATTCAAATTTGTTGCAAAGTACAAACAAATTCCTAAGAACATACTATAGAATGGAGCATCTTTATAATAACTATAAATACACAGTTCTCTTTCATAGCCATTTATAAAGAAGTAATAGTACCAGAAGGACAAGGTTGATAAATCACCAATAAAAGATATCATATAAAACTCCTCTTCTCACTACATCATGGAGCTTAGTAATGCCACGAACAGAATTGCTACAATAACTACAACTACTACCGTAATCAAACAGCCAAACTGGAATTTTTCCCCTATGCCTTTTGCGCCAATTAGACCAAATATCAGGAAACCCAGACCTATGATTGCTGCTCCCAACACTTCGCGAACCCTCCCTCCAGTTAACATCGGAAATAATTTCGTGTTGCTATATCAAAATTTTGCAATAAATTGAACCACAAGCTATGTATATACGATAAAACGATACTATTCCTAACGCGCCCCCCCCTCTTTAGGAGAAGCTCCAAATATAGGTAATAAGACTCAATGTACTATTTATATCACAAATATATTCTATTGGGTATAATTCTTTTCATTTTGATTCAATTGAATGTTGGGAGTCATTTGGTACTGCGATATGTTTTGCATGAGGTGATGAATTACATTATGCAAAACATTAAGGAAGTAGTAGGAGCCCGCGTGCGGGAACTTAGGAAAGAAAAGGGCATGAGTCAAGAAGAACTGGCCCATGCAGCTAATTTGCATCCTACATATATTGGAAAATTAGAACGCGGAGAGCGCAACATGAGTGTTGAAAGCCTTGATAAGGCAACTCAAGCACTTGGAATTACCTTAGAACAGTTATTCAGATATATACAGCCCTCAAATCAAGATGAAGAGTCTATGGTTATGGAGCAGATCATTAATCGATTATACGGCAAGAGCCTTCAGGAAAAGCACACTATTCTGAAGCTTATTGATACAGCCTTTGAGCTGCAAGACAAATAGAAACATTCTGAGCAGGCTTGTATTCATTCCTTAGTGGAGTGAATGCAGGTCTTTTTTTTGCGCTAATAGCGGGACAGCGATAATTAGGAGCCTTTGAGATCAAGCTCCAATAAAAGGAGGTGATGAAACGATGTGTAGAGAAAATGAGAGTATGCTGGAAGTCAGTACAGAGCTACTTATTCAATCATATTGGAATGCTTTATATCTTGGGCTGGACAAGAACTTTGTTGAGATGCTTGTCTGTGAGCTTTTGCGGCGTGGAATTGTAATCAAATAATGAATGGGGAATCCACATGAGCAGAGAGGTACTATACGTCAAGAGCTGCGGTAATATTGAATATGAACATTTTTGTACCAAAACCCCATTTTCCACAGAATATTTTTGCAATCCACTTGGGAGATGGGTTAAACAAGAAGTAGATCTTACAACTTATGGTATATCGGTCCGACTTTCATATAAAAGAGAGAGCATTCAATATGACACTGGCCCATTAGCCGCTAGAAGCAATCAATCAGGTTACATCTTACAACAGTTATTGAGACTTAACCTAAGCAATTTAGAGGAAATCAGGTCACACATTCTTAAAGAACAAGCCGCACTGTTTAAGTACCATAAGGAATACCCTTTTAAGGAATATGCCAGGAAGCAATTAAAAAAACAACATAGAAAACAGCTGTATAAGGACTTCTAAACATTATCCTTCGTGGAAATGATTTAGGAGTCTTTTTTGTTGGACAGAGAATAAGATGGGCCCGTGAGATTAGCCCTACCTTGGAGGTGATATAGATGAAGGATAAACAAGGATTACCTGAGGAACTCACGGTGACTCTACGGCAACTTGTCATGAACGGACATTTTAGAATGGCAGGAACGGTATTATATGTGTACTTTAAACGCTGCTGGAAGCTGGAAGATGATTAGCGGGAAACTATGTCGTCCGCTACTTCGCCAAACACTTTCCCAAGCAATGGGGGAGATTTCAGGAGTTTCAAATTGCAGCATCTGAACTGAAATAAAGACCGCTTTGCAGAGCGGCCTTGGTAATCCTATTTCATAGCAATCATAACCCAATATATACACCCATTCAAGGGGAGTAACCCAATTCGGTTACTCCTCTATTTCTATTTCCTGGAGGTAATCCACAATGAATATCTACTCTATTAAAACTGCCTTGGCAGATGCTCTTTGCGTGAAAGAATCAAGCCCAATGATTCAGGAGCTATTTTCCCGTTTCGTAACACCATATGAACTACTTGATGCTAGCGAGTTGGAATTTACCCGCATTAAAGGCGTGGGGCCAGCCAAAGCCCGTCAAATCGTTTCTACACTTAAGCTAGCAAGAGCACTAAACACGCCGCTTGAGAGCCCCTATGTAATCCGTAAGCCAGAGGATGCGTTCCAGCTAATGCGATTTGTAGTAGGTCACCTGATGCACGAAGAATTCTGGATTCTTCCGCTTAACACGAAAAATCACGTCATCTGCAAAGAGAGGATCAGTGTCGGGACGCTAAATAGTGCAATTGTTCATCCTAGGGAAGTCTATCGTTCACTCATCCAGAGAGCTGCAGCAAGTTATATCGCAGTACACAACCACCCTACACAAATGACAGATGCCTCCCCAGAGGATATCCAGTTAACCAAACGATTAACAGATGCAGGAGAACTGCTCGGAATAGAACTGCTTGACCACGTCATCGTCTCAACGGACAACTATTGTTCACTCAAGGAAAGAGGTCTAATGTAAAACATTCTTTGGGGTTGGCCTTTATGGCTATCTCTCTAAGATTTGCCTTCGGCTATAGAAAGCGCGCTCCACTTCGATACGCGCATTACCTGTCTGTACGCTTCATACGCAGTTCTAATCCAAACTAATACTTATGGAGGTAATTCAAATGATTACTAACGCAGCAGCTATCGGGTACACTCTATTGGTAGGAAGAAACTAGGCTTATCCAGAGAGGATCTTAATCGCCTCGAAGCCAATGTGTAGCTAACTTGATCTTGTTACAGAAGATGAAGCAGAAGCAGTGTACCGTAGGAACTAAGTCGTTAAACGTGGGAAAGCCAGCCGTTATGGTTGGCTCCCTCATTATTCCTTTAACAAATCGCTGGCACAGAACCGATATGATGGATTAGCCATTCTATTAATATACATTTCTAGCTGAAGATCAGTTTTAATTGTCTCCGCATCGTTAGGCTTCTTATTCATGAACAATAAGTAAATGCGCTTTCTGTGGGCATTTGCCTCTTTCTGCGCCTCGGATGTCCCTGGTAGACTGTTCTCAAAATCAAGAGCACGTATAAAATCATCAATATTTTCATTCATCGTCATCGTCTCCTTCAGATTGGTTAAATCCAAATATGTATTCGAAACCGTAATCCTCTTCTCGCTCCATCGTTTCAAGGGTATTATTCATTGCATCTAATCTCCTCACAAAGTAGTGTATTCGCCGTCGTCATCTTCATCGCCAGTCATTCGAAATTCAAGACTGCCATTCATATAAAGTTGTCTATAAATGTAGTCTTCAACAGCCTTCTCCTTGCCGCGAGGAATGGTGCGCTTTGAGTTTTCGATTTCACTAAGAGTACCTGGTGTCATCTTAAGCAGTTTGCCTAACTGCCTTAATGTCATCCCATCAGCAACTCGCTTAATTCGCAGGATTTCACCGATCTCCCTGACTTCTTCATTAACGATCATCATCGGCTCGTTGTCCATATAGATCAATTGCATAACTAACTCAATTTGATCATCCGTTAGCTTTCTTGGTTTAATATCCATTCGTATTCACCTACCATTTGTATGTTAAGCTCCCCTCGGTGAAGACTGGAGCCATTGAGTAGACCCACATTGATCATGCGGATAACTCACATAACAGATATAACCATTTCAATTCTTAATAGCAATAGATTTCTGAAATATTTTCTGGAAATTTAGGTTCCTTTATGAATCTTCACACCAGTCAGAGTCAATAAAAATTACAAACCCATGCCAGTACTGGATTTCCAGGTATTCGTGGTAGAAGTACCAAAGAGGGAGATGTTACGTTGTCGCAGGGGGCTTAGGCACAAAATCAGCAATCACGTCTAATCATGGTAAGTTAAACACTGATTGTTAAGCAAGAAATCTCTAAGTGCTGGCTGCAAGATTTCGTGATATGATCGGTACTAAAATGAACCTTAGGAGGTAAGCATATGCGTAAACAATTGATCAATGAGGATGCATTCAGGAGTTATCTTGATAGGACCATAAGCAGCGAAAAGCAAGTTCGCGACTGCATATCCAGATGTAGAAGAGTCGAAGAATCTGAGGGAAACCTAATTAAGCACTACACCAATGATCGCGGAAGATTTCTAATGGAACGCCTTACCTATAGCAAGGAAGACGCAGATCGGGAACTGGAGCCAAAACATCATATTACATTCAAGGGAACTAAGGGGTATCATTCCATACTGGTAGGTACTGCATCGTTACGTAACGCGGTTCAACACTATTTCTACTTCCTCAGGGAACATGGCTAATGTTGACTTCGTGCTATGTTCAAGAAAGAGCCATCATTATATAAACCTGGTGGACTCTAATAATGGGTAATCCTTTATTGATCTCTTTAGCATAGATATCGAGTGGAGATATGCCGATTTCATGCTCAGTTGTTATGAACTCAATATCCGTACCAAGTTCGTATCCCAGTGTATTGATGTATTTTTTCCAGCAAATTCCAAAATCCTTGGTTATATCCTCAAACTGTGGAATATCATCAATATTAGGTACCTGTCCAATTTCCTCCAGCTACCCCACTCTATTTAGATTCCCAACCAAAGTCGGGATACTGTTGCTTTAGAATAGACAATTCATTCAGACGAGTGATGGAAAACCTCTGTATAGCTTCATTATGATCATCACCAGATAAGAAATCCAACAAATTTTTATCGTAATAGTATAGAAGCTTAGGCTATTGTCATCCATATCTTCAGTTAACAAACCTTCATTTTTTTCACCAAAAGCCCTCAACGCATTAATTTTTGCTATACGATTCGGACACTTAGGATCAACTTGAAATATTATAGAAGTTAGCGGGTACTCATCCTCCGTCAAATAGAAGTCAAGAGTTAACGGAGTAGTTGCCTTGGTCATTCTGCTTCATAATCAATTAAAGTTGCTCATGACTCTGATTAGTCATTTATCTTCAACATATCGCTTGCATTATCGGCCCTAATCCCCAAAACTCTTCAGTTCCTGATACCCCCCCTTTACAAGTCAGTACATCCAAAATAAGATCGTTCATTAGACGGCGAATTCCATATCATAATCAGATACCGTTCATACTCATCGTGGTCTTCGTCAATAAACTCGCCATATATAGCGCCAGCATCGTAGATTAAAAAGTAGACCGTTTTATAGTCAAATCATCAGATAATTCGAGAAAACTATCAGACAATATCTCCATTGAAAACCCCTCAAAACGTCACTTAAGAGTTGCTCAAGGGAACTCTTATCATAAGATATTTGAAATGAGGTAGCACCTTCGACCATGCATTGATTCATATTGACCTAATAACCTTTTAATAATTATCGAAATATTTTGAAATAGCATTTGACCTCAAGAGACAGCTCCCTAAGATCCTAAATAGATATAGGATGAACTACGCTACCAGAACTGCGTATTGAAACCATGGTTAGAATCATTTGACTTTCATAGCGATTAGCCATGATTATCCCTGCCTCAATTGCACTTACTACCTGCATAGTTCAGTAATTAATCAACTCATTCATTACCAGCTCATCTCTTATCGTGAGCCAACACTATCACACAAGTCAATAATTTATATAGTTATTATATTTTTGTTCATACTTATATATTATTTATTGAAAAACTAATATATACCATATTAATATGGTATAATAATGAAGAGGTGATAATATGCAATATAAAGGACGAGAGATAAGGCATGAAGAGCTCCTCGAACTCATGTCCAAAGATAACAACGCTCAGAAGCTTAAGTGGATAAGGGAGGAGCTAGACGAAATATACAGGAAAGAATTCACGAAGAAGAGAGTGGCAGAACAAGTCGAGGGCATATCATACCAAACCCTTTATTTCCTTGAGGAGCGTGGCAAAGAACCAAGAATAGATACCATTCGGAAGTTAGCCCAGCATTACAATGTGCCGTTGGACATCTTCGAAAAGGATAAGTCAGTACAGCCCTTCTTTCTTGGAAGAAAGGAAGATGAACAGCGTTGGATCGAAGAACAGAATGAAGTGTCTATGAATGGAAGAGATATATCGGAGGTCAATTACGACAAAGAAGACAATGATGAACTTCCCGATTACATCGAACCAGAATTTGCTTCCGATGAATTCAGCATCGAAATAGACATGAAAATATTTGTGGGAAATGACAGTAATCCCACTATGGCATATTTACTACAGGAACGGACAGCAATCGATGAGGAAGATATTGAGGACATTAGGAAGCAGATCAGCCAACTCATTCGCCTTCTGGGTCGCAAGCACTTGCATATAAAGACGAAAGAAGCTGCAATGAAGGAACTTCAGCGAAAGAAATCCACTCCAGAGGAAGCGCTCGCCTCCATCCAGAGCTACATAGCAAGCGGTAAGCTAGCCGATGATCAAGCCAGATTCAAAGAGCGAATGAGTACTCGCCTTCGACGTTCTGTACAGAGCAAAAACACAAAGTCGGCTGTCACTAAGGATATGGACGAGGATGAAGGTACGCATTAAGCCATGTATGTGGAGAGGTTCGAATCCTTGCTATGGCTCTAAATTGCGCAAATCACGGTAAGAATTTCAAGCGACTGCTGCGTAGAAGTTGACGGGGAAAGTCCCCCCCTCCGATGCATTCAACTTTCGAATGAAGCTGAACACTCAGAATCATTCATGTACTAGGCATCCGCAACAGATACTAACCAAAAACGATAAGTGGGTGCAGACACCGTATCATTCATGCATACCTTTCAAAACGGGCAGTTACGACCATGCAGTTTAGCAACTTTATCCGCAGTAAGGTTACACCGTTGCAATCCACGCATAAAAGAATCGAAATTAGCATCCTAGAACCGCAGATATGATGCATGATTAGTCCCCCCCTTAAAATGCAGGTTATTATATAATAGTGCATACAGCAACCAGTTCAAAATACTACTAACCTGCAAACCAAGGGAGTTAGCGTACAAAGTCACGATTCAGCACTCAATAGACAGTAACATGGATGCAGATGAGTAGCGGTCTACTCAGAACGTATATCTAGCAGGAAACAATCTACGGATGCAGCAGAAAGTAGCAGATTAGCACTACGAAAAGGAGAGTTACGATACATGGATACAGTTACATTGAATCATGAGCAGTACCTTAGCTTTACTGGATGGAGCGAAAGTCACTGCATGAAGCAGATAGCTAGTGCACGCAGACAGAAACTTGAGGATATGGGTGCAGAAGTCGTTACTGTAGATGGTAAAGGTAAGAGTGCTATTTACACCGTACGCATTCCCGCTGGATTCTACCGCATGTTATTAGTAGATGTGATGCGATATAGTCCCGTAGGTGCGGAGTACATCGACATGATAATGAGTGACCGAGACATTGTGCATTGTAGTGAGGGTAGCCATGTAAAGTTCAGTGTTGAACTTTATACCGAACTGGCTGCAATGTACGGGCTTGAGTACAAGGCCGTAGAAGCTACTTGCACTCGCATCCGTAACTTTCTGTATGACAATGGATATATAGCGTCAGACTCCCCTACAAAAACGCACCGAGTAAAAAGATCGAAGCTCTACGTTGATAAATTCATCGACGAGTGGGTGATTGGTGACGAAGCCGTAGCGTATGATCAAAAAGCTCGTGACATCTGGACGAGTTTCTTTAAGCAGAAGTTGCATGCCTACCACGAGATTGATCCAGATGCCAATTCCATCCCACAAAAACTTATTGCACGCGAAATGAAGCAACTGTACAGCTTTGGTATGAAGGATAAACTAAATGTTGAATACTACCGAGTTGCCAAGAAGACTCAGACCACCGAAGCACTCCTTGCTGACATTAATTACGCACAGGATACCTTTCTCAAGACATTGGATTTGCGCGCTGTTCATTCTGTACTTCGCCATCGCCAGTCAGATTATCGTAAACGCAAGCAGGAACAAAGGGAACAAGTTCAGAAGAACAAAACAGAATTCGAAGCGACCCAACCGACAAAGAAAGAACTGGAGGATTTACGTCAACGTATGAAGCTCATTGAGCTACAGCAGGAATCGTATTGCCCACCTGCGACCAAAGAACAACAGCAACGGTTGGCCTCTATAATCAATGACCTATTTCCACTCATTGAACAAGAGAGTGAATAAACATAAAACCCCTTCCGTCCCCGTGGAGAAACGCAGGATCACGAGCCCTACACCCAGTCACTCGGCTTGTCAGCCGAAGGTGCTGATGAGTGTAGACAAATAGTAACCGATCGCTTCGCGGCCTTGACGATCTGACTTTTCAAGTTCTAATCATAGGTTAAGCACCTTGTAGTAGCCATTCCCAATTCTTTCGAAATCATTAAATACAACTGCATGATTCCGCTTCATACTAGCACAGCATTTAGATACGATAATGCGTTCTTATCGTCGATTCAGCATAGAGCGTGTTATTACTCTTCATATACTCTATAACTTTCTTAGGCGTAAAGCGATTATCCCCTCGGCTTTAATAATCGCTCTTGTTACCGATAATAGTTCTTCCCTGCAACTCCCTGTGCTCATCATGTATCGCTCCAATCATGTTTTGCCCCATCTCCCATCGTATCAATGAATACCTCTCTTCAAACTAGTAAGCGTCTGTTATGATTAATAGTTATGATTGGAGTATACTTCCAAATTAATTTCAGTGTTCAACATCATTTTTCGGACGGGCTACAATCGGTTAAAGAGGTGAGAAAATGATTAAATAGGAACTGCTTGAACATGCACGGATACGCGGGATATCGCTAAGCAGTAATATGATCGAACGATATGTCGAATACGGCCTTATCGTTGGGAATAATATCAGCTTGGGCTAATCCCATGGTGTAGTTACCCACTATGAATGCCATTCCGTTAATCGATCAGCTAAAATCAAGCAAGATTTCCAAGCATCAAAAGGACTATATATTCATTTTCTATATTGGAATGGCTATCCCATCTGGCTCTTTGGATTGCTTGACGGCATTCCGTCATGTCTTCAACTGGAGCCAGTTGTTTGCATGCATCAGTATACCAAACTTGCTTGAGAAATGATGAGTGTATCACCATCCAGGCTTTCAAAGGTGTTGACTGGAAAACAATAAAAAAGCTATCTTCAGATATCCTGAATAAAATATCTATAAAAATATCAGTTACTCTTCAAGCATTTAATCCTGATTATTACCAGGAAGACCTGAAGACCTTTACCATTTGTGGTATTACTTCCAATGTTAATAATTTCGTTATTCTCGCTCCTTCTTACCGAATTCAGATGAATTTAAAAGTACTTTTACCAAAGAGTTCGAGTTGATATTTTGATTGATCACATCATAGAGTATGCATTTAAAAACATTAATCAATGTTTTTTGGAAGTTGTGGGTTTCTAATGAGCTATACAAGAAAAGGCAACCGTACCCAAAGTGAGTTACAGTTTCCCTTTTATTTACCGTACCTTCCCAATCCGTTTCTTATGTTGCACCAATCGATTAAGCGGTGAAGCCGTACTGTGTTGTTCCTTCATATCATTATCTGAGAGCCTCACATACCTCTTCGTCATGGTCATGTCCACATGTCCCAACATCCGTTGTAGGCTGAATGCATTACCACCGCCTCTCAGAAAGACGACCGAGAAAGCATGACGCAGTGCATAAGGCCAGATATGAATACCCAGTTTCTTGCCGTACATTTCTACACGATCACCCCAAGTGTGCCTTGTCAGAGGTTTACCTTCATTAGTACAGAAGATTGGTGCCTTGCCCTTCCACTCTTTGGGATGAATAGAGATCAACTCAGAGATTGCATCTACTGTGATTGGAGACAGCGGCAGTGTACGGGAAACTCTTGTCTTAGCTTTTGCTGCATCTATACGGATCTCATAGGCGCGGGGATGAAAATCATCCGTCATTAACCCAAAAGCTTCCTTCGGCCTTATGCCGCAATCCAGAAACATCAGGAACAGTGCATAGTCCCTCAATCCAGCGAAGGTTTCCTGATTGGGCAAAGAAATCAATCGGGCTAGCATCTCCTCATCAATGGTGACGGGCCTGCCTTCGTCCTTGCGCTTCTTGAATCCATCCAGAGGATTATCTTCCAGCACGCCATGCTCACAGCACCATTTGAAGAAGGTCCGCAGGTACACTAGCCGATTGTTATACGTTGCTGGCTTGATGCCCTCCTGGCTCAAATGCTCACAAACGGCGTTCTCCAACTCATCATAAGAGTCTTTGGCTTCTGGATACCGTTTATACAGCAGATTAATATGCGTGGTGTAATCCAGAAGTGTCTGCTCACTGATGCCATTTGCCTTCTTCCAGGTAATAAACCGATCCATAGCCTCTTCCATTGTTGCGGGGGTTTTCTTGATTTTGTTTACGCGTGACGCCATAAAAAAATCCTCCTTTGCCTCTATCTGTTTTTTGAAGAACAGATAGCTCAAAAGAGGACCTCTAGCAGCGAATCCTGTGCGGCTGTGGCAGCCCATTTGAAACACACAGGATTCACTATTTTTCTGGTTTACGGAAATTAATCCAAAGGGCCAAAACCCTTATAAATCAAGGATGCCGAGGACGGGGGTCGAACCCGTACGGTACTCACGTACCGCAGGATTTTAAGTCCTGTGCGTCTGCCTGTTCCGCCACCCCGGCATATTATGTGTTGTTGCTTCATACGATATTTACGTATAACGCGACAAGAAATATAATATCATGAATATCGATAACGCGCAATCCCTTTTTCAAAAAAAGTTTTATCACATTAAAAATAACCCGTTCCAGCGTGTGCCGACACGGGTTATTTGGCATGTCGATTATCTGCGTTCGTCACTTCTGCTTCTCATTCCGACAAGGCCCAAGAGTCCAAACAATCCGAGCCAGCCCCAGTTAGATCCTCTGCTGGTAGTCCCAGTATTTGTAGTTGTACTGGTTGCCCGATATCTACCGTCCGTTGTAGTGTTGGATAGTGGAGTTACCGTATTTCTGTTGTAGTTATCCCGGGTGTAATTTTCATTGTAGTTATTGGTGTTAGGTCTATAATTTTCCCCTGTGCGAATCTTATCTTTCATAATGCTCTCATGCTGATTCATCGTTCCCGTGGTGCCGTTCATTAGATTGCCTTCCGTATTCATCATCCGAGTGTTATTCACGGTACCATCCATGCCCGTATTCGCGTTCGGGATACCGCCTAAAGCGGCTGACCCGATTGGATTAGCGTAACTAGCTCCCATTATACTCATTGACAGTACAGTACCGCATGCAAGGCTTGTTATTAGCTTGTTCACAGTGTTATGCCTCCCTTTATGGTTAGTTATCACTGATAATTTCCCCTTGGGTGGCACTGTCTATACATGAATAGCTTTACTCTTTTACTACATTCACTGTCTTGCTTGCTGCGTCATACGTAACCTTTGCTCCAAGCGCCTCAGCCAGAGCACGCACGGGTACATACGTTACGCCGGTATCAAGAACACCATCCGTAAGTTTAGTGCCGTTTAAGGTTATCGTTACTTTAACGTCTTTGTTCACCTGGTCATCCTCCCCAGTAATTCTTTTTAAAGCTTCATTGACCTGATCCGTCGTAGGACGTTTACCTGCCCGAAGTTGAGTCGTGGTTAAGCCGAAGGCCATTTGCAGATGTGAATAATCTTTAAAAGACGTCCAGTCTCCTCCCCACTCAAGCCCTAGCTGTTTTCCCACCTGTACAACCTCTTGCCAGTCCGCTATTTTATCTTTATCACCATCACGATTCATATCCCAGGAAATACCATTTCCATCCGGCAGCAAAAGCGCAAAATCAAACGCAAGGCCATAATTGTGATAGCTGGTTCCACCCTTGGCGTTGGTAACTATAGGTCCAGGCTTACTTCTCCCCTGCGCATACAAGGCATTTTGTTCAGCAATCGACCGCAATCCCTGAGTAATAACGATGGGCACTCCTCTGGCATAGCTTTGCTGTATCAAAGCCTTCGCCCCTGCTGCCAAAACAGGATGAAGCCCAACAAGCCTCGCCGCCGATTTGTCCCTCACTTGATCTAAAGTCAGCATAGAATCACCCCTTGGTATAATCAATGATCCCGCTTCCCCATTCGCTTGTACTAATACCCCTGCTTGCCTTAGCATACAAGCATAAATGTCTTCGGCGTCCATATAAGGAAGGACGATAAGCGTTTAAGCGAGAAATATAAGACATAAAGGATAGGTGCATAACTTATACTTTCTTATATTTTAAAAAAAGACCCCGGTATCCCCGAGATCTCCCCTGAAAAGCACCTATTCATAGCTTCTTCACCTTGGATCATTTCTACAAAAAAGGGCAAAATATTAGCGAAAGGTGGGAACACATATGGACATTCATAGTGATAGCTATAAAGTTGCTGCCCTGAGCGAGCAGGAAGAAGCACTCGAAATTATTCGAAATGCTGAAGCTTCCATTGCACATCTGACCGGCAACCCAACGTTGACCCTAATTGCTTATGAAAAAAGTGAAGTCAGCAGTTCTCAGCATTAGACGATGTAAACCTCCACTAGATCATCTACATTGATCCACTTCCATTCCTCCGCCCACTGCAGCTTAAACTCACGCGAGTGGGTGTGAATGGAAGTCACAAAACCACTAATTGTCGTATTCTCAAAAGGATCAAACAGCACAACAGTGACGCGCACATGACTCCGTAACGATAAGGCCAGTGTACATTCGATCTCCTCCAGCTTCTGCTCATCCAGAATAGGCTTAATGCGGCGCAGGGTCTCCCGTTCATCCCTAATAATTCTTACCTTATGCTCCGGCAGCATCATGCGACTACTTTCCCACAGTCCGTTTTTCTCCAGCTTTTTGCCCATGGTAACCCCTCCCTAATTTCTATACTTATTCCGCTACACACGAACGTATGTTTGTATTATATCCACACCTTCGCTGAATAATCAATAATCAGGAAAAAGATCCCACTTTAAAATCCTCCTCTTTTATCTAAAAGTTGTATAATATTGAATATCTAATTGAGAGGAGCTTTCCACTTGAAAAAAAACAATGCCCTGCTCATCCTAATTCCCGTATTATTCCTGTGTCTATACCCCCTCGTATATCGAAGCAGTACCCTCTCAGGCCTAACAAAAGGAATCGTAGCCGGCTTATTTATAGGATTGGCAGTGTTACCTCTACTCAAGCTCAAAATCGCATCAAAAAGACGCTGACAGTTGAACTGTTCAGCGTCTAAATTTCGATCTATTCTTGAACTTTCTCTGATTCAGCGGTGGACTGACCATCAGCATCGATGAGTCCTGTTGCTTCTCTTGCTTCATTAAGCTTGGAAATGCCGTATAGCATCGCGACGTCAGCGTTCTGATTCAATTCCTCGAACTTCTCAGCAGTGACCTCTGCGGAATCAGCACCTTGAGAGGCCTGTTCTTTTAGAGAATAAGCACTTTGAAAAGCAATTTTGGACTCATCAAGCAGTTTACGAATGTCTTCGGGCAAGCTAGAGGAAATTTTCACTTTTTCAGCCTGATTGGATAGTTCTGTTGCGGTCTTCTGGAATTCGTTAATCTTCTTCTCCAACTGCCTGTCCGAAAGTTCTCCTGCTGAATAAGCAGCAATAGCTTCGTTGAACTCCGCTAAAGATGATTTTCCTAATTCATCAAGTTTAGACATTTCATTGTAGAAGTTTTGCACGGTTTCCTGCACTTCTTCTTCCGAGGCAGGTGCCGATGAAGTTGAATTATTATTGCTGCAGGCGCTAAGGATGACAGTCAGCATTAGCGTTCCTATTAGTAACACTTTTTTCATTATTTATCCCTCCACTTAACAGAATAATGTCGGTTTGTGTAAAGCGCAAATGAAATTTATGTAAAATGACTATTATGTTATAATTATTTCAATTGTAATCAGGGAAGGAGAGTATTTATGCCTTATTGCACAACCTGCGGATCAGAATATAAGCAGGGCGCTAAATTTTGTGGAGAATGCGGATCTAGCATTGACGGCACTGCTCCAGTGACCGCCCGCCGTCCATCAGCAAATCAAAATGCTACTCAAGAAGTCGTTCTCTGGAAAGGCAAACCAGCCAGTATCTCTGATCGCCTCAAAGGAATCGTACGCCTAAACACGACTACGTACACCATTACAAGCCAGCGCATTATGGTAAAGACCGGACTTATCGGTAAAAATGTCGAAGAAATCGAATTACTGCGTGTACGCGATTTATCCGTAGCACAATCTATCATGGACCGGATGCTCGGCATCGGTACATTAACTGTATTTTCTGATGATGCCTCAGCGCCGCAGCTTCTTTTCCGAAAAATCCATGATGCCCAAACCGTCAAGGATGTTCTGCGCAAAGCTGTTCGTGACGAGAAGATCGCCAACAACATTAGCTACCGTGAACAAATCTAAGATTCTTTCACATTAAAAAAAGCCCCGAAATCCGGGGCTTTTTCGCTAATATTCCAATGCTCGAATCAGTTCGGATATCGTCTTATGGAAGATAAAACGCTCCTGCTGGAATAATCCCTTTGGGTTGGCTAGGACTTTCCCACTGCAATACAATTCGCGCGTCCCCCTCATTCTCATAGTACTCCACTTTTATTTCATGTAGCTTGCCAGCAATCAGATTCACACTGCCTTTTCGCTCCTGTCCACTCTGATTCACCCAGCTATCAATGATCAGCCCTCCATCAATCCACACCCGTACCCCGTCATCAGAGGAGGAGTAAATGGTATAGGTTTCACTATAGGCTGCAGTCAGTTTTCCACTCCACCGTACAGAAAAAGCGTCGACACGAATGGCTGGATCAGGCGAACCCTGTTTCCACGAAAATTGGATGTTAGCATCGGTTCGCGTCAGCGCAGGTGCGCCGCTAAGAGTCATGTTATTGTAATATTGCCCCCATAGTCCACTCTGCAGCACACTGTCTCCCTCAGCGGCTACAATTGCCGCCTCAGCAGCATACTCTTCCCGCGTGAATACAAAGTTGTCATTCATATAGGCTCTAATTACCGCATCGGTATTCTTCTCATAAAGAAGCTTGCCCCAGGTCATCTGATAAGACCATTTGGGCTGTGATTTAGATAGTAGTGCAGGGGACGGTAGCTCTCCATTTTCTCCAATCGCTATCACTTTTCCACGACCCAGATCCCATAGACTATCATAATGACTCCCCTTAAAATCCCCATCATAGATATCTAGTGCCAGTACATCTACTTTGTCACCGCTTGGGTAGTATTCGGCAGGGTCATCACTCCACTGATTTTTGGCGTTTGGGCTCCAGACCCACAATAAATTATGCAGCTTATGATAGCTGGTGAAACGGTCAAACATAAGGTTCCACAGTCCCACGTAGTTGATCTTCTTCCCCCACCAGAACCATCCGCCATTCATTTCATGATACGGCCGCCAGAGCACAGGAACACCTGCATCATTTAGTTTTTTTAAAGAAAGGGCTATCTTATCCAGATCAGCGATCAGTGCGTTGTACTGAGAGGTACCCGGGGTTATATATTTGTCAAAATCAGCGTTGCTTATGCTCGTAGATACGTTATCCCAAGCTGGCGCAGTCCCTGGCAACTGTGCGTGATAGCTAATCGTTACGATTCCACCGGCTTTATACCAGCGAATAGCGCTGCTAACGACCCAATCCCGCTGATTGTCTATTAGTGCCGCCGTCTGATTATTGATTGCCCCCAGCTCATAGCCGTGAAGGGCGGCGAATTGCCCGCTAGTATTTTTCAGCTTACCATTGAACTCATCCGCGCTCTCCAAATAATCATGTTGTCCACTAATCCATCCTTTTCCTTGCAGAAAATAAAGGGTATTCAACAATTTCTGAGCAGAAGGTACCGTTTCCGAATCCGCCGGAGCCATTTGCAATTTACGATACGCGATTTGCCACTGAACATCGCTCACAAACCTCGATGCCGAATCAACCATATTTCGAAGATTGCGCTGTTCCATCCACTCTCACATCCTTTTAACTTTTTTAAGTTATAGTATGGGGACAATAGTGACATGAACTCAGCGAATGGACATGAAGTTGTAATTTAATTTAGGACAGTGTAAGGAACTGCTGAATAAATTCACGGCTCAATAAAAAAAAGGAGCCCGGCGGCTCCTGACTATATCTCCAATTTACCTCGTATATCTCAGCGGTAGTAATTCAGAAATATCATATTTAGCTAACCGGCCGTCCTCGGATACAATAACTTTGCAATCCTTCCCGTAATCAGCAATTAACTCACGGCACATCCCGCAGGGAGAAACTACTTTAATTTCTCTTTCCTCGCTGTCCGGATCAGAATGCCTTACCGCAACAATCGTATCAAATTCCTTGTAGCCTTCGGATATCGCTTTTCCAATCACCATCGCTTCTGCACAGACTGTAATTCGTCCCATGCTAGCTTCTACATGTACCGCTGTAAAGATTTCCCCCGTCTTAGTACGGAGCGCCGCCCCTACATGGTGTCTTCCCCATTCATAGCGTCTAGTAATAATATCTTCAGCAGAGGCAATAAGCGTCTGATCTTCAATCGTAATCAAATACTCCATATCCAATTCCGTCCTCCTCTTATTTTTCCTAAGTATATTAAATCGCACTGCATTATGATATAAGATATACTATTTTAAGTTCCAAAAAAGGAGGAGCAGATTTGAAAATACAGAAATTACTCACCGGTCTCATCATTGTTGTGTTACTTGCTTTGGGCGGTTACTGGTATGAACAGAACGGAGATCCGGCAGCCCCATCGTCCACATCCGATTCAGAAGTTGTTCAGCTGATCTTCCCATCAGATCGTTATCCTGAGACCGCTAAGCACATTCAGGACGCAATTGCTAAAGGGGAGTCCGCGACGTGCACGATTAACCGTGAGCAGGCTGAAGACAACCGCAAAGAATCCTTAAAAGGGATCCCCACCAAAAAAGGCTACGACCGCGATGAATGGCCCATGGCCATGTGTAATGAAGGCGGCAAAGGAGCCGACATTGAATACATAACCCCAAAAGATAACCGCGGCGCAGGAAGCTGGGTTGGCAATCAGTTAGAAGATTATGCGGATGGAACCCGCGTAGAATTTATGTTCAAATAATAAGCTAACGTGAACAGTGCTTCAAAAGAATAGCCCCATCCGGTATTCCGGATGGGGCTACAATGTGCATCATCTAACTTAGAATAAGCAAGCTTTAGTGATGATAACCAGCAAGATGAAGAGTACCAGAATAGCTCCTGTTGAAGTCCAAGGGCTACACACCGGACCTACTGCTGCTGGGCTTACTACCGGACCTACGTTACATCCACAACCATGTTCAAATCCCATGTTCAATTCCTCCTAATGATTAATGACTACAGCACAAGATATGTAAAAAGGAGATAAGCCGTTTGGGCGAATTGGCAAACAAATGCTATTCACCTAATGAATTAGGTAGGCACAGTCGATAAACAGGATATACACAAAGGAGGTGCAATATGGATATAGCCGCGTTATCAATAGCAATGAGCCAAGCATCCTTAGCTCAAAATGTAGGAATACAAGTCATGAATATTGCCAAAAATCAGGCTGAAACCCAGAGTCAAACGATGGTGGAAATGCTGGGCAAAAGCGTTGCTCCCAATTTAGGAAAAACACTTGATATTAGTGTTTAATTGATTTATGCTAAGGACACACAAGAACACTCGTTCTTATGTGTCCTTATATTTTTACCCTACACAGCCCCTCGGGCTTTTCTTTTGTCTTATTATACGAACATACGATCCTATAATTGATTCTGAATGAGGTGAATGATGTGAATAACATGAAATCCTATTATCAAATGACTGCGCTGGAGAAGTGGACAGAAGATTTATACAAGCGTCTGAACCTTACTCAGCCTTCGCAAATTTCGATTGCTTATATTGCAGAACGGCTTAATATTTGGGTTCATTATTTGGATGTAAGAAGCAAGAGCATCGAAGCGTCAGCGGGGATGTATACCATGTTTATTGACAACCGGCTTCCAGTCAGTCTGCAGCGGCTAGAGTTTCTCCATGAGCTCTGTCACCTGCTCCGCCATGGTACTGATCAAATATTAATGCCAGAACATTTTACGCGGGCACAGGAGGATGAATCTGAGCGATTTATTCTTTATGCAGCTATGCCCTACTCCATGATCTCCCGCATGACATTGCCTGAGCAACGGGAAGATGCAATCAGCTATCTTGCAGCAGAATTTCAAGTGCCAAGCGAGCTGGCTTTACAGCGGATTGATCAAATTCAAAGACGTGTTTTTCAGGGGCAATTATTGGCCGTGATGGGAAGAAACGAAGAACGATTAACACATATTCAATAATGACTGCGGAGATAATAAGAGTAGTCGCAATGAAGGACCATTAATTTTGGTGGAATTTCTCGCAAGGGGGATCGATATGGAAGCCATTAAAGTAATTGAATTATTGATGACTCATCCAGATTATAACGTAGATGCAGTACACCCCGAAATTCCGGATTTTGTTGGGATCGAGTCGATTGAAGTGGATCATGAAACGGGGACCTTCTCCATTTTATTGCAAGAACCCAAAGACGACTGAAGATGATTTGTGTAAGTTCATAATAAAAAGGCAGCAAGTATAGTATACCCAGGCAATTCTTTACCTACGCGGGTTACCTATCGGTAGTTAAATTGCTGCCTTATTTGTAATAGTAAGCTCTCTATTATGCGGATACAAACTGAATCACACCAATAAGAGTTAGAATGAGGAATATACCCACAACTCCCCAAATAATAAACCATAAGATTCTGAGACCTGGTAGCCTGGGACTAGTATGATTCTCCAATACCTTAATTCGCCGCTCCAGCTCCTGTATTTTTTCTTCTTGTTGCATCATTTTCTTCCTCCCTTCTAATGTGTAAATTACAAGATACAATAGATATGACATACCAGTCACAATATATTATCTTATAATATATACATTTTATCTAAATGGAGGGAATTAATGAAGAAAAGAACAAAAATAATTCTTACTACCTTCGCTATTGTATATGGAGTCGCTTCTTTAGCGCTTCAGGCCTTCCGAAATCATATGGATAATGAAGTGATTCATTATTTGGTAGCTACGAGAGATTATAAGAATGAAGATCTTTATAAAGTCTATACCCAGATTGGTAAGGCTCCCGTCGTAAGTACAACGGTGATTTTTGCAGATGAACCTAACGTAAGATACTTTTATCGAAAAGAGAAGGATCGGATATATCAATATAACATGTCTCCTGTAAAAGTTACTGATCCAAACTATACATATAAACATATTGAGGAGCCCCTCCCCTAAAGGGGAACTTCTATTATAAAGGTGCGATTGTCTCAGCAGTCATGATATGGCTGCTGGGGCAATCGCGCCTTTTTTAGATTCTAACCCTTGATCTAGACGCTAACAAATTTTCTCAGGAACATAATGTGACCAAATGCCGTCCTAAATGGTGTTATAGGTAAAGGGGGCATAGAATCATGCAACGATCCATGACCCGGCCGGGAAATCATGTGATAAAGAGTTACGAAATCTACGCAGATATGCTGTTCCGGATTGCTTTGGTCCATTTAGGCAGCCGCCAAGATGCCGAAGAAGCCACTCAGGATACCTTCATCAAACTGATAGAAAAAGCACCAAAGTTCATAGACGCTGAACATCAGAAAGCATGGCTGATCCGGGTAATCACCAATCATTGTAAAACATTACTGGGCAGAGGCTGGCGCAAGCGCGAGGTTAAACTGGAAAATGCTGAGCCGATTGCGGTAGACACACCCGAGGATTTGGCTCTACTGCAGTTAGTTATGGCGATGCCTATGAAGTATAAAACCGTAATCCATCTTTATTATTACGAGGACTATCCCATCCAGGAAATCAGCAAGATTCTGCAGATTAGTCAGTCTGCCGTGAAGATGAGACTTCAGCGGGGACGGCAACTGTTAAAACTGGAGCTGGAAGGAGTGGAATCACAATGAAAGAAGATCAGTTTCGAACATTATACAAGAAAGCGGTGGATTCTATGAAACCAGGTGAAGAGATGAAAAAAGAATTGATCGACAAACTGGAGCAACAGCAGGAGCGGAAACGTCCACGCAAGACGGTTTATATCGCGGCAAGTATCGTCCTCGCCGCCGGGATCGGCTTAGCTGCACCTAATATATGGCAGCAGCTAAATGGCCAGAGTACTCAAGGGCAAATCGCTCAGGTAACTCCAGGTCCAAGCCAACCAGACAATTCTGGCACAAATGCGTCCGGAAGCATTGTTATCCCCAAGCTGGAACTGCCGGATACCAAATCTGGCGTTATGGCAGATATGATCGCTCTAGTCGTATATAAAGATAACATTTATACACAGTCTGCGACTCGAATCAACGCAGCCGATGCTGCCGCTCTGCGCGGTGACAAGCTGGGACGTACTACAGGTGGCATCGATGAATGGAGCGGTAAAGACAAATATATTGAGTTAGCATCTAACATCGGCGAAACGGATATCTATTCCATAAAGGGATATGATTCCAATTTCCTGATTATGTCCTATTCGGAAATCAACGGCGAGGTATTCGCCGAACTGTATGAGCATACAAACGGGATCACCGTAAACAGCGGCGCTGATCTATTTGGCAAGCTAAATCTTGAAGGTCGAATTACTTCCGCACAGTGGGAAAGCTTCGACAGCTGGAACAACGGGCAGCAGCAGTACACACCGCTCGCTGACGACGAGGCACTTAATGGCTTCGTGAAGGCACTCCAAACGGCCAAACCTTTGGCAGCAGAGTCTCTTACCGCGCAAGGCATCTACGACAGCGAAGACCGCAAGGTTCTCTATCTCCAGCTGGAAGACAACGCCAGGGTAGAGCTGACGCTGTTTGGTGAAGGGCTAGTACATTACGGTCAGGCACCTGTATTCTTCGAGGTCGAGTCCGGGGCATTCCAGCAGCTATGGGATAGTATGAAACCATAAGAATGATGGTCGAAAACCGAGAGTACAGCGATTGGAATAACGATTGGGACAACTTTTCGGGCACCATCCCTATCAGAAAAGTCTAACTGGATACAAAAAAAGGCGCTGCTTCAAAACCATTTCATGGCTTGCGACAGCGCCCTTTTTGTGTTGGCTGCATGGTTTGCATTGCGTCATGTCAGAATATCAGATTCTAAGTATAAAAGAGCCGTTGTAGATTAATCCTATGATGGCTCTTTTACATGTTCAATACTGCTATGATAACGGGACTCAAAAAAAGAACGCCCACCATGGACGTTCCTGAGATTCTTATTCGTATACAACGTTCCAGCTAGTTAAGCATTTACACTTTCTGTTTTACGATCCTGTCTTGTGTGTAATGTTTTCATCGCAAATCTTGCTATCGGCTGAGCAACCAACAGTTCAATCCAAAATGCTATACCAAAGTTTCTTGGCCAGATATGAAGGAAGTTTTTAAGTGGCTCTAGACTTATTTGTTTTGTCCCAACCCATGTGCCGATAATCGATAGTAAAATAGATAACACTGTAACATTCAATAAAGTATTCAACAGCACCCTAGCATTAAATCCATCGGTTTGTCCCATGTATTTCGGCATCACTTTCCCAACAATCGGCCCAGCAACTAATTTTACGGAAAAAACTACGATCATCCACATAAACGGAATAACCTTTAGTGTATCTATATACACTTCCTTACTGAAGCCACGTTCCAACCCCACAATAATAGGGGCAATAGTGTTTACTGAAATGATTGAAATAATGAGTGAAAATAATATACCTTCTTTTCCGTTTCTGGGCAGTCTTGTGTCTCCATGCATGTTTGTCATCTCCGTGAATCATATTTCAGATGGCAGACGTATCATGAGACATATATTTTTGGCCCAATAAAAAGACCAATATCTCTACACACTGATTTAATAATTATATTACTTTTTTCAAATGAATGTCAGACCTCTATTTAAAATTTATTAAATTCCTCTGCTCTTTAGTGCATTCAAAAGATTTAAACTATCCCTGAGGTAAGCGCATGGCGATAAATCTTGCATCAGTAAATCCGTTAGCAAACTCGAAATTCGGGCCTTCCTAATTCTCTTCCCTTTGAATTTTTGTGCCTATAGACAGCAAAAAAACCTTACAAAGTAAGGGTTTTTGATAAGTGGGCCCTGAGGGACTCGATCCCCCGACCAATCGGTTATGAGCATATGATAACCGTTTCAGTGGCATATCCACTTCAATCTTCCGCTGAGTAATTTCACCTGTTTTATCGAGATATATCATTTCAATTGTTTGGGCGATACTCATTCCCATATGTAAAAAATCCGTCAGTTGTGCTGACGGATTAAACGATTGAGAGTTCGGCTAACATTTTATAACAAGATAGTCTTAGAAATAATCACAAGGAGGATAAACAGTACCAAGATTGCACCTGTACTATCCATTTAAAGCCCCGACTGTGGGCAAAGGTTAGAATGAGGATCTGGACCAAATCAGTCATGCTGCGTAGTCCAGTATTTACAGAGTTTATCGTATAAACATAAACTACCCCCAACGACTTAATGTTGATGGGGGCAACTTTCATTATCTTCATTACAAATCCGCAAGTATCTACTGGCAGATATCCACTATGGGTGCTGGTCATAGTGGGAGGTTTGAAACTTAAATCAAGAAAGTTTTAGATATGATTACCAACAATATAAACAGAACCAGAATTGCAGTCGTAGAAGTAAAACCTCCGCCAAACCCTCCAGCAAATTCACCCATCATAATTCCTCCTTTGTAAATTAATGCCACTTAAAATATACAGGCTTTTGTAATGATGACCAGCAGGATAAAGAGCACCAAGATTGCACCTGTGGATGTAAAAGCTCCACCAACAAAACGTTCAGGTTCACGTTCACGTTCACGTTCTCCAATACCGCATCCACCAACAAATTCGCCCATTCGTGAATTCCTCCTTTGTAATTGAATACAAATGTAGGATATGCCAGTTTTCTGATCATGCTTGGGTATATGAGAGATGAAATTAACCCCGCTAACCAATTAAGGTAGACGGGGTATTTGATATACACATTTATGCTAAAACTAAATTCAAATTCATTTCTGATGTAATAAACATCAGCAACCTTAACGCTCCCATTCCTGGACTGGACCCTCACAATTAATTACGCAGTTGGCCAGAAACACCTTTTCTGTTTTTCAAATAGTTATATCCGCCAATAGATATGAGGGCTCCACACAACATTACAACCATCAAAGATTGTCGTTCCTCATTCGCAACATCATAAACAATAATGAAAAACCTGGTTTCATTTTCTCTGCTTTATGTATTTCTTAATCAAATAAAACAATACAAATCCTAACAACACCAAGCCAAGTATGGTGATCCATAGAATCGTTGGATTCCCTACGAAAAAGTATGTATTTCTGTATTGAAAATCTTCATTGTTCATCTGTATAAAAGCTCCTTGTTCTACGAACTATCTATTTCTTCGCAGCCCATCGTTTTTCAACTTTGAAGTCCTTCTTAATTGCTTTATTATCCCATGAATCCAGTATAATCCTGGGCTCTGACTCAAGGATATCCTTTGCTTTATCAATCTGCCCTGACTTGAAAAAGTTTATAATTTCTATAAGGTCACTTCTACTATGTAATCTTACGGCGTTATAACTAGCAAGTTCTTCACACGCTGAGGTATATTGGTTTGAGGATATTACCATGGACTTTTTTGCCCTGTAATATCTCATGGAACTATAGATCTCTTGAACAGCTCCTAACTCTACTGGATAGGAATAACGCTTTGCCTGAACGACATTTCGAACCCCCTCCCCGTCTGTAAACACTAAGTCAGATCCAAAATCTCTGCTTCCTCTCGTTTTATATGCATCACTATAACCCATGGCCAAAAATAAACGATACAGATATTCTACAAAGCCAGTTCCGTCTTCCATTCGGTCTATGTCCTGGATCGTAATCTTAAGTGGATCAATTACTATACTTTGGGGAGGGTAACTCTTCTTTCTAGATAAAACTCTGAATACAAAAACAGCAGTAATGATAGCAAGAATAACCAACAAAATTATCATTTTTGTCAACCAGCAACCCCCATTAATATAAGAACCTCGCATTAACTAATGAATACTTGTGTTCTTCTTCCTACTTCAATTCGTTCAGTAAATTTTCCTCCTGTATATTCTTCTATTGCCTTTTCCCAAAAGAGTTGAGCGGGCTTGTTGTTATCTATTTGGTAAACTTCCCATTTTCCCTGGTGCAAATCAAATATATCTTTAGCAACCAATCTCCCTAATCCCAGCCTACGATACTTCTTCGCAATAAAAAATTCAGCAATAGAAAAATATGCGTCATCTTCTTCCCGATTTTTTAATTTGACTAAGACAAATCCAACAATTTTCCCATTGAGACTGATTAAATATGGATAATTGGGGTCTTTAGACCAATATTCATCAATTGGATAATTACCATATTTTCCGTTTTCCTCAAACTGCAACTCCATAAATTCTGAGAAATCATAAATATAGAATTGTAACAGGTTGCTGAGTATTTCTTTATGTTCCAAGGTTGCTATTTTGATTTCATAGTCCATGTTTGATACCATCCCTCTGTAGATTTAACTATCGTTTCCCGTTAGTTAAGTCCCAAACAAACCATGTTGCGATAAATTACTTTATAGTGTCGTGTTCATAGATTTTGGTGGGTCGTCCCCATTCAAAATTATCCAAACCGATTTCTCTGAATCCATATTTCTCATAGTAACGAATATGATCAGTCGTTATATAAACCTTCGTATATCCCAATTGCCCCACCATTTTTCTGGCATGCTCCAACAATACTGAACCTAAACCTTGCCCTCGCTCATTCTCGTCAATGAACAAAGGAGCAATCCATGGCGATAAATCTTTTCGAATTATATATTCCTGCTCAATCAATTGATAAAATCCAATTATTTTGTCGTTTTTTAATAGCAGAAATGTTAATGGCAAACCATCTTCAGCCGATAAACTTTCGTCAATTTTAGGGAGTACCACCTTCTGAACGTTTGGCCATTTTTCTTTAACATATTCAGCAAACTCTATATGACGCTCTGGACACTCTATTATAGATTTAATAGCTTGCATTAAGTCACTCCTTCATAAATACGGTTCTTGATGAGTATCACCTTCAAAAATAGGTGCTTTCAGATTACACCTTAAGTTAACTGCGGGAAACGGAAAGTTTATTTTAAGTTAAACTTTACTACCTGTTAGCTTGATGAGGCGCCCGCCAGTCTATTGTGTTTCATTGACAATTTATACGGGAATAAGACGTGGTGAGATCCTTGGACTTCGCTTGGGTGATATCGACTTCGAAAAGAAATAAATCAAGGTGATCCAGACGGCCAACTGGACACGTGATGGTTTAGTCATTCAACGTCCGAAAACGAATGATTCCATACGACGGGTAAAACTTTATCAGAATATTATTGATGACCTTAAGGAACGCTACAAGCAAATCGAGGCTTATAAAAAAGAATATGGAGACTCATATGAGGATAATGACTTAGTATGTTGCTAGCTGGTGGAGGCTATATAGATCCAAGGTAGCTGAACGACTGGGTATGACTCCAGCGATGTTAAACGAACGATAATCACCTACTCCCAATCAAACTGGAAGAGGCCGTTGACAAAATTGAAGCAGGACTGAATAAACACGCTGAAAAACAGCTCGAAACTGCAGAAAAATAATTCACGTTAGCAAATCCGTTAGCAAACTTAAAATCCCGGCCTTTCCCCATCCTATTTTCTTTATATCACTAACCCTATAGACAGCAAAAAACCCTTACAAAGTAAGGGTTTTTGATAAGTGGGCCCTGAGGGACTCGAACCCCCGACCAATCGGTTATGAGCCGACCGCTCTAACCAACTGAGCTAAGGGCCCGGATCTAAAAATATCCGAATGTACAATTGCTGTTGTAAATAAATTGGTTGCGGGGGCAGGATTTGAACCTGCGGCCTTCGGGTTATGAGCCCGACGAGCTACCGGGCTGCTCCACCCCGCGTCAGAAAAAATATTCAAACAGCGACAATAAATAATATACATTACAAATTGGGTCTACGTCAAGGAAGAATTTATAAAAGTTCTCAAGGCAGAAATCTAACCCCGTACCTTCCCTTACGGGATCGATAAATTTCTACAAAACGCGGGTCATGATAACCGTAAATCCAGCCATCTTGCTCCAATCTTTTAGCCAAACAACCTGCTTGAAATCTGGTCCTGAACAGTTTCGCGAAGTATATCCAATTCATGATGCCCTCTTCTCCTTTTCGCAAATTTATGATACACCGCTCTGAACTTATCATGCCCAAGTTCCACAAAATAAGCCACCAGAAAACTGGTGGCTTAGGGCATATTCCAGAGTCATTCACCGATCGAGTCAAAATAGACCGTGGGATCTTTTTCAAGTGTATCCAGCATGGTATTCCCTTGCTTCTCCCAAGCTTTGAGTGCATTCTCGACGGTTTTCTTCCCCTGATAAACATCAATGAATAGTTGACGTCCAACATCGCTAATCCGGCTAATCCCAGGCTTCTGCATCTGTAAACTGATCAATAAAGGATCCGTTGCAGGTAAAGGCTTAAGTGTATAAAAAGCTTCCAAATTTACAGAAGGGGTCTGAGCGGTAATATAATCCTTACGGGAAGTCAGTTCACTCTTGTTATGAGCTTTAATTTTCGCAACCTCATTACTGTTGACGAACTTAATCAAATCCCAGGCATCTTCCTTATTAGTAGCCGTAGAACTAATAGCCATCATATTACCAAGCCATGTTCCAATGGCAACATCCGGTTTTTCCTGAAAGGTAGGTACAGTAACCACACCCCATTTGATGGGACTGTAATTTTTGATCTTAGCAGCATTACGGGCCACTCCCGCCAGTTCATTGAGATAACCATATTCTCCAACGACCATTGCTGCTTTTCCTGTGAGGAACAGATCGCCTTGGATTGGACTGTAGGCATTCCCTTCTGTTCCTGCAAAATCCAACCCATTTAGCTCAGGTACAATTTGTTTCTTAACCAACTGGCTGTAAGTAGTCCAAGCCTGATTCCACTGTGTGGTATTTACAGTCATGTGCTGACCCTTATTATCGTACATCGTAAGTTCTAGCGGTGCGACATAGCTCTGCATATCCCAGAATGGATCACTTAAGTAACGGTTCATCGAGAACCCGTATATCCGAGTTTCTTTATTAGATGACTTCTTCGTCACCTTATCTGCCAGTGTAAACAGTTCATTCCAAGTCATCTTGTCCGTTGGATAGCTCACACCAGCAGCATCAAAGATTCCCTTGTTATAAAAAAGCGCACTAGACGAGAAGATCGGCGCCAACGCAAAAAGACTTCCTCTACCCAGCTCACGAACTCCATTCAGCATTGTAGGCGCCATATTGCTTAAATCATACTGATCACGCGCTATAAGCGGCTCCAGCGATTGGACAAGATTATGATCTACCAAACTCTTCACTAATGCGCTATCACCGACGATCACATCAACAGGCTTATCCCCGCCCATAATCGCTCGGATATTTTCCAAATTGTCAGAGCTTGCGTCTGAGGAGGTGTTATTGTACCGAAGGTCATTCGTATCTATAGCCGGAATAATCTCCAATTTGATTTCTGGATGCTGCAATTCATACATATCTGTAAACTGCTGACGAAAAAACGAATCGTCCTCCCCAGACCATAGACTCCCAATACGCAATACACGTTGCTCCACTGAAGCCTTAGAAGGCTCAGCCCAAGCCGTATTCCACCCATCAGAGATTAGTGGTAGTATCAGCGCAGCGCATACCCCAAAGCTTAACCAGCGGCGCCAGAGCCGTTTATTGTTGTTTATATGATTCATTATTATATCCTCCCATAAAATACTTGATTCTTCTACATCTTATGGATAAATAATCCATAATCCTAGTAACAGTATAAAGCTTTAATCAAGAAGGGAAGTTACAGGACGTTTAAAGTTATACTACGATTTCTTCATATTATTCTCATAAAAATCTTACTAGGAGCTTTTGCAGATACACGATCTCCACTTTCCCACTCACACTTGCTCACTTGCTACATTCCCGCTGACCGACACAATCCTACCCTCTACGACTGGATAATTGCACTTTCTGCAACTATTAGAGCCGAGTTTATTTTGGTTCTCCTTTTAATTGCACTCTGTACAATTAAAAACCGTTACTAGAAGGTTTCGACAGATACTAGGCTGATAATAATTGCGCAAAGTGCAACTATAGTGCCAATTCCACTAAGGAGAGTTAGTTTAAGTGTACAAAATACAACTATTCGTGTCTTGGATGACAGTTGAGAATGTTGTGTCCCTCTTTTTATTCGCACTCCTCACAATAATAAAAGCCCCTCACTGAAAAGTGAGAGGCTCGCCTAAACTATACTCATTTATTTAAGCTTAAACACCAAATGATGAAGGATCTTTTCTCCAAGACTTCAGTACTTCTACGTCCGTCGATTCAATTTTACCTTGTGCAAGAGCCACATCAATCAATGTGCTGTAGTTGGACAAGCTTTGTAATGGCATTTCAGCTGCAGCAAAAGCATCCACTGCACGGTCCAGCTCATAGCTGAAGATTGCGAGTACAGCCAGCACTTCTGCACCAGCTTCTTGCACGGCCTGAGCAGCTTTGATGGAGCTTCCACCTGTGGAGATCAGATCTTCAATAACAACAACCTTTTGTCCCGGCTTAATCAGACCTTCGATCTGATTCTGCTTGCCGTGGCCTTTAGCTTTATCACGGATATAAGCCATAGGCAGATTGAGCTTATCTGCTACCCAAGCTGCGTGTGGAATACCCGCGGTTGCTGTACCTGCGATCACTTCAGCGTCCGGATACTCGCTCTTAATAAGCTGAGCGAAGGCATCTGCAATATAGTTACGAACTTCTGGGTAAGCCATAGTCAGACGATTGTCGCAATAGATCGGCGATTTGATACCAGAGGTCCATGTAAAAGGCTCCTGTGGACGCAGCGCTACTGCTCCAATCTCCAGCAAATAACTTGCTACTTGTTCACTTCTATTTAATGAGCTCATGCTAGGGTCATCTCCTCAATAATGTTTAGTGCTGCGTGACGTGGATCTGGTGAAGCTGTAATCGGCCGTCCTACAACAAGGTAGTGACTACCCTGACGAATGGCTTTTCCAGGCGTCATAACCCGGGACTGATCGTCCAAGGAAGCACCTGCTGGCCGGATACCTGGTGTAACCGTGCAAAATGCTGGGCCGCAAGCTTCTGCGATAGCTGCGGACTCTTGTGGCGATGCTACTACACCACCTAGACCCGCATCGGCAGCCAGCTTGGCGTATCTTACCACAGTATCCGCTACCTCTCCAGCGATCCCAATTTCGTTATTCATCACTTCTTGACTCGTACTGGTTAGCTGGGTAACTGCAATAATCAAAGGCATCTTAAGGGCAGCATTAGCACTAACTGCTGAAGCCGCTCCTTCGCGTGCTGCAGCCATCATGGCTGAGCCTCCTGCTGCGTGTACGTTAAACATATCAGCGCCAAGATTCGTAAGACTTTGAGCGCCACCTTTTACCGTGTTAGGGATATCATGCATTTTCACGTCAACGAACACAGAATAGCCACGAGATTTCAGCTCTTGAATAAATTCTGGTCCTGCCGCATAGAACAACTGCATGCCTACCTTCATATAGCAAGGAATTCCTGCCAGCTTATCGATCAAGGCTCTTGCTCCAGTCACATCAGGATAATCCAAAGCGATCATCAGACGGTTCGCCATCGCTTTCCACTCTACTTCTCCTACTCCCATAACCATGCTCCTATCCAGTGCAGACTACATCCACACCCTTTATTTATTAGACCCTAGGCATAGCGGAACGGTCTGCGTAAACGCAAACCGCCCTATGCATCTTTATGAGATTAGTTCAATTGTCCGACAAAAGCAGGCATGGACTGTGACGAGAAGTTAATCGTCTGCAGCATTCTGAGAAGTGCCGTCACTGTATCCAGTGAAGTCATACATACGACGCCATTCTCAACCGCTTCACGGCGGATTCGGAATCCGTCACGTTCTGGCGTTTTACCTTTAGTCAGTGTATTAAAGACGAAGTTAGCTTGCCCACCACGAATCAAGTCGAGAATGTTTGGCGCACCTTCATCCAGCTTATTTACATTCATTACGTTGAGGCCTGCTTCTTCAAGCGCTTGTGCCGTGCCTCCAGTAGCAATGATTTTGTAACCCATGGAGTGGAAGCCTTTCATAAGTTCTACAGCTTCTGCTTTATCTTTATCTGCCACCGTAACGATGATAGCGCCAGTAGCTGGAATTTTCATCCCTGCTCCGATCAGACCTTTGTATAAAGCTTTTGCATACAACTTATCACGGCCCATAACTTCACCGGTCGATTTCATTTCAGGTCCGAGTGTAGGTTCTACTCTGCGTAGTTTCGCAAAAGAGAACACTGGTACTTTAACCGATACATAATCGCTTTCCGGCCACAAACCTTCTGTATAACCGTCATCCTTCAGCTTGCTGCCGAGAATGATTTTGGTTGCCAAATGCGCCATTGGAATTCCTGTCACCTTACTCAGGAAAGGAACCGTACGCGAGGAGCGTGGATTTACTTCGATTACGTATACTTCGTTCTGATAGATAACAAACTGGATGTTGACCAGTCCAATCGTCTTCAGTTCCTTAGCGATTTTAATTGTGATCTCAGCGATTTTCTCTTTTAGACCTTCATCCAGATATTGCGGAGGATATACGGCGATAGAGTCACCGGAGTGAACCCCTGCGCGTTCGACATGTTCCATGATGCCCGGAATAACTACTGTCTCACCATCACAAATCGCGTCTACCTCAACCTCTTTACCTAGCATGTAACGGTCAATCAATACCGGATGCTCCGGATTCACTTTCACCGCTTCTACCATGTAGCTAAGCAGTTCAGTATCGTTATATACGATTTCCATTGCACGTCCACCTAGTACGTAGGAAGGACGTACCAGCACCGGATACCCAAGGGATTGTGCAGTTTCTACAGCTTGATCCACGTCGGTAACCGTCTTGCCTTTCGGTTGAGCGATATCAAGGCGTGCCAGCAAAGCTTCGAATTTCTTACGGTTCTCAGCTTCATCAATGCTATCAAGGCTAGTTCCAAGAATCTTCACACCAGCAGCACTTAGAGGTGCCGCAAGGTTAATCGCTGTTTGACCTCCGAATTGAACAATAACTCCAATCGGCTTCTCTTGCGCAATTACGTTCATGACATCTTCGAAGAATAATGGTTCAAAGTACAACCGGTCCGAAGTATTAAAGTCTGTAGATACAGTCTCAGGGTTATTATTGATGATAACCGCTTCATATCCAGCCTTTTGAATGGCCCATACCGCATGGACTGTGGAGTAATCGAACTCAATCCCTTGACCGATCCGGATTGGACCAGATCCCAGCACGATAACCTTTTGCTTATCAGAATGAATGACCTCGTTCTCAGTCTCATAAGTCGAGTAGTAATAAGGTGTAGAAGCTTCGAACTCAGCCGCACAAGTATCTACCATTTTGAACACAGGTGTTAAACCTTGCTCCAAACGTAGCGCGCGCACATCAGCTTCTTTGGTGAATTTCCCATTCGCTTGTCCTTCTGCACGAATCTCAGCAATCGCACGGTCTGTAAAGCCTTTACGTTTCGCTTGGTATAGAGTTTCCGCAGACAAAGTTTCTTCGCCGCGAATAACCTCTTCAAAGTTAATCAAACCTTCAATTTTGGAGAGGAACCACCAGTCCACGTTCGTAATATCCTGGATTTCTTGCAAACCGTAACCACGGCGGAAAGCTTCAGCAATCAGGAACAGACGCTCATCGTCAGGCTTCGCAAGACGTTCACGCAGCACGCTCTCTTCCAGTGACTCTGCACCTGGCAGACGGAACCGGTGAACACCAATTTCCAAGGAACGGATCGCTTTATGAATCGATTCTTCAAAAGTACGGCCGATCGCCATTACTTCGCCTGTCGCTTTCATTTGCGTACCTAGCTTACGGTTCGCATGAATGAACTTGTCGAACGGCCAGCGTGGAATTTTACTTACGATATAGTCAAGTGTAGGCTCGAAGCATGCATAAGTCTGTCCGGTAACCGGATTGACGATTTCATCCAGCGTGTAACCCATCGCGATTTTGGCAGCCATTTTGGCAATCGGATATCCAGTTGCTTTGGACGCCAAAGCCGAGGAACGGCTGACACGCGGGTTTACTTCGATTACATAATATTGATAACTTTGCGGATCAAGTGCGAATTGTACGTTACATCCACCCTCAATATTCAGGGCGCGGATGATTTTGAGCGAAGCTGTGCGCAGCATTTGGTATTCACGATCCGATAACGTCTGGCTAGGTGCCACAACGATACTGTCACCTGTATGTACGCCTACAGGATCAAAGTTCTCCATGTTGCAGACAACGATACAGTTGTCATTAGCATCACGCATAACCTCGTATTCAACTTCCTTCATGCCGGCAATACTCTTCTCAACCAGACATTGTCCGATCGGGCTGTAACGAATTCCTGCTTTGACAGTTTCACGCAGCTCTTCTTCGTTATCGCAGATCCCGCCGCCTGTGCCGCCAAGCGTATAAGCTGGACGTACAATCAGAGGGAATCCAATTTCCTCAGCGAATTTCATTGCTTCATCTACAGTAGTGATAATGGTGCTGTCCGGTACAGGTTGATCCAATTCACGCATTAGATCACGGAACAAATCGCGATCTTCTGCTTTCTCAATGGAATCAAGCTGTGTACCGAGAAGCTTAACATTCTCTTGCTCAAGCACACCTGCACGAGCCAATTCTACAGCCATATTTAGGCCAGTTTGACCGCCCAGCGTTGGAAGCAATCCATCTGGACGCTCTTGGCGAATAATTGCAGTTACGAATTCAAGCGTAATAGGCTCGATGTATACTTTATCTGCAATATTTGTATCTGTCATAATCGTTGCTGGATTGCTGTTAATCAGTACGACTTCCACGCCTTCTTCTTTAAGAGCTTGGCAAGCCTGAGTTCCTGCGTAGTCAAACTCCGCTGCTTGGCCGATGACGATCGGTCCGGAACCGATCACTAGTATTTTTTTAAGTTTATCGTTCTTTGGCATGTTATAGAGCTCCTTTCACGGCTTCAAGCTGTAAGTTAGTTTTTGGCGCCGTGATTCTGGCGTTTGCCGCAAGTTGTGCCTGACGTGAAACAACAGGTGTCTTTGCTTTATGATCGGCAATCAATTGAAGGAAGCGATCGAACAAGTAGCTGCTGTCATGTGGTCCTGGCGCCGCTTCTGGATGATATTGCACCGAAAATGCTGGGTAACGAGTATGTTTAATACCTTCAACAGTCTTATCATTATTATTAATATGAGTAACTTCTAGTTCAGTGTTCTTCACAGATTCCTCATTCACGGTATAACCATGGTTCTGGGAAGTGATGAAGCAGCGTCCACTTTCCAGTTCCTTCACAGGGTGATTCCCACCGCGGTGACCGAATTTCAGCTTCTCTGTATCCGCTCCACAAGCAAGTGCAAACAACTGATGACCAAGGCAGATGCCGAAGATCGGATATTCACCAAGCAATTCGGAAATCGTCTTGACAGCGTGAGGCACATCTTTAGGGTCCCCAGGGCCGTTGGACAGTAGGATACCATCTGGGTTCAGACGGCGAACTTCTTCCGCTTTTACATCATGTGGCACTACAACAACATCACAACCACGTTCGTTAAGCTCACGTAGGATACCAGCCTTCGCACCGTAATCCACAAGCACAATTCTTTCTTTGTTGCCTGGGCTGCTGTACGAACTTGCAGTTGATGTACGAGCTACCTGATTGCGCAATTCCTCAATCGTAGTATTTCCCATCATTTCCATCAGTTCCTCTACACGTTTGTTAGAGGTGGTCAAGATCGCTTTCATTGTTCCGTAGTGGCGAATAATCCGAGTCAACATCCGAGTATCAATCTCGCTGATCCCTGGAATATCGTATTCTTTCAACAAGTCGTCCACACTATATTCAGCACGCCAGTTACTAGGTACCTCTTCATGACGGCGCACTACAAAGCCGTGTACAAAAGGTCGAACAGATTCAAAGTCATCCCGAGTAATCCCGTAGTTCCCGATCAATGGGTAAGTCATTGTCACGATTTGTCCGCAATATGACGGGTCAGACAGCACCTCTTGATATCCTGTAATTCCTGTATTAAAAACAACCTCGCCTGTCTTCTCGCCCTCAGCGCCAAATGCGGTACCTGTAAATAAAGTTCCGTCTTGCAGCAGCAATCTCGCCTGCATTCCATTCCACTCCTTCTTGTTTCTGTAGTCTAATGCTTATGCCTTACAAGCCTTCCGGAGTGAACGTGTACACAATCGCTGCATCCGTAAAGATCAGCAACTCCGCCCCACCAGTCCGCTAGTTTTTCTCAGTCCATACGGCTTTGCCGTCTACCCATGTCATTACTGGCCAGCCCTTAAGCTTCCAGCCACCGAAAGGAGTATTCCGTCCTTTACTTGCGAAAGATCCTGGGTCTACTTCTTTCTCCTGCTCCAAATCAATCAGTGTCAAATCTGCAGGAGCTCCGATATCCATCACACCGGTGTTCAGTCTGAATACCCGTGCAGGATCAGCAGTCATTCTTTGTACTAGTAAGGATAAATCCCATTTCCCTGTTGCTACAAACGCTGTGTATAGTAGTGGGAAAGCTGTTTCGAATCCAACGATACCAAAAGGTGCAAGTTGCATGCCTTTAGCCTTCTCTTCCTCACTATGCGGCGCATGATCCGTAACAATCATATCTAGTGTGCCGTCAAGCAAACCTTCGATACATGCTTCAACATCGCGGCGGGAGCGAAGCGGCGGGTTCATTTTCCAATTGGCATCAAGGCCTGGAATATCTTCTTCAGAGAGCAGCAAGTGATGCGGACACACTTCAGCAGTTACTTTAATGCCGATTTCTTTCGCTTGGCGAATCAGTCGCACCGATTGTTCAGTACTTACATGGCACACATGGTAATGAACGCCTGTCGCTTCAGCCAGCAAAATATCGCGTCCAACATGGATGGCTTCTGACTCATTTGGAATTCCTTTCAGGCCATGCTTTCTTGCGAACTCACCTTCGGCTACACAGCAGCCTTCAACCAGTGAATTATCCTCGCAGTGAGCAATGACTGGCATATCCAGTGCTGCGGCGATGTTCATAGCATCTTTCATCATTTGAGCACTTTGCACGCCCACGCCGTCATCGGTATAACCAATAGCTCCAGCTTCTTTAAGCGCTGCAAAATCAGTCAGCTCACGTCCGAGCTCATTTTTCGTAATGGCTGCATAAGGAAGGACTTTAACGAGTCCTGCTTCACGCGCTTTGTCTTTGACAAATTGTACGATTTCCGGGGTATCTGTTACTGGACGGGTATTAGGCATACAAGCGATGGTTGTAAATCCGCCTTTGGCAGCCGAACGACTTCCGGTTTCCACTGTTTCCTTGTGTTCAAATCCCGGTTCGCGTAAGTGCACATGCATATCAATGAGTCCTGGAATGAGCAGCTTACCTTCAGCATCAATGATCTCTCCAGCTTCTGGAGCAGCTTCATTTCCATCGATTAAGGCCGAGATAACACCTTCTTCAAGTACAATATGTTTCCGCTCTAACAAGCCTTCCTTAGTCAATACGCTGGCGTTTCTAATAATCACTGTCATGATTCTACCTTTACCCACAGATCCCGACTGCGGGCCCTCTCGTTATTATATAATAAAAATTCATGTTTGTGTATATTTATTAGTCCTTATTCATCATCATTCTTTAAACTTTATAATAAAGCTCTTTCGAGAACTGCCATCCGAACCGGAACCCCATTAGACATTTGCGGGAAAATCCTTGATTGACTGCTCTCTACAACTGCATCATCAATCTCGACATTCCGGTTAACCGGAGCTGGGTGCATAATGATTGTATCTTTTGCGAGCTTAGCTGCGCGTTCTTCCGTTAAACCATAATGTCTGCGGTAATCTTCCGCGGAAAGTACGATGCCAGAAGAATGACGTTCCAGCTGTACACGAAGCATCATTACAACATCTGCTTTAAGAGCTTCCTCTATGGTTACATAAGGTGCGTATTCCATAAGCTCAGGAGCCTTCATATTCTCCGGTGCACAGAATTGCACTTTAGCCCCTAGCTTTGTAAGTCCCCAGAGATTGGAGCGTGCTACCCGGCTATGCATGATGTCCCCGATAATAGAAACCGTGAGACCCTTTAAATCTCCAAACGTTTTGGTCATGGTGTAAAGATCAAGCAGCGCTTGTGTTGGATGTTCATTGTTGCCGTCACCCGCATTAATAAGCGGTATGGACACCTTCTCAGCTAACTGCTGCAGCACACCTGCAGGCTTCAAACGCACAACTCCGGCATCGATCCCCATCGATTCCAGTGTGCGTACTGTATCGTAGATCGACTCCCCTTTTTCTACACTAGAAGCTGCAGCCGTAAAATTCAGTACTTGTGCACCCAGTCGTTTCTCTGCCATTTCAAAGGAGAAACGAGTGCGTGTGCTGTTCTCAAAGAACATGTTAGAAATAAAATGCGAGTTCAAAATGGGAGTTAACTTCTCACTTTGATTGTCCCAGTATGCTGTTCGGTCGAGCAGCCCAGTGATTTCCGACCGGTCAAGCTCTTTTATTCCCAGCAGACTACGTTCCTTTACCTTGGTAAGTGTCATGATGTTATCGTTCCTCCCGGTTTGAAATAATGTAGACCTCGTCTTTGCCGTCGTATTCCTTCAGCGCCACTTCAATCTGCTCATGCTTTGAGGTAGGTACATTCTTACCGATGTAGTCTGGTCGGATCGGCAGCTCGCGGTGTCCACGGTCAGCCAGTACTGCCAGTTGAATCATTCGTGGGCGTCCGCAATCCATCAAAGCGTCCATCGCCGCGCGGATGGTGCGTCCGGTGTAAAGCACATCGTCGAACAAAATAACCTTCTTATCATGGATGCCATCATTGCCGGAAGTAATAATGACGTTACTCTTCACTACTGCTTCACTGCCTCCTACTTCACGGTCATCCCGATAATGTGTGATGTCGAGTTCGCCGTAAGGAATCTCGACGCCTTCAATTTCCTTGATCCGCTCAGCGATGCGCTGTGCTAGGTACACGCCTCGTGTTCGGATACCGACCAGCAGACAATTTTCAATCCCTTTGTTCTTCTCCAAAATCTCATGAGCAATACGCGATAATGCCCGGCGGATCGCCGTTTCGTCCATAATTACATTTTTCTCAGTAACCATAATCTTGTCACCCTCCACTTGTTTCGCCTGTTCAAGTTCCTGGAAATCAAAAAACTCCTTGCCTATTAACAGGCAAGGAGTGAAATCCGCAGATGAAGAAGATGATGGCCGCGCGCATAAAAAGACAGTCCGGTGTATACACTCGGATACCTTTCTAAGAGTCGCGAACCTCGATTCACGTTACCTTGCCAGCCTCACAGGACTGAATTAAAGGCGCTATTCATTTAATGAGAATTATGACAGAACAAACCCTGCATGTCAACTTTATCTGCCTAAACTACAACACTTTCCAAGCCTGCTTCTATTAACAACAAAAGGAAGGCGGTATTATAGGGAAAACCGGAAAACCTCCCTATAATTAGGCCACAACAATCATTATGATCAGGTTATGCAGAATTCCTCCCTATAAATTAAAGGATTTCCTTGAATACAACCAAATATGCTGAAATAGAGGGAGAAATTCCCTATATTCTAGCGAATTGAAGCTAAAACACAAAATTAGAGGGAAGAATTCCCTATCTTACAGTAGCTCTATTCTACAGTAGTCTAATCCACAGTAGACTTGCCACTACATAAAGAAAAGCCACCCAAGGTTTCCCTTAGGCAGCTTCAATGTCTAACTAATGTTTAAAATTCAAACTCCACATCGCTTAAGCGTCTTTGGATTTCAGAGATGACACGTCTTTCTTCCTCTTCCCCTTTAGCAATAAAGGTAACAGAGAAACGTACAAACGGACCTGCATCATCCCAAGGCACGGTGGAGATTAGCTTCTCACGGATCAGGAATTGCGAGAAATCCTCACCGGATTCGAAACGGCGACCACCTTTGACACCCTTAGGTGCTGCAACATAAAGGAAGAAGGAGCCCTTTGGTTTCTCAGCATGGAAGCCCAGGCTGTTCAGTGCATCTACCAACAGGTTGTGACGACGAGAATACTTGGCAGCAATCGCTTCAGTAATCTCTGGATGAGCAAGACCGTAAGCCGCAGCTTTTTGAATCGCGATAAATTGACCGGAATCATTATTATCCTTCACATCACTGAAGGCTTTAACAACTAAAGGATTCCCAGCAACAAAGCCGATTCTCCAGCCTGTCATATTGTAGGACTTGGACAGGGAATGTAGTTCCACGCCAACATCCTTCGCACCCGGAACTGACAAGAAGCTAAGCGGCTTCAAACCGTCATAGGTCAAGGCAGCATATGGTGCATCGTGGATAACGACTACATCATATTTTTTAGCCCATGCAACTACCTCAGCAAAAAACTCAGGAGTCGCACTAGCGCCCGTCGGATTGTTTGGATAGTTCAAGTAAAGTAGCTTAGCTTTATGAGCAACTTCTTCTGGAATTTCGTTCAGATCTGGAAGAAAGTTATTCTCCTTCTTCAGCTCTACTGTAAACACTTGTCCACCCAAGTATTTAGTGTGTGTACCCAGCACTGGATAACCCGGCACCGTCATGATCGTAATATCTCCTGGGTTAATGAAGCAAGAAGGCAACATCGCCAATGCAGGCTTAGAACCGATAGAGTGAACTACCTCCGTAACGGGATCAATACCTTCAACACGGAATACTTCCCGCAAATAATCAGCAGCAGCTGTCTTAAACTCAGCAATTCCATTGTCCGCATAACCACGGTTCTCTTCCTTAGCTGCTTCTTCAGCAAGCTTAGCCACGATACCTGCATCAGCCATCTCATCTGGCTCGCCTACACCCATATCGATCAATTCAATATCAGGAAAATCCTGTTTCGCGGATGCTTTGGCACGTTTGATTTTCTCGAATTTATAAATCGAAGTGTCCTTGCCGTAGTTCGCACCGCCGATACGGTCTGCAAAATTAGTCTGAATGAAGCTGTCTTGGTATTGTTCAATACTCATACTTTCATCTCATCTCCTGGCTATCTATTCTAATTTTAGAAGAAACGGCTTCGCCGTCCCTTGGATGGCTTATGTTTCTAGAGATCCGTTTCTGTGATAAAAAATAAGGATAAAGAATAAGGCATAACCTTCTCTTTATCCTTATGTTATTAAATATGATGGAAAGCAGAGTTCAATACCATAGACTAATTATCACTTCATTTGTACTTATCTGCTGCGCAATGTGAACAGAACATCTTCCATGTCTTCCGGAATAGGTCTGCTGAATTCTTTATATTCACCTGTCGTAGGATGAATAAATCCAAGCACCGCCGCATGTAACGCCTGTCCATTCATAGCTGTTCCTTTACTGCGTCCATAAATCGGATCCCCCACAAGCGGATGACCAATGAATTTCATATGCACTCTGATCTGATGCGTGCGGCCAGTCTCCAGCTGCAGCTCCAGTAGTGTACAGTCACCGAAACGTTCCATCACTGTAAAATGGGTCACAGATTTCTTGCTGTTCTTTTCCGTTACAGTGTATAGCTTGCGATCATGTGGATCTCTACCGATCGGAGCGTCAACCGTTCCTTTGTCATGCGACAAATTACCGTGTACAACTGCTATATAGCGGCGTGTTACACTGTGCTCTTTAAGCTGTGCTGCGAGCGACGCGTGACTGGCATCATTTTTAGCCACCATAATAAGACCAGAGGTATCTTTATCAATACGGTGTACAATACCTGGACGAATCTCACCATTAATACCGGACAGATCCTTGCAGTGATACATCAGTGCATTTACCAAGGTGCCTGACGGGTGCCCGGCAGCCGGATGTACAACCATACCACGCGGCTTATTTATAACAATAACATCGCTGTCTTCGTATACAACTTCAAGTGGAATATTCTCCGGGATCAAGTCTGTAACTTCCGCTTCTGGTACGACAATGGAAACTTTATCGCCTTCTGAGAGCTTATAGTTAGCTTTAACCGGTGCCCCATTGACCGTAACATGGCCACCACTGATCCACAGCTGCACCTGAGAACGAGAAATATCCTCTTCCCAAGATTCCGTTATATATTTATCGATTCGCTCCCGCGCGTTCTCTGCTGAAACGGTCCACTCCGTGACGTCCCTCTCTTCTTCGCTCGTAGATGCCGCTTGGTGATTGACGTCTTTACTCAAATCATTCATTCCCTTCTTTTACTTCCTTTGCTTCTTTTACTTCTTTGATTTCCGTGATTTCTTCACCATTCTTAAGATCGCGGAAGGAGTCCAAAAGAATCAACCCAACCCCAATGACGATACATGAATCCGCAACGTTAAAAATCGGGAAGCTATAGCTTCCAAAATTAAACAGAAGGAAATCGACAACCTCACCACTGATCATCCGGTCTAGGAAGTTACCTATCGCTCCACCCAGAACAAGTCCAAGGGCAACCGATAGCATCTTCCGCGAATGTCTAGTTTTGTTCAAGTACCAAACGATACCTGCAACCACTACAACCGTAACTAAAAAGAAGAACCATTGCTGACCTTGTAGAATCCCAAAAGCAGCCCCGCGATTACGATGTGAGGTAATTAGGAAGAAATTCCCGATCACCGGAATCTGTTCCCCAAGCTCCAGACGTGTGGCAATGAGATACTTCGTTCCCTGATCCACCAAAAATACAATAAGAGCAATCAAATAGTACACCACAGAAGTTGTCACTCCGTTCTTATTTTTCCCGCCAAATGCGGTACGAATACTGTTATAAGACTTGTATATTGTAGCACAGCCCTTAGAAGATCGTCTATTGCGTGACACCTCTCGGGCGCTTAATCTTGGGGACTATTTTCCATCGCTAAAATAACGCCTCTCAGGTCAACCTAACAAAGAACCATCCGGTGCAAATCGGTTTGTCGGAAGGATTCTTAAAAAAGTACAGAAAGGAGCTTACTCATCATGACGCACCTGACAGTACAGCAGCTCTCAGAGCTACGCGCCCGATTAGAAAAAGACCGTGATACTATTCAGCACAGGCTTCAGAATAATGAAAATTACGGCTTACAGGAATCCATGCGGGATGGCACCGGAGAACTTTCCGAGAATGACAACCATCCTGGCGATGCAGCCACCGATTTGTATAACCGCTCCATGGATATTTCACTGCTAGAGCGGGACGAGCATGAGCTGGATGATATTGAAGCTGCTCTCAACGCTATGGATGAAGGTACCTATGGGATATGTAAGGCTAGCGGTAAAGCGATCCCTTTTGAGCGTCTATCCGCTATTCCCTCCACGCTTTATTGTAAAGAGCATGCCCCACGTCAAAATGCACCTTTTACTCGGCCCATTGAAGAAGAATTTTTGTCTCCTCCATTTGGGCGTACGAGTCTCGATGAACGAGAGGATCAAAACGGCTTTGACGGTGAGGATGCCTGGCAGATTGTAGAAAGCTATGGCAACTCCGATTCCCCCGCCATGGCGGAGGGCAGCAACATTGACTCCTATAATGATATGGAGATTGAAGCCGATGAGCTTGAAGGCTGCGTAGAGCCTTGGGAGAACTTTATCGCCACCGATATTACAGGCAACAATGTAGTTGTAGTACCGGGTCGTAGCTACGAGCGTTATAAGGATAGTGGCGAGGGAAGTTACATGCTTGATCCGCTCGAAGGCGAGGAGTAAAAGCATTGTCCCCCGCAAGAAAAATGAACAGCGTGCGGTTCCAGTTTCATTGGGAATGGCCCGCTGTTTTTTTATTTTTTCTGCGCTATGTCATTTTGTTAAGAAAATGTTCAGATTCAGCTGATAAACTGATCTAACGCATGCTGAAATCGACATACAAGGAGTGTAACGTAAGTGAATCACGACTATTTTAAAAATGTACAACAACTCAGTCATGAAGATGACCGACGATATTTATTATTAATGAGAGGCTTACGCATCATACACGAGGAAAAAAAGCAGCGCAGCCCTCTCCAAAGATTAAAAAAGGAAAGGTACGGACTGGGGAGAAACATAGAAGCCCAAGGCTGGATAAATCCACCAAAGAAGATTGACCGAACCCTAATCCCTTCAACAAACCAAATAAAGACGGCTTCGCCTTAACAAGCTATTTGAATTCCAGCTGACGTTGAACAATTCGTACAATATCCGCAATATAATCTCCGATAATCGGTAGATTCAATGCTCCAAGTACCTGAAGAACATAGATGATCGTTGCCGCAAAAAAAGTAAAGCCTAGCGCAATCCCTACTCCACGAGCCGCTCCATATAAAATATTTTTCCAAATTAGAGTCCAAGGTGAATATAACAGCTCCGTATACTGATAAATTCGTGATTTCTCTAAGATATGGGCCCATTCAAAGGTTAATCGATACATTGTATTCATTTTTTCTTCCAGTGGAATGTCTTCTGGATTGCGATGATCTGCTGTTAAACGCTCAGGGTTTTCCTCAGGAATAACCTTTTTCTCCGCTCCCTTATCTGGGCTGTTCTTGTTGCCGGATGTCTTGACGGAGATTCTGTTCTTCTGATCCTCCACAGCCACAGCTCCTCTCATACGTCTATATTCGCCACAAAGTAAACGAGCCCGGTCAAAGAGAATACATCTCCTTGAGCACGAGGCTCGTTATTTTCGCGGGCGAAATATAAAGACTATATTTCCCGCATAAACAGAAGTTCTCTGTTTACACTTGTGCCGCTAGTATATGCTGTTTTGGGACAGGTAATGCAGATTTACACTTCAATATGGATACCGATGGATTTACCACCGACATCTACCGTTTCAAAAGCGTGTTCTCCGCCAAAATCAACCGTAGTCACAAGTACATTGTCTCGCAATACATTCTCAAAGGCTGTAACTGCTGCTTTAAGCTCATCGTCTACACTCAGCGTGAGTGCGATCCGTTTCTCGATCGGCAGATCCAAACGTTTACGGTAATCTTGAACCGCACGAATGATCTCACGAACCCAGCCTTCTTGCTCAAGCTCAGGTGTGATTTCGGTATTGAGCGCAACCGTAATTCCATATCCGGAAGCTGCGGCGAAACCTGCTTTAGCTTCTTTTTCAACGAGTAGCTCTTCAGAAGTGATCACCAGCTCTTCTCCCTCTGGCGTCGCAATCGCGATTGAGCCATCTTGCACCGCTTTGCGGGTAGAGTCACTGTCCAAAGCTTTTAGGAAGCCTTGCAGGAAGCCGACGTTTTTACCGTATTTTTTACCGGCAACTTTAAGATTCAGCTTGAGTGTGAAGTCAACAAATCCACTGTCGCTAGTCTCTAGCACGATGTTCTTGATGTTGATCTCGTCTTTGATGATCTCTTCATACTCAGCCAAATGGAAGTCACGGTTCATCGAAACGATCAGCTCAGACAGCGGTTGACGATTCTTAATGCCTGTTTCGTTACGCACATTACGCGCCAGCTCAACGATTTGTCTCGCACTTTCCATATCCTCTTCCAGCTCTTTATCGATCAAGCTCTCATCAGCAACCGGATAATCTGCTAAATGCACACTTTCTCCGCCGCCAAGGTTCGTGAAGATATCTTCAGACAACATCGGTGTAAATGGAGCCATCAAAGACGCTGTCTTCAAAAGCACATGGGTCAGTGTACGGTAAGCATCCAGCTTATCTTCACCTAGACCACTACCCCAGAAACGGTCACGGGAACGACGGATATACCAGTTGCTCAGCTCATCTATAAAGTTCTCAATGCCTTTGGATGTATTCACGAAGTCATTTACTGCAAGTCCTTTGTCTACCAAAAGAATCAAGCTGTTCAGACGGGACAAAATCCAGCGGTCCAGCTTATGTTCCGATACTTTAAAAGGATGATCAGCAGGATCATAACCATCGATGCCGGCATAAAGCGTCAAGAACGCATGCGTATTCACCAGTGTATCTACAACTTTCGATTTGGTTTCCCCTACAAGACCACGAGAGAAACGTTTGTTATTCCACGGTGCACTATCGGATAGAATCGCCCAACGGAAAGCATCCGTGCCGTAATCGTTCATGATATCCCAAGGATCAATAACATTGCCTTTTGATTTGGACATTTTCTGACCATTCTCATCAAGGATATGACCGTGAGCAATAACAGCTTTATATGGAGCTTTACCTTTAAACAAGGTAGATACAGCTAGTAAGCTGTAGAACCAACCACGTGTCTGGTCGATCCCTTCACAGATCATATCCGCTGGATATTGATCATTCAGCTTATCCTCGTTCTCAAATGGATAATGACTTTGCGCAAATGGCATCGAACCACTATCGAACCAAACATCGATAACTTCTGGTGTGCGAACCATCTCTGCGCCTTCGCTGAAAGGGCTGTGTAGCTTGATCTTATCTACAAAAGGCTTATGCAGCTCGATATCCTCAGGTACATCGCCAATCGCCATCGCTCTCAGTTCTTCAATGCTGTGTGGAGCGAACTCTTTGCCCGTTTCTTGACATACCCAAACATTAAGCGGTGTGCCCCAGTAACGATTACGGCTGATATTCCAGTCCACCAGTTCATCCAGGAACTTCCCGAAACGGCCTTCACGTACATGATCAGGATACCAATCTACACTGTTGTTGTTAGCAATCAGCTGATCTTTGATCGCTGTAGTGTTGATGAACCAGCTGTCTGTTGCGTAGTACAAGAGTGGTGTATCACAACGCCAGCAGAACGGATAGCTGTGCTCGTATTTTTCTTTACCGTAAAGCAGTCCTTTTTCAGACAAAGCTTTAACGATATCCAAATCGCAATCTTTCACGAAGCGTCCAGCAAAATCAGACACTACATCCGTATACTTACCGGAATTATCAACCACGTTCACGAAGCTGATGCCGTTCTCGCGGCAAGTCTTGTAGTCATCTTCACCATGCGCTGGTGCCATGTGTACGATCCCTGTACCACTGGAATCTGTAACGAAGGAAGCACCTACGATGACATTGCTTTTCTCTGCCTTGATGTATCCGAATGGAGGAGCGTAAGTTTTGCCGATAAAATCGGAACCTTTATGTGTAGAAAGGACTGTGTGCTCGCCTTTCATTACTTCCTCCACCAAATTTTTGGCAACAATGTAGATACCGTCTTCTTGTTGTACACGTACATAATCCATGTCAGGGTTCATGGCTAACGCCATATGTGCTGGCAGCGTCCAAGGTGTAGTCGTCCAAGCTAGTACGTAGTCTCCACTGTCATCCAGTTTAAACTTTGCAGTCGCACTGAGATCCTTGACAGTCTTGTAGCCTTGGGCTACTTCATGGGAGCTTAGGGTAGTCTGACAGCTTGGGCAGTAAGGACTAACGCGGTGTCCGCGGTAGAGCAACCCTTTGTCATGCACAGTAGCCAAGATGTTCCACACGCTCTCGATATACGTGTTATTCAAAGTTACGTAAGGATTATCTAGATCCGTCCAGTATCCGATACCCTCTGTAAACTCGCGCCATTGCTTCTCATAACCGAAGACGCTGTCTTTACATTCCTGAATGAATTTTTCTACGCCATATTCCTCGATCTCTTGTTTGCCGGAGATGCCAAGCTTCTTTTGTACGCCTAGTTCTACTGGCAAACCGTGTGTATCCCAGCCCGCTTTACGTACCACGCGGTAACCTTTCATCGTTTGGTAACGACCGATGAAATCCTTGATTACACGGCCCAGCACGTGCCCGATATGCGGTGCACCGTTCGCTGTTGGAGGACCTTCGTAAAATACATAGTTCGGACGTCCTTCACGATTCTCCATGGATTTACGGAACGTATTTTCGTCGCTCCATTTCTTCAGTATGCGGACATCTCTTGCCCGCGCTTTTTCTTTGACATCTACTTTTTGCATGTGATGATCAATCCTTTCAAGGTTTAGTCTGTAAAGCTCTTTTCGATCCTTGGGCAGTCTGATTCAGCTCTTGCCTTCGGTACCCGAGCCGCGATCTCGCAGGGCAGCACTGGCTCGGGGCACCACTGGGACCGGCGAGTGAAACGCCGGTCTGCTCTAGCAGTGAAGGCCCCGCAGGCTAACCCGCCAGGGGAGCCTAAGAAGGGCCGCTCCTTCAGCCACCTGAGTCCGTTCGCTTCCACCATCGTACCCGTTTGCACGAGGCTTTACATTGCGGGTGTCCAGAGGGCGGCAGCCCTTGGGGTCCCCCTTAGAAAGGGTGATTTAGGGGGATGGCCCGCCCCGGAACAACAAAATAAGCGTCATCCCACCCCCAAAGGGGCGAGACAACGCTCGCGATACCACCCTAATTCTGCGCATGAGCACATCCTTAAGGGGAGTGTATTCAGCACAATCTCAGTCCTGCGCGTAAATCTCATGCACAGGTCCGGTGTAACGTCCGGCGGACGGCTAAGCTTACGCACGATCAACGCTTCAGCTTAACTTCTAGGGGAAGATCTTCCGGCAGGGTTCGAACAATCGGCTCTCAGCAATCGCCGACTCTCTGGAGAACGTTACCTTGTCGTACTTGTCCCGTCATCGAATACATATAAACATTATACAGATATGTTCTATTTATAGACTTTTTAAGTCTAAATGTCAACAACCGCTAGCGAAATCCACATTAGGAGTATACCTGTGCAGGCGGAATACTTTATTATGATCGATTTTAGCAGAAAATAAAAATAGAGGGAATAACTCCCTCTATTTAGCCGAATTTAGCATGAAATTATAAATTAGAGGGAATTCCCCCTATAAATTCAATCAGCATTCATTCATCATAATGCATTAGATACGATGTAGAACATCATCCTTAAAAGTTACGCTCTCGCTTGCCTCACGACTCTCCAAGGCATTCCAGTCATCCTGTGACAACAGCTCGAGCTGTGCTTCCACCAATGTGCGGAAACGAGTGCGATAGATCGAAGCTTGCTTACGCAATTCTTCAGTCTCAATAGCAACCTTACGGGATTTGGATAACGCTTCGTTAATAATCCGATCCGCGTTCTTTTCCGCTTCCTTGATAATGAGCTGCGATTCCTTCTTGGAGTTGTTCTTCACATCATCCGCCGCTTCCTGAGCGACTAAGATCGTTTTCGATAAACTCTCTTCAATATTCACAAAATGATCTAAACGCTCTTGAATGGACAAAAGCTGATTCTGCAGCTCTTTGTTCTCACGGATGACACTTTCGTAATCCTTAATTACTTGATCCAGAAATTCGTTGACCTCGTCCTCATCATAACCGCGAAGTCTCCGAGAGAACTCCTTGTTATGTATATCGAGCGGTGTTAATGGCATGCTGTGCACCTCCTAGAAATTTCGGACCTTCTAAGTCTCTGAACCATACCTGCGCAGCAGACAAAGAAGAAAGACTGTACTTCAAGTAAAGGCAGAGGATGTATCGACGTTCCAACTGCCATTCATGGTTCGCCTCTTTTATAAAATATCGGCGTCCTGCTTTAAAAATGTTTGATTCCCTCGAAATAATCAATTTCGACAAGTAAAGCCGGATTCCTGCAAGGGATTCACACAAATTTACCAACCTGAACACGGTATCGGCCCTTTTTCGTCAAACTACCAACCTCTAGAACCTTGAATCGACCAAATCCTTGAATAGATACCATGTCACCATCTTTAAGTCCGCAGGAAGGGTCTTCTTCCACTTTCCAATTTACCCGAACGCGCCCAGCCTTGATGGGAGCAAGAATTTTGCTTCGACTAAGCCGTGTTACATCTGCGGCTATGCCATCCAATCGTAGGGACGCTACAGTCAAATCCATCATTTCCAGCTTCACCTCACTATTACGCAAGGCAGAAAGTGGCAATACCTCCGTGCTCACCTGTATTCGGTGTACTCCAGTTAAATTCATGTCTAAATAATCTGCAATATCTGCAGCTACTACCACATGACAACCATCGTCCAGAACATGAATATCACCGATTTTTCCACGTTTTACTCCAAGACCCAGAATAGAGCCCATGTAGTCCCCATGCTCTAACGCCAGAAACTTTTGCTCACCAGAGGTTATCGCAAGAACGCTCAGCTCCATGTCCTCATGATCCAGATCACGGTAATCAGGTGCAATGAGTGCTCGTTTCCGCTCTGCCTCAGGGTGGCCGCCTTCCCATCTAACGATAACATCTGGATGTCGATTGACGAGACTTTGCAGAATAAATCCTTGGCGCGGATCTAGAAATTCGGTCAGTTTCGTCTCATGATATTCTCCCGCATGGGTAACCCACTCCCAAGCCTTGTCCACAAATTGTCTTTCATCGGGATGAAAATGCCCGTAAACTTCTGTCTTCATCACTTCTGCCTAAAAAATTAAGTGCAAAATGGATTTGAGTCCACCTGCCGCAAATTCCAAGACGAATAGTGCAATGATCGGGGAAATATCAAGCGTACCAAAGAGTGGCGGAATAAACCGACGAAATGGTGTCAAATACGGCTCAACAAGCTTGCTCAGCAGTTCTCCGATAAAGTTCTCACGAACGTTTGGTAACCAAGACATCAGTACGTAGAAAATAATCATGTAAAAATAAATATTAAACAGCATATCAATAATGTAATCAATTTGGGGCAAAGCTCATTCACCTCATTCTGTTATAGTCTGGATCGTCACCTAGGATTTCCGTAATGGCACCTTGAATTTCAACGGTATCTGGCGTGCACATAAATATATTGCCCCCAATTTTAGAGATTCCTCCCCCAAGGGCATAAACAGTTCCACTTAAAAAATCAATAATTCTCATTGCCTGATCATTACGGACACGCTGAAGATTGATCACTACCGTCCGGTGAGAACGGAGATGGTCCGCAATTTCCTGAGCCTCATCGTACGAACGTGGCTCATAAAGTACAACTTTTACATTCTTCTGCGAATGGATACTGACAACGTTGCCCCTTTGATTTTTGCGGGTTTCGACAGGGGCTGGCTCATACTCATCCTCTTCGTGGATTTGCTCCCGCTCCACAACTTCTTCTTCCTCCTGCAAGCCCAAAAAACTCATAAATCGGTTCATAACGCTCATCACGATCCCTCCTAATGGCCTACTAACACCGTACCTAGGCGTACCCAGGTGGCTCCTTCCTGTATCGCCACTTCAAAATCATTCGACATTCCCATTGATAGCTCCGTAATCGGTTCAGGTGTCAAAGCAAGTTGATTGAGCTCATCGCGCAGCTCACGAAGTCCGCGAAATACAGGGCGGGTAAGCTCCGGATCACCTTCTAAAGGTGCCATCGTCATTAGTCCAATTACTTTTACACGGTCTAGACTAGCAATTTCACGCAAAAATCCAGGTACCGCCTCAGGCGACAGACCAAATTTCGTATCTTCTCCAGAGATGTTTACTTGAAGAAAGACATTCACTTCTTGATCTGCGGCAATCGCCTTTTTGTGTAATTCTTGCGCCAAAGATATCCGGTCCAAAGAGTGTATATATTGAAACTTGCCAATAACGTCTTTAACCTTATTGGTCTGCAAATGCCCGATAAAATGCCATGTCCCTTGGTCCCCTAAAACCTTCCATTTGTGCTCAGCATCCTGCCAGCGACTCTCGGCAATATGCTCCAGGCCTGCCTCCAATACGGAGGACACCATTTCCAGAGAAACATATTTCGTCACTGCAATTACCTTGACGTCATTTCGATCCCGGCCGCTTGCCGCGCAGGCACGTGCTACACGTCCCTCTACCTCAGCAATTCTCTCCTGCAGTGTTAAAGCCAACTTTCAACTCTCCTTTATTCCGATCCAGCTCGTCATCCTGCCTGTAACCCCATCTTCTTTACGATAAGAAAAGAACAAATCTTGATTACAGCTTGTACACCAAGATGTACATTCGATATGAGTCGGCAATATTCCTGCTTTAATCATAATGCGTCGATTCATTTCTTTCAAGTTTAGCATGTATTTGTTCTCATCTGTGTCAGATGTTCTGTACAGCTCCACAGTATTGGCTGTTTCTGTTGGCTTACTCAGATCACCTTCCAGTCGATGAACATGCTCCATCACATAATCGTCCACCTCATAACAGCAGTCACCAATGGATGGTCCGATCGCTGCAATAATGTCCTGCGCATGGCTTCCGTAAATGATCTCCATTTTACTCACCATAGCGGCTGCAATCTGGGCCACAGTTCCCTTCCAGCCAGCATGGGCAAGACCGACGACTTGGTGCACAGGATCATAAAAATAAAGGGGTACACAATCCGCATAAAAAGAAGTCAGCAAAACTCCCGGTACATCTGTAAGCAAACCATCGGTTGCCTGAAATGCCGAGGTTCTATCCTTTTGACCCCGCCCACGATCGGCTTCCCTTACCACTGCTATTTCTGCTCCATGGGTTTGTTCTCCACAGGTCCAAGCTTCCGGCTTGAAATCAAGAGCTTCCGCAAGCGCCCTACGATTCGTTAAGACATCTTCCGGAGCATCCCCAACATGAAATGCACAATTCAGGCTGTCATAAGGCTTTTTGCTAGCCCCTCCCTGTCTACCCGTAAAACCTGCTGTAATTTCTTTATGCTTCACACGCCAAGGCTCCAGATGGAGCAGCATAAGTGTTTCCTTCCCCTGCACAAACGGTTCCATATCCTCACCTCCGCCTTAGTGTACCACATGTAAATACCCCTACAAAATGCCGCTTAAGCTAGAACATCAAATTTACTAACTTTTAAGTCATGCCATTTCGAATCATTTTATAAAAAACAAAAAACGCACCTAATTAATAAGTGCGCCGTTCGCCTCGGTCCCCTCGTTCCAAATACATCGTTTCCCGCTCGTCCTGCCCTTGAGGTATTCTTGATTCTTCAATCTTCACAAGCACTACATCAGACCCGATTTTGACAATATTTCGCCATGGAATAATCAGATCGGTTCCGCCTCCGAACAATCCCATAAACCGAGTGTATCCGGGAATTACGATTGCATCAATGACACCTCGGCGTAAATCAAGCTCTAAGTCACTGATTTGGCCCAGCCGCTTGCCGTCCACAATGTTAATAACGTCCTTAGTCTGAAAATCAGAGATTTTCATTTTTTTGGCTGATCCTAAATAATCCTCGTTCATCTCACCACCCCTGTACAATCAGACCTATAGTCCAATATATGTTATGAAAGCTTGGCCACATGCATGAAATATCCCCACAAAGTGAGGCTATGCTTAGATGCTTACCAAGGTACTTTGCGGGGGCTCAATATATACTTCCTGAAACAGTAAAAAGAGGAGATCACCCAAAATCCTTATCACGGATTCTGGATATCTCCTCATTTCAGACGATTTAAGACTTCACATGCTTTTGCATTTGCTGAATCGCAGATTTCTCTAGACGTGAGACCTGTGCCTGTGAGATACCAATCTCATCTGCGACCTCCATCTGTGTTTTCCCTTCGAAAAACCGCATGGATAAAATTCGTTTCTCCCTTTGACCTAACTTACGCATCGCTTCACGTAAGGCGATTTCTTCGATCCACGACACATCCTTATTCTTATCATCGCTAATCTGGTCCATTACATAAATAGGATCGCCACCGTCATGATAGATCGGTTCGAATAAGGACACTGGATCCTGAATAGCATCAAGGGCAAAGACTACATCTTCCTTCGGTACGCCAAGTGCTTCAGAGATTTCGAATATCGTCGGTTCCCGCGAATTCTGATTGGTCAGACTATCGCGTACCTGCAGCGCCTTATAAGCAATGTCTCTGAGTGAACGCGATACTCGAATCGGATTGTTATCACGCAAGTAACGACGGATCTCACCAATAATCATCGGAACCGCATATGTGGAGAACTTAACGTTTTGTGATAAATCGAAATTATCGATGGCTTTCATCAGACCGATGCAGCCCACCTGGAACAAATCGTCAACAAATTCTCCCCTATTATTGAACCTCTGGATAACACTTAGAACGAGCCTAAGATTACCATTTACCAATTTCTCTCTGGCGGATCGCTCGCCCTGCTGCTGCAGCGAAGTGAACAGTTGCCGCATTTCCACATTCGTTAGAACAGGCAGCTTAGCAGTATCCACACCGCAAATCTCGACTTTATTTCGGGTCATGATGATTTACCTCCCAAGGAGAAACATTACTGTACATTATCTCCCGGGTTGGCCATTTTATTCCTTGCTAATTTCACCTTACACCATCTTGTTAAACTCCTTACGCAGCCGCTTAATAATTCGTTTCTCCAGACGAGAGATGTAAGATTGGGAAATGCCGAGCAGATCCGCCACATCTTTTTGCGTCTTTTCTTCGCCCCCACGTAGTCCGAAACGCAGCTCCATAATGAGTCTTTCCCGTTCGCTCAGCTTTTCCAGCGCCTTTTGCAGCAGCTTGCGGTCGACCTGTTCTTCAATGTTCCGATAGATGGTATCATTTTCCGTCCCTAAAACATCTGAGAGCAGCAACTCATTACCATCCCAATCGATATTAAGAGGCTCATCAAAAGAAACCTCACTCCGTGTCTTGCTATTACGCCGCAGATACATCAAAATTTCATTCTCTATGCAACGTGATGCATATGTTGCTAGTTTTATTTTTTTCTCGGGATCAAAAGTGTTAACCGCCTTAATTAATCCGATAGCCCCTATCGAAACCAGGTCTTCAATATTGATTCCGGTATTCTCAAATTTACGAGCGATATACACTACGAGGCGCAGGTTACGCTCAATCAGCATCGCACGAACAGCAGCATCGCCGCTAGATAGCCGCTGAAGCAGATACTCTTCTTCTTCCCGTGTCAGCGGTGGAGGTAGAGCCTCGCTCCCGCCGATATAATAGATTTCCTGACTCTTCAGCCCCAGTAGAAACAGCATGCGGTAATATTGCAGCTGCAGAGCAATTTTCCATTTGACCATTATTGTTCCTCCTCCAAGAAGTACACGGTTAGCGTATGAAGCTTTTAATTCCCGCTTTCAGCCATCAGAAGTTTGGTTCAGCTAGCTTTAAAGATTAGGAAGGTAGTGCTGCATCAGTGGCGCTCTCTTTTTGAGTTAAATCCGGATGTATGACCGCCCGATAGGCCCCATCTCCTGAGAGTGTCCCGCCATCCAGCCCAATTAAGACTCTTTTACTATAAAAGATATCTTCACCGAGCTTTATCGTCACAAGGTCTGGCTTCAGTGCGAGCATAAATGATGCCCCTCGGTTAATCCCCCTGTAAGGTACTAGTCGCATCCTATCCTGCCAAGCAAACGACTGCCCGTCCGTTTCTAGCAAAAGTCTGTCCGCACCATCCTGAGTGAGTCTCCCTTTCCATGCAGCAGGCAGATGCCCCTCCCAGAGCGTCGATTCCATCACCATCACCGGTATGCGGGTCAAAGGATCACAGAGACGATTACCTGTGTCTAACAGGCCAGGACAGGAAACACTTACACCATCAATTTCAACAACCACCTCACCGATATAGGTTTCAAGCTGCTCCCTTCTGATTCGTGAAGAATGCACTGCCTTGAAGCAGATTAACACCAGGGGGAATACTGCAATGACAAACCAAAAGCCGATCTTTAAGCCGTAGGCATGCCCTCCTGAAGCAGTGAACATAATACCATTCCAAATGTCGCTGGAGCTCTGCAGCAAATAGTGAATACCAACAATTCCACCTGCGGCTGCAAAATTGATAATATAGAAAGCTCCCATAGTGCGAAGGTAGCTTTGCAGACTCCCAAAACCAAAGGCAATCCATAACATAACCACCGACAATCCAAACTTGATAAGGAAGGTATACATGAAAGACAGCTCCGGTACAAACATCATCACTACATACAGTGCGCCAACGAGAGCTGAGAGGATTAGACGCCACCATGAGATTCTCAGCTTAACCATCCAGCCTGTCAGCCACAAAAGAATTCCGTCGATCACTAGATTGGCGGCGAATATCAAGTCAATATAAACAACCAGTGCATTCACCTGCTTAATGGCGGAATCTATCCTCTAGCCAAATTGGATCAGGCTCTGTTTTTGGACGATATGATTAGTATAGAAAGTCTCGCATTCAAAGTCTGTCTAAACTTGGGGGGCATTCTTACGGTTTTTTTGTCGAGTTATAGCGCGTGGGGATTTATTCCTTCTTTATGGAATTTCTTATATCTTTTATTCACTGCGTCATTCGCTCCATCATTCGCTGGATCATTTAATGGAATAGAGGAATCCTGCAAATATACAACTTTTTGTGCAAAACTCCGCTTCATGAAGTCCAAAAACTGCAAATATGCAGGATTATCCGATGGTTAATGGTTGCCGCTTTCCGACTACCAGTTACCACCTACTGTAACTACTTAGTCAACCATCACCCCCTTGGAGCTACACAGTGCCGTTCATAGTCTTGCTTGATCCTTATTACATTTACGCAAAAAAACACCGTACCGCTATAGCTAATCAGCTAAGCGATACGGTGTTCTCGTATAATCTTGATTCTATTTAATTAGTCATTGTTGCCCCGAGTACGATTACGCAGGAACGTCGGAATATCGAGCTGGTCAGAAGAACTCTGATTGCCGAAAGGACGTAAATTAGCTGAACTCTTATCCGGTGCTGCCGCAGGCTCGTTATTCGTCGAGACCGGACGACGTCCCGGAGTTTCAGGCGATGGTTTATGTTCAAAGCCAGTAGCAATTACTGTTACTTTGATATCATCCTTCAGGCCTTCATCAATAATCGCACCAAAGATCATATTCACTTCAGGATCAGAGGCGGATGTAACGATCTCAGCCGCTTCATTAACTTCATATAGAGAGAGGTTGGATCCTCCCGTAATGTTCATGATTACGCCGCGGGCGCCTTCAATAGACGTTTCCAAGAGTGGGCTCATGATGGCTTTACGTGCTGCTTCAGACGCACGGTTCTCACCATTTGCAATACCAATACCCATAAGCGCTGAACCGCGCTCTGTCATGATCGTCTTTACATCCGCAAAGTCAAGGTTAATCAGACCAGGAACCTTAATTAGGTCAGAGATACCTTGAACAGCCTGCCGGAGAACATTATCTGCTTCACGGAAAGCTTCCAACATCGGTGTTTTCTTATCTACGATCTCAAGCAAACGGTCATTTGGAATGACGATTAGCGTGTCGACTTTTTCTTTCAAAGCTTCGATTCCAAGCATTGCCTGGTTATAACGTTTTCTTCCTTCAAAAGTGAACGGGCGAGTAACTACACCCACAGTCAAGGCTCCACACTCTCTAGCAATCTCAGCTATAACTGGTGCTGCACCTGTTCCTGTACCGCCACCCATCCCTGCAGTAACAAACACCATATCTGCGCCCTTAAGGGTATTAGAGATCAAATCACGGGATTCTTCCGCTGCCTTCTTACCGACTTCAGGATTAGCTCCTGCACCCAACCCGCGGGTCAGCTTGTCCCCGATTTGCAGCTTGTGCTCCGATTTGGCCATATGCAACGCTTGGGCGTCTGTATTAACCGTAATAAATTCTACACCCTGAACGCCATTTTCAATCATCCGGTTGACAGCATTACTACCTCCGCCGCCCACGCCGATGACTTTTATTTGCGCCAAGCTCTCCATTTCAAAATCAAATTCTAACATATTGTTCCATCTCCCCCTCAATGTGCTTGGATGGCCGGTCCAAGTATATCTGGACTTACACTTATATAAACTCGCTGAACATGTTCTTTAGACGCTCGACAAACCCGGTTTTCTGAACCGTTTCCTGATTTGGAGTGGCGTTCTGCTTACTCCGATTGACCGTCTTTTTGTTGCTGCTTCCACCACTGCTTCTTCCACGGAAGCTACGGACAACATTATGCAGGATACCAACACCTCCGGTAAACCCAGGGTCCCGTACACCGATATAATCCGGTACAGCGATGCGTACAGATGCAGCCAGTTCAGTCTGAGCCGCCTTTAATACGCCAGGCATCGAAACAGTTCCACCCGTTAATATATAACCTCCAGGTAGTTCACTGTAACCAAGCCGTTTCACTTCCTGTTTAATCAGATGGAAGATTTCTTGCACCCGTGGTTCGATAATTGCCGCTAAATCCTCTTGGTTAAATTCCTTCTCTACATTACTGCCAATGCGCAGCACCTTGAAGACAACGTCAGAGGCTGCATCGTCAATCCATGCGCAACCATACTTTAGCTTTACTTTCTCCGCTTGATCAGTAAGTGTACGTAATCCGTATGCAATGTCATTAGTTACAAATTCTCCGCCGATCGGAATCGTAGAGGTTGCACAAAGGGAACTTTCTTCGTATATGGCTATCGTTGTCGACCCGGCCCCGATATCAACCAGAACAGATCCCATCGATTTCTCGTCTTTGGACAGCGCCAATCCACCAGCACCAAGAGACATCAGCACAAGATCCTTCACTTTCAGCCCTGATTTCTCAACACATCGTAGTAGATTATGTATTGGCGTCTTAGCACCCGTAATGATGGTTGCGTCCACTTCTAGACGAACACCAATCATCCCGCGCGGGTCCTGAATACCTTCGAGACCATCGACGATAAATTGTTTAGGAACAACATCAATCACTTCTCGCTCCGGAGGCATAGCGATGACTTCCGCAGCTTTAATAACGCGATCGATATCATCCTCACCGATTTCACGATCCTCATTCTGAACGGCCACGACACCGTGGCTGGATTGCAGGCCAATATGATTACCGGAAATGCCTACATAAACTTCTGATATTTGAATACCCACCATTTGCTCTGCATGATCTATAGCACTTTTGATCGATTGCACAGTTTGGTCGATATCTACAATCGCGCCTTTACGTATTCCTTCCGAATCAGCAGATCCAACGCCAATAATATTAAAGGTTCCATTGGTAACTTCCCCAATTATTGCCCGAACTTTGGATGTACCGATGTCCAAACTAACAATGATGTCATTGTTGCTCAAGTCCTATGGCACCTCCTGTTATAATCGAAATAATTTGCATAATCTTATCCCGGTCCCGGGAAACTTCTCTGTACATATTCAACATACCTAACCCTTTCCCTCTTTTTTCTACAAATTTTTTGAACGGAATAATATTCCAACATCCCTAAATGTGATTAGTTACTCATAATTTTTTATAAGAATGATAATTATCACAAGAAATATATACCTATTTGGTTATTACTAACCATATAAAAGATTATATTTCAAAAAAATCGAAGAAAAAAGAGGGATATAGCTTCTTGCCCGTAACTCCGATTGTAGCATTTTTTGAACTCTATTAGTAGGGACTATTTACCTCTACTCTACTCTTGCACATCTTTTTGCTCATCGCCCTTTTGCTCCTCACTTTCGACCTGAAAAGGAACATACGAGTCGGCTTCAAGCATCGTGATAAGTCCAGGCTCCTTTGTCTCTATTACCTGATTCAAGTATGACACTTTGCTCTTCAATAAAGAGATGGAAGTGATCACCTCGAAACGGGATCTAGTATAGAGCTTGATACGATCCGGAAATGACAAGGTTGGCGAAGGAACAATCTCAGAGATATCACTTGTCAATTCATTAGAAATGCTTCCAAGCGTTTGACATAGGATAGCCTTATTAGGATCAGCTGGATCCCAGTTGGTTAATATAGGTTTCTCTACAGCAATACCAGTCTCATTAACAGTCACCGCTGCTCCACTCGACAGAATCGCCTTCAAGATGCCGCCCTGTTCCAGTTCATAGGCCACCGCAGGGAACTCTTCAATCTTCACTGTGATTACCCCGGGGAAATCCTTCTTTACGGCCACAGCCTTAACCGTCTTAAGCTCCAGCAGAGATTGTTCCACAGACTTCGTAGAAACGGCAAAGAATTGTCCACCTATATGAATTCCACTTTGCGAGAGTAATTCCTCACTAGTAGAATACTTGCTTCCCTGAAAATCTATCACTGTAATGTGACTAATAGACGATCTGAAAAAAATCACAGCAAGAAGCGCAGTGAACAGTAGCAGCAGGATCGCCGTAATCTTACGGCTCATTTTTTTCTTAGGCTTGTCCTCTTTAAGAAGAGGTAATCGGGTTGTTGTCATTCTCATATCTCCGTAATAAGGCCCTGTCTCCTTCCTTGGTAGAACTGAAGGAGACAGGGAGCTTTAATTGGCCAAATCAAGTGGATCCGGTACGGGTACCTTGCGGCTTATACGCGCGCCAAGCTTCTGAAACAGCTTCTCTATTCCATCATACCCGCGGTCAATATGGTGTGCTTGCTCAACGACTGTAGTCCCTTGTGCAGCAAGCCCAGCAATGACCAGAGCCGCACCTGCACGCAAGTCAGTAGCTTCCACAGTAGCACCATACAATCTCTGAACGCCGCGAATAAACGCACGATTCAAATCAATAGAAATATCAGCGCCCATCCGCGCCATTTCTTCAACATGCTTGAATCGTCCCTCAAACACCGTCTCCTTGATTACACTGAAGCCATCAGCGAGAGACAACAGCACCATGACCTGAGATTGCAGATCGGTTGGGAAAGAAGGATAAGGAGAAGTCACAATTCTCTCAACAGCACGTGGGCGCCCCATACAACTGATATTAATTATATCATTGCACACTGTGATTTGAACACCAGCCCGCTTGAGCACATGAATAAGCGAAGTCAGATGCCCCGCATTGGCATGTGTCAAAGTCACATTTCCTCGTGTAGCTGCCGCAGCAATCATTACGGTTCCAGCCACAATCCGGTCAGGTATCACCTCGTACGTACAGGGATATAGGTTTTTCACCCCTTGAATTGTGATGGTGTCCGTACCTGCACCGATAATCTGAGCACCCATGCTATTTAGAAATTGCTGTAGGTCCTGTATCTCCGGCTCTCTCGCTGCCCCCGATATTGTTGTTGTTCCCTCTGCCTTTGCGGCAGCCATCATAATATTCTCCGTTGCTCCTACACTTGGATAGTCGAGATGAATATCACTCCCTATAAGCTTAGAACCCCGACAGAATATTCTTCCGTTGCTCTCCTCGATCTCCGCCCCTAACGCCTTAAGTCCCTGTAGATGAAGATCGATTTTACGCTCTCCGATCGCACAGCCCCCAGGCTGATAGATCGTTACCTCTCCAAATCTGGATAACAGCGGTCCCATTAGAAAAATGGAAGATCTCATCTGCCGCATTAAATCCTCAGGGATATGAGATGTCCCGACGGCAGACGTATCTATCGTCACCGTATCCTCTTGATGCACGCACCTGCAGCCCAGCCGATCTAGGATGTCTAGCATAGTCTCGATGTCCAGCAGCTTCGGCACATTATGCAGTGAGTGAACTCCTTCGGCCAGCAGGCTTGCCGCTAGAATCGGCAGCGCCGCATTTTTTGCTCCATGGATACGAATGGTGCCTGACAGGGGACTTCCACCCTCAATCACCAATTTGTCCAATGTATCACCTCCGAGATTACCGCTCACCCACCACAAACACTTCCGTTACAAGCTCATATGAAATGTACAAGTATAAACGTCTTCGGCGTCCTTTATAAGGACGATAGGCGTTTAAGCGAGAAATATAAGGATAATGTATAACGTGAAACTTATACTTTCTTATATTTCAAGAATATCCTGCACTACATCTCAGGTTTGGAAGTGTCCTGGGTGATTGTCACGATTATAGGATTATCCTATGTTCGTTCCTCCAAGTGTGTGACAGAGAGCTGCCAATAAGGAAAACCCGTATGGAAAACGATGATATCTTAAGACTTCTTACCCGCAAGTCTTCGGAGCTCGCTTGTGATTACTGCCGCAGAATCTCTTTTGCCGAGTCGTTTGGAGGCCACGGACATCTGCTCACGCACGGCTTCAGTTCCGATGATTTTTTGAACCGCCTCATATAGTGCCGTGCCGTTTAAATCTTTCTCAAGCAGCACCACAGCAGCACCTTCACGTTCCAACTGTCTTGCATTCGCCTCCTGATGGTTATTCGTCACATTAGGAGATGGAATGAGTACAGAGGGAATACCCAGCGCTGTAATCTCAGCGAGAAAAGAGGCTCCCGCCCGATTAACGATCAAGGAGGTACAAGCCAACACCTCTGGCATATTATGAACGTAAGGAAGGACATGCAACCAGTTTGGTATGCTACCCAGCTTTTGACGCAATTCCGCCCGAGTCTCTTCGAAATAAGGTTCACCTGTAACATACACATAATGAACACCATTACCCTTACCCACTTTTGGGGCCATTTCAATCATGGCTCTATTAATAGCCTTAGCTCCCTGACTGCCACCAACCACCAAAACAACAGTACTGCCATCCGAAATCCCCAGCGATGCGAATCCTCGTTGCGGACTTGCTGTAGTAACTGTTGTGGCACGTGGATTACCAGTATAGATCACATTTTTGCTGCCCGGAAAAGAGGACTCTGTTCCTTCAAAGCTTACGGCAACTGTACTCGCATACCGACTCAGAAAGCGATTGGTTAGACCTGGTATGGCATTTTGTTCATGGATCAATGTAGGGATGCCCAACCGGGATGCAGCATAAACGACTGGACCACACACATAACCGCCTGTTCCAATCACAACATCTGGTTTAAATTCTCTTAACATCTCTTTGGAAGCCTTGACACCCTTCAAGAAACGCATCACGGTCTTGACATTGTCTATGGATAGCTTGCGCCGAAAACCAGTGATGTCAATAGATTTGAAAGGGATATTCTCTTGAGGGACAAGCTTGCTCTCTAAGCCACGCGTTCCACCAATATACAGGAAGGTAGATTTGCTATCTTCCAACTCCATTTGCCTAGCAACAGCGACCGCAGGGTAGATATGTCCACCCGTGCCTCCGCCGCTTAATACGATACGCATCTCTTTCACCTCGCAAAACGGGATAAGTTCAATAGAATGCCAAGGGATGTTAGCATCAGTGTAAGTGAAGATCCGCCATAGCTAATCAGAGGAAGCGTGATGCCCGTTACAGGCATTAGACCAATAACAACACCAATATTAATAATGACTTGCACAGCCACCATACAGACGATGCCAACGGCCAGATAGCTTCCAAAACGGTCAGGTAGACTCATCGCCACCTTCATCCCGCGCCAGATTAGAATAAGAAATAGGATCAACACAGCCAAACCACCGATAAAACCCAGCTCCTCGGCCAATATAGAAAAAATAAAATCTGTTTGTGGCTCAGGTACATAGCTGTACTTCTGCCGACTCATTCCTAATCCAAGGCCACCGAGCCCACCAGGACCAATCGCATATAACGACTGAATGATCTGGTAGCCTGCACCAAGGGGGTCGGACCAAGGATCAAGAAAAGCGGTAATCCGCTGCAACCGGTAAGGCGCTGCTGCAATCAAAGCAACAAACCCTGCCGCACCAGCTACTCCAAGTGAAAGTAAATGCTTCATTCTAGCCCCTGCTGTGAAGACCATCATCAAGGCTGCACCAAACATGACGGTACCTGTACCCAAATCCGGCTGGAGCATGATCAGCGCGAAGGCTGACCCAATGAGCGCAAGTGGTGGGAGCAAGCCGCGTGTGAAGGAAGTGATGTCGTATTCCTCTTTTCCTAGCCAATTGGCTAAGAATAGAATCATCCCCATCTTCATGAATTCGGAAGGCTGGATCCCGAAGGAGCTAATTCCTAGCCAGCTGCGCGCTCCCCCGCGTACTACACCAATACCAGGGATAAGCACAATAACAAGTAAGAAAAAGCAGATCAGAAGTGCCGGCTTAGCCAGCTTTTTCAGCACCCTGTAATCGGTATTCGCCGTAACGAACATTGCGACTAGTCCTAGTCCTGCAAACAAAAGCTGTCTTTTTACAAAGTAAAACGAATCTCCATAATTGCGGAAGCCCAGAACGGACCCGGCGCTGTATACCATCACCATGCCGATCACCAGCAAAGATAGAATAGGAATCAGCAACCAAATATCGGGAGCATGACGAGTTTTGTTCATCAGGAGCACACCTCTTGCATCCGTAGTAGGGATGGGGCTTATCCACCCCCCTACTTAAAGGTTATGCACCGCCTCTTTAAAAATACGCCCGCGCTCTTCATAGGATGTAAACATATCCCAACTTGCACAGGCAGGAGACAAAAGAACGATATCTCCTTCTTCCGCCAGAGCGGAAGCTTCCTGCACAGCTTGCTCAAGCACGGCAGCGGCACTCTCCCCATTATCGACGGAGATAATCTGCTTTAATCCTGCCAGCTGCGCTACATTCGTTAGCTTGTCCTTAGTTTCCCCTAACGCCACTAGCGCTTTAACACGACCGCTCAGGACAGGCAGCAGCTCCAAATAATCGGAACCACGGTCTAATCCACCAGCGATCAGCACTACAGGGCGCTCAAAGGACGTTAATGCCATAATCGTCGCTTTGGAGTTTGTTGCTTTGGAGTTATTATAATAAGTGGCTCCAGCCTTATCAGCCACATACTCCAGCCGGTGCTCCACACCGCGAAATGAAGCAAGCACTTCACCCAATAAAGAGGGGTCAGCTCCAGCAGCAATGGCAATTCCACATGCAGCCAGTGCATTTCCCACGTTGAAACGTCCCGGAATACTAATGGAATCTACATCAGCAATGATTGTTTCTTGGTCTGCAGATTCGCGATAGATGATGCGGCGCTTCAGATCGTCATCTTGACCCGTAATATAGGATGGGCTAACAAACACACCATGGGTGAGCTCCTCGGACATAGAGAACGGAAGAATAGTAGCTTTCATATACGGCACAAGTTCCCGGCAAAAAGGATCGTCCCAGTTCAGCACAGCCGTATCCGTATCTACTTGATTAGCGAACAGCTTTGCTTTGGAATCGACATAATCCTTCATGCTCCCATGATAATCCAGGTGGGTCTCCGCAATATTCAACAAACAACCTATTTTGGGGCGGAAAGTCTCCGTACCTTTGAGCTGGAAGCTGCTGAGTTCGACCACCATCCAGTTATCCTCTGTAGCTTCTTGCGCAGCCTCACAGAGAGGCGTGCCAATGTTACCTGCAACAATCGGATTCATACCTGCAGCTTCCAGCATTTGACCTACCCAGGTCGTCGTTGTCGTCTTGCCATTGGATCCCGTGATGCCAATCATCGGCGCTGCACAAAGACGGTAAGCAACCTCTACCTCTGTAACTACTTCAATGCCAAGCTCAAGAGCCTTTTGCACAGGAGGCGCAGAATAAGGAATGCCTGGATTCTTAATGACCAGACTTACACCTTCATGAATCAGTCCATCCGGATGCCCACCGCTTATAACACAAATTCCCAAAGATTCCAATTCGGAAGCTTCGGGACTTTGATCTCTTTCCTTTTTATCGTTCACCGTAACTACAGCGCCTCGATCATGCAGCACTTTAGCAACCTGGACACCGCTTTTTGCGAGACCAAGAACCACAACTTCTTCACCACGATACATATCTGGATGTTTCATTCGCTACAACCCCTTGCTAATAAATAGTCCAACAGCGGCTAATATCAAGCTTACCGCCCAGAACGAAATTACCACACGCCATTCCGACCAGCCACCAAGTTCAAAATGATGGTGAATCGGGCTCATTCTGAATACACGTTTGCCACGGGTTTTGAAAGAAACCACCTGTATCACGACAGATAACATTTCCACCACAAACACACCGCCAATAATTAAAAACAGCAGTTCGCTCTTTGTGACAATAGCAATCGCACCTATCGCGCCGCCAATACCAAATGAACCGGTATCTCCCATGAACACCTTAGCCGGATGGGCATTAAAGACCAGAAATCCAAGAACGGCCCCGATCATTGCCGCTGCACACACGCCAGCTGCAATTGACGTAGCCTGCATCGCTACAACAGCATAAGCTGCCAAAGCAATAGCACTTACTCCAGACAGCAAACCATCTACTCCATCGGTAAAGTTAACAGCATTCGTTACTGCCATCATCATAATAATAATGAATGGATAGTAGAAAAAGCCGCCCCAGTCAAAGCTGAAATCAGTACCCGGAACGCTGATACTTGTGCTATGTCCTGCAGAAATCAGCAGACCGCACATCACAGCACCTACCAACAGCTGCCCGAACAATTTTTGACGCGCCGTAAGGCCCAAAGAACGCTTGAATACGATTTTGATATAATCATCCAAAAATCCGATCAGTCCAAAACCAAGCGTAGCCACTAGTAGTACGTAGAAATCGTTATTCACCACGGAAAATTTCAGATAAGCCAATGTAAAAGCCACGATGATTACGATACCGCCCATCGTCGGCGTTCCCGCTTTCTTTAAATGGGATTGCGGTCCGTCATCTCGCACCTGCTGTCCGAATTTCATCCTGCGCAGTAGCGGAATGAAGAGCGGAGCGGCAATGACCGCAAGGATAAAGGAAACAGCAATAGTCAATAACAATAGTTGATAATCCATGGGTGCACCCCCTCCATTTTTTTAGGTCTCTTTAATCTCTTTATTAAGGCTCTGAAGCACTTCCTCAAGCCTCATCCCTCTAGATCCTTTGAATAGTACAATATCCTTGGAGCTGCTTTTCTCGATAAGGACGGCTGTTAATTCTGACTTATCCGTAAAAGCCAGCACACGCTCGTTTCCGAATCTTTCCTTTGCAGCTTCTGCAATATGGACTGACAATGGACCATAGGTATATACAAAATCAGTCACTGCGGGGTCTAGGTAGTAGCCAATTTCTTTATGAAACTGTATTTCATCCGGCCCAAGTTCCAGCATGTCCCCCAGTACTGCGATTTTTTTGCCACTGCATTTCATAGTTTGAAGCACATCAATGGCCGCCTTCATAGAAGTCGGACTGGCATTATAAGCATCATTCAAAAGTGTAAGCCCGGAAGAAGTCCGAATCACTTCAATCCGCATGCCCGTCAACTTAAGATTGCTTAACCCATTCTCAACATTTTGTTCTGTAATTCCAAAATGGCGAGCAACCGCTAGTGCAGCCAACGCGTTAACAACGTTATGCTGGCCTGGCAGCGGTAATGTAAAAGCATGTTCCTTATGAAGGCTTGACGTAAACGTCATACCACCACTATGGGACATCATCCCAGTCGGATAATCATCATTATCTCCGTTCAGGCCGAAACGGAAGGACACCATCTCCTCCGGAGCCTCAAAAGTGGACTCTTGCATTACCTCAGTCAGCAGCGGTTCATCACCGTTATAAATTAGCAGTCCACCTGGCTTTAGCCCTTCGACTATTTCCAGCTTGGCACGGGCGATTTCTTTGCGAGATCCCAGTTGCAGCAGATGTGACTCACCTACATTAGTAATGACTGCAACATCTGGTGCAGCCAAAGAAGCCAGCAGAGCAATTTCTCCCCGCGAGCTCATACCCATTTCAAGCACTGCAATCTCTGTATCCTCAGCCATGGATAGAATCGTGAGCGGAAGACCAATATGATTATTGAAGTTTCCTTCTGTCTTGTGCACCTTGTACTGCGTTTCGAGCAAGGCCATAATGATATCTTTTGTCGTTGTTTTACCATTGCTGCCCGTAACTGCGACAACCTTCGGAGCGACCTCATTTAAATACGCAGCGGACAGCTTCTGAAGCGCCTCTAGCGTATCTTCAACAATTATGACTCCGCCACCCTCAGGCGCAGGACCTTTATCACGCTGCCATAAGGTCCCTGCAGCACCAGCAGCCATAGCTGTAGCTGCATAATGATGACCGTCAAATTTGTCTCCCGTTAGAGGAACAAACAGGCAACCTGTAGTTATCTTACGGGAGTCAGTAACGACGCCCGTAAGTGGTATATTCATAGCTTCGGCAGCAGGAAGTTCCCCTGCGCACATCACAGCAATTTGTCCCAGTGTTCTTGTAATCAATAGCTTCGACCCCTTATAACTTCTTTAGCGACGATGCGGTCATCGAAATCGTGAACCACTCCGCCAATCAGTTGATAGGTCTCATGACCTTTCCCCGCAATCAATACTACATCGCCAGAGCTTGCCATTTCAATAGCCTTCCCAATTGCTTCTCGGCGATCAACAATCATATGATACCGGTCAGAGGTGACTCCATCCTCTACTAGTCCTGCTTCTATATCCTTCAGAATTAGCCCAGGGTCCTCCGTCCGAGGGTTGTCAGAGGTTACGAATATCATGTCGCTATATTTTGCAGCTATCTTACCCATTAAAGGACGTTTCGTGCGGTCTCTGTCTCCTCCGCAGCCAAACACAGTAAGCACTTTACCTGTAGCAAACTCGCAGACCGTTCTTAATACATTTTCCAGCCCGTCTGGTGTATGTGCATAGTCAACGATAACGGCATATTCTTGCCCCTCATCTACTGACTCTACCCGTCCAGCTACCCCATCAATCGCCTCAAGACTAGTCTTGATATCGGACAGTGACACATCTTCCAACAACGCTGCCGTAATCGCCGCAAGTGCATTATAGACATTGAACTTACCAACCATACGAAGCGAAATGTCCGTCTCACCCTTAAACGTATCTACATGGAAAAAAGTTCCTTTTGCAGTGATCGAGATTTGCGAAGCTCGGACATTAGCGTTGTTATCAATGCCATATGTAATCACTTCCGCTGCAGTTTGGGTTGCAAAATAGTGGCTCGCCTCATCATCAGCATTCAGCACCGCATATTTGCGTTCTTCTTTCCAAGGAGAGATCACATTTCCTAGTCTAGAGAAGAATAGACCTTTAACCGCCCGATACTCCTCCATTGTATGATGATAATCCAGATGATCCTGGGTTAAGTTCGTAAATATTGCTGTACGGAAGTCCGCACCCTTCACACGTCCTTGCTGAAGCGCATGGGAGGAGACTTCCATTACGCAACATTCCACACCTTTGGAGGCCATATCATGAAGCGAGCGCTGCAGATCTAGCGATTCTGGAGTGGTCCCTGACATAGGGTAGCTTTTGCCGTCATAGCGCATTTGAATGGTCCCAATCAGACCCGTCTTCATATTCTGGTCTTGCATAATTCGCTCAATAAGATAAGTCGTAGTTGTCTTCCCGTTTGTACCCGTAACCCCGATCATTCTCATTCGGCTGCTAGGTGAGCCAAAGAATGCATTCGACATGACAGACATCGCAAAACGGCAGTCATCCACAACGATCTGTGGGATATCAAGCTCTAGCTTATGCTCACATACGATAGCAGATGCTCCAGAGGCTACGGCTTGCGGCGCAAATTTATGTCCGTCTACGGTGTGACCCGGTAAACAGATAAACAGATCACCCGGACTTACACGGCGGGAATCCGTCTGAAGATCAGTAATCTCCACCTCCCCGTCCCCATATAGACGCGAAGTAGCAAGACAAGCAGATAATTCATTAACTTTCATAGTAATCCCTCACTCTACATTTTCGGATACAAACTGAACCCTTATACCTTTATCATTATTCACTAGAAGCTCCCATATAAATCCTGATGGTTGAGCCCTGTTCTACTCTTGCCCCAGCTTTCGGAGCCTGATTGATGACCGTATTGCCAGAGCCTGAACGCGCCAGATTAAAATTCATATTTAAATCCTCATAGATATCTTGTACGGTTGCACCTGTAAGGTCAGGCACGGTCACAATCGGAGTTTCACCATACTTATAAGTTTTTGGAAGCTGATCACTGCGCTCAGGAACCTTCATATAGTGCAGCGAGTCTTCCAAAATATTTTGCACGATTGGAGCAGCAACTACACCCCCAAATTGAATCCCTTTCGGATTATCCACTGCAGTGTAGACAACGATCTGCGGATCATCCGCCGGCGCAAAGCCAATAAAAGAAACAATGTGCTCTGTCGGAGAATAACGTCCATTTATAACCTTCTGTGCAGTACCCGTCTTGCCACCTACACGATAGCCGTCGATAAAAGCCGGCCGTCCCGTGCCTTTGGCAACCACGCTCTCAAGTGCTGCCCGCACCTTCTTGGATGTCTCCTCCGAAATGACCTGCCGCACAAGCTCAGGCTTCACCTCTGATACAGTCTCTCCCGTTTCCGGATTAACCCATGATTTTGTTACATGTGGTTTATAGAGATTGCCACCATTGATAGCCGCGGATACCGCAGCAATCTGCTGAATAGGTGTAACCGAGACCCCTTGGCCGAAGGCCGTAGTCGAAAGCTCCACCGGACCTACTTGACTAAGCTTGAACAGAATCCCATTAGATTCTCCGTTTAGATCAATTCCTGTTTTGCTGCCGAAACCAAAATCACGAATATATTTGAAGAGGGTTTCTTTGCCCAGCCGTTGCCCAAGAGCAACAAAACCAGGGTTACAGGAGTTCTCAACCACCTGAAGGAAGGTTTGGCTGCCATGGCCGCCTTTTTTCCAACAGCGCAGCTTCGCACCCGCCACTTCGATAAACCCAGGATCATAGAAATGATCATTTTGCAGGTCTACCTTACCTTCTTGCAGTGCTGCAGCAAGTGTGATGATTTTGAACGTCGAACCAGGCTCGTAAGTCATCCAAATGGGCAAATTCCGATTATAGATCTGCGGATCATATTCCTTATATAAACCCGGTTCATAACCCGGTCTACTAGCCATGGCCAGAATTTCACCATTCTTCGGATTCATCGCTATAGCCCAAGCACCCTGCGCCTGATATTTTACCATAGCTTGATCCAGCTCACGTTCCATAATGGATTGAATCTGTTTATCAATCGTCAATTGCAGATTAAGTCCATCCTGAGGGGCAGAATACTTCTCCGATGATCCAGGCATGAGTCTTCCACCTGCGTCAGACAAATACGAAATATTACCTGCTATTCCTTTAAGTAAATTATCGTATATATTCTCGACCCCGGTAATCCCTTGGTTATCAATACCTGTAAAGCCTAGTATATGCGCGGCAAGATCGCCGTACGGATAATATCTTTTGCTATCCTCAGCGACAACGATGCCCGGCAACTGCAAATCACGGATGCTCGCGGCAAGTTCCATCGTAATTTTGCGGCCGCCGGGCTGTAGTTTCACCGACATTGATTTTTTAGTCAGCAAGCTCATCAGCTTCTCCTCGGTCATCCCAAGCAGAGGCGCCAATTGCTGCGCTGTCTTTTGCTTCTCCTTCACCTGCACAGGCACCGCATAAACCGTAGGCGTACTGATATTATAGGCCAGCGGTATACCTTCACGATCCAAAATTTCACCACGCTTGGCTGTAAAAGGAATATTGCGGCGCAAGGAATCTTCTACCTTGTCACTTAATTTCTCGCCTTGGGATAATTGCACATAAGCAAGACGCACGACCAGCGAACCGAATAACACTGCCAGTCCCAGCAGCGTCCACAACATTCTCCGCCGTGTTACGACCTTCGAAACCTTCATTCCGTTCTCCCCCGCTTTCACCTATAGACATGAGCTCTTATCTTCATGACTATTCGGGACAAACAGGGGTTAGAACAAGCCTATGGCCCACTCTCCAATTCCGTACCCTCATCAGCAGTCGAAGTTGCAGGATCCTCTTCACTCTTATCATTTAATGGTTTCAGCTTCAAAGTAACCAATGTTTTGCCGTTCTTTGTTCCTTCAATCTGTTCCGAGACATATCCTTCGCCTTCTACCGCAATCTCCACTTTTAGAAGTGTTAGAATCTCAAGCGCATCACGCAGCGACTCTCCTTTTAAATTTGGAATGGTAGGCTTGTCCCCTTGCTTGCTTAATAGGTATATACGCTGTCCTTGAGTAAGCTTCGTTCCAGCCTCTGGATATTGGGTTTCCACAGATGCTTCTGCACCGACCACTTCAAAATCAAATCCTTGATCCAGAAGCGTCTCTCTTGCTTCCTTCATCGTTTTGCCCATCAGATCAGGTGTGGTCCGAAGCACAGGCGCTTCAGATTCAACTGTTTTTTTACTATCCTTATCGCTAGTTTCAGTCGCTAACTTTGGAACTCCCATGTATTGCAGAGACTGAGATACGATTTCTTTAAATACAGGAGCTGCAGCTTTACCGCCGCCAACCTCAACGTTCGGTTCATCAATAATAACAATAACAGCGATCTTTGGATCATTCACAGGCGCATAACCAATAAAGGAGACCAGTACTTTGGACTTCACGTAGTCCTTACCTTCAACCTTGATAGCCGTTCCTGTCTTACCTGCGACACGGTAACCTTCTATGTGAGCGTTGCGTCCTGTACCTTTGACTTGGTCGGCAACTACCTGCTCCAAGTATTCACCGGTTTTCTTGGCGCTTGCCTCATCAATCACCTGACGCACTACACTAGGCTGAGTAACCTTAGTGTCTCCGGTGTTTGGGTCCGTAACCTCTTTTACCACATATGGAGTCATCAGTTTCCCACCATTGGCGATAGCAGATACAGCAACCAATTGTTGAAGCGGGGTAACTAGCACTTTACCATGCCCATATGCAAGTGTAGCAATTTCGATAGGACGTCCAAGGTTAGGGTTAACGACCCCACTGGCTTCCCCTGGCAAATCGATTCCTGTCTTCCCATTAAAGCCAAAATCATCAATATACTGTAAAAGTCTATCTTGTCCGAGCATTTCATAAAGTTTTACAAAAAGAACGTTACTAGACCGCTTCACACCTTCCAGGAAACTGATTTGCCCCCAGCCGGAACGATTAATATCATGTAATGCCTTACTGTATCCCTTAATTCTGATAGATCCTGACAGAAATGTAGCTACGGGATCAAAAAGCTTCTCTTCTACAGCTGCAGCAAGTGTTACAATTTTGAAGGTCGAACCGGGCTCATAAGTTGATTTGATAGCATGATTGTAGAAACCCGCTGCATCAGCACCCGTATCCATATATTTATTAGGATCAAAGGTAGGCATATTCGCCATCCCCAAAATCTCCATCGTATTCGGATCAGCAGCAATGACACTCATACTTTTCGGCTTATATTGCGCATATGCCTTTTCCATGGCCGCTTGTATATATTGCTGGATTGTACTGTCGATTGTAAGCTTGAAATCACTTCCATTTACTACAGGTTTATAGGTATCTTTTGAATCCGGCAGCTTAACCCCTTGACCGTCACTTTGATAAAGCAGCTTGCCATCGGCACCCTTAAGCTGTTCATCCAGGGATTTTTCCAGACCCATAATCGCCTTGCCATCTCGATCTGTATAGCCTAATATATGCGCAGCAAGCGAACCTTTAGGGTAATATCGTTTCTGCTCTCTAACAAGACCAATTCCAGTCTCTTGAATTTTATGCTCTTTACCTAGGGCTACATAAAATTCTTTCACCTTATCAGCAAGTTCCTGATCGATCTTCCAGCCTTCGTTACGAACCTCACGATTCTTGAGGAATTTGCCGTTCTCGTCTTTCGCTTCAACCAGCTTCCGCAGCTCATCTTCTGGCTTGCCTAGTAGCTCATGCAATCCCTTGACGACCTCATCACCAATTCCCTTTTCAGCAATGACTGCCGGGTTTACAACCACAGTATAAGCAGGAACATCACTTGCGAGCACACTCCCATTACGGTCAGAAATCGTTCCTCGCTCTGCTTTGATAGTCGAAGTGTGCGCCCAAAGTGTAGCAGCCTTTTCTTGCCATTCTGAGCCCTCCATAACTTGAATCCAGAACACTCTAGCTATCAAAACAAGAAAAAAGAGGGTAATACACCCTCCTATAAACAGCGTGCGAAGTTTTATTCTCTTTACCATAAGCGAACCTCACAATTTTTTTATTGCGATCTTGCCAATCGCTCACTAATTATCGCCTTCTGTCGATATCGGATTCGCCGGAATAAAGATTGTAGCATTTTCATCCGGTGCTACGTATCCAAGATCCTTTGCCTTTTGGGCAACCTTCTGCTCCAAGTTCTGCTTCTCCATCTCAAACGTGGAAATTTGCTTCTTAGCAGTCGCTATATCCTTATCTAATTTCTGGGCCTGCAAGTTCAAATCATAAATATGAACGTAACGTGAAATCAGGGTGATAGCCACCAAAACGCATACTCCTAGCGTCAGCATATACAAAAGTTTCTCTTGCAGCGGAAGTACTCTTCGTTTGGTAACTACTTTTGTCTTCTCGCGGTAAAGGGGGTTTACTTCTTCTTTTCTTTTGGGCTGAACTGCTAAATTGCCGCGGGTATAGGCCATCTCTGACTCTCCTTTATCGTCAATTACAATTTTTCTGCAATGCGCAGCTTAGCTGAACGGGCTCGAGTATTAAGCTCAAGCTCTTCTTCAGAAGGCACAAGCGGTTTGCGGTTGATTAACTTAAGCGTGCCTTTCGCGCCACATACACAAAACGGAAAGTCAGGCGGGCATGTACATCTGCTTAAATAGCTGCTTAGTATTTGCTTGCAAATTCGGTCCTCGAGTGAATGAAAAGTGATAACGGATACTCTACCTTCTGGTGCAAGGCAACGTACTGCGCTATGTAATCCTTCTTCAAAAGCACCCAACTCGTCGTTTACAGCAATCCGTAAACCTTGGAAGCTACGTTTAGCGGGGTGTCCTCCCGTTCTTCGTGCAGCCGCCGGAATACCTTCCTTGATAAGCTCAGCTAATTCTCCTGTGGTCTCCACAGGACTTTCTTCTCTTCTGTCTACAATTTTCTTAGCGATTCTCCGCGAGAACTTCTCTTCTCCATATTGGAAAAGCACACGGGCAATCTCCTGCTCAGACCACGTATTCACAATATCAGCAGCCGTTAATAGCGCTGTCTGATCCATCCGCATGTCCAGCGGAGCATCATGATTATAACTAAATCCGCGTTCTCCCTCATCAAACTGGGGAGAGGATACGCCAAGGTCAAAGAGGACTCCATCCACTTGGGGAATGCCATCTTTTTGTGGTACAAAGGGCACATCCTTAAGTACACTCTCCAGATCACGGAAATTGGTCTTAATGAGTACAACCTTGTCTCCGTATTCAGCTAGTCTTTCTTTTGCGTTCTCCAGAGCCCAATCATCTTGATCCAAACAGATTAATCGGCCTTCGCCGCTAAGTTTGGAAGCAATTAGTGCGCTGTGGCCTGCTCCACCGAGAGTGCAATCTACATAGATTCCGTCTTTTTTGATGTGCAGCCCTTCTGTCGCTTCTTCTTTAAGCACCGTGATGTGGTGAAACAAGCTGCATCCCTCCAGGACAGTATTCGATATTGTGTTTTATAGATCAAAATTGAAATCCACCAATTTTTCGGCAATTTCGTTGAACGATTCCTCGGACTGTTCGAAGTACTGCTCCCATAGCTCTTTGTTCCAGATTTCCACCCGGTTCGAAACGCCCAGAATAACACAGTCTTTGTCCAGTTTGGCATACTGCCTTAAATTGGCCGGCAGATTTACCCTTCCCTGCTTATCCCATACACATTCTGTTGCGCCTGAGAAAAAAAAGCGACTGAATGCACGGGCATCTGATTTCATCAGTGAAAGGCTTTTTAGCTTTTGTTCCATGATTGCCCATTCTTCCATGGGATAAACAAATAGACACGAGTCTAGACCACGGGTCGTCACAAAGGAGGTTCCAAGCAATTCACGGAGTTTAGCCGGAATAATAATTCGGCCTTTGTCGTCAATGCTGTGTTGATACTCTCCCATGAACATCCTTTTTCCCACCCCTAATCCCCGAATCCCCACTTTACCCCACTTTTCACCACTTAAGCATAATAGATTCGCCATTAAAAATCAAAAACCTTTTTCTGGTGAAAGGAATTTTTTGCTAAATCAGATGGATCGTTGCCCAAAAAACATTTCGCCACAGAAAAAAGCCATACAATCGGAATCTTGTCCGCTGCATGGCTTTTCAAGCCTAAACGCCTTCGGCGTCCTTTTAAGGACACCGAAGCGTTTAAGCGAGAAATATAAGGATAATGTATAGCGTAAAACTTATACTCTCTTATATTTTACAAAAGTTGCTTCAGTTCAAGGTACACTTGGTTAATATACTTTATTGTTGTGCGTTCCGTAATTAATCGTTCAGATTCCAGCTGTCCAAATAATCCACTTGTGCTGGAGTCAGACTATCAATGTTAATGCCCAGACTTTGCAGCTTGTAGCGTGCTACCTGCTCATCCAGCTCATAAGGAACATTCTCAACTTTTACGCCAATGCTCTTATAATTATCATTTACATATTTTAACGACAGCGCTTGTAGCGCAAAGGTCGTATCCATAATTTCGGCAGGGTGTCCATCCGCAGCACCCAGATTTACAAGTCTGCCTTCTGCAAGCAGATATAGTTTACGTCCGTCGCGAAGCTGGTACTCTTCGATATTTTTGCGAACAGTACGCTGAGATACGGATCTTTCAGACAATTCCGGCTTATTCACTTCAACGTCGAAATGGCCTGCATTGCACATGATTGCTCCATCCTTCATCACATCATAATGTTCACCGCGAATGACATAACGATTACCAGTTACTGTAACGAAGAAATCACCAACCTTAGCAGCTTCCAGCATAGGCATAACTTCGAAACCGTCCATATGTGCTTCAACAGCTTTAATAGCATCCACTTCTGTGACAACCACTTTTGCGCCCAAACCTTTGGCACGCATAGCAACACCTTTACCGCACCAGCCGTATCCGACAACAACTACGGTTTTGCCCGCAACAATCAGGTTGGTTGTTCGAATAATTCCATCCCATGCGGATTGGCCTGTGCCATAGCGGTTATCAAACAAATATTTGCAATAAGCATCATTTACTGCGACCATTGGGAACTTCAACACACCTTGCTTTTGAAGAGCTTTTAGACGAATGATGCCGGTTGTTGTTTCTTCAGCACCCCCACGAATATTCTCCATTAGATCAGGACGCTCCGAATGCAGCAATGTAGCAAAATCCCCACCATCATCAATAATCAAATCCGGTTTGCTTTCCAGCGCCTTGATATTAAGGGCTTTGAACTCTTCAGGAGAAGGGTTGTATTTAGCAAATACGGTAATTCCGTCCTCTACAAGCGCCGCACATACATCATCCTGTGTAGACAGTGGATTCGATCCAGTAATAGTTACTTCTGCACCGCCTGCTTTGACTACCTTCGCCAGATAAGCGGTTTTAGCTTCCAAATGAAGCGTAATAGATACTTTTAGTCCTTTGAATGGCTGCTCAGCTTCGAACTGCTCACGGATACGGTTCAATACCGGCATATGTTGACGAACCCAGTCGATTTTCAAATGACCTTCGGGTGCGAGTGACATATCAGCCACGATACTATTTTGTTTTGATGAACTCATAATGAAACCTCCTAAAAGTTTTATGGAGCGATACTTCTATGTTTTACTTCGCAGTAAAACTCGCTTCGTAAGCATAATCCAAGTTTTGTGAGCGTTACTTCTTTGTTTTATGGAGCAATACTTCTCTACATATAAATGATTCGATGCGTCCCACTATAATCCGGTTCAATAGCCATCAGCTCATCTAACCATGGAAGTCCGTAGCGGTTCAAGTAATACATGATATTGTACACTCTTTCTTGCAGTTTACCCAGTGGCATTAACGACAGCTCTATTCGCTCCCATTGACGGATTGCAGCTTCATTCTGTTTTGCCATTGCATCTTGGGCTTTCGCTTGTAAAAAAGTGATCTGATCTAAAATCTTATCTTTATTGTTATTCCCTAGTTTTAGCAGACCTGCCTGAATGGTTCCAAGCTGCTCAATCAGTGGTTCGTACATGGCGGAGAAAGTAGCTTTAGTTTCTTCGAAACGTTGTTCAATCCCCAGCTCATCCTGTGCAGCCAACCACTCATGTCTTTTACGATCTAGTCCCTGTCTTACATCCTCAAAGCTTAGTTGATATTTATCCATATGCTTATGAAGCGTACCTTCCACCACTGTGAAAGACATTCGCGGGATGATCAGGGGCATTTGTCCCCCAATGGTCTCAAACGCACGATGCGGAATAGCCCAATAAGCAATCTCACCTTGACCTAGCACTGTTGCTAGAACCGGCAACACATAATCCTGCATAAGCGGACGTGTTAGCACGTTGTTACTGAATAGTTCCGGATGAACCTTCACTTCCTCCAGTAGTTCATCACGGGTGAACGATACCTGGCCTTTGCGATCGGCAAAAACGCCATCTTTCTTATGAAGCAATAATCGTACACCTTCATGTATATAAAAGAGGTTGGCATTGCCTGCCGTAACGTCAGCTTGAAGCTCATACCCAGCGTTCACGATATCAGAAGCAGAATTCATGTACGCTGTTTCCAGTGCATCATTCTGCATAATTAGCGAAGTAAAGAAAGGCTCTTCTAACTTACGAAGGTTAGGATCAGCAGAATCGAGCAGGATCAGACCAAATTTACCAAATAAAGAACCCATCAGCTTGGCAAAAGCATCCGTCATACTATCTGCTCTAAACGAAGAAGATCGAATAAATTCCATAATTTGCGGTTTAAAGTCACTATCTTGAAGTAGCGCATCCAGCTGATCCACTACTTGCTGCCAGCTTTCATCTTCTACACGAATATTACTCACCGAGGAGCGTTTCTCCTCTGATTTCTCTATCTTAATCTTTGTAATCTCTTGCGTACGATTTAATACATACGTATGATTCACTTCATCCCAGTCATGATCCTCTCCTGCAATCCAGAATAATGGGATTACAGGTCGACCGAGCTGTTCTGCTGCTTCTTTTGCCGCCATAATGGTTGTCATTGCTTTATATACTACAAGTAGTGGTCCTGTAAATAATCCGCTTTGCTGTCCGCCAGTAACCACTAACGTTCCCGGCTGTTCTAAAAGTGCCAGGGAAGACATCACCGCATCATGTGAATTATGCTTTTCATTATATTGCCGTAGACATGCAGCAACTTGTGTCCGGTCTGCACGGAGACCCTCACTACGATCCAGCCATTCTGCCCGAATGCTTCTACTCTCTTTGCTTCGGAAATCCCCACCATACAAATGACTAACTTTTTCAAAATTTTCTATATAGTCGCGCGCGAGTGCAGATCCACCCGGGAGCGGTTCCTTAACAATATTCATTTGCTAGTGCCTCCAGTTCTACTGAGCAGTTATATGTAAATCCAAGTTCGTAAACTCTATATGATTGTATCCAAAGTCAGGGGCCGCGTCAAAAGAATTACATACCTGAAAAAAAGCAATGCAAGAGCAGCCGTTTTATTTTCTTATCCATTAAAATGATTATTAAATATCCCCACTACATACAAGAGGCGAGAGCATAACGCTCCCGCCTGTCTAATACTCGCTATAGATTTAAGCAAATTTTTTGCTTACCCAGTGTCCTTTGGATACTTCTACTAATTCAAAGTCACTATCATTGCTCTTTTCGTTAGCAGAATAAATAGGACTACCAAGCTCATCATGCAAGTGAATACGTTTCTTGTTCACTTCAATTTCCGGATCCGGAATTGGAATAGCTGACAAGAGAGATTTGGTATAAGGGTGGATAGGATTTGCATAAAGCTCTTCACTTTCCGCCAATTCTACCATTTTACCCAAATACATAACTGCTACGCGATCACTGATATGCTTAACCATGGACAGATCATGCGCGATGAAAAGATAAGTCAATCCCAGACGATCTTGCAATTCTTTAAGCAAGTTTACGACCTGAGCCTGAATGGATACGTCAAGCGCGGAAATCGGCTCATCACAAACGATGAACTTAGGATTTACCGCTAACGAACGGGCAATCCCAATACGTTGGCGTTGTCCACCAGAGAATTCATGCGGATAACGAGTAGCGTGATCATGGTTAAGACCAACCATATCGAGCAGCTCTTCGATCCGTTTTTTACGTTCTGCACGACTGCCAGCCATTCCGTGAATGTCCAGTGCCTCGCCGATGATATCAGAAACCGTAAACCGCGGGTTAAGTGATGCGTACGGATCTTGGAAAATCATCTGCATGTCACGGCGCATTGCTTTCATTTTGTTAGAAGGCAATTTATAAATGTCTGTACCATTATATTTCACACTTCCGGCAGTTGGCTCATACAAGCGAAGAATTGTACGTCCAGCAGTAGTCTTACCACAACCGGATTCTCCTACCATTCCAAGCGTCTCACCCTCACGGATGGAGAAGTTAATATTATCAACAGCCTTAAGAACCTTGCCTTGACCTACATTAAAATATTTCTTAAGACCTTCTACTTCTATTAGGTTCTTACTCAAGAGTACTGCACCTCCTTGGCCATCGAATGCAGATTCCAGCAACGCGCCATATGCGTTTCGCTGAATTCTGTGGCGCCGGGATCGATTTGTTCGCAAACATGCATTGCTTCATTGCAACGCGCGGTGAACGGACAGCCGATCGGCGGCTTGATCAGATCTGGCGGTGTGCCGATGATCGGAATGAGCGGCTCGCCCTTCTTTTGGTCCAGACGCGGCATCGAGCGCAGCAGACCTTTGGTATATGGATGCTGTGGATTCTTAAAGATTTCCCATCTTGTTCCAGTCTCCACAACTTCACCTGCATACATTACAATTACCCGATCACACATACCGGCAACGACGCCAAGATCATGGGTAATCAAAATGATGGAGGTACCTAGTTTTTGCTGCATCTCTCTCATAACTTCCATGATCTGCGCCTGAATGGTTACGTCAAGAGCCGTTGTAGGCTCGTCCGCTATGAGTAAAGCCGGACGGCAGGCTAGCGCGATTGCAATCATTACACGCTGGCGCATACCGCCTGAAAACTCGTGGGGATATTGGTTAAAGCGAGCCTCAGCATTTGTGATGCCAACTAATTTGAGCATCTCAATACCTTGCTTTTTCGCTTCGGCCGCTGACATTTTCTGATGTTTAATCAAAACTTCAGTGATCTGTTTGCCCACTTTGATGGTTGGGTTCAAAGAAGTCATCGGGTCTTGAAAAATCATGCCAATATCTTTACCGCGAATGGATTCCATTTCTTTCATGCTTTTGTCTAGCAAATTTTGTCCTTGGAAAATAATTTCTCCCTTTTTCACTTTAGAGGGTGGGGAAGGGATCAACCGCATAATCGATTGTGCAGTTACACTCTTACCGCTGCCGGACTCGCCGACGATGGCAACCGTTTCACCTTTGCCAATTTCAAAATTCATACCACGGACAGCTTGCACTTCTCCGCCTTTAACAAAAAACGAAACATGCAAATCTTTGACTTGTAAAATAGGTTCCATCCATACCCCTCCTATTTTTTCAGCTTAGGATCAAGCGCGTCACGAAGACCATCACCGAAAATGTTGAAAGAAAGCATGGTTAAACTGATCAGAATGGCAGGGAACAGGAAGCGCCATGGATAGTACAACCAACCGGTGAGTGAATCGTTAATCATAGATCCAAGTGAAGCGATAGGAGCTTGTACACCAAGACCCAAGAAGCTTAGGAAAGCCTCTGCAAAAATTGCATTTGGTACAGAAAGTGTAATCGTTACAATAATCGGACCCACTGCGTTCGGCAGAAGGTGTTTGAACAACAGTCTCGCAGAACCTGCACCCATGGAACGGGAAGCCAATACGAACTCGCGATTCTTGAGCTGCATAATTTCACCGCGTACAATCCACGACATCGTAATCCAACCCGTAATGGTTAAGGCCAGGATGATGGTACCAAGACTTGGTTCAAGCACAACCAAAAGCAAAATTACAACAAGCAGATAAGGAATGGAGTACAAAATTTCAGAGAATTTGTTCATGATATTATCTACACGGCCGCCGAAGAAGCCCATAATACCTCCATAGATAACACCGATAAACAAGTCGATGGCTGCCGCAGCTAGACCAACGATCAAGGAGATCCGTGCTCCGTACCAAGTACGAACGAAAATATCACGTCCAAGATCATCCGTTCCAAACCAGTGATCGGAGGAAGGGGGCTTATTGGTATTCATCAAGTCATTGGAGTAATAGTTATATTTCGAGAATAAGGGAGCGATAATCGCTGCAAGCACGATCAAGCCTAGAATCCCAAGCGCTGTCATCGCCATTTTGTTTTGACGCAACCGTTGCCAAGAATCTTTCCAGGCAGAGAGACTCTCCCGCTGAATAACCTCGGCTTCTTTTTCATCTACACCGACTTTTTGAAAATCTTCCGGTTTTAGATTCATGTTCTTTAACAAGTTATTATCAGATGCCACTCTTTAGCCCTCCTTTCCTCCACTTAATTTCATACGTGGGTCAATCAATACATAAGCAATATCAGTAATGAAACGGGCCACCATGAGTAGTACACCATAGAAAATGGTTATCCCCATAATAACGGTATAGTCACGGACACCAATCGCTTCCACGAACTGTTTACCAATACCCCCAACACCAAAGATCTGCTCGATAACAACCGAACCAGTTACGATGTTAGCTGTCATAGGTCCCATGTAAGTAACAACCGGCAGGATACCATTACGAAGTACGTGACGGCTTAGAATAGCCATCCAGCTTAATCCCTTAGCCTTAGCCGTTTTGATATAATCCGCATTCAAAACTTCAAGCATACTTGAACGTGTCAAGCGCGCTATAAATGCTATTGGCTGTGCCGAGAGCGCTGCTACAGGAAGGAAATAATAGATTGGTCCTTTAAAGCCTGAAACCGGTACCCAACCCAATTTGAAAGCGAACACATACTGTAATAATGACGCGACTACAAAGCTCGGAACCGCAATCCCCAGAACTGCCAACACCATCGCGGCGCTGTCAAGAAACTTTCTGTGATAGAGTGCCGCTAACATGCCGAGAAGAACCCCAACAATAACCGCCACAACAATTGCGACGAGTCCCAGCTTCAGCGACGCTGAAAAGGTTTGACCGATCAAATGTGATACATCTTGATTCAGGCGTTTCATGGATACACCCAGATCACCTTGGATAATATCACCTAAATACTTAAAATACTGATGAGAGAGCGGCTTGTCCAGACCATATTGCTCCATCAAACGCGCTTTAATTTCTGGCGGTACTTTTTTCTCAGAAGTAAACGGATCCCCTGGAATAGCTTTCATCAAGAAAAAAGTTGCTGAAATCAGTACAAATAATGAAACCAACATATAGAAGAATTTATTTGCGACATAACGAACCATCCCCATCACACCTCCTCCGACAAATTTTTTGAGAGCATTATATTGATTTTATGAAAAAAACGGATTTTTGTCCATTTTCTAAATATGTTATAAATAACAATAAATAACAAATAGACGGAAATACAAAAAAAAGGGATATATATGGAGTTCCACATATATATCCCGAAGTATTGTGTTACTTCAGTCAACTAACTATTCTGTTTAAATTACATGAGCTAAATCTTAGTGCTCAAGCAAGTATCCACGAGTCAAGTCAATTGCACCACTGAAGTCAAGAGTAACACCTTTGAGGTACTCTTTAGTCAGGGAGTTGTTAGTGTAGTAGTACAAAGGAATCAAAACTTGATCTTGCTCGATGAGCAATTTCTCAGCTGCTGCAAACTTGTCTTGACGTACTTTCAAGTCAGTACTTGCTTTAGCTTCGCTGATCAATTTATCATACTCAGGGTTAGCGTAACCAGTATCATTGTTACCGCCACCTGTTACCCACATATCAAGGAAAGTCATTGGATCATTGTAATCCGCAGTCCAACCAGCACGTGCAACTTGGTAGTTCAGATTTTGACGGTTTTCAATAAATACAGCCCACTCTTGGTTAACGGTTTGCACGTCGATACCAAGATTGTTTTTCCACATATCAGCAATCGCCAAAGCGATTTTCTTGTGACCTTCACTTGTGTTGTAAGTCAAAGAGAATGTAGGCAGTTTATCCATACCTTCTTCTTTCAGACCTTCAGCAAGCAAAGTTTTAGCTTGTTCTAGATCTTCAGTGAAATAGCTATCTTTAACTGCTGTACGGTATTCACCATCAGCACCAGCGATACCCGGAGGTACATAACCGAATGCTGGGAATTGTCCACCTTGTACTACATTGTCAATCAAAGCTTGACGGTTAATCGACATTGCAAGAGCTTTACGGATTTTAGCGTTTGTGAAAGGTTTTTCAGTGATATTGAATTCGTAGTAGTATACGGAAGCAATACCTTTACGGCTGAATTCTTTAGGAAGTTCTTTTTGCACGATTGGAATTTGTTCTGATGGAATTTCACCAGTTGGTCCACCGGCACGATCGTATTCACCGTTCTTGTAGCTGAGCAGTTCAGTTGCACCGCTGTTTACAAGGGAGAAGTCGATTTTGTTAAGTTTAATGGAATCTTTATCCCAGTATTTATCGTTTTTAGTTACAACAAGTGTTTGACCTGTAGTCCACTCAGTAAGAGTGAAAGCACCGTTAACGATCATAGTATCTTTGCTTGTTGCCCATTTTGGATTACTCTCAATGGATTTGTGTACAGGGTAATAAGTGTAGAAGGAAAGCAATCCAAGGAAGTAAGGAGTTGGGGCTTCAAGAGTAACTTCGAGAGTTTTCTCATCAACCGCTTTGACACCTACTTGACTGAAATCGGTAATTTCCTTGTTGTAGAACTTTTGAGCATTTTTGATGTAGTACAATTGATAAGCGTAAGGTGCAGCGGATGCAGCAGCAGGATCGAGCACGCGTTTCCAAGCGCGAACGAAGTCTTCTGTTGTTACAGGATCGCCATTACTCCATTGTGAATCACGGAGTTTGAAAGTATATACCAGACCGTCAGCGGAAACATCCCAGCTTTCAGCAACACCTGGTTCAGCTTGACCAGATTCAGCATTCATGCGAGTCAGACCTTCGTACATTGTTGTCAGGACAGTGTGAGCTTGGCTATCTTGAGCCAATCCTGGGTCAAATGTTGGAGGCTCAGAGCTTAGGTTGATTCTCAGTGTTTGGTCCGCAGCCAATTTCTCTTCTGTAGCCGCATTACCAGTTCCCGTGTTACCAGTGTTACCAGCATTACCTTTATTGCCGCTGTTTGCGTTGTTTCCGCCGCAGCCAGCAAGCACTGTGCCGATAACAAGTACTAATGCAAGCATTAGCAATAGACTTTTACTCTTCTTCATCTAGCAGTTCCCCCTAAATAGAATGTGGTATATGGTTTATGATTATACAACCAGTGGTCAAAAAAATCTAGTGGTATGTTTTCAGAAAATTCTTTTTTTATTAAAACTTTAAACTTTTGTGACGTTGCCGCTTCACCGGAGCAGTGGAACATTACATCGCTTGTGATATGTACTTAATTAGCCCTACAAACATAAATAATAAATATCCGACGCTCATAAAAAAGAAGGAAAGTCTCCAAACTGCCCGAAATAACCGCTTCCCATCTACTTTTCCTTTCAGTCGATTCTGAGCGCCTCCAATCAATCCAGTGGATATTAATACAATAAGTAGTATAAGATAAAACCCAAAACCGTTATTAAACAAGTTGTTAAATAATGCGGAGACCGATAATAATAAAAAAAATGTAGTCACGTCCATAGCGAGCATAAAAGTTTTCTTTTTATCTTTTTTTAACCCTCTTCCAATGAAATAAACAATTAAAAACGGTATTATTGGAATCAAACTTAAAGTACCGACCGAATTCATCAGCAATCCCATAGCTTCACCTCTCCTCCGAGATCATACCTATATTCCCTCAACTAATTGGCAGATCAAGCGATGTAAAGGAACCAATGTTCCAGTGCGTTCTGCCATTTCTACAAGACTTCCATTGATCCAATGAATTTCTGTGCTTCTTGAAGCTAGAACATCTGCCAGCATGGACGAAGTATTGCCAGCCGTTGTCCTGCACACTTTAAGAATGTTATCCCACGCATCATGATCATAAGTAATTCCGAAGGCATCATATACCATAGTAGCTTCTCTAAAAAGTTCTTTCATTAACTGCAGGCGCTCTTCTGAAGCAAGCAGTTCACCATTTGGAATACGCCAAATCGCTGTGAGCGGATTAATAACGGCATTGATTAGGAGCTTCCGGTAAATCATGGTATCCACTTCATTCGACAAAAAGGCTGAGAATCCTGCCATAATGAGAACTTCTATTAAATAATTCACTTGTAAATCAGTATGTATACTATGGGCTTGTCCATCCTTTAAGCTCCATTTCCCTATCCATACCTCCCCCGCACCTGCATGAATGACCTCAGTTAAAGACTTTCGCTTCGCAGCTTCTGTTGTTACGGCAGCATATAAATTAGCTTTCGGCAGCAAGTTACTGAGCATCTCCATATGTCCAATGCCATTTTGAAAACAAATGATGTGTACCTGTTGTTCCCTAAGAGGGGCTAGAAATTCAGGTAAAACATTATGTAGTATGTCCTGTTTAACCGTTACTATGATCCAATCACTAGCCTCACGGAGATAGGCATCTGCAAATCCCTCTATTGGTGCGGACACAAATCGATCCCCCGAAATCGAAATTGGATCGCGCCCATCCTCATAGCTCACAGTTAAGCCCTCATCTTTTAATTTCCGGCACTGCTCTACCCCTCGACACCACAATCTCACTTCATTCCCGGACTGGGTCAGCCTCCCTGCCAAAAGCAGCCCAAGTGAACCCGCACCGATTATATCGATTTTCATCTGATCCTCCTGTTGATCTCAAGCGCAATTTTTCTAAGTATAGCCTTAATATACCAAGAAGAACCGCCGTTGTCGTCCTCCATAAATGACAATACAAAACCAAAACGCCCGCAAATGGCGCTAATAAAGCGAACCACTTACGGGTGTTTTAATTTGCCTATCTTTTATTCAATACGTTCTAAATTCCCATTCCCATCCATTTTAAAACGAGTCTTCATTTCTTCTTCTTCTTCGTTTAAGAAAGCTAGCCTACGCGCACGATCCATAATCTGAATTAAAGCTTTGTAATCATCATTGACTACCCGGTAGTCACTTTGAGCAAGATTAACCTCTTTTGACAACCGCTCATTCTCAGATCTTAATTCTGTTAATTCATCTTCCTTCTCGCGCAAATCTCTCTCCAGCATTTTCAGCTGGCGTCCTGCCTCCTGGATTGTACCTTTCCATTGTCTCAGGAAACGTATAACCGCATCAATGGATAATGTGTTTTCACTTAATCCTTCGCCTCGTCCGAATTCCTCATCGGTATCCCCGAGAATCAGACCCGCTACCTGCGCTCCTCTTACCGACGGTTGCTTTTTCAGGTAACTTCTCTTTTGACGTTGGCCTTTAGCGATTCCAATTGCACCTTCATAGCTTTTTCGAACACAGCTGTTCCAGCGGAATCCGCAAGCAGCCGACGTTCTGCCGATTTTCTCACCCACTTCTTCAAAAGCAGCAAGTTGTGTACTGCCCTCCCGAATGTGGCGCAAGGTTACTTCTGCCAGTATTAGATCATCTTCTGCACTCCAAGCATCCTGTCTAACGGCTGTCATCCAACCAAACCTCCTAACAACATCTTGAAATAACCATCTCCATAACCGACAGCTCTGCCGGGTAGTGAATAGGGATAAAAGCTGCTTACTCCATTTCTATGCTTCTCATAGAGTTCATAGAATCTATTTGATACTAAATTGTATTTCCATTATCTGCCCACATCATACGCTTTAAGTAATAAATTCTCTTTTTTCAAGCACTAATCACTTCAGTCAATTATAAAAATCACATTTTTTCAAGATTAGTGTATTTTTTTCAATGAATTCGTTTACACATTTTTACTGAACGGGTATAATAAGTCGAAGGAATATTCGTGAGATACATACTGGAAGGGGGACTCTCTCTTGGACCGCATGTTTCGGGTATTAGGTTTTTTTACATTGGCTATTGGATTGATGGCTTTCGCCGGAGGTCTGACAGAAATGGCCTTGCTTTTCTTTTTGCAAACCGCTTTTTTCGTAATTCTCGGTTATTTGAAGTTTACTGAAAAAACTTATGTCCTACTTTTCTGGGCATACATGATTTTGACTTTCACCGGTTTCAGCTATTGGACGATCTTTCAAATGGGTCTTCCACTATAAATTGCAGTACTCTCTTGAAGCGGATGAGGTCCTTATCTAATAAGGATCACTTCCGTTTTTTTGTTTATCAGTTAATATATTATATATGAGGTCCCCCAAATACCTGTGTACGCATTGAAGGATAGCCTCACTTTGTGGGGATTTTTTGTATGTATGCTATTTTAGAAGTGTTAAACATATTATTAGTACATACATATATCCATTCAGGAAGAACCGGTTTTGCCGTCTTTTACAGACAGTTTCCGTTTCTACGAGAAATAGAAGGATGATTTATGGAGTGAAACAGATAATTTCTTATCTTAAATTCAAAAAAAAGGTGGTGGTGTGGTGCGCTCCCGCAATGCCCAAAGCCGCATGATGGCAACCATACTAATTCTCTTCTGCTGTACATTATTTCCGTTACAATCTACGATGTACCTGTCTGCCGATCCTAGCGGTTCTTTTTTCAATTCCTCTATACCAGATAATGAAGAAACCCGTAAACTTCTGGAGCAGACCTTATCTTCCGCAGAAATCGAACGGGAGATCATCAAGATTACAGCTGAACAAAAAGCGCTTGAAGAAAAGGTAGATTACCTAGAAGAGCAAGCTATCCAGAAAAAATCTGCCATCGCAAACCAACGAGAGCGTGCAGGCGCGGTCCTTCGTTCTTATTATATGGGGGATAGAGACGGTCTCTTGGCCGCATTTCTATCCGCGAAGAGCATTAGCAGATTCCTGGCACTATTCGATTATTATGAAATTATTATCGGAAATGACCGCAACATTCTCACACAATACGAGGACCAATATAAGGATCTAAAGAAGACCCTCCAGACTGCACAGCGCAGCTCGAAGGATCTTGCACAGCTGCGAACCGCTCTGGAGGAACAGAAAATTCGGGTAGCCGCGCTCAATAAAGAAATTGAAGGCGGGATTAAAGACAGTAGTGATCCTGATAATATGAGTGCTCTACTTCAAGAATTCACATTATATTGGGAGAATATTGGTTTGCGCGAGGTAAAGACCTACTTCAAAGCATTGTCTTCCGCAATGAATAAATTACCGCAGTTTGTCCAGAATCGAGAGGGAGTTCTTACTCGTAAGGGGATGACTTATGTTCTGAATCTGAAGGAAGAGGATTTAAACGAATTCCTTCAGTCCCAGAATAAGCTATTTAACGATTTCGCATTTCATTTTAATGACGGAACGATTACTGCCACAGGAAAAAGTGGTGCTTTAGCCCTTTCATTAACCGGTCACTACATCATACAGGAAGAACCCATCAACGGACTTATATTCCAAGTAGATCATGTTGTATTTAATGGTCTCGAATTACCTGACACCACTAGAAGAACACTTGAGGAGGAATTTGATTTAGGCTTTTACCCTGGAAAAATCGTTTCTTTCCTCCGCGCCACAGAAGTAGATAGTAAAGAAGGCGTCCTCCAAGTTAAACTTTCTATCTCATTCTAAGCCTTCCTTGATGAAATCTTTGTACCCGGCCGCATCCATTTTTCCTGTAAGCAGTAAGGATACTGCTTCAACAATCTTACTCCAGCCGCCTTGGAATTCGACCTCCGGGGCGGTTTCTTCTGTCAGTAATAATTCGACTCCAAAAGGAAGCCTATATTTGAAATCATGCTCTGAACGATAAAGGACATCCAGCGCAGGCAAGCTTCCCGTGTTCTCCAGCCAATCCATTTGAGAATCCTCAGAAGTGATAAACGTCAGCCAATTCACGGCTTCCTTTGGATTTGGGGATTGAGCTGGAAGTGCAAAGGAACGGCTGTAATAAGATTCAAGTCCTCTCCCGTTACTTGCGGTCAGTGGTGCTTCAGCAACTAAAGATGAATTCCCGTGTTTTTTCCACTCAGATAGCGGTAGAGCAGCAACAGCGACGCTTCCGCTCTGAATCATATCCCAAACATCTTTGTTATATCGACTGGTAAGGTAAAAATAACTGCGAGCATTCTGAGTCCAATTTATCACTTCTTGATTATCCGATAGCAAGCTGCTGTTCATACTCTCCATAACAGCGGATAATCCATATGGATTACGTGTATCCATTGCGAGCAAATATTTTCCTTGCTCTTTAAGCACATTCTGAAGCAACGTGTTCCACTGTTCCAGACTTCTTGGTAAGGTAGTGAATCCCAGTTCCGCAAGACGCTGTGGTGAATAAACAAGTACATAAGGGTCAATATCCAGCGGCACTCCCCAATTATATCCGTTCCATTGCATCCATGGGATTAACTGAGTTAACGGTGCAGTTCCCGGAATGCTCTGATACACATCCACCGGCAATAAATATCCACGTGTTGCCCAGTCGAGAATACTTCGTCCATCCGCCATAACGATATCCGGGCTATCCCCGATGGTTAGATCATGCTTCAAAACTTCGTCTGCATCCTCGCTATCAATATTTCTTAATATTACCTTTACTCCACTTTCTAAAGTATAACGATTGCTTAAAAGCTCCAGTTCATTGAATTCCTCACTATTTAACGATACTGTTATGCGCAGGCTATCTATAGTTCCCTCTTCCCCTGAAGAGGGGTTTGTCGACTGACTTTGTGGTTTTTTCATAGGATGTGGGTCGTTATTGGTACTCAATTCCATACTGGGTGACAAGCTTGTCAGCGATAGTAGTAAAATTGCAAAAAGCAGCCAATAATTTTTGCGTTTCAGCACAATTCCCCACCTTCCCATGATTCGTCACCCCTATTTTACCAAACCAGCCGCTGCTTGTCTTTAGAATGTGAAAACGTTCTCTTTCTATTATATAGGGGAAACGACGAAGACAATTAAAAGACTGGGTGATCTTAGCGCTAAGGGCGCTCCGTGTGCGGATTATTCTTCCGATCGCTGTTGTCTCCAGATTTATGGATTATATTCCTAAACGGTATAAATCCGGAGACAAAGGCGAGCGCTAACGCTTCTACAGAACAATTCCTCCCCCTCCGCTGACCGCGCTCAATCTAAAGCACCACAACCGTTAATTCCCTCCGCCGTTTTTCGGCGGGCAGGAAAAAGCCGGGAGTTTATGCTTCTCCCGGCTGAAAAGAGGATTGAAGGTTAGAGAAGATCCGCTGCCAATTGGGCTAGGCGGGAACGCTCGCCTTTTTCCAAAGTAATATGTCCGCTAATCCCTTGCTGCTTAAACTTCTCAACAATATAACTAAGTCCGTTACTCGCAGCATCCAGATACGGATGATCGATTTGCTCCGGATCCCCCATAAGAATCACTTTGCTTCCTTCACCCGCTCTGGAGACGATTGTCTTCACCTCATGACGGGAAAGGTTCTGAGCTTCATCAATAATAATGAACTGCGCAGGGATTGAACGGCCACGAATATAAGTTAAGGCTTCTACCTGTATGCTGCCTAAGCCCATTAAGATTTTATCGATATCGCCAGCTTTTTTGGTGTCGAACAGAAACTCCAGATTATCATAAATAGGCTGCATCCAGGGTCTGAGCTTCTCATCCTTCTCTCCGGGTAAATAACCAATGTCTTTACCCATAGGAACTACTGGACGAGCAATAAGCAGTTTTTTGTATTTATGCTCATCCTCAACTTTGAATAGTCCGGCAGCAAGCGCTAATAATGTCTTCCCTGTACCAGCCTTACCCGTAATGGTTACAAGCGGGATTTCATCATTGAGAAGCAGCTCCAATGCCATTCGTTGCTGAGCATTTCGGGCGCTGATCCCCCAAACTGAATCATTGCCCAGATAAAGCGGCTCCAGACGGGTCGCATCACTATTCACTTTGAGAAGAGCTGATTTGCCCGTGCCTATCTCATCCTTGAGGATCACAAATTCATGAGGGTACAAGGGATACGACAACCCGAGCTGTTTAACCGTTAAAGAGCGGTGACTGTAATATTCATCAATCAATGCCGGATGTACCTGCAGAGATTGGTAACCAGTGTAAAGTTCATTTAAATCTCCAGTACGATCTGACAAGTAATCCTCTGGCGTAATTCCTAGCACATCCGCTTTAATGCGAACCAGCACATCCTTACTCACAAGCACTACGGGACGCGGATCAGGCTTCTCTTTCTCTTCGATTAAATAGTTGAGAGCTACAGCCAAAATCCGATTGTCGTTAGATACCTCACCAAACATTTCCTGTACCTTCACAAAACTGCGATGGTTAAGTTCTACCTTCAGCTTGCCTCCATGCTCCAGCTCCACACCACTATGCAAATGACCTAGCTCACGAAGTCCATCGAGCAATCGGGAAACCGTGCGGGCATTTCGACCGATTTCGTCAGCGTTGCGCTTTTTGGAGTCGATTTCTTCCAGCACAACCGCCGGAATAACCACCTCATGCTCCTTGAAAGAGAAAATCGAATTGGGGTCGTGCAAAAGCACGTTGGTATCTAGCACAAATATCTTGTTCATATTATCCCCTCCACAGCGCCTGGTTTGATTGATCATACATAACTCTTTCCGCCAAGGGAAAAGATAAGGTACAGAAACGATCTTGGCTGAAAGGAGTAATCACATATGAGAAAATCAATGTGTCTGTTGCTGGTACTGCTGCTATTGACAAGCTGCGGTATCGCTAATAAAAAGACATCACCCTCTCCTCAGAATAAACAATCTGCGAATGCTGTAAAGGGTACGGGAAACCATGAGGTTCGGCAATTGGCCAACGATGGTGCAACTAATCCTAAGGCCACCTCAAAAGCTGGTCACACCGTCAGTGTTAAGGGCGAAAGTGAAATTGCACTTAAGGACCATTTTGAACAGTTGGCCAAAAGAGTTCCTGGTGTGAATGGTGCACACTGTGTAGTCATGAACAAGGTAGCCATTGTAGGTCTTGACGTAGAAGGTTCTCTAGACCGATCACGTGTTGGAAGCATTAAATATTCTGTAGCGGAAGCTATCCGCAAAGACCCTAGAAGCGTACGTGCACTTGTCACTGCCGATATGGATCTCTCCAGCCGCTTAGCGGACATGAGCCGTCACATCTCTCAAGGACATCCAATTTCCGGATTCTCATCCGAACTGGCTGATATCATCGGTCGAATCATGCCGCAGCTGCCAGAGGATACTAAGCCGATTAAAAATGCACAGTAGAGGACAAAAAAAGCCCAGTGATATTCTCACTAGGCTTTTTTCATGGCAGCAAATACTTGTCCGTCCAGCTTCTCAGCGGCACGTCCATCATAAACCTTTGCATATCTTGGGGCGGATTCAAGCTGCGCTCCATAAAAAAGCGCGTTACGCACCGCCATAATTTCAACATCAAAGCAGCACATCTTGAAAGGTACATCCTGAAGTGGATCCTGCTTTACAACGGCATTGCCGTTAATAGCATAGACAGTGCCCTCACCGAACACAGTGACGGTTACTAACGGGTTGACCTTCATGTTGTTCACGAGTCTGGAACGATGATCTACAGCCAGACGCACAGTACTAGGACTAACTGCATAAATCCACGAAATGGCCGTGGACGTTGGACCTCCTGATTCCGCATCAACTGTGTTGAGAAGAACAAAAGTTTCCGATTGCAGCATCGATAACAAGGTTTCGTTCAGCTGAGCAACGGCTTCGGACATAAGTACTGGCCCCCTATGCGGCGTAAATTCATTCAATTTATTATATTATAGCACAGGCTGAAACTTGCATTCAATTTTAGGGCGAAGTGTTATTAAGGATTTTAAGGCGCCTCAGTGGATTCTGAAGTGGAATTAGCAGAAACTCCTGCTAATCGATCCTGCAAGCTTTTCTTGGCAGCCTCAAGCTCCTCATCATTAATATATACATACGGACTTCGCCACGTTCCAGTCACGGGCTTGAATTCGATATCATCTTTGGAAATCTTCCAATAAGTCGCAATCATATCTTTAATCTGCGAATTTTCGATATCAGTCTTCATATTACTATCCACTGCGTCAAGTACCTTGCCTATTTTTAATACTCCACCAAGCGATTGCATCTGATCCACCAGTGAATGAAGGACCTCATTCTGACGTTTGTTCCGATCAAAATCGTCTGAACCCTTAGTCTTAGGCTTGCAATTAGATTTACGGTATCGCACATAATCTAGCGCTTTATCTCCATCAAGCTCCGCCGGACCTTTTTTCAAATTGATATTCGTACCGTCAACGCTGTCTGTATAACACATATTATCACTAATGTTGACTTTGACTCCACCAAGCTCGTCCACCACATCGCGGAAGCCTTGAAAATCCAGAATCGTTGTATAATCTACGTCAATATCTAGATATTTCCCCATCATTGTCTTCATCTCATCTTCTGCCAAAATACCAGAAGAATCTTCTTTCCCCTTAAAGCGAGCATAGAATTCGTTAATCTTCGTTTGCTTGTATCCATTGAGCTCAACTAAGGTATCGCGTGGAAGAGAGACAATGGTTGCTGATTTTGTCTTAGGATTAAGCGCTGCAACCATAATAACATCTGTCAATCTAGATTGATGTTTTGGTCTATTATCCGTACCCAGGATAAGCATCGTCAGTGGTTTTTCTGTAGCCGAATGTCCTGGGGCAACCGTTCCTTTACTACCTGCATTAAAGACCCCATTTTCAAGCTTCCAATACAGATAGCCCCCGTAGCCCAATACGCCAAGAATCGCAATAATGAGTAAGGTTAACAGGATTCTAACTAATCTGCCAAAAAAGCCTCTCTTTTGCGGTTTCTTCTTTTTTTTCTTAGGAGCACCCTTCACAGGCTGTTTTCTATTATTCGGTTGTTGACCACTTGCTCGTGGAGGTAAACTGCTGTTTCGTGTACTCATAGTAGAATAAAGTCCTCTTCATTTCATTTGGAATTAAAATTGCTACACTTAAATAGACGTTGCATAAGCAGTAAAAGTTTCGATTACTGTCTTTTTGCTGCAGCTGCAGCCTTTCTCTTCTGTCGAGCTTCTACGATATAACGTATCCGTACCATCAGCATTAATCCGACGGCGACCAGCAGACACTGAATGATCGGTAGCTTATCATGTTGAAAAATGAGGAGCATGCCGGAGCCGATTGCCATCATTATGTACAGCATAATCTCTTTGCCAATCGATAACTTTTGATTCACACGAAATACCTGATTATACACAAATGTAAGCAATATAAAAATAACAATATAAGCGACGATTGGATGCTCAGCAAACCAGACTTGCATAGATACCGCACTCCTCCCAAATTTAAGATACGTTTACATTATATCATCAGTAAGGGAAGTTTTTGTTATAAAAAAAACCGCCGAAAGTTAAACCTCCGACGGCTCTTTACTATAATAAGCTGATCTTACGCGTTTGCTTGTGCCATTTTACGTTGCTTCTCTACACGTTCGCGTTCGCCTTTGTTCAGAATCTTTTTGCGCAAGCGAATGGATTTAGGTGTGATTTCACAATATTCATCATCATTCAAATATTCAAGTGCGCCTTCCAAAGAGAAGGTACGTGGTGTCTTCATTTTTACAGTATCGTCCTTACCTGAGGTACGCATGTTGGTAAGTGCTTTTTCTCTACAGATGTTAACGATAATATCGTTATCACGGGTATGCTCGCCTACGATCATACCTTCATAAATTTCTGTACCTGCATCCAAGAAGAGAATACCACGATCCTCAACGCCCACTATTCCATATTGTGTTGTTGATCCAGTCTCACTGGCTACAAGCACACCTTGATGACGTCCGCCAACTTGACCAGCAACCAGTGGAGCGTAGCTGTCAAAAGCATGGTTCATAACGCCGTAACCACGTGTCAAAGTCAAGAAGTAAGTGTTGTAACCAATCAAACCACGTGCAGGAATCAGGAACTCCAGACGTACTTGACCCGTACCGTTGTTAATCATGTTGACCATTTCGGCTTTGCGAGTGCCCAGACTTTCCATAACAGAGCCCATGCTTTCTTCAGGAATGTCAATCATAAGACGCTCAAGTGGCTCCGATTTAACACCATCGATTTCTTTAATGATTACTTGTGGTTTAGAAACTTGCATTTCATAACCTTCACGACGCATATTCTCGATCAGAATACCAAGGTGAAGCTCACCGCGTCCAGAAACGATAAATGCATCAGGACTATCCGTTTCATCCACACGCAAACTCACATCTGTCTCAAGTTCTTTAAAGAGACGCTCACGCAGTTTACGAGAAGTTACCCATTTACCTTCTTTACCAGCAAAAGGACTGTTATTCACAAGGAAAGTCATTTGCATCGTAGGCTCGTCGATCTTAAGAACAGGCAGTGCTTCTGGATTCGCTGGATCAGCAATGGTCTCACCAATGTTAATGTCCTTGATCCCTGCGATAGCAACGATATCCCCTGCGCCCGCTTCTTCTGTTTCAATACGTTTTAAACCTTGGAACCCGAACAATTTCTCAATACGTGCGGTTTTACTCTTACCGTCACGCATAATTACAGTTACAGATTGACCTTGTTTGATCACACCGCGGTTTACACGGCCAATAGCAATACGACCCAAGTATTCGTTATAATCCATCAACGTTACGAGGAATTGAAGCGGGTCTTCTACACTTTCAGTTGGAGCTGGGATATGCTCAACGATTGTTTCGTAAAGTGAAAGCATTGTCTCATCTTGCTTCTCAGGAACCATGCTTGATGTACCATTAAGAGCAGATGCATAGACAACCGGGAATTCCAATTGTTCGTCATTTGCTTCAAGTTCGATGAACAAATCGAGCACTTCATCAATAACTTCCTTAGGACGAGCAGCTGGACGGTCAATCTTGTTCACGACAACGATCGGTGTAAGTTTTTGTTCCAATGCTTTACGCAGAACGAATTTCGTTTGCGGCATGCAGCCTTCATAAGCATCAACAACCAGCAATACACCGTCAACCATTTTCATAATCCGTTCTACTTCGCCACCGAAGTCAGCGTGTCCAGGTGTATCCACAATATTGATCAAAAACTCTTTATAAGTAATTGCTGTATTTTTAGCTAGGATTGTAATTCCGCGTTCCCGCTCGATATCGTTAGAGTCCATAGCGCGTTCTTGTACGTGTTCGTGTGCGCTGAAGATCCCCGATTGCTGAAGAAGCTGATCGACGAGTGTTGTTTTGCCATGGTCAACGTGGGCAATGATCGCAATGTTGCGAATATCTTTTCTTGAATGCATGATTTGTATCCAAATCCTCTCATTTATCAAATTAAAACTGTTAAAATTCTTAGCATGTCACGGCAGTCTCACAAAAGAAGCGCCAGGCAGAAAGCCGACGCTTCAACATAACATTAATATTATAGTGAAAGCACTATGAAAAGCAAGTCTTTTTATGAAAAAAACAGTTGGCAAATTCCGTTTTTTTTCACAAGATCCAACATTAATTAACTTCGATACCATCTATTTCGGCCACGAGTTCTACCCCGACCTGTAATCAGCCAAATTCCTGCCACGATGAATACAATACCAATTAGATAGATCACACCCGTACCCATAAGACTGAAAATACAAAGCGCTATGCTTAGAACGCCTAATATTACAGCAATTGCAGATAGTCCCCCTGACCGTCTTGGAGAATTTATGGAATATTCATACAGACCTACGGCAATGCCGAGCAGAAGCACAGGCCATAAATATTTCATAAGCCCCCATCCCCATATATTGCAAAGACCAAACAATAAACCATATACCGTTAATATTCCCGCGGGAATCAATACTGTTGCCGAAGCGCGGCGGCTAAAAAATAACATATGTAGAACCAATCCTGGAAGTAAAATCACTAGCGGCCAAAGGGCTCGTCCCAAAAATCCGAAGACCCCCAGCTTACCGAATAAAATCAAGACGCCCGCAGCTACAATGAATATACCTAGTCTCATGTCATTCTTGGAAGACATCCTTCACCCATCCCTTCAAATTCACGTCTACCTCATTACCTTGCCGTCTCATACCCAGAAAACGACAGGATTCTTATTCATATATTATCTGAAACATACACAAAATGCCATCACTGACCATGCAAAATATCCCCACAAAGTGGCGCTTTGCTTCGATGCGTACTCAGGTACTTTGCGGGGCCCCAAATATATACTTTCTGATACGCAAAAAAAGGACGATTCCAATTTATGGAGATGTCCTTGTAGTATTGCCTTTTATTGCAATTTATTAACCTACTGATGTTGTTCTTCGTTTAATTGCTCCAGTAACAACTACTAATATTCCTAAAGCGATCGGCAGTATGGAATGCGTGGATGGGAGCAAAAAGGAGAGCATTGTCCCTAATTTTGCATCCTGAAGCATCATATCACCTGCTGTAAAGGCTAAAATATAAGCGCCTATAAATACGAGTATCGGAAATCTATGCAGCCACCCCACAATGAGACCACTTCCCCATACTACAATCGGAATGCTGAGCGCAATCCCGATGACAATTAAAGCCAAATCCCCTTTGGCTAGACCGGCAATTGCCAGGACATTATCAAGACTCATAATAAAATCAGCCACGAGAATCGTTCGGATGGATTTCCATACGGAGGATGTTTCCGCGACTCTAAGGTCCTCCTCTTCTTCCAGCAGCAGCTTGAACGCAATCCATAGCAGCAGAATTCCTCCTCCAGCCTGGATATAAGGGATTTTCAACAGTAATACTGCGACAAAAGTAAGCAAGCAGCGCAGAATAACAGCTCCCGCAGCTCCCCACCATACCGCAATCTTCCGGTGCTTCTCCGGAAGGTCCTTACTGGCCATCGCGATGACCATAGCATTATCTCCACTCAGCACAAGATTGATCATCAATATTTCACCAAGGAGCAATAATGATTCCATTCGCTTTTACCTCCCCGAATCACATGTAACTACATGTATGTTCGGAAGTGACAAGCTATGCTTCCTGTCCAACTTTTTTTTGAGGATGAAAGCATGTATGCCCCTTTTTTTGCGTATACAAAACTAAGCATATCTTCGTGCTCATCTTAACTAACTTTAGGGGTGACTATGCCTTGAATACATCCATATGGGAGTTTGTATTATCACTGCTCAATATTATTTTTCTAGATCTCATTCTGGCGGGAGACAATGCCATAGTCATCGGACTTGCAGCGCGTAATTTGCCGAACAGCACTCAAAAAAAAGCAATTGTGCTTGGAACAGCAGGTGCCGTCGTATTACGGATTTTCGCAACGGTTCTGGTTGTATGGTTATTAAAAATCCCTTGGTTACTGCTGGCAGGCGGGATTTTACTTATTCTAATTGCCTATAAGCTGTTAACAGATGAGAACAATTCAACGAATATCAAGGCTGGTCAAAGCTTAGGGGCCGCTGTGGGTACAATCATTCTAGCCGATGCTGCGATGGGGCTGGATAATGTCATCGCCATTGCGGGAGTCGCTAAGCACAATATCTCTCTAGTTGTTATAGGACTGTTAATCAGCGTTCCAATTGTGGTCTGGGGAAGCACTCTCTTTATTAAATTAATCAACAAATATCCATGGATTATTTATATTGGCTCAGCAGTCCTAGGGTTTACAGCCTCAAGCATGATTACAGATGAGCAGCAGCTATCCCCATTTTTTGAGCAGCATCCACTATTGAGAGCTCTATTTATATTTGTGATCATTGTTGGCATCTTAATTGGAGGACACTGGAGACGCCAATCAAGCCATAATAATTCAAAAAAGCTGCCTCAACCGTAGATGTTGCTACGAATGAGACAGCCTTTTGTTCATAATATTAGAACCATTCTTCCTGTAATCCAGCTTGAGCACTTACTACATCTTTAGGCTTCTCATCTCCATACGGAGTGATCAGCACAGTCTCCGTGGCTTCAATCGCTGCGTCCAGCAATGCAGAATATCCAGGTAGCGTAGCTTCAATCTTATCTACAATCCGTAAATTCGGATTCGTTGTAGGTGATTTAGGTACAAATAATGTACAGCAATCCTCATAAGGAAGAATTGACAGGTCATAGGTGCCGATATTCTTAGACAGCTCTACAATATCACTTTTGTCCATCATTACCAGCGGACGTAAAAGAGGAAGTTCTGTCGCACGACCGATCACATTCATACTTGGTAACGTCTGGCTAGCAACCTGTCCAAGACTTTCACCGGTTACAATCGCGAGGGCACCCTCACGTTCAGCAAGCTGTGTAGTAATTCTCAGCATAGCTCGTCGCATCAACGTAATAATCAGATTATCCTGACCTATTCCGGTAAAAGATGTCTGCACCTCTGTAAAAGGTACTAAGTGTAGCTTGATGACTCCCGCATATCGTGACAATACCCGTGTAAGATCAACCACCTTTTGCCGGGCAAGCTCACTCGTATAAGGATAACTATAGAAATGTACGCACTCCACTTCGAGTCCACGACGCATGGATGACCAACCGGCTACAGGACTATCAATGCCTCCGGACAGCAATAACATCGCTTTTCCATTCGTACCAAGCGGAAATCCACCAACACCAGCAATATTTTCACAAAATATAAAAGTATGACCTTGACGAATTTCGACTTTCAGCTCCAATTGAGGTGACTTTACATCCACAGTAAGTCCGGAATAGCCTTGCAGCAGTGGTGTCGAGACTAGCTTATTCATCTCCATGGAGCCATATGGGAACTCTTTCCACACCCGGCGTGCATTAACTTTAAATGTAGTTCCCGGTGCAGGAGCGATGATCTCCAAAAAATGACGACTGACAGCCACAATATCCTCGAGATCTGACTTGGCCACCTTTACCGGACTGACAGAAGCGATTCCGAATACATTCTTCAATGCTTCTACCAATGGGGCAGCAGTTTCTCCATTCAGTTCCACGTAAATTCTTCCAAATTCTTTGGTTAGAACCACCTTTGGATATGGCTTAATCATTTCTTTCACATGACGTAGTACCGTTTTCTCAAATCTGGCACGGTTTTTGCCCTTTAATGTAAACTCCCCGAAACGCAAAAGCAGCATATCGGCATAATCAATACTATTGGCACTGCCTTTAGCAGATTCTTGATTCATCACACTCATTAGTTACTTCATACCTCCTTCAGCAATCTTTAAAGCTCGTACCGCAGTAATTAGTGCATTCTCAAGCGCCGCGACATCATCTTCAGTGTGACTATCACCGAAACTGATGCGAATGCCACCTGAAGCTACAGAGATATCTTTCCCCATAGACAATAGAACACGACTAGGTTCTGCCAGCCGGGAGGAGCAAGCTGATCGAGTAGAAACAGCCATCCCTAGTTCCTCCAGCTTACGGGCGAACACTTCCCCTTTCATGCCAGGGTATGAGAAATGCACAATATGAGGGGCTCCATCCTCTCTGCTGTTTATAACAAATTCAGGAACGCTGTGCAAGAAGCGTAACAGCCGATCCCGAAGTGGGAGCAATCGGGCATAGAAGGTTTCGCGCTGCTCAACACCCATCCGCACGGCTTTGGAAGAAGCAACAATTGCAGGTACATTCTCAGTTCCAGCACGTAGTCCCTCTTCATGAGAACCACCTGAAAGTAAAGGGAACAGTTGAATTCCTTCTTTAATATAGAGAAGCCCCGCTCCGCGAGGACCTCGAATTTTGTGAGGAGACAAGCTGTAAAGATCCGCTTTCCATCCTTTGAGGTCAACAGCAAGCTTACCATATCCCTGAACGCCATCCACATGAAATAAGGTTCGTGGATTTACGGATTTAATCAGCCTGCCAATCTCCATCAGCGGCTGTACTGTTCCAATTTCATTATTTACATGCATCACACTTACGAGTACGGTATCACGCCGTACTGCAGCAGCCACTCGCTCTGGATCAATCATTCCAGTGCTGTCAGGCGCTACAAAAGTAATCTCCCAGCCATTTTGCTGCAGCTGCAGACAACTTTCATACACAGAGGGATGCTCTATTTCTGTAGTTATCAGATGACGTCCTCTTGATTGATATTGCAAAGCAGCACCTTTAATGGCTAAATTGTTACTCTCCGTAGCCCCAGATGTAAATAGGATCTCCTTTGGTTGTACAGATAACGCAGCTGCACATACTTCTCGTGAACGCCTGATCAGCTTTGCCGCTTCACTACCGGCACGGTGTAAGGAGGACGGGTTAGCATAATGCAGCTTCATAATTTGTTCCATCGTCTTCACCACGTCTTCATAGGGTGGTGTGGCGGCGGCATAATCCCAGTAAAGCATATATCGATTATCTCCTTTACTTCTTTAAAGTACAGAATCATTCTTTTTTAAATTTCGAAAAAGGATCAAACGGTGATCCCAAATACCAACATGTGGTTTAAGGGAAATACCTGTTTGATCCTTTTTATTATACAGCGTATTCCGCGCGAGCGCGTTCTATTTTAGTGAGATAAGACTGCGTCTCTTTAGGGAGCAGTTTAAGTTTCTCCAATAATTCTTGATCATTGCTTACTCCAAGGTTAATTACCCTTGCAGGCCCTGCATTGTAAGCCGCTAATGCCATCTTTTCCTGTCCGTCAAAGCGTTTCAATTGATAAGACAGATAGCGTACACCACCATCAATATTTTGAGCAGGATTGAATGAATCAGAAACCCCTAAACCACGCGCTGTTCCATCCATTAATTGCATTAATCCTTTAGCACCAGCCGAAGAGACAACGTTTGGATTAAAGGAAGATTCTGTATCAATCACAGCTTTTATCAAATCGACTGGCACCCCGTACTTAGCACTCGCCGTTTGAATCAGATCATCATAGCTTGTTGGTTTAGTATCCGTTATTTCCCCGGAAATTACACTATCGATGCTTTCAGCTGTTCCGATCTGTTGCCATAACAAGCTACTAACTGATGAAGCATCCGGAAGTGACGTCAAGAAGCTTGTATCCCCGCCATTAGACGAGTTAGAAGATAAAGCTTGAAGCATTGCTGCAAATTGAGAGGCTGACGCGCCCGATCTTTTAGTTTCATTTGCTGAGCTACTCTTGTCGGTTGCACTCTTTAAGCTTACCCATTTAAGCTGCCCTAACCCATTGGTTACAGCGGGATTAATCTCCATACCGGCGCACTCCTTTGATCCTGTTGAATCATATCTATTGGTCTAACCTTAGATTTCGATGAATTACGGCTTAATATTACATTTTATCCGAGATTATTGCTATATGCTGGAATGAAAAACAGACTTCAGACCCTGATATTTAGGTCTAAAGCCTGTTATAATTCAAACTTACCAGTTCATTTTTAGCGAGCAAAGGGTATCATCACAAAGTAACTAAGTGTGGATACAATCCCTAACCCCATCGCCCATGCCCCAAGCGTTTTTTGCTCCTTGGCATATGCATAATAACCAATCACAACTGAAATGGGCCCAAGTATGATGGACCAGAGAAACAAGGAGGCAATACCCATAGCTAGCCCAGTATAACCTATCGCTTTGCTTCCACTATATTCCTCTTCATGCTCCTTAGCTTCACTCGCCACGCGTGGTGTTGTATCCCGGATCGGCATCGAAACCGGATTCACCTCTGCGGCATATTCCTCTTGATGTTCTCTGTCCCGGCGTGGATAGTCTACTCTGCGCGGACGCAAAATAACTTTTCTCGGACCGGATTGTTCATTTGATGAACCTGATTCATGTTCCTTTTCTCTGTCCATTAGGGCGGCCTCCTAGGAGTTCGGCTTAAATGTTAAACAGCATGTTGCAGACGATGTTGCGACTTGATCGTGGTGACCTTCATTCGTCATTTCTTCAGCATATTCTTCTTTAAATCCACTGCCAGCGTGCTTGTCGATCTCAATAATAATTTCTTCTGCCCGGCATAAATTATGCTCGCCCCAATAATGACAATTGCTTACACTGCATTTGACTAATGGCTTTACACTCGACATATTTATCACCTCGGCTTCATTATGTCCGCACGATTTACCCCCTATTCGACAGGATGGTTTCCAGTTGATGTAACGATGCCCACGCAAAATATCCCCACAAAGTGGGGGGGGTGCTTCGATACGTACTCAGGTACTTTGTGCGGGCTCCAAATATATAAATTCTAATACGTCAAAAAAGGATCAGCCCTCGTCATTATGACGAAGTGCTGATCCTTTACACGAACTAGTGAACTGTTAAACCTGATTTTGCATACGTTTCTCAGTCAAATAGTCGTTCTCATAATAAGTAAGGTCATCGCGTAGCTCTTCATAGGTCTTGGTAATTTCTAGAATGATATCACGCGCCGGACGAACTGGCTTTTTACGGAAACGGATAGCATCCTGTCCAGTATAAGCATAACGTCCATCTTCAGAATAGCTTTCGTTCTTTGGATAGAAGAAGTTATTCACGCCATAGTGATATACATTATAAAGCGCTTTCTGCGCAAAAGATTCATCGAATGTAGCACGACGCAGCGCAACTCCCAGCTTCTCATAAGACATTTCCGAGAACACTAACAGATGACGGACATCGGACAGAAATCCTTGATAAAATTGTACAGTTTCTTCATCATCTTCTGTTACAAGCTGAGGCAATGCATGCTCGTTCAGAAAAATTTCCATTTTATCAATCACATCTTTAAGTTTGTCTCTCGTCGATTCACATAATTTCTGCACATTGGCTGCTGACATGGCGGTTGCTCCCCCTTATTATTCCCTGCTCTTGTAGTCAATAAAGTTAATCTTATGAAGAAATAGTCTTTAGACATATCTCTTTATTCTTGCAATATCAGGATGCAAACACAGAGAAGTCTAACCTTCTGAAAATTAAAAGAACATCTATGGACGTATCTCCTGCAATATCAGGATGCGAACTCAAGATGCTTATTCTCTCTGATATTATCATAAAAAACGTTAGGAAGGTATCCTTTTCTAAGATGCATAAAACATACGCTCTCTTCTAAACCTATAGGCATTACAATGCGTAGAGGAGCGGAAATCATGTCACGTAAAAATCTAACGGTTGCAGGTTTGGTAACAGCTGCGTTCACAGTTGTATTACTTACCTTTGCGCTACGTCCTGCCACTAATGGGACGACGACCAGAGAAGTCGCTAATGTTGCTGTACCAAATCCTGCTCCAACTTCAGCCCTACATTCAGCACCAAACCCTTCACAGGAAAAATCATTGAAGAAAAGCTCCTTATCTCAAGATGTTGATGCGACGGATCATCTGAATAGAGTGGATGTCAGCAGACATTTGACTAAGCTCCTCTCTGAAACGGATGGAATGACTTCGCTTCATGATAAATCAGTGTATGCAAAACGTTTGCAGCAGAACCACGGATTTATCACTATGCTTATGTGGATTGATTTTCGCAAGCATAAAACGGAAACCTTTAAGTCCTCTTCATTTCCTCAAGGAACCGAACAGGAGAATCAGCAGCTGCAAAAATATCTTAAGACGGCGAAATCAGCGATCCATGGTCATCAATCCTATGAATCTCCAACGTTTACAATCGGTAAAGAGAAATATTACTTTATCGCTCAGCGGAACAAAGAAAAAAATGTAGGCATCATTGCACTTATTAACCAAAAGGTGCTTGGTCGTGTGGCAGACCATCAGCTGAAGAACCTGCGTCTCATACCTTATCCGAAGGAAGGTAAGTACCGTGTAGAATCCGTTCATACCGATAATTTAAAAGATATCACCGTTAAGACCGGTCATGATAACGAAAACGCCAGCCATTTTTATGAGAATGAAATTGTCGTACGTTTCCGCAACAACTCACCTACTCCGGGGCAGCTTCAAACGATAACCGCTGATATCAACGGCAAGAAGCCACGTAAGCTTGGGTATGCCTATATTTTCCGTTCGGAGAAGATGACTTATTATGAGCTCAATGACTATTTCACCAATAAATGGCACCCCGAATATACGGAGCCTCACTATATGTATTTAACCAATGATACGATATCTAAAAACGCAGAGGGAACAGTTACTCCAAATGACATGTTATTCTCCACCTATCAATGGAATCTGCCAGCGATCGAAACGGAGCTGGGCTGGAATCTTTCTAAGGGAAGTAAAGAAGTGATCGTAGCCGTAGTGGATACCGGAGTCCAGATCAATCATCCGGATTTGAAGAGTAAGCTTTTGACAGGGTATAACGCGATCACCAATGGCTCCACTCCAGAAGATGATGTTGGACATGGCACACATGTATCTGGAATTATAGGCGCCCTGGTCAATAATGGAGAGGGAGTAGCTGGAATCAGCTGGTACAACAAGATCCTTCCGGTAAAAGCACTCGATAATTCAGGAGCAGGTACCACTTATTCTGTTGCAGAAGGAATCATTTGGGCAGCGGACAACGGTGCGAAAGTCATAAACTTGAGTTTAGGTAACTATGCGGATTCCCAGTTTCTTCATGACGCGATCAAATATGCCTACGACCGAGATATCGTCCTCGTATCTGCTGCAGGCAATGATAATACAGAACGACCAGGTTTTCCTGCTGCGTATCCCGAAGTGATTGCAGTAGCTGCAACAAATGCTTCAGGGGAAAAAGCTTCCTTCTCCAACTACGGCGATTATATTGATGTCGCAGCACCCGGAGAAAGCATAGCAAGCACTTACCCAGACAGCCAGTATGCCGCGTTATCCGGTACATCGATGGCCAGTCCTCATGTCGCTGCGCTGGCGGGTCTGGTGCGTTCACTAAATCCGAATCTAACGAATACGGAAGTTATGGATCTTATGACCAAAAATGCTGTTGATTTAGGCACTCCCGGGCATGACAAATATTTTGGCTGGGGTCAGGTCGATATCTATAAAACATTGCAAGCCGCTAGCGGCAATCAGGTTCCACTACAGCTATGGCCACAGCATGTACAAAAACAAATGAATCAATTGAAACAAAGATTAAGTAACTCTAAGTAACAACCTTAACCACCCATCTTCAAAAATCTACCAAGTAAACGGAGAAATAATCGTAAGCCTTCCTCCATATCCTTTTCATTCATTTGTGAATAACACAAACGGATATGCCGGGAAGGGGTCTCCGCAGAGTAACAAACATCACCCGGTAAAAAAGAAATGCTCTCCTGTTCGGCCAGCTCATGTAGCCTTCCGATATCAGGTGAAGCCGGCAACTCCAGCCAGAGATTAAGACCACCCTCTGGGAGAATATATTTTACTCCAGGCGGCGCGTAAAGCTTCAGAAGCTTCGCCGCCTTTTCCATGCGACCACGGAGTGTAACTCGTAACTGAGCAGCATAGGTTTCATACTTGCCCGCTATGAATGGCAGTACCGCCCTTTGTGTAAGCAGCGGACTCCCTAAATCACTTGCGGACTTGGCAGCGATAAGTCGTGACAGAATATTCCCACTAGCGGCTACACAGGCAATTCTGCAGCCGGGTGCAATAACTTTACTGAAACTCTTCATATATACTACATGCCCTTCGGAATCCATCGATTTGATCGTAGGCGGCGGAGGCGCATGGAAATATAAATCACTAAATGGATCATCCTCAACAATAAGGCAACGGTAACTGCGGGCTAATTCCAGCAGACGTTGTCTTCTTGCTATGCTCATGGTTACTCCACTTGGATTCTGAAAAGTAGGGATTGTATAAATTAGCTTAGGCGGTCTTTGATCACACATTCTTGTGAGAATATCCACCCGCATCCCTTCACCGTCCGTAGGTACAAAAATCATCTCTGCACCTCGTCCTGCAAAAACATCTATAGCTCCTGTATAACTAGGAGCCTCAAGATACACTGTGTCCCCAGGTCCGACAAACGTACGAGCAACCAGATCAATGCCTTGCTGAGTTCCGCTTGTGATCATTACATCAGAGGAAGTAAGTGCAATTCCACGTGTTTTTAAATGATCTCTCATAATTCCTCGCAGCTCCAGATCACCTTGGAAGTTCCCATAGGTTGCCATAAGCTCCGGCTGCTGCGTAACTAATGATGCGAAGGAGTCCCCAATATTTTTTAGAGGAAGTAACTCACTATGAATTGCAGCTATATGAAAGGGATACTTAACTTCAGAGTAATCAAAATTGCGCCAAAGCTGAGCTCGCGGCAAATAATCATCATATACATCCTGCCAGCGACCATCTTCCTGACATCTGGTGTGTTCAGGGTCGGCTACAAAGCAGCCTTTTCCTTGTCTGCAATAAATAAGTCCCCGCTTCTCAAGCACATCGTATGCCTTGCTTACTGTAACCTGGCTTACTCTCAAAGCTGTAGCCAAACTTCTTACGGAGGGCAGCCGGACACCTTGCTGGAGCAATCCTGATGAGATCCGCTGACTTAGGGTTTCACTGATTTGATGAGGCAGAGATTTACTGCTGGTGCGAATCAAATCGATATGCATGAACCCTTCACCTCCACTGTTATATTCAACGCTTTACTGTTATACAGTACTCCTATTATGATAGCACCAAATTGAAAGGTGGAGAACTCATTTATGGATATCAAATACTCGGCCGCAGCCAATCATCTAGGATCGTCAGCCGTTCGTGAGATTCTAAAGGTTACACAGGGCAATGACATTATTTCACTTGCGGGCGGGCTGCCTGGGGAGGATTTGTTTCCCTTAGAGGCAGTACGAGACGCTTATAACCGTGTACTCTCCAGCGATACCTCAGCGCTTCAATACGGACTAACCGAGGGCTTTACTCCACTACGTGACAAAATCGCTGAAAGACTTACTCGGCAAGGAATCCCTGTAACAGCGTCTGAGATGATTCTGACCACAGGTTCCCAGCAAGCCATAGATCTACTATGTAAAATACTACTTGATCCCGGTGATGCTGTACTTGTTGAAGCCCCCACTTATCTAGCAGCTTTACAGGTACTCGGCTCTTACCGAGCTGATATTCATACGATAAATAATGACGAGCAAGGCATTCTGCCAGATCACCTGGAAGATCAAATACAAAAATTACGGCCCAAACTCCTATATGCAGTTCCGACCTTCAACAATCCTTCAGGAGCAACCTGGAGTAAGGAACGCCGTGAAAAAGTGGTGGAAATTTGCCGCCGCTACAATGTTCTTATCTTGGAGGATAATCCCTACGGTGAAATAACCTTTGAGGAGAATAAAGATCTTTATCCACCCTCACTAGCGTCCATCGACAGAAGTTATGGTGGCGATTATTGTGTCGCTTACACTGGAACTTTTTCCAAAATCGTAGCCCCTGCCCTGCGTACCGGCTGGATTATCGGCAATTCCAATCTAATCAAGACCATCGCCAAAGCAAAGCAAGCAGCTGATCTGCATTCTAGCACCATTGACCAGCGCGCTTTAGATGAACTGCTGCTGCATTTCGATATTGAGCAGCATATCCGTGTCATCTCACGAGAATATTATTCTCGAATGAAGCTCTTATCGGCGGAACTCCGATCACAGAACTGGGAAAGAGCTCATTTTCTGGAGCCACGAGGCGGTATGTTCCTATGGCTAACGCTTTCCCAAGAGATCAACACGAAGGAATTACTTCCTCTTGCAGTAGAGAATGGTGTTGCTTTTGTTCCAGGTGAAGTGTTCTATTCATCACAGCCCCTTAAGAATAAGATGCGTCTGAATTTCACACATACGCCACCTGAGCTTGTACCCGTTGCTGTTCAGCGTCTGGAGAAGGCATTGGTACAATGGCGGGAGAGTCAACCCTCCGTTCAATCGTAATCATGCTAAAAAACCCGGCTTCTTCATCCTTTGTGGGATGAGTAAGCCGGGTTTTTTTATTTCTCAGCCATGCTTAAATTTATTTCTTAGATACTTCTATGCTATCTTTATTGAGCCTAAAATATCCATTTTCAACGAAAGACATGATTCGACTGACACTTACCCCTGTTTGAAGGGATATATTTAATACCATCGTGTCGGGTGAAGTCTCTACGATACGCCTGATTCTCTGATACATCTCATCACAACTATTGCACATCCTCTTATTGTTTCGTTCATATAAATGTCCGCAGAACCCGCAAATCTGATAATTACCCATGCTACACGTTTCCCACTTTCTACATATCTTCTTGCCACGAGCATAAACACCTTCGGCGTCTTTATAAGGATGGTAAGCGTTGCGAGAAATATAAGGATAATGTATAAAGTGAAACTTATACTTTCTTATATTTTAAAAAAGCGACGTGATCCGGTTTCCCGAGATACGCCGCCGCTTGTATGGTTGTTGTTGTTATCATAACGTTGCAGTTAGGAAAGTTTGCCGTAAGCCGGGTTCTGTGCTCGTCGTGGTTCAATCGGGAACTACCCTCCCACCATAAGCGACAATCATCTATCTAGGCCGTACATTACTGCACAGCTCCAGCGACCAACCTAGACGCGCCTCAGGCTAAGGCTGCCTATTCCAATAAAGGAATCTGCTGCGTCTCATTAGGTCTTGCTCCAGATGGGGTTTACCAGGAACGAAGTCACCAGCGTTCCTCGGGGTCTCTTACACCTCGGTTCCATCCTTGCCTGTGCCGCCCTAAGGCGGCCATCGGCGGTCCATTTCTGTGGCACTATCCTTCGACTCGCGCCGACTGGACGTTATCCAGCATCCTGCCTTATGGAGCCCGGACTTTCCTCCCGTGACGTCTTCACGTCACCGGCGATTGTCTGTCAAACTTTCCGAACAACATTATATATTATACAGACATCACATGTCTGGCACAAGCATTATTAAATGGCAATTTTATAGGAACTTAAATGGCTCCGTATTCACCTGCGAAGCATGTACAGCTGTATCGTACTTATGCTCCACCAGTTTCCCAGTCATCCACTCTGCTACTTTCTCTTTCATGATCTTCTCTGCATTATGTCCTGGATCAATCAGAGTGATCCCAGCGAGCACGGCATCCTGTGCTGTATGGTAATCAAGATCTCCCGTAACCAACACATCCGCACCGCGGAAAATAGCACTGTTATAATACTTTCCACCCGAACCGCCGAGAACAGCCGCTTTACGAATTGGACGATCCAAATCACCCACAACACGTACATGGTCAACTTTCAGACCTTTTTTTACCGTCTCAACGAATTGCCCAAGTGTGGTAGGCTCTTTGAGCTTTCCAACCCGCCCAAGCCCTAAACTGCGGCCTTTAAGATCCATCGTGTACAAATCATAGGCAACCTCTTCATAAGGATGAGCCTTGAGCATAGCCTGTACCACTTTATTGCGGATACTGTGTGGCACGATTGTCTCAATACGGATCTCCTCAGCACGCTCCAGCTTCCCTTTTTCCCCGATATAAGGATCTGTGCCTTCTCCCGGAATAAAAGTCCCGTATCCCTCGATATTGAAGCTACAATGACTATAGTTTCCGATTGCCCCTGCTCCTGCATTCAAAATGGCATCCAGTACCTTCTGATGATGATCCTTCGGCACAAACACAACCAGCTTTGACAATTGCTCGGAATGAATGTCTTTAATAGGCACTCCGTTCTCTATACCAAGAGCTTCCGCCATCCAATCGTTCATTCCACCTTCGGTAACATCCAGATTAGTATGACTGATGTATACCGCGATGTCATTTTTAATCAATTTTTCATACATTCGGCCCATTGGAGTGTCTGTTTGAATCCCTTGCAGCGGACGAAAAATAATCGCATGGTGGGCAATGATTAGATTACAGCCGAGACGAATTGCCTCTTCGACGACTTCATCATTAACATCCAGTGCAACCAGCACATTGGTTATTTCTTTCTGTAAGGAACCTAGTTGCAGACCGACTTTGTCCCAATCTTCAGCTAAATGCTTTGGAGCCAGCTGCTCCATATATTGAATTACTGTTTGTCCTTTGGCAAGCATTGCAGCACCTCCGTAATCTCCTTGATCTGTTCTCGAATTAATTTCCGTTTATTCTCCGCAGATTCGAGTTCTGAACGTGACAATGATGTCAGGATGCCTTCCAATTTCTGAATCTCTCCCTGCCACTTGGCAAAAAACACTTCATTCGGTGCTTGGATCAGAAAAGGCCCCATCTGCAGCAAGGTATCCTGACCACGAACCATAGCAGAATTACCTAGCGTTACCTCACGATATACATTGGCATTCGTAATTCCAGCATTAGTATCCTCTGGAACAGCTGTTAATACTTCATATAACTTGCCGTCTTCTTCCAGAATACTTTCAGAGGTAAGAACCCATTCATTATTTAACAGCCAGCGGCGCAAAATATCCTCGCCCACATTCGGTTGAAGTACCAGTGTTGTAACATCCTTTAGCTTGCCTTGACTCTGACCACGGTCTAAAATCGAAGCAATTAAAGCCCCTCCCATGCCAGCGATCGTGATACAATTAACTTCACCAGGTTCCAGTACCTCAAGGCCATCTCCTCGACGCACCGAGATTACCTTCCCTAGTCCGGCCTCTGCAACGCCCTTACAAGCAGCATCAAAGGGACCCGGGTTTACCTCACCTGCTACTGCGAATACAGCCTTACCGCTTTCTACAGCAGCCACAGGAAGCAGAGCATGATCAGAGCCGATGTCTGCCAACCTGCTTCCTTGCGGAATTTGTTCCAGCAATTGCTGAAGTCGATCTGATAATTTCACATTGTTCATATTGCCACCCACGTTATCCATTTTTTTCGAAACAAGAACAGCAGGGCCAAGCCTACCGCAATTTTTAGAATTAGCATAAACGAAATCCACTGTGGATAATCCTGCCTCAATAAAAGAGCATCGAGTTCCGGCATCATCCATAGTGATACTCCCACTGCAAAAAAAACACTGGCAACGCCTTTAACTTTGTGATGTAATAGCCAGCTCAGCCACACCATCATTACACAGAGTGGAAGCCATAAGAGCTCAAGCTCTAGCATCGAAGCCTCAGGGCGTTTTCCACCGAAGAATCCCGCATATAATAAGGCCCAAAAAGCATAACCGCAATACTGCAGCAAGCCTATACGGAGCACAAATCCCAGAATACACCATAACAAGCCGCAAGCCCCAATCAGAATCGGTCTCCAGAGCTGAGGATCAAGATCATGCAAAGCAATCAGCCATAGCCCAAAACCAAGCGATAACACACTGCCCAGCCCCGCCAGGATAAGACTAATAACATGATTTCGGGTCCTGTAAACCGCTGAGTATCCATAACAAATAATTAATACGGATAGTGCTGTTGCAAGTTGCAAAGGCCAGGGAAAAACGCTAAAATAAAGACTAATCAAGAAAATCAAGGAAATAATTCCAAAACCAAACAGCCAAATTTTGATGTTTCCCTGCTGTAGATTCTTCAGCGAAATCGGATTTCTATCCTTTGCCGCAGCTTCATCATCATACAGGTTGGTTAAGAAGTCGCAATATTGCTCTGGTAGCAATCTGTTGTTTCTCCAATATTGAATCTCTTTTATAATAATTTCGCGTTTTTCCAAATTCACTGGCTCATCCTTCTTTCCAGATACACAGGGTCAGCACTTTTAGGGTCGTAATTCAAATAAAAGAACCTCCTGCTACTGAGCAGCAGAAGGTCCAGTTCATGAAATACTATTCAAGGAAATCCTTAAGCCGTTTACTGCGGCTAGGGTGACGAAGCTTACGCAATGCTTTAGCTTCAATCTGGCGAATCCGTTCGCGGGTAACACCGAACACTTTGCCCACTTCTTCAAGTGTTCTCGTCCGGCCATCATCTAGGCCAAAACGCAGACGAAGTACATTCTCTTCACGCTCCGTGAGCGTGTCCAGTACATCCTCCAGCTGTTCCTTCAGCAGTTCATAAGCTGCTGCATCCGCAGGAGCCAAGGCTTCCTGATCCTCAATGAAATCTCCCAGATGAGAATCGTCTTCTTCACCGATCGGTGTTTCGAGCGATACTGGCTCTTGGGCAATCTTCATGATTTCTCTAACTTTCTCAACCGTCAGCTCCATCTCAGCCGCAATTTCCTCTGGCGAAGGTTCACGTCCCAGTTCTTGTAGCAATTGACGAGAGACACGAATCAGCTTGTTGATCGTCTCGACCATGTGTACAGGAATACGAATCGTACGTGCCTGATCCGCAATCGCGCGGGTAATGGCCTGACGAATCCACCAAGTTGCATACGTACTAAATTTGAACCCTTTGTTATGGTCAAATTTCTCTACCGCTTTGATCAGACCCATGTTACCTTCCTGAATCAGATCAAGGAACAGCATACCGCGTCCAACATAACGTTTAGCAATACTTACAACGAGACGAAGATTCGCTTCCGCAAGACGACGTTTAGCTTCCTCGTCACCATTCTTAATCCGCATAGCAAGCTCTACTTCATCGTCAGCCGACAACAGCGGAACGCGTCCAATTTCTTTTAGATACATACGGACAGGGTCATTAATCTTAATCCCTGGCGGCAGTGACAAATCATCATCAAAGCTGAACTCATCGCCCTCTTTGTCTTCATTGTCCTCATTTGGCCGGAGGCTGTTAACCTCCTCATCGTTCTCGTTTACAACTTCAATCCCCAAATCACTGAGTTGTTCATAGAACTCCTCCATTTGCTCGGGGTCTTGATCAAACGGCGATAATTTCTCCATAATATCTTTGTATAGCAATGATGATCTTTTCTTGCCTTGCTCAATAAGCTGATCCTTAACCTGATCCAAAGTAAATTCTGCTTCCAATTCAGTATGCTGATCGTTCGCCATAATTCGACTCCCTCCTCCCTAGGTACATCCTGTCAACATTTCATTGTCTCTCTAGGGCTATAATCTCACTTGCTATTTGTGCCGCACGCAAAAAGTCACCTGACTTTTCCGCCTGAATCATCTCTTCACGCTTCTGATCCATCTTGCGCTGCAGTGGGTATTTCCGTACTTCACGGATACAATCATCCAGCACCTGCATATTCCAGTCTGGAGGTGTATCCATCATGGAAATTGATGTAGCAGTTTTCTCTAGACGATCATCCTGAAGCGATGATAGAAACCGACTAATGCCGGGTGGTTTGCCTTGCGCGTAATAGGCATATAGATAAGCGGCAATTGCCGCATGATCATCGATGTTGAAATCTTCTCCGAGGCGTTCGCCCACATACGTGGCGGCTTCCGGGTCCTGAATCATAAAGGACAGTAGACGCCGTTCCGCAACATGATAAGCGGGCAGCAAAGTTGGTGTCTGCACTTGCCCTTTTTTATGCCTACCATTATTCCACCTTTTGTCGTTATTATCCCCTTCAGGGATGTTTTTTTGCATCGATGCCCTAAGTAAATTACAATCCTGCTTCAAACTATCATATGAAAGTTCCAGCTCAGAAGCGATTTCCCTTAGGTAAACCTCTCTCTCAGTCGAGGAATGTAACGAAGCAATGACCTCCAAAGCTTCTTTGACGTAGGCAATTTTGCCATCTTCCTCTAGGAGTATATGGTTTTTTTTCAGATATATAAGCTTAAATTTTATGGATGAAACCGCTGAATCAATAACCTGATCCATAAACCTTTCTCCACCATGCATTGAGATGAATTCATCTGGATCGAGTCCGCTTGGCAGTAAGGCGATCTTTACACGCAAGCCACTGCCTTCAAGCATTGGAATGGACTTCATAGCAGCTGCTTGTCCTGCCCGGTCACCGTCATAAGACAGTACAATTTCATCGGCCAGACTCTTCATCAGTGCTACATGACTTTCAGTTAAAGATGTTCCCATTGTTGCTACACCGTTATGCACACCTGCTTCCCAAGCCGAAATGACATCTCCGTATCCTTCAAAGAGGACGATTTGCCGCGTTTTGCGGATGGATGCTTTGGACTGGTGCAAATTGTATAAAATCCGGCTTTTGTTAAACAATCTACTCTCTGGAGAATTAAGATACTTGGGTTGTCCTTCACCAAAAATTCTTCCGGCAAACGCAATCACCTTGCCTGTGCGGTTCGCAATCGGAAAAATAATCCGACCACGGAAACGGTCTATATAGCCTTTACCCTCACCTCGGGCAGACAAGAGTCCACCTTTCTCCATCTCAGCAAGGTCAAAATTCCGTTTCTCCAAAAATTGTACCAAAGTATCCCAGCGGTCCGGAGCATATCCGATCTGAAACTGGTCAATCATTTTATCGCTGAAGTTCCGGGCTCTTAAATACTCCATTGCGGCTTTGCCGTGTTCCGTATTCTTCAGCAAGTAATGATAAAACTTTGCAGACCATTCATAAGCTTGAATCAACCGATCGCGTTCCGGATCAGGAGGAGACATTAGGCCTCCCTTACCTTCAGGAACGGGAATATCACTTTCTTCAGCCATTATTTTGACGGCTTCGGGGAAGGTTAATCCTTCGATTTCCATCCTAAATTTGATGGCATTTCCACCCATGCCGCAGCCAAAGCAATGAAATACTCCCCGGTCGGGGGTAACTGTAAAGGAAGGGGTTTTCTCCGAATGGAACGGGCAGAGGCCCCATAAATATTTCCCCTGCTTGGACAAATGGACTACCTTACCGACTGTATCGACAATATCATGACGTGCAAGCACGCTTTCGATAACTTCTTCCGGAATATTCCCGTGTCCGCTAGCCACTTCAACCACCTTCAATTCTTAACAAATAAATATAATTCGCTATTGCTCCACATTCTCCTGCAAAAGTATTAAAAGTTTTGTCATTTTATGTTGAAAATATATTTTTTCTTCTGCCGTTATAGGTTTTGGACCCTTAGAATAATGTCCCCGTCTTCGTTCCACGGCCCTGGCATGCCTGCCTTCCAACATAAAATCCATTTTGGAATCGTCATATTCCTGGCCACGAAAAGAAAGAACACTGCAACGTTTCCCTAGTGCAAGTGCTGCGAGACCATAGTCCCCAGTCAATACCACATCTCCAGCAGAAATATGATTGGCAATATATAGATCGGCGCTCTGATCTCCCCGGTCCACCTGCACAACCGTTACACCCTCTTCAGCTTTCAGTGCATGGTCATAAGAAGATACCATCAGTACCGGCACACCAAAGGCGCGGCCAACTTCAGCAATCTCTTTTTTGACCGGACAAGCATCCCCATCCACGACTATAGTTCTAGACCGGGACTTCTTCTCCATGATCATCACCAATTTCCCGTGTAATATATATACGCCCTTACCGCAAGAAATCCTTCTTTCTATGCATAAATACGGAACGGATGTCAAATGACGCATTGGCACCGTTCCGTATATTTATACCCCAAACCAACATTCTATACCATAAGACACAAACTTTTCTTATAGATGTTGTTCAAAAAGCTGTCCTTTAATCAAATGTCGAATCTTGAATTCAGCCGGGAACTTCGGTGCTCAGTCGTTTACCAAACGAGCTTGCCAAAATCAGCAAACGCCTTGGAGTCAGCATCAATACCAGCTAGCAAAGCTAAACGGTTAGCACGTACCTGCTCATCCTCTGCCATAACCATAACTGAATCGAAAAATGCTGTAACAGCATCTTTTAGACCCGAGAGAATACGGAGTGCCTCTTCGGCATTATTCGCGGACATCGCTTCAAGATACGGTGTGTGTAATTCCTGCCATGTATTGTACAGCTTCAGCTCAGCATCTTCTTTAAGTAAAGAAGGATCAATCACTTCACTGGTTGCTTTAGCTGCCAAATTACTGACACGAGTGAGTGAATCTACTGTAATTTTAAAGTCTGCTTGGTCTAACACAGCACCCATAAGCGCACGGCTTCTGCCCACAACATCTACCACGTTGTCAAAGCCAGCTGCTGTAACAGCGTCCACAACATCATAGCGTACATTGTCGGATAAAAGTCGTTTAACACGCAGACCGAAGAACTCGTACAGGTTTATACGTAGTTCATCGTCAGAATGTTTCGAATTCCCTGAATTATTATGAATTTCAATCGCTGCTTCAAAAATCTCGCGCAGCGTAATCGGCAATTTATGCTCCAGCACGATTTGAACAATCCCTGCAGCCTGGCGACGCAGTGCGTAAGGATCCTGAGAGCCTGTTGGGATAATACCGATAGAGAAGCAACCTACAATCGTATCGATCTTGTCCGCAATGCTGACAACTGAACCGGCATCCGTCGATGGTACTGCATCACCCGCGAACCTTGGCTGATAATGCTCGAAGATTGCTTTTGCCACAGTTTCAGGTTCTCCTGCTTTGCGTGCATAATCTTCACCCATGGTGCCTTGAAGTTCTGGGAATTCATAAACCATTTGAGTCACAAGGTCGAATTTGCAAATATCAGCAGTCCGACTTACTTCAGAAAGGGTTATATCAGACAATCCCAACTTTACAGCAAGACGATCGGAGATTTGGCGAATACGACGCACTTTATCTCCAACACTGCCAAGCTCTTCATGGTAGACGATATTCTCCAATTTGGCTAGTGCATCATCAATCTTCATCTTTTGATCTTCTTGATAGAAGAATTTAGCATCTGATAGACGAGCACGGAGTACCTTCTCATTACCTTTAGCAATAACATCCAAAGATACTGCATTCCCGTTACGCACCGTTACGAAGAAAGGCAGAAGTTTGCCCGCTGCATCAAATACCGGGAAATACCGCTGATGCTCACGCATCGAAGTAATCAGCACATCCTGTGGAATGTTCAAGAAAGATGGGTCGAAGGTTCCGAACAACACGGTTGGTGTTTCAACTAGGAACAGTACTTCCTCCAAAAGATCCTCTTTGATCGCAATCGTCCAGCTTTTTTCTTCAGCCAATTGATTGATTTGTTTCAGGATCAATTCTTCCCGTTCCTTCACGTCTACAAGGACATGCTGCGCACGCATGCTCTCAACATATTGTGCAGGCTCCGAAATTACAGTCTCTGTGCCCAGAAAACGATGTCCACGGCTCACATTACCCGCTTTTACATCCGTAATTTCCAAATCAATAATATCTTTCCCGAAAAGAGCAACTAACCAGCGGATCGGACGCACGAATTTAAAATCGTAAGCTCCCCAACGCATGTTTTTCGGAAAAGTCATCGCATTCACAATCCCTAAAAGCCCTTCTGAAAGAAGCGAAGCTGTCTCTACCCCAGCACTATTTCTAGTAGCATATATATACTCTACTCCAGCTAGCTCTTTGAACGTAAATTGCTCCGGAGATACACCCTGACTGCGGGCAAATCCTAAAGCAGCTTTGCTCCAGTCCCCGTTTGCATCCAGTGCGATTTTGCGTGATGGTCCTTTGACTTCTTCGCTGATATCCTCTTGCTTCTCAGCCGCATCCTTAACAAAAACAGCGAGACGACGTGGCGTTGCATAAGCAGTAACTCCAGCATGGGTAATCCGTGCAGAATCCAACCACTTGGATGTTCTATCTTGCAGCTGTTCCATCGCAGCGCGGATAAAACGTGCAGGAATTTCCTCCAGACCGATCTCAAACAGGATATCTTTAGACACGGTCAGCACCTTCTTTCTTCAGCAGCGGAAAGCCAAGCTTCTCGCGTTCCTCAAGATATGTTGCCGCTACAGAGCGGGCAAGATTACGCACTCGGGTAATAAATCCAGTCCGTTCAGTAACGCTGATGGCTCCACGTGCATCCAGCAGATTAAAGCTATGTGAGCATTTCAACACGTAATCATAGGCAGGGAACACAAGATGCTGCTCCATCGCTCTACGCGCTTCTTCTTCGTACATGTTGAACAGTGAAAAAAGCATTTTTACATCAGATACTTCAAAGGTGTAAGTAGAATGTTCAAACTCCGGTTGATGAAAAACATCACCATAAGTCATGCCGCTAACCCATTCAAGATCAAATACATTTTCTTTATCTTGAATGTAGGATGCTAGCCGCTCCATTCCGTAAGTAATTTCTACGGCAACTGGATTGGCCTCAATTCCACCGACCTGTTGGAAGTACGTAAACTGAGTGATTTCCATACCATCTAGCCATACTTCCCATCCTAGACCTGCACAACCCAGTGAAGGGTTCTCCCAGTTATCCTCAACAAAACGGATATCATGCAAGAGCGGATCAATGCCGAGTGCTTTCAAACTATCCAAGTAAATCTCTTGAATGTTATCAGGCGATGGTTTGATAATGACTTGAAATTGATGATGCTGATACAGACGGTTCGGATTCTCCCCATAACGTCCATCGGATGGGCGACGTGAAGGCTCTACGTACGCAACTCTCCATGGTTCAGGACCTAGTGAGCGTAAAAATGTCATAGGGTTCATCGTGCCGGCGCCTTTTTCAGTGTCATAAGGCTGTACGATAATACAGTTCTGTTCAGCCCAGAACTGCTGCAGCGTCAAAATCATCTGCTGAAAGTTCATAATACCGTCTCCTTCGCTTTACAAGTTTTTTAGTTCATCTTGCTTAAAACTTCTTACCATGGAGGCGGCATTTTTCGCTCCTGACAGCAACAAAAAACCCCCGCCCCCATGCCTGATTAACAGACATAGGGACGAGAGCTTAACTTATTCTCCCGCGGTTCCACCCTACTTGATTCCATTCCTTGATTCAGCAATATCACTTGCTAAAGACAAGAACGAAATCCACTTTCATTCGCCATATCCGTACTCCCGGGTGCCATGTTCATGAACATTGTCCCGCCAGGCTCTCACTACCCCCAGCTCGCTGAATCGCGACAATATCGCTCATTACTTTCCCGATCAATGCACGTTCTCCCGAAGTGGAGCAAAACGGCGATAATCTTATAATTAAACTGTTCCTATAGTAACGGAAAAATCAGATTTCGTCAAATCTTGTACTTGTCGAGCTGATCCAGGAAATTCTGTGATTTTAGCTTTAATCCAAGCTGCACATCCATAAAGGCACGCATAATTTTTTTTAGCTCATCACGGCTGCTTTCTTTGACATCCACATTCCCTAATCTAGTTAGATCAAGTCTGGCGAATAAGCGTAGTAATTTCAACGCACGAGCAGAGACCTCCATTGCTGGAGGATCATTATGTTTACAGCTGCGGCAGAGTGCTCCACCAAGGCGAGGGCTTATCAGCAGTTGTTCATCAGGCTTTTCTGCTCCACATATCACACAGGTGTCGAACTCTGGACCATAACCGGCTGCTTGCAAAATCTTCATTTCATAAACATTTATGATAACTCCAGGTTCCTTATCTTCTTCAAGTGCGTTCAAGCAGGCCGTAAGCTGGCGAAACCAGAAGTTCCCCGTCTCCTCATCATGCAGGACTTTATCAAGCAGTTCACAAGCGTATGATGCATATGCTGCTTTAATCAAATCCTCACGCAGAGGGTGGTGAGACTTCGTGATCTCGCCGGAATTCAGCGTTCCAAGACCTCCGTTATTTCTAAAAAAAACAAATTCCCCGACGGTGAACAACTGGATCAGGGCAGCATGGCGGCTCTTAACCTTCTTAGCACCTCGTACCAGAACTCCTACTTTCCCGGCGTTCTCGGTGCAAAGCGTAATAATTGCGTTCCCCTCGCCGTAGTCCATGCTGCGGATGACGATCCCTTCCACCCTGTGTAGCATGCCTCTTCCCCCAACCATTCGGCAAGCAACCAGTCCTTATTGCGCTTCTTCATCACAGACCTTCTCTTCTTCCACTAGCTGTAATCCACTGTCTTCAAGTGGATAGCCAGCTTCCTTGTATAGCAGGTAAGCATCGACGTCTCCTGTCATTGCAAAATACTTCCACGAAAAGTTTCGCATTCGTATTCATCCTTTCTTGGGAAAGACGATGTCTCTTCAAGAATTAGGATGTGCGATGAGCCAGGTTCTATCCTTGCAATTCCTGCCAAACGAGGAATGACAGATAAAGATCTTAAAGGTCTTTATGGAAGCCCAAATCCCGCAGAACGCGGTCCTGATTACGCCAGTCTTTTTTCACTTTTACCCATAGCTCCAGAAAAATCTTCGAACCCAAAAGGTTCTCAATGTCAGTCCGAGCACGTCTGCCAACCTCTTTCAGCAGCGCACCTTGCTTACCGATAATGATCCCCTTCTGAGAATCACGTTCAACAAAAATAACGGCAGACACATGCACAACACCATTCGGCTCAACCCTCATATCTTCGATAGCCACAGCAATGGAATGCGGTACTTCTTCGCGCGTCAAATGCAGAATCTTCTCACGAATTAGTTCTGCGCACACAAATTGCTCAGGGTGATCCGTAATTTGATCTTCTGGGTAGTATTGCGGACCTTCTGGTAAATACTTAGCGACTTGCTCTAATAGCGTGTTAACATTGCTACCCATCTTGGCAGAAATTGGAATGATTTCAGCAAAGTTATGCAGCTTGTTATACTGAGCCATAAGTGGGAGCAATGCTTCCGGCTCTATTTTATCGATCTTGTTCAGTACAAGAATAACTGGCGTCTTAAGTCCGTTTAATTGCTCAGCAATGTATCGGTCTCCACCACCCAAACCATCTGCAGCATCCACAAGGAACAGCACAGCCTCAACTTCACCCAGCGTGCTCATTGCAGTTTGGTTCATGTAGTCGCCTAGCTTGGACTGTCTTTTATGAATACCTGGTGTGTCCAGGAACACGATTTGCGAATTATTCGTTGTATAGACCCCATGGATTTTGTTTCTAGTGGTCTGTGGCTTATCCGACATGATTGCAATCTTCTGTCCAATAACCTGGTTCATGAGTGTCGATTTGCCTACGTTCGGTCTGCCGATAATTGCGACAAAGCCTGATTTGAATTTCATATTATCTTCCTTCCATACTTTCCTTCTAGTTCAATCTTTTTCAATCATTCAATCTTTTTCAAAGCTTTTTCGATCCCCCTAAATCCCCCTTAGCCAAGGGGGACCCCAAGGGCCCCGGCCCTCTGGACACCCGGAAATAGGCGTACCTGCAACGTTCGGCGGGATTAGAAACGGTCGTGCATGAGCGCTTTCGTCCCCTATCGGGGACACGCTTCACTGTCGCTTATTCACACGGTTCGCATTAAGCTCACCATGGATAAAGATTACTGAGATGCAGCTTACAGGCAGGGTTTCAAGTTACGATGTGCAAAGAATCGCTAGCGGCTTCGCCGCGGCGCTCACCTCGTAATGTTACTCTAACAACACATAATTTACATCATTCTAGCTTAATTGATGATGACTGCACAATTTTAATTGTACTTTGTACAACTAATTTGAGTTTGAATTTATGTTTTGGTGTTTTAGTTGTATTCTGTGCAATTAAATCCTGTCTTAAGAGCCAAATATAGACTATATCATAAATTTAGTTGCACTATCTGCAACTAAATTCATTTTTGTGCGAAAGAGTAGCATTTAACTGTACATTGTGCAATTAAAGTAGCAACCTTCGTCTAACTATACCTGATTCGCCTTTAAACAGGCATTAAATCAAACCCTCATTTTATTCTGGAGCTTGTCCTTGCTTCAGATCTACGGGACCAAAAGCGCCGGGAAGTAATTCTCCCACCGTGGTCTCAACAATATCGCCCTTCATGTTTCCAAGGATAACCTTCATGTCTGGTGAACACAACTCAATCAGAACTTGGCGGCATACACCACAAGGAGATACGGGGCCATCGGAATCGGCAACAACGGCAATTGCCTTGAAAGAACCGATAGCATGACCGTCGGCAACGGCACGGAATAACGCAGTCCGCTCTGCACAATTGGTTGGGCCAAAAGCAGCATTTTCTACATTACATCCGTGATGAATATGACCATCCTGATCAAGGAGGGCGGCTCCGACTCCAAATCGGGAGTAGGGAATATATGCCTTAGCACGTGCTTTAATCGCTTCTTGCATAAGAAGAGCGGAATCCATATTTGGGTCCTCCTAAAGTTTTGTTAGCATTACTTCACTGATTTGCTTCGTACAAAACTTGCTTCGAAAGCATCCACTTAGTTTTGTTAGCATTACTTCATTGAATTTTCTTCGTACAAAACTCGCATCCTAAACATCCAGTAACCAAAGAGGCGGAATCGCAAAACGCGGGTCCGCCTCTCCCCTGAATTGAATTGTAACCTGATTATGACATAAGTCCGGTAATCCAGTCCATCACCGGGTGGTAAAAAACATAGACCCCGACTAAGACAGCAAACACCGCCGTAAGAAGCACAGCTCCTGCGGCGGTATCTTTTGCCCTCTTAGCCAGTGGGTGAATCTCCGGCGAGATCAGGTCTACCGTCGCTTCAATTGCTGTATTGAGCAACTCGGCGGTTAAGACAAGCGTGATGGAGAAGAGCAGCAACATCCAACTGACCAGCGGAAGTCTGAACACGGCAGCGGCAACAAGTACAACCACAGCCAAACAGCAATGCACCTTCATGTTAAGCTCGGATTTGAATGCCGACACGATGCCTTGCGATGCAAACCGAAAAGAGTGCCAGAACTTCTTATGTCCTACCGCCGTGTTCTTCACCATTAGCGAGTCAACCCAACCTGAGCTAGTACTTCCTCTTGCTTAGACATCATTTCAGCCTCTGAAGCTTCATCCTGATGATCATATCCTAACAAATGCAGAAATCCGTGCACAAAGAGGAAACCAAGCTCACGCTCCAGCGAATGACCATATTCCTGCGCTTGCTCCTGAGCACGAGTTACGGAAATGATGATATCTCCCAGTACATCCGGAACATCTTCCAGCGCTTTGCCTTCTTCTACTTCGTATATAATGTCCAGCTCGTCCTCTCCGCTTTCATTCATCGCAAAAGAAAGTACGTCCGTCGGACGGTCAATTCCCCGATATTCTAAATTCAACTCATGTATACGAACATTATCGACAAAAGTAAGAGCTACCTCGCCCCGATCGATCCCTTCCGCTTCACCTGCTTTTTGCAAAATATTCTCCAGCAGCGTAATGAGATCGTCCTTTATCTCGTATTCTTCCTGCTCGTTATCCCAAACGATCTCCAAACTCATGGGTTAGCTGCCCCTTCCTCTTTTTTCGGCTTACGCACATCTTCTGGGTATTCGATCCGTGAATGGAAAATCCCCATGACCGTTTCTTTCAGCGTCCGTGCAATAATGTCCAATTCTTTAATCGTTAAATCACATTCATCAAACTGATGATCATCCAGTCGACTTTTAATAATCTTCTCAATCATCGTTTCCACCTGCAGAACAGTTGGCTTACGCAAGGATCGCACCGCAGCTTCAACACTGTCGGCAATTCCTACAACAGCCGATTCCTTCGACTGGGCTTTAGGGCCAGGATAACGGAAATCTTCCTCGGTAAAATCAGGCTCTACACCTTTTTCTTCCGCTAGCTTCAGGGCTTTATGGTAAAAATAATGCAGGAACGTCGTCCCATGATGCTGCTCAGCTATATCACGAATCGGTTTGGGCAGCTTATATTCTCGTTGCATTTCCACCCCATCGCGGGCGTGAGCTACAATGATAGATTTACTAAGCTTCGGTTCAATAGAGTCATGTGGGTTTTCCATATTATTCTGATTTTCAATAAAATAAAACGGACGTTTTGTTTTACCAATATCATGATAATACGATCCTACCCGGCACAATAAGCCATCTGCTCCAATCGCTTCTGCGGCCGCTTCTGACAGGTTACCTACCATTACGCTATGGTGGTAGGTTCCTGGTGTTTCCGTAAGAAGCTTGCGCAATAAGGGATGGTTCGGATTAGACAACTCTACCAGCTTCAGGGCAGATAGAATGCCAAAGGTAGCTTCAAAGAAAGGCATCAGACCAATCACAAGCACTGCAGTCAAAAGCCCACTCGCAAAAGCAAAACCAACAGCATATAGCGTGCTTACATCTTTCCACTCACCACCAGCTAAGAGGGTCAGCATAAAGACGGTCACACAGCCAAAAAGGGATACCATAATCCCGCCTTTTAATAATGTGGAACGCTGGCCTGCACGATGAGTGGCAAAAATAGCTACATAACAAACAACAATTGAAAAGAAGCCAAAGGTAAAATCAAACACCGAATTCTGCTGAACATTCAAAATGATACTGGCGAGTATACTGATCAGAATTGAACAGAAATACGCTAATGTCATATCCAGAAGCATCGTGATCAGCATAGCGCCGATAGCTACCGGTGCCAGATACCCGAGATAGGAATGGACATCCGTCTGCAAAATTGCGGTCAATCGCATGGAGATGATCGTAATAACAAACACAAGCACCAGCATTAATAACTGGGAATTATTATACTTGAAGCCCGCAGTTCCGCCAGAGTAACGGATAAACACCATCAGACCTGCAGATAGCATGGTAGCAAGTAATAACAATCCAACTTGAGGCCAATAGTTGACCTCATTGCTTAGCAAGCCATTCTCATCCAAAAGGGCGTACAGCTCAGGGGTGATTTTTTGCCCTTTAGCGACAAGAACGTCCCCTTGTTCAATAAACACATCAGGTGTGTTCTCACGAGCCTGTACCTTCGCTTCCTTCGTTGCATCTTCGTCATAGAACTTATTGCTTGTAATAACGAGCCGGACTAACTCTTGCACAACCTCACGCGCCGTACGCTGACTCAGAGAGCTGATACTGACCTGCTCCGCCACTTTGGCGCGCGCAGTCTGGGCGTCCGTGATTTGATCGTTCATCAGCCTAGTCACAATATCACGAGCGACAGGCTTCATTTCGATAATGTCCTGAGAGGTCAGTCGCGGAATCTTAATGTAAGTTTCATCTGGAATGACATAGGTCTGCTCTTTTATGACAGATTGCATTTCTTCCAAAAGATGATCGGAATAAGTGCCTCCGCCCCGATTTGAGGCTATGAAATTCAAAATAAAATCACTGGCTCTCTGCGGGATTTCATCACGATAAATTTCAGTTTTATCACTTTGCGAAATCAGGTCATCCTGATTCAGGCGATCAATCCGGTCCAGCAGTGATGTCACAAGATTATCGGCCCGCATCGGGATAATTTTATACTTAGGAGATACACCTTCGGCTGCTTCTTCCGCTGCCTTTAGTGTTGCCTTCTTGTCCAAAATTTGCTTGGGCGCTGTTATCTCCTTCGCGCTGAGCGTATTCTCTTTAATATCGTACCGCTTAGGCAGTAGATCGGGCGACAGACTGAAGTAGAACACAAGTCCGAGTAACAGGAAAAGAGCATAGCGTGTCGCCGCGCTATACTTCCATCCGTTGTTCGTATATACAAATCCGCTTAATTTAGATGGTTGCTTTGAAGCCATGAAGACAATCCCCTTTATTGGAGGTTTTCGGCAGAGCGGTCATAGGCAACGATAATTTTCTGCACCAGGGAATGCCGTACTACATCCTGCTCCGCAAAATAAACAAAACCGAGTTCTTCTATGCCGGATAAAATCGCTTTAGCCTCAATCAAACCGGATTTCTTGCCGCGAGGCAGGTCAATCTGGGTAACGTCACCCGTAATCACCATTTTGGACCCGAAGCCGAGTCGAGTCAAAAACATTTTCATTTGCTCAGGCGTTGTATTCTGGGCTTCATCCAAAATAATAAATGAATCATCCAGCGTACGACCACGCATATAAGCGAGCGGAGCAATTTCAATCAACCCCCGTTCAAGTGCCTTAGCCACCTGATCGGGCCCCATAACGTCGTATAAGGCATCATATAACGGACGGAGGTATGGATCTACCTTTTCTTGCAAATCCCCTGGGAGGAACCCTAGACTCTCTCCTGCTTCTACTGCTGGGCGCGTAAGAATGATACGCTTAACAGAACCTTCTTTAAGTGCCGTAACTGCAAGCACTACCGCCAAGTAGGTCTTACCCGTTCCTGCAGGACCGATTCCGAATACAATATCACGCTTCTTGATCGTTGTCACATAATGCTTCTGGCCAATCGTTTTGACACGGATAGGCTTTCCACGAAAAGTTGTTGTAATTTCTCCCTTGAACAAATCGAGCAATTGATCGACTCGAAAGTCTTTCGCCAGCTCCACAGCGTACTGCACATCACGTTCAGTAAGTATGTAACCGCTCCGAATGAGGGACAGCAACACATTAAACAATTGTCCCAGCATGTCTACTTCCCGCTCCGCACCACGTATCGTTAACTCTGCTTCACGGGAATCAATAATAGCAGGAATTTCACTCTCGATGATTTTTAGGAATCCATCTTGCGGGCCGAACAGCGATTGCGCTTCTCCCGCATTTTGCAAAGTAATACGAATGCTTGCAGTCTGTTCTGACAAGTAGCCTCATTCTCCTCAATTGTTTACTATTGGCAGTTCTTCGGAAATTTTTTCTTCTACTTCAAAGATCACTTTCATATAAACTTTACCATTCTCTTTCTTCTCATGCAAAACTTTTTGACTTTTGATGACGCTATCAACGCCATAACGTGCCAAAATATCATTCTTCGCTCGCTCTATTCCCTTTTCAAATCCAACCTCTGGAGTTAATGTCTCACTTGTTTCACTAATCTCCATTTCTTTCTCAGTCATTAGGCCCAGCGGCAGCTTAATGGACCGCCAGGACAGCGGATCATGCTCAGTAAGTGTTCGTGATTTCTCAAAAGGAGAATCGCCATAACCCCATAGCTGGATAGCCCATTTACCAAGCACCAGATAGGTTCGGTCCTTACGCTCCCCTGTATATGAGCTATTTGTTGTTGTAAGAGGCACCTCTATATTGTATTCATGCCACACTAAACCCTTAACCTCACCTTTAGCCACCACGTACTGTACATTCTCTTCGTCGCCTAAAGCACCCGAGATCAGGATATCCCCTTTTTTAACCCGTGAGTTACGCGCTACAACCGGTCTGCCCTGCTCCGCATATATTTCAGTTACCACCGCATCTGTTCTGCTAATCAAATGCCGCTGACTAAGCAGAGGTTTGATATCCGGCTGTTTAGATTCTACCACCTGAATTTTAATGCTCGTCCCCGTCCGCTGCACCCCTATCCATGAAACGCCGGGTAATTGGGCCAGGAGCCCCTTAGAGAGCTTGTCCGGCTCATCCAGACGCCATATCCATTGAAAAGGATACACCCCCTCCTGGCGAGCAGCTGCCAATATATCCTCGGAGGCAATTTTTTCATTCCCCTCGACTCTAATGCTCCATACCATCGTAGATAACATAAAGAGCATAATCCCGAATATCAATATTCCCATGCCAAAAAATTTACGTTTCCAAAGCCGCGCCATCAAAAAAGGCAGTCCGCTTCTTCCTGTAACGTGCATCCGACAGCCTGTCTTCTTTAAAATCGGACGGAGGACATAAAAATCATTCAGAAGCAGCTTAAGGGAAGCGCCGCCCTCAGCGGGCCTCACATCCCAAATCACTATACCTGCTTCAGAAATGACATTAATGAATCTCTCCACCTGAGGCCCCGTCACATGCAGTGTAACGAATCCCCGCAGTGATGAAAGAGGTGGTTCCTTCATGATTTCCCCTCGCTTTCTTTATATCTGATCTCTCCGATAATGCCTTCTACCGCCAGCTCCTGACCAAGAATATTGCGAATGACAAGATCCTCGCCTGTGATTTCAAGCGATCCTTTAGCTAACGCGAGCTTAAGCTGGCCTGAGGAAAAATGCAGCACGCCGCGATGATTCTCGATATACAGTTCCTTATTGCCGATCAGGGTGATCCGGGGCATTTCCTGTAGTAAGTCCTGTGGTAAATCCAACACCCCGTTTGTCCATCCCCGCAGCCTGCGGCCAATACGGGTCATAAGTAGACGCTCCCCCTTCCTGCCTTCTGTACACCTTATGCGGCAACGCTTTTGTTTATGAGAAGAACTCATAAAGGAGCACCTTTCAGGTATAAAAAACATAAAAAAGCCTCAGCTTTCCTATCGTTAAGATAAGAAAGCTAAGGCTTAATTGTTACTTGACCGAAAATTACGATCTTCGGGAGGAATGCGGCTGGCGAGCACGCGGAGGTCCTAGAATCTCCGCCCAAACCACACCATTACGCAGCTCATCCCTATTCCCTGTTCTATTTGACTGAACATCTGTCTCAGGGGATGAACTCTTCGTCTTCTTCGATCTAGGATCTGCTCCCGCTATTCCATCAAAAGCAGATTGAAGACGCCGCACCTCTTCCTGCATTCTTTGTGTGCGTAACTCAACTCCGTCATCAGCATGCTCCAAAGACATACCTTCTCCAGTAGAATAATCTGGTGTCGGGATGTACGCAGGCTCTGGAAAGGCTGGTGATGCGTCATACTCACGGGAGGATGTAGTAACAGGAGCAGGAAACCCGCTACCAGACTGTTCTGGCTGATCTCTGTTCCCGTCTACATCCTTATTACGGTGGAGAGGATTCCCGTCTCCTCCACCGAAGGTCGGCATCCCTCCGCGTGTAGTACCTTTGGGTTTGTTCTTCGTAGCTTTGTTCACATTGGATACAATCGCGAAGATAATAACCGCAACAATATAGATCCAGCTCATGGAGATTCACATCCCCTTTTATTTATTATTGTTAGGACGGTTATTGTCGTCCTGATCATTCATTTTGCCGAGGGAACCGCGCATTTGGGTATCCGCCTCGATATTTTTGATGTTCATGTAGTCCATCACACCGATTTGACCATTTCTGAGTGCCTCAGCCATCGCCATAGGCACCTGAGATTCAGCTTCCACAACAAGCGCCTTCATCTCAACTACACGCGCTTTCATCTCTTGCTCATGAGCGACAGCCATTGCTCTGCGTTCTTCTGCCTTAGCTTGTGCAATACGTTTATCCGCTTCTGCTTGTTCGGTTTGAAGATACGCACCGATGTTCTTGCCTACATCGATATCCGCAATATCAATAGAGAGTATCTCAAAAGCAGTACCTGAATCCAGACCTTTCGACAATACCGTCCGAGAAATCAAATCCGGGTTTTCCAAGACATCTTTATGTGAATCACTTGAACCTACTGTCGTTACAATCCCTTCACCAACACGGGCAATGATTGTTTCTTCACCCGCACCACCCACGAGACGGTCGATATTAGCACGTACAGTTACACGTGCTTTTACCTTAACTTCAATCCCGTTTTTAGCGACAGCCGCAACAACTGGTGTTTCAATTACACGAGGGTTAACGCTCATTTGTACCGCCTGAAGCACATCGCGTCCTGCAAGATCAATAGCCGCTGCGCGTGTAAATTCCAAAGGAATATCTGCACGTTGTGCTGCAATAAGCGCATTAACCACCCGGTCTACGTTACCACCTGCGAGATAGTGGCTCTCCAGTTGATTAATATTCAGTCCAAGACCTGCCTTAGTCGCTTTAATCATTGGATTAACGATTCGACTTGGCGTTACACGACGCAGTCTCATCGCTACTAGGGTAATAATACTAATCCTAACCCCTGACGCCAATGCAGAAATCCAGAGCATGACCGGGAAGAAGCTTAAAAAGACACTCAACAAAATGACTACGACTACCGCAATCAACAAAAAAGTAATTAAAGATGCTTCCATAACTTTACAACCTCCAGTAAATTATTGTGGAGCTACTATTCGCCATACCTTTTATCTTTTACCTTATTCCTTAATTTCCTTCACTACAATCCGTCCGCCCTCAACTTTTACAACAGAGATCGGTGCATTAACGCTAATAAAGCTGCCTTCAGTAACGACATCTACTCGCTCGCCGCCAATCATAGCCGTTCCGGATGGACGAAGTGGAGTAACACTGTTTCCTATAGCTCCAACTAAGCTTAACTTCTCTTCAACAGGTACAAATCCCTGATCTTTAGAGAGCGTATCCTTTAAAATAAACCTATTCCAAATTCCACGTTCTTTAAATGCGACAGCCACAATCACAATGACTACTGTTGCAGCCGCGAATGCGATACCGAGACTAAACAATGCATGTGTGAAGCTGTATGCTGCGCGTACGACACCTGCCACAAGGCTCACGGAACCAAGTATCCCCAATATCCCAAAGCTCGGCACGAATAGCTCCAGCACAAGCATGACAAGTCCGATTATGAACAAAAGCCAAGTCTCTGATCCGGCAAACCCTGCTACAGAATTTCCGAAAAAATATAAAACAAAGGCTAATGTCCCAATAATCCCAGGTGCACCGAAGCCTGGAACGATCAACTCAATCACAATGCCTGTGATCCCGATGAATAGCAAAATCGTCATAATAATCGGATTCGTCAGAAATTGCGACATTTTCTCGGCACCCGTATGCTCCACACGAAAAATGTCATCTGTAGTATAACCTAACCAAGTAATCGCCTCTTCTGGAGTGGTTGTAATTTGATCAGCATAACCAGCTTTTAAAGCTTCGTCACTAGACAAGGCAATAATTTCACCCTGCGCTTTAGATACGCCAAGATCTGGCTTATCCACAACCAAATTACTATCGACCATTCCCGCAGCAATATCAGGATCACGCTCATTTAGAGCAGCGGCTCCAATCATTTTTGATTTCCAGTAGGAGACCATCTTCGCGTCATCTACTTTCTGGCCGCTACTATCTACTAGAGATGCAGAACCGATCATGCTGCCCGGCTTCATGATGATTGCACCTGCGTTAAGTGCTATGTAACTGCCTGCGGAAGCGGCATCACCTTTAATAAAAGCAGCCGTAGGTATGTCACTATCTCTTACCATCGTCCCAATCTGTTCTGCTGAACTCACCAGTCCACCCGGTGTATCCACCTCCAGTACAATTAGAACCGCTCCATAATTAGCAGCTTCGGCAAAGCCTCTTTCCAAAAAACTTTGCAGACCTCTTTCAATTTTCTGATCAACCGGAATAATAAACACAGGGCCTTTCTTCATCTCACCATTCGCAGCCTTTGGTGCTTTTGGTACCGTTACATCAGCGCTGACATTCGGGATAAACGGCGTTAAGAGCAATAGCAGTAAAACAACTGGAATGCTGGCTAACATAATTTTCCGTAATCTTTTCAATGTTTTTACCTCCTTTCTTCAACTTGACCCGGGACACATAAACTTTATTACGTTGTAAGCGTAATTACGTTTCAAAACAAAGAAAAGCACCCCTTTTACAAGGGGTGCTGGCGCTATATTATTGCAGAAATTGCTGAACCGCTTGGTTCACGAGTTTACCATCGGCGCGACCTTTGACCTTAGGCATCAGTGCGCTCATGACCTTACCCATTTCGCTTTTCGAAGAAGCACCGGTTTCCTGGATGGTCTGCTGTACAATTGCTTTAATTTCTTCTTCGGAAAGTTGCTCGGGAAGATACTTAATAATAATCTCGATTTCTGCCTTCGTACTCGCGGCAAGCTCGTCGCGACCCGCTGATTCAAATTCTTGGAGGGCATCTTTGCGCTGTTTGATTTCACGACTAAGGATATCAAGCACTTCGTTGTCGTCCAATGTTCTCTTCAAATCTATTTCAAGATACTTTATTGTAGAACGAACCATTCGAATCGTGGAGAGCGTGAACTTGTCCTTACTCTTCATCGCTTGCTTCATATCTTCGTTCAATCTCTCGCTAAGATTCATGCGTGGGTAATCCTCCTAAAACTTTCTCTTACGAGCAGCCTCAGACTTCAGCTTTTTCTTAACGCTTGGCTTTTCGTAATGTTTGCGTTTCTTCACCTCAGCCAAGACACCATCTTTTGCGATGGAACGTTTAAAGCGACGAAGTGCAGCATCAATTGTCTCGTTTTTGCGAACTTTCGTTTCAGACACAGTTTCCCCTCCCTCCGACCATACCGTCCAAGAGCATAACACGGTTTATCAAATTCCATTATAGGTCAAACGGAAATAGGGTGTCAACCTTCGTGTTATTCTTTTTTTCTGGCAAGTTCTTCAACATTTAATGATTGTACTATGCGTGAGAAGCTGAGTTTCCTGTGAGAGCTCCCAGCTTGGCCCCACCAAGCAAGTGATAATGAAGATGAGGCACAGCTTGTCCACTATCTGGACCACAATTATTGATCAAACGATAACCAGATTCGGCAATCCCAAGGTCGATAGCGATCTGTTGCGCTACACTGTGAATTTCTGCAATTAGCGAAAGATCCTCAGGTGTGACATCATTCATGGAAGCAATGAACTTCTTTGGAATGATCAACACATGTACCGGTGCAGCCGGCTCGATGTCGTAGAATGCAAGAATACGTTCGTTCTCAAATACTTTTTTGGAAGGAATAGTACCCTCAATAATTTTGCTAAACACGGTCTCCATAGAGTGCTTGCCTCCTAAAAATTGGTGAAATTTCACTTCATCATAAGATAATCATACAGGATAATCACCAATTACGAAAGACGCTAGAAGATTCAACATCCACACTCTAAAACTGTATCTATTACAGAATGAAATCCGTTTACAAATGAAGTTGAGCTATATATACACCCGTAGGGCCTAAAAAGGCAAAAAAAAGAGAAACACCCTTCACAGCTTATAAAGCTGATTCGGCGGCGGACGTATGAAAAGGAGTACATTCCCGGTCATACGTCCGCCGAGGTGTTTCTAAAGTAATGTCGGCTTAGCTGTATTATAACAGCGCGTTGATGCTGTATCTGTGATATCGATCACACAGTTTAGAATGCTTCACATTTTTTCCAAAAGGATACGAGATCCCCCTCCACCTTGTTCAGCAGGAACTACCACCAGCTTGCGCGGCAACCTTGCACGAAGCTCTGGAACGTGGCTGATAATACCGACAGACAGCTGGTCATTATGCAACCTTTCAAGTGAAGTAATCACTGTATCCAGCAGCTCTGGGTCGAGAGTACCAAACCCTTCATCCAGGAAGAAAAATTGCAACGGATATTGCCCACGCAGCTGGATCTGAGCTGAAAGAGCAAGTGCCAGCGAAAGGGATGTTAGGAAGGTCTCTCCGCCAGACAGGGTTGAGACAGGTCTTCTCACCCCGCCGTTCCCGTCATCACGGATCACAAAGCCGCCACCCGAATCAACCTCCAATGCATAACGCTGTTTACTCAGGAATCGAAGCCGCTGGGAAGCGGACTGACACACCTGCATCAATTGTTCCTCAGCAATGTACTCAACAAAGGCGTTCCCACGTAAGACCGTCTGTAGTTTGGAGAGTTGATCTTGCATAGATGCGTGCTCAATCCGCTTAGCTTCAAGCTCCATCCAGCGAATATGTCGATGCCACAGGTCCTCCAGATCACGCTCTGCACGTGCTCTTGCCTGAAGAGATACTTCATCCTCAGCCTTGCTTTCTCTTAAGATCCCCTGACTTTCTTGCCATTCTTCTTCACTTAAGCTGGCTCCGTCAAGCTTCTCTTCAATATTACGCAGTTGCAACGAGACCTCAGCTTCTTCGGCACGATGAGCACGTACTCGGGAATAAGCCATTTCCCTTGCTTCGGATGTGAGCGCTGCTCCTTCAACCTCGGTGGCTGAACTAAACGGTGAAGAAGCCAAGCTTTGTTCCCAATGACTGGTAGCTGCTACGTAATGTTCACGCGCAGATTCCGCAGCCTGGCGAGTAATCGCTGCTTCCTTAACCTCATGCTGAGCCTTCTCCGCCGCTGCGAGATGTGACTGCTTGCTTGTCTCCATAGCAGTTAACAATTCCTGCAGACGTCCTTCACATTCCGCTAGAAGAGGAGCAGCAGCACGACCATTCGTCCACTCCAGTAGACGCTGTTCTTTTTCACGCTGCAATTCTTCCTTGCCTTCGATCTGTGTGATCCACTGAGCCAGCTCTTTATCCAGCCCCGTTATGGTTTCTTGAAGGTTCTGCACTGAAGCACTTTTCTCCTCCAGAAACTTGACACTGATATCAAGTCGAGATCTAATTTCTTCAGCTTGTGCATCCTTAGCTAACAGATCACGGTAAGCTTGTTCCACTTCTCCAGGTGCCATATCCGGGAACTGCTGTGTCCAGTTCTGCCGTAGAGCCGTTAGCTGGGCGCTGAGTTCCTCAGCTTTGGCAGCAATTCCTTCTACCCAGCTCCGTTCACCTGCGACAGCTGCCGCTTCTTTGAGGCACAGCTGCTGAACCTCCTGCATCGATTGCTGCCACTCTACCGCAGTTCGGCGTACTTCACCTGACTGTCCTTTTAATCCCAAATGTGCAGCTTCAAGTTCTGCCAAGGCTTTTTCATCTGGAATGATTAAATCGGTGGAAGTAACTGCACTACTTACTTCTGAACCTGCAGCTGCAGGGTGATTTGCCGCTTCGATGACTTCATTTCCAAATACCTGCTCCAGCCATACTTGATCCTGTTCGCGAAGACCACGGAACAGATGACGAGCTTCCAAAGCCCGTCTAGACAATGTTCGAACTTGCTGAAGCTTCATTTCCAGTTCTTGCTGCTCTAAGCTATCCTGCAATAATGCAGGTGCAGGATGATGCTCGCTGCCGCATACAGGGCAGGGTTGTCCTTCTTCCAGCTCCTTAGCTAGTGCTAACGACAATCTGTGAAGCTCTTGATCCTTCATAGCCGCTTCCAAAGAGCTGACATGTTGCTCCAGACGCTCCGCTGTGGTACGCGCAGCTTCTTCTGTCGCCAGCAGCTTCTCTTGATGCAGCGCCGCCTCGCGGATCAGTTGCCCGCGAGCAGCTTCCTGCAGCTCGCGACGGCCCTCGTCCTCCGCGAGTCTCGCCTGCGCAGCCGCGAGTGCAGCGTCACGCTCGCGGCGCTCCTTCTCCGCCTTATCCCACTGGGATTCGGCGGAGTGTAGCCCTTGCAGTCTCTGCATCGCTTCTTGCAGAGACTGCCGCTCCTGGGAGCGGACACCGAGCGGCTGCAAGCTCTGCTGCAGCTCTTGCTGGCGCTTTTGGCCCTTGGCCAAAAGCTCACGCTCCCGGGCCATGCCCTCCCGCAGCTCCGCTAGCTTGCGGGAGGCCTCTTCGCGGCGCTCGCCCAGAGCCGCGAGTTCGCGCCGTAGGCCGCCGAGCTCGGACTCGAGCTCGAGCGCGCGGCGGTAGGTGCCAACCCCCTCCCGGAGGGCCGGCTCTTCCGCCGCAAGTGCGGCCTGCGCAGCAGCCGCGACGGCAGCGGCACGCGCCGCCTCCTGCTCGGCGGCGGCGGCCATCACCTCTTGGCCCTCCGCGCGGGCCAATCGGCTCTTAAAGGCTTCTTCCGCGCTGCGCCATGCTTTCAGCGCGGGAAGCCTTGCCTCGGCCTCGTCAGCTTGGCCGAGCTTCTGTTCAAGGAGGAGAATCTCCTCCTCCTTGGCGAGCAGCCCCTGCCGCTGCAACTCGCGGCGGGTCCGTTCCTCTTGGAGCTCGCGTATACGCGCGAAACGCTCCGAGACCTGCAGCGCCGCTTCCAGCTTGCGGCGGCATTCCGCAGCATAAAGGGTGGCCTGCTCGAGGCGCTCAGCTGCTGCCTCTACATCTCCTTTGCCTGCGCTGCCAAGACCCTGCTGCTCAGCGATAAGCGCGCGGAGCGCAGCCTCATTCTCCTTCACCCGGCGACTAAGCTTAATTGCCAGCTGATCGCCATACTGTTCCAGATGGAACAGGCGTTGCAGCATTTGCCGACGATCTACGCCACGAAGTGATAAGAATTCGGCAAATTTCCCCTGCGGCAATACAACCGCTCGCGTGAAGTCATCCATTTTTAGACCGATATGCTCCTCCACACAGCGCGTAACATCTGCGAGCTTATCCGCCATAACATTATCACCGTCAGGTGTGATTTCAATGAAACGGCTAATCGTGTTGCTGACAGTTTGTTCACCAGTCCGCTTGAACTTCCTTTCAACACGATAACGATGTGCCCCCGCGGAAGAAGTGAGCTCAAAGGTAAACGCCACGCTGAGTGAATCTTCAGAGTGGTTCATAATCCCCTGTGTTCCATTAACGGCACGTTCCACTTTCCCGTACATCGCCAAAGTAATAGCATCCAGCAAGCTAGACTTGCCGCTGCCCGTAGGTCCAAAAATCCCAAACAGACCCGTCTCACACAGACTTTCAAAATCTATTTCTTGCATTTCTCTATAACTCTGTAATCCTGCTACTTTTAATAGAATAGGTTTCACCTTAGTTCTCCTCTCCTTCCTCTGGCTGACGCCGTTCTTCTTCGGTTAGCTGTAAGAACAGCTCTATCAAGCTATCCTCCGGTTCTGCTCCACCTGTCTGACGCTGATAGAATTTACGGAACAATTCTTGCACCGGCATTCGTGAACGGGCAGTTTGTTCGAGCTCCATCTCCATTTGCGGGTAGATGGGACGAATATGAATGATCCCCTCGCGTGATTTGCGCAGGCGCTGAATATCATTCATCGACATGGCTTCACTAAGCCGAATCTCCAAATCTATAAAAGCAGAAGCATCTCTACCTTCATCCAGCCAGTTATATACCTCCTGCAATCCACCTGTGGAGCTCCATCTTACAAGCGGACGCCCACAGCGAAGATAGATTTCTTCAAAGGTTGGCTCACCACCCGGCGCAACATCAATCAGCGTCACCGATTTAGCCTGTCCTGCTTCAGAAAAACTGTATGCCAGCGGAGATCCGCTGTAACGGATCATTCCTTCCCCTTTGACACGTTGTGCGCGATGAAGATGACCTAGTGCAGTATATTGCGCTCCACAAGCCAAAGCAGAAGGATCAACGGTATACGCTCCGCCCACTTGAATTGGACGTTCCGAATCACTTTCCACACCACCAAGCACATAAATATGGCTCATCGCCAAATTTACAGTCTGCGGCGTGAATTCCCGTCCCAACAGCTGCATGAGCTTGCCAACCCGTGCACTATAAGCTAGTCGAAGCTCCTCTTCTCCGCTATCTCCTGCAAGCAGTTCACCGAGACGCGCCTCGGAGGGATAAGGAAGAGCTGCGATTTTGGCGATCTCACCCGTGCGTACAGCATGAACAGTCACTGGCTCTGAGGTAGGAAGCCCCACTAATGTAATCCCCTGCCTTAATACAAGCGGTGAGACTGAAGATACGCGCTCCGGTTGATCATGATTTCCGGCGATTACAACAAGGGGCCTGCCCCCTGAAGTCAGCCTTGCAGCAGCCTCATAGAATAGTTGTTCTGAAGCCGCTGGTGGATTAACGGAATCGTACACATCTCCCGCCATCATTATCAAATCCACTTTATGAAAATCGGCGATCTCCACCAGTTCATCTATGAACTGCTCTTGCTCCTTCTGCCGGCTTCTTCCTTCCAGCGTTCGGCCGAGGTGCCAATCTCCCGTATGCAATATCCGCATCTTCGTCCTCTTTCCCCGCTCCTACGCGGTAATGAATAGATTTATAATTTCACAGCATGTCCGCCGTCAAAAAAGTACAGCCAAATCTCGCTGATCGGTTCTCCCAAAATATCATGTAATGCCTTGCTGTATAACTCTAGCTGAAAACGATATTTTTCCTTAAGCGCTACTAACCCACCCTGATGTTCTAAAACAGAGTCCGTCTTATAGTCTAACAGAATAATCCGGTCCTCTTCGCGGAACAGGCAGTCAATGACCCCTTGGATCAGCACTCCTTCACTAAAGCCTTCATTATTATTTCCATGGCTTAGCTCTGTGACGGCTTTATTCATATAATCGAGCCCTCCATAAGCCTCGCCTGCGGGAAGCATATAACTGAACGGCATTTCTCTAAGCTTCCAAGAAGAATCTATTAATCTACGACCAAGCTCATTCGTATAAAAAGTCTCTATCTGATCGGGGGATACCGCCTCCACCTGCTCAGCAGTTAGAATAGCTAATCTCTGCAAACGGGCTAATGTTTCTTCCACAACTTTAGGATCAACAGAACCCTCCAGCGGAATATGCTGCATAACCGTATGGTAGGCTGTCCCGCGCTCCGCTGGGGTTAGACTGCGCTTTTCCATAAATTTCGGACGCCGCAAATGCAGACTGTCTGCTCCTGCCACATCTGTACGTTTATTGTTTTCTGTTGAGGTGACAGGATAGCCACCTTCCTCTAGAAGATCATAAGAAGGCTGGTCCTGCATCGACAACAAAGATTTCAACTCTGTAACAGAGGTTTTGGCCGGAATACCAGAGGCAGCCGCAAACGGATAGGGCCATTCTAGTCTTCTAGCAATTTCATCGCTATTCACTGATCCATAGACACTTACAGATTCACCTTTTTGCAGCGCCTTGAGTACAGATTGACGTTCTTCTGCTTTGTCCTCTGAGTCATCCGAAGGAAGGAACGCCCCGGAATTCAGTTCGGAAGCATTCTGCACACTGATGCTCCAGTTCGAGACATCGCTGTGCAGCACTGTCGAGACTGTGCCTTCAGAGCCGCCTAGCTTCCGAAGAATAGCCGCCGCCGGATGCCGGATCAATGCCGGTCCAACCCAGTCCAGATAGCTGCGACCCCGGGCTAGTAAATGATCAGCAAGCAGTAGCTCATCCCGATTCTGCACACTGCTCCAGCTAGCAATTTTCCGTGGTAAATCTCTTACGGTACCGACTAGAATCATCTTATCTCTCGGACGAGTTAAAGCTACATATAATACCCGCATTTCCTCAGCCAATAATTCAAGTCGTGTACGACGATTAATAGCCAAATAAGGAAGCGTAGGGTAGCTGACCCGTGTTTCCCGCTCCACAAAACGTGGCCCAAAGCCAAGCTCCTTGTGCATCAGGAAAGGAGAATGCAAATCCTGCCGATTAAACTGCTTGGCCATACCCGCTATAAAAACAACAGGAAACTCTAAGCCTTTGGATTTATGGATAGTCATAATTCTGACCCCATTGCCCTCTTCGCCGCCACCACCAGCTACACCAAGATCTCCGCCATTCTCACGAAGCCGTGAAATGAACACCAGAAAACGGAACAACCCACGCGCCGCAGTATCATTCTCAAATTGAACAGCCCGATCATACAGAGCTTTAAGATTGTTCTGTCGCTGTGAGCCTCCAGGCAAGCCTCCAACCCATTCCAGATAGCCGCTCTCACCATAAATACGCCAGATCAGCTCACTGAGACTGCCTTGTCTAGCTGCATCTCTCCAGCTTTCAAGCCGTTCTAGAAAATTCTTAAGCTTTTGCTTCAGCTTTAGGCTGATTTGCGGTAAAGCTCCACTTCCAGATTCCACCTCATTAATGATTTCATCATTATTATCTGAGGTAACTTTCTCTTCCGCTGCACTTGCTGTTTCTATCACATGAGCCGAGAAAAGATCGTATTCTTCCTCAGCTTCGTTTGCATCTTGCATGTTCGCTGCCATTTGTACAGCACGATAGAAAGAACCATGGCTGTACATCCGAACTTTAGCCAGTTCCTCTTCAGTTAAACCAACAACAGGTGAACGAAGCACACCAGCGAGTGGAATATCCTGCTGAGGATTATCGACTATTTTTAAGAGTGAGAGTGCAATTTCTACTTCTGTAGCTTCAAAATAGCCTTTATTCAGATCTCCGTAAGCAGGGATTCCCTCCATCCGAAGCTCTTCAATAATTAAAGGGGTCCATATTCTCGCCGAACGAAGCAAAATCACGATATCACCATAAATCACTGGGCGCATAATCTTAAGCCCTTTATCATAAATCAGCAGCGGAGATCCGCCATTCAGGCCAGTCATCTGTGAAATGCGGCGAGCAATCGCCCGTGCTTCCAGTTGCGCAGTCTCACTTTCAATAGCTTCGCTTTCCTGAAGTGGAGTCTCACCGTCCTCAGTCTCTTCTACTTTACCTGCTGCCGCTCCGCGATCGATCAATAATAGCTCTGGTGCAAAAAAAGTATCTGGCCCCTTCTCTGCTGCACCCGGGAAATTCGCTCCATACACAAGCTCAGCACGTTCGTCATAATTAATCTCCGCCACTGTCTCGTTCATAATCTGCCGAAAAATCATATTTACGGCATTTACAACCTCCATACGACTACGGAAATTACGGGCTAGATCGATAACCGAACCGCCGGACGATTCATTAGGCTTCTCAGATAACTCGCTTAACTCGGATTCGCCAACTGTATTACTGCCACCTCCGGCATTCTTAGAGCCAAAGCTACGGTATTTATCCAGGAACAGCCCCGGCTCTGCCAGACGGAACCGATAAATACTTTGCTTCATATCTCCGACCATAAATCGGTTACCAGGTGTTTCGCGGGAGATAAGCCGCACAATCTCTTCTTGCACACTATTCGTATCCTGATATTCATCTAACAGAACCTCATCGAATTGGGCACGGTACTCCATCGCTGCATCAGAAGGCAGGGAATGGCCTGGTAGAGAATCTGGATGGCGCAAAATTTGCAGACAATAATGCTCCAAATCACTAAAGTCGACGAGACCCCGTCCTGCTTTTTCGATTCGATAACGTTCACCGAACGCTATCACCGTCTCAGCAAGCTCTGCCATAAGAGGAGCCGCCTCGTTCAGTTCTCTCAAAAAAACTTCTGCAGGACGGCCAAACAATGCCTTCTGAAGATCTAAAATACTCTTCTTCACACTATCGCGCAGTTCTTTAACCATTTCCTGCAGTCCAGGATCTGTCGAATCCTTCTTACAAGCTTTCAATTTTCCAAAGTATACTTCCATGAAAATATCATATAATTCTGCCCATGGCCGTTCATTCACAGCCTCCTGCAATGCATTTACCATCTCAAGGTCAGTCGTCAAATTCTCGGCATAAGGCGCCGGACCACCCGGCTGTAACGCGATCTCCCGACCTTGGATAAGCTGACTGGCTGCACCCGCAAGGGTCAGCTTCGCTTCTTCAAGAATACTTAGCACCCAAGGAGTTCGACCTAAGCTATCTGTGTCTGGTAATGAGAAATCAGCTGCGGTATCACGAAGCCACTGCTCTGGCCAAGGATGGCTGCGGGCATAATCATGCAGTCGCTGTATGAGCGCATGTACCGCATCATCGCTGCGTTCACCACTGAACCAGTCAGCAAGCTGTACAAATACACTATCCGCGCCATCTTCACCTACTTCACCGTATTTTTCCTCCAGCAGCTCTTGAAGCAGCTCCTGCCGCATCATCTCTGCTTCATGTTCGTTCAGGATACGGAAACCAGGATCTATAGGAATAATCTGATAATAACGCCGGATCACTTCCAGACAGAAGGAGTGTAATGTTGTAATCGAGGCTTTCCCGAGCAACGACAGCTGACGGCGTAAATGGTCATTCTCTCCATTCTCCTCAAGCTCCCGATCTAGTGCTTCCCTAATCCGCTGGCGCATCTCGGCAGCAGCAGCTTTGGTAAACGTAGCTACCAGCAATCTATCTACGCTAAAGCCATTCTCTTCCTTGCTGATTTTGCGAATAATCCGTTCTACAAGTACCGCTGTCTTACCGGAACCTGCCGCCGCGGCAACGAGGATATCATCACCGCTCTCAGCGATGGCGCGCCACTGGTCATCACTCCATATGCTTCCTTCCGGTTTCGCTTCTATTTCAGACTTCATACTCACGGTGTAGTTCCTCCTTTGCGGGACAGCAGATCCCAAATAACGTCCTTCCCTGGCTTACCCAGATTGTTGTAGCCATTGCCTTCCACGGCTTCATCGAACTGGCAGACGGGTCTAAAGGAACAGAATGTGCAGGCTGTCTCTTGCCCAATCCGGTATGGCTCAATCGCCACATCACCTTCCGTAATGCGTGTCCCGATATCCGAGATCGTTCCCCGAACGGATGATAATAAGTGTCCCCATTGCTCTGGTGTAGCTACAGAAGCACTACTATAAAAACTGCCATCAGCTTTTACTGCTACAGGCACGATAGAAGAATACCCTTTGTCTAAAGTCGTATCCATCAGGGATACTACCTCGCGGTCTGCTGTAAGCAGTCCTTTCATCTTGAAGCGTTTCAGCAATTCTTGTTCTGCCTGTTCCTTGTTCATCCCGTTAGATGAGGTTAACAGTGGGTCATGTACGTGGAAATACAGTGTCCCTGCTGGAAGCGCCGGTTGCCCGAGCCATTGCTCCGAGTACGTAAGCAGCACATCCAGATAGGTCAGCATCTGTAGCGATAATCCATAGTACACTTCATGCAGCTTGAGGTCTTTTTGACTCGATTTATAATCAATCACCCGCAGAAGAATTCCATTCTCTCCACGGGCCATGTCTACACGGTCAATCCGTCCAACAACCTCCATCACACAGCCATTCGGCAGCGTAATTCTTAAAGGAGGCAACTCCTTATCCGGTCCAAAATCCAGCTCCAGCCCTACCGGCTCAAAGCTGCCTCGGCGGGCATGCTCGCCCAGAATTACAGAAGCACGTCCAACAATATTTTTTAGCTTGCGTGAGATGTATCCGTAACGTTTAGAGCTCATCAGAATTTCACCCTGCAGCATCGGCGATAAACGTTCTACCGTCTCACTTGCCTCACGCTGACATTCTTCAGGAGACAAGCTTCCCCAGCCGCGGCCCTCTTCTTTCAGTCTTACCGCCATGTCACTTAACGCAGCATGGAACAGTTGTCCAATATCAGGTGCTTGCAGCTTATATAGCTGGCGTTCCTTCAGTCTAAGTCCGTAAGATGCAAAATGGGAGAAGGAGCAAGCAACAAACTTCTCCATCCGGGACACACTGCCTCGCAGTGTCGATCCACCGTACAATCTAAGGCTTGTTCCACGTTTTAGCTTCGTTCCCACGTTACGGTAGAACAATGAACTGAGCAGACGTTTCAATTCGAGACTACGAATATCATCAGCAGCGAACCAGTTATACACATCCCACCATAATTCAGGTATCTCCGTCCCCTGGCGCCACTGGCGTAGCTGCATAATCAATGCACGAAGACTCTGTTCTGGATGACCAATGTAACCGAGGTGAATGGAATCTCTGACTTCTTCTGGTAGTCCTGCAGGGGGAAGTGCTGCCAAGCTGTGCTCATGAACCCTTGGGAACATTCTATGCAAATGACGGATTACCTCAGAGGGAAGGAGCGCCTTACCCTCATCATCAGCAGTGGCGTAGCTAATCCAGAGCTTTCGACTTCCTGTCGTTAGCGCATTATAGATCAAAAACCGCTCGTCCAGCAGTTTACGAGAAGCACCAGGAGCAAGCTCCATACCGGCGTTCTCAAGTACAGAGCGTTCGCCTTCCGAGAGAATTCCATCCTCCTTAAACTGCGCAGGCACAACACCTTCATTAAATCCAAGCAAAAAAGCGTATTTAACTCCCGTTGGTCGAGTCCGATCCATGTTACCAACCAGTACTTGATCGAGCGCGGGAGGAACAAGTCCCATCTTAAGCTCAGCAAGTCCTGTCTCTAGGACTCCGGTGAACACATCAAATCCAAGTCTCTCGTTGCCCATCATCTCGACGATCTGATCTAGAAGATCAAGCACTGCACCCCACAGCTGACTATGTTCTCTAGCCTTCTCGGGTTGCCCCTTCTCCATAGCACCGACACTAAGTTTCTCCAGCTTTCGAGCAACATCCGTCTCATCAAGCAGCTTGTACACTGCGGTACATAGTTCAAGGCCGCTTCTACTCTTCTGTATCCGTTGCTCAAAAGCAAATAGAGGACCCGTTATACTAGCACGGCATCGCTCCATTGTAGCAAGCAGTTCTTCATCCATCTGTCTGCCGCCTTCCAGCGACAAGCTAGGAATCCCTTTCCATGAACGGCCATCCGTCCAGCGATACCCTTGAATCCCACAAGCCAGCACATAATTCTCTAAGGCGTCCATATCCTCACGCGTAATACTACCGTCCAGCGGTAGCAAAAGCTCTGTCTTTACACAGCGGAATACATCCTCGAAGCGCCAGCGTCGACGCACCACATCCAATGCGGAGCGTACAAACTCTACCAATGGATGGTGCAGCTCATTTACCTTCTGGTCCAGAAAAAAAGGTACTCCGTAATCTTGGAACAACGGTTTAATCAGTTGCTCGTAATCTCCAATATTACGCATCAATACGGCCATTTCACCATATTTTGCACCTTCATCTCGCGCCAGTCTGATCATTTCACGCAGTGCTCCCTCAACCTCTGCTCTATGAGAAACTGCTGCGCCTATAGATATCGCTTCATTTGCCAGTTCATCTGCACCCATCCAGACCTTTCGGCGGTCATATCCCCTTTCGAGATGAGCAAGAACAGGACTTTCTTCAAAACGCGGAAGAACCGCTGGCTTCAGAAGCTCGTCCCACACATCAATGCCTAGCTCTTCAGCTATTCCACGCAGTTTAATGTAAGTAACCGCAGTTGGGTGAAACAATTCAAGCTCATTCAACTGATCTCCATAGGGATACGAACGATCAAGTGTAAGGGACACGGTCAGCTTCGATGCTTGCTGCATCAATTCTCGAAGCACTTCGAATTCCTGCGGGGTAAAGCCGTGGAACCCATCTACCCAAATCTCCGCCCCGCGAATGTAAGAGGAATCAGGAATATGCTCAGCTAGTTCCGCTAAACGATCCTCTTCGTCGATATAGAGGCGTGACATTTCCTTCTCTAAATCGCTGAATACCAGCTGTAAATCATCCAGCTTGCCTTCAAGAATAGGACTTCTTGCAATAGCGCCTCGCATTGCGGATAACTGCTCCTCTAAATCAGAGGAAGCCAAGCAGCAACGCTTCATCTCCGTATGCAGTTGATTCAACCGTTCCACAAAACCCGGTCTGTCGGCAGAGGCACCGAACAATTTCAGTTCCTCTTTACGGCGACTTATGATTTTGTAAATCAACATCTTTTTACCTTCTTCACTGATCGGCAGACTAGCGCTGCCTCCAGTTTCCTGTTTCACTCGATAGGCAAGCCGAGAAAAGCTCAGTGTCTGCGCCCGAATGCTTCCCTTCACATTCCCTACGGTCAAAAGCCCCCGTTCTGCTCCAAAGGAACCTTGTTCCGGTACAAGAATAATGATCGGCGCGCCAAGAGGCTCCTTCTCTAATGAAGAAGAAATAGACTCCCATATTTTTGTTGTCTTGCCACTACCAGAGCGGCCTAGTAAAAAGGTTACCGACATAAATGATAGACTCCTTCCGTAGCGGAGAAAATGTATATGAAACAAGGTGAAATACTCACCGTTTGATAATGTTCAAATGAAAAAGTTCAGTCGTTCCTCGTCCCCTCAGTATAACATAGCTGCACAAATCAGAACATGCGTTTGCTAGTATTTTCTAATGATTTACAATAAAAAAGCTACGAAGTAAACAGCAACTAACGTATTGTGGTGACTTGCTGTTTAGTATTTCTAGTTTGTTAATACCCGGTGCTCAACGTTCGATGCTTTCTGTTTGGAGCGTAGAGTTAGGGTTCGAGATTCGGGTTCGCTTATAGCGTTAATCTACCAGTTAGCTTAATAGATAACATTGAACTATAGTTAAATATTTATCTAATCGGCGAAGTATAACGTTCTTGTCCTCAGTCAGGGGCAAGAAACATGATTCCTTAATCAAAAAAAGCCGCTAAATTAGCGGCTTTCAATCAAACATTTTTCTTTTCCTAAACCTTTTCCTTTGTATTTAATCTAACATGAGTGTTTCTTAATGAACAGTTGTATCTGATAATCCCACTGCAATATTCCAGTCACAATAATGTTATGAAGAACAAAATCTGGACACACATTGTATTCCGTCTTTGCCCTTTCAAGTAAACTTTGTAATACAGCATTCTTATTCTCTTCGGTACAAATTGCACACAGATAGTCCCCTTCTGGTAGCACAGTCAGCCCCTCTAAAGACGGATATTTCAAGCAAACAGCAAATAATCGTGTTATTCCTTCAGTCGTGAACATTCCTGCCATATCTTCAAACAGAAATTGTGAATGCAGAGACGTTTCAATTTGTTGATAGAAATGTCTGTGATAGTCCCATAAATTCTTAAGTGTGGGGCTTTCCATTTTATTCGAAAGCATAATTACCCTTTCCTCTATGTGTCTGACAAAGTAATTTTCACTTTGACTATAACCGTCGTGGAACTTATTTTCATAATGTAGATAGGCACGTTTAATTTTCGATTTTGCATACTGCAGACGAGCAATTTTATCGTCTGCTCTTTTTTCTGCTTGTTTTAGAAATGCAATTACTTTAGAGAGATCATTCTGCTGCAAAATATCTTTAATATCCATTAAAGTAAGATCCATTGCTTTGAGCAGTTCAATGGTTTGCAGCTTTACGAGCTCCTGCTCGGAATAGTATCGATATCCCGACAGTTCATCTTTATGGCATGGCTTGACTAATCCAATACGATCATAGTGCCGCAAGGTCTCAGTGGTCATCTCAACGATCTCTGCTGCTTGCTTAATTGTAAAATAGTTGTTCATATCTACCCTCTTGACCTTTTTGTAACACAAAAGTTTATGATGATTAAAACATATGCGACTTATAAACGCAACGAAATACAAAATGAATTTATTACCAGAGAGGAATGCAAATATGAAGAACTAAATCATGTATCAAAGGATTATCCTTTGTTGTATATCTGAATTTGTCTGCATAGCAGCTTAATATTGGCATTCGTAGGACTGGCTATATTTAAAAGAAAAATGAGTTAACGAAGGAGCGTTTTATAATGAAAAGTACTGCAAAAAAATTACTAACTACTATAGGCATATTGGTGACACTATTGATATCATTAGCAGGATGTTCCTCCGACTCCACTTCCATGGAGGAAAAAAATCACACCATACCTGCCCAAAATATTGATACCTTAACAATTGATGTAAAGGACAAAAAAATAAATATCCTCCAATCTAAAGATGAACAAATTCATATTGTTTACTATGAAAGTGAGAAAGATTTTCACAAGATTGATCTATCTGACGATAAAGAACTGTCAATGGTAAGTGACAGTAATAAGGAATGGAACGACTATATCGGAGGAAAAGGCTCGCAAGTAACCAGAACTATTCAGGTATCGATACCTGATGCAACTTTAAAAAATTTGACTTTAAAAACATCAAATGAAAGTATTGTATTACCAACAATCGTGTTTTTAGGGACAGTGGAAGTAAATATAAATAACGGAAATATCCAACTGGACAAATTGAATGTAGGGACGGCTATAACCCTTGAAACAAAAAACGGAAATATTAGCGGTTCAATTCTAGGGTCATATGATGATTTCGCGATCTTAAGCAAGGTAAAAAAAGGAGAAAGCAATTTGCCTGCCAATAAAGAGAATGGTTCGAAAAAATTATCTGCTTATACAAATAACGGCGATATTACCTTACAATTTTCTGAGTAGCCAGTAGTTAAATATTGGATCGTATGAAGTCAGATACAATATTGAAAGGGATAACCCCTGTGTTCACTTTTGAAACTTCTGGTCCTACCTCTTCGACTATTCTACCGGCCTATAACCGATAAAATATCCGTCTTGTAATGGAAAACAGCGGCTTATACTTTCTGGATTACATTCGGACTCAGGAGTCGCTATTCATGAATTTCGTGCTGTTTTGGCAACTTATCGGACTAAGCGGACATACCTTGTTAATCCCGAATCCTACTCTTCTTAGAACACAGCAAAAAATCCGTAAAAAGAGGCCTCGATCGAAGACTCCTTTTACGGATTAAAATCCATTGCCTATATATGAACAGCCAGCTTATTTCTTACTCCGCACTTCAAAAATCGCAAACTTCAGATAGTGTCCTTCGTTAACGCCTAGAATCTGCGGATGGTCTTTGCCTGCGGCACGCCATTCCACAAGTCTCAATACTTTACCTGCATCTTTAGCTGCGTCGGCAATCGTCTCAAGGAATAGATCCGGCTGCATGTGGTAAGAACAACTTGCAGTAACCAAATATCCGCCTTCGTTCACCAGCTTCATGCCGTGTAGATTGATATCCTTGTAACCACGGCAAGCACCTGCTACTGCACTTTTAGTTTTCGCAAACGCTGGAGGGTCTAGGATAACTACATCCCAAGTTTTACCTCCACCTGCTGTCATCGGCTTGGAGGTATCTGTTTTGGTTGTTTTGCCTCCGGATTTAGCATTTGTAGACGCTACTGTTGATTCCATTCCGCTTGCAATCGTCGCCCGCTCCGAACGTTCCTCCAGACCTTTTACCTGATTGCGCAGGTATGCAAAAGCATCATCCACTACAAAGTCCACTCGATCACTAAAGCCATTCAGCTCCACATTGACCTTGGCACTCTCTATGGCATGAGCTGAAACGTCAAGGCAGGTTACTTTTTTCGCACCATACTTGCAAGCATGCAGAGTGAAGCTACCTGTGTGCGAGAAACATTCCAGCACTGTAGCACCATCCCAATAAGGGAAGGTTACGTGTTTACCACTCTTGTTTACCGGCAAAGTTTGTAACGAGCCATCTTCTGTTTCGATTTCTTGCAGCGTAATGCCACTTCGTCCACCCCAGCCCTTCATGAGTGGGGCAATGGATGCTCTATTCTCACGCTGATCAAAGAAGTAGCCTGTCTTTTGGCCCTCTTCGATATCTACTACCAGCTTAAGGCCATTCTCACTTACGGTAACATGACGTGGGCATTCCCCGTACAGCACACCTGTAGTCTGCTCCATCCCTTCCAGTTCGCGCACGCTAACATCACTGCGTTCATAAATACCACGCGGTGCCATAACCTGTACAAGTGCTTCAACAATCTCTGTACGGCGCTTGTCCATTCCAAGTGTAAGGAGTTGTACAACTAGAATATCCCCGAACCGATCCACAATAAGCCCTGGCAAAAAGTCCGCCTCACCATAAACCAAACGATATGCATCTGCCCCAGGGAGGAAACGTTCTCTATGTTGCAGACAATTCGTAAACCGTTCTACGAAAAAAGCTGTATCCATGATCGCCAGTGGTCCCTGCGATACAATTCTCACCCGGATTTGCGATGCTGGATTGTAATAGCCCACGGCCAAAAACCGGCCTTGATGATTTAGGACATCTACTAATCCCCCTGCTTCTGGGTTTCCTTCAACTGATGCAACTTCACCTGCGTAGACCCATGGATGGCCCTGTTCTAATCTTTTTTTGCGATTGCGTTCTAAAATAACCGATGCCAATGACTTCAACTCCCTGTTTCTCTAAAAATGATTTTATACATGTCCTACACGTTACTTTCATATATTGGTGTACAACCCTCGTCCAAAGGAGTATGCCCAATGTTCCGTGATCTGCTTTTCCCTATTATATATGGTCTTGTCATTTTTCTGGCTGGCATGAAGCTAATGGAAACAGCATTGTCCAAGCTTGCAGGGCCACTGTTAACTACAAGCCTGAATAAGGCAACCTCTACACCTATCAAAGGCTTGATCGCAAGCAGTGTACTGTCAGCCCTGCTTCAGAGCAGCACGGCTGTAACTGTGCTAACGATCGGTATGGTGAATGCCGGCCTGCTCACCTATGCTCGTACACTTGGCATTATCCTAGGCAGCAACATCGGCACCACTTTGACCACAGAGTTAATCGGACTTCAGATCAATTCCATGGCATCGCCACTGCTGGCTGCCTCACTGAGTCTGTGGGCCGCAGCGGTTATAGCTGGCGAGTTACCGCATACATCACGGGCAGCAGCACTATGCCGGAAAATATCAGAGCCGCTGCAATTCATCAGCCTGGCTGTATCAGGATTCGCCCTAGTCCTATGGGGAATTGCAGTCATGCAGTCCATTGGCGGGACGCTTCAGGAGAGTGGCCTATTCCTTTGGTTCCTGAATCATGCAACCACAAGTGCCCTATGGGGACTCGCCGCTGGTGCCTGCTTAACTGCCCTGTTACATAGCAGCGCAGCAGTTATCGCCATGGCCATGGGCATTGCTGCCTCTGGTGCCATGCCACCAGAGCTCGGCATAGCCATCGTGCTCGGTGCCAACGTCGGTACCTGCGTCACGGCAGTCATCGCTTCCATCGGTGGCTCGTCTTCTGGTGTCTTTGTCGCTTGGTCGCATGTTGTCCTCAATGTAAGCGGTGCGCTACTGTTCCTACCTCTTATTGGGCCCCTACAAGCAACTGCTGCATGGATTGGCGGAGGAGCCGCCTCACAAATCGCCCATGCACAGACTATTTTTAACGTAGTATGCTCGCTAATCGCACTGCCATTATGTTACCTGCCTGTATGGTCAAGACTGGAGAAACGTCTTCAATCGTAACAATATACTGTAACGCCTGATCCCAAACTTTCCACAACTGTACTATTATACTTCAATCGAAAATATTATAAAACCGCGATCCATCGTAAAAAGTGATTACCGTCGAAGATGTTGCGATCAGAGCGAATAAGATTAAAGCAATATAGTCATTTCTTGAGAACGGACGACTGCTGTACCAAGTCCGTTTTCTATTAGTTCCGAAGCCACGTAACTCCATAGCCGTACTAATATTCTCAATTCGCTCAATGCTAGTCAGAATCAAGGGCATTAGAATCGAAATGATATTTTTAAGCCGCTTAGGCAGCTTTTCTTTTCGAGAGATGTCTATTCCCCGTGCCTGAGCAGAGAATGATATATTCTCATAATCTCTTTGGATATCCGGAATGTACCGCAGCGCAAGCGATACAGAATATGCAATTTTATAATTCACACCAATCCGGTTTAAAGACGCTGCGAATTCACTAGGATTTGTCGTTAGAAGGAACAACAGTGCCATGGGAATGACTACTGCATACTTAAGGGCAATATTTAATTGGTAGAATAGCTGCTCATATGTAACGGTATACCGACCTACAAGATGAACAATATCATGACGTGAACCGTAAACCTTTACACCTTCCAAAGGAGAAAAAATAAAGATAGCTATATGATTAAGCACAAAGAAGATCAGGATAAAATATAATACGAAAGCATAATCCTGAAATTGAACTTTAGAGACTCTAAAGGCAATCAAACTAAATAATAACATCACTATTAGACATCTTGTATCATATGTAATCATCCCTGTCACAGACCACACTATAAATAAAATCAGCTTAGTAGCGCCTGTAAGACGGTGAATAGGTGAATCTTGCTTCGTAAAAGTTAACATTGTGGCCTTCATCCGCCCCGGCTCCTCCTGTCGTATGCAATAAATCTTCTTACGAACTCTTCTGGCTGATCCAATTGGACCCTCATAGCCAATGTAAATAGTGAGGTCTCTTTCAAATTAGCATTCCTCACTACTTCTATATTGGTTAATACTCGCTCAGGGCTATCATCAGCAAGCTTAACACCATCAGACAACACTACAGCTCTATCGGCATACTCCAGCATAAGATGCATATCATGCGTAATCATAATGACTGTCATTCCCTGTTCCCGAAGCGTCAAAAGAAATTCCATCATTTCGTTGTAGTGCCTATAATCCTGTGCTGCAGTCGGCTCATCTAATATGATCACTTCCGGCTCCAGGATCATAATAGAAGCAATAGTCACACGTTTCTTCTGACCGTAGCTGAGCGCAGAGATGGGCCAGCTACGAAAAGCGTATAGACCGCATATTTTCAAAACATGATGCACTCGCTCACGAATAATCTCCTCGGACACCCCTCGTAATTTAAGGCCTAGCGCAACCTCATCATATAAAAGCGTCTTAGAAATCATATGATTAGGATTCTGCATCACGAAACCGATCCGCTCTGCCCGCTCCTTAATCGTATCCTTGGCAATATCCCTTCCGTTCATCAATATCGAACCGGAAGTGGGCTTATAAAAGCCACAGATAAGCTTAGATACCGTGGATTTCCCAGCACCATTTCTCCCAGCTATACAGACCATTTCTCCTTTATGAATAAGAAGGTTAAGTTTATGAAGTACTGGTCTGCTCTTCTCATAACCGAATGAAACATCATGTAACTCAAGGATAGGTAGACTCTCACGTTTATCCTGCTGCGAATTATTATTATCATACCAGTACTCAAGCTTGCTGGAGCAAGAGTCCAGCCGAATTTCATCTATATGCTGTGGATTCATATCTGATGCAATCGTACATCCTGCATACTTTAAAGCCGTTAAATAGAGAGGTTCCCGAATGCCTACTTCTGAAAGTAAGCGAGTGCTTAATAGCTCAGTTGCTGGCATATCCGCCGCAATGCGTCCGTCATGGATCACAATAATGCGGTCCACCGCACGGTGAAGTACTTCCTCGAGCCTGTGCTCGATAATAATAACCGTTTTACCGGTCTCTTTTTGCACTCGGTCAATAAGCTCAATCGCTTTTGTGCCGGTATATGGATCTAAGTTTGCCAAAGGCTCATCAAACAACAGGATGTCCACATTACCAACCAGAACACCAGCTAAGGTTGTTTTCTGCTTCTGACCACCTGACAATTCCTGAGGTGACGCTCCTAAATATTCGTGGATATCCACGGCTGTTGCCGCAGCCACTACCTTTTCTATCATTTCGGCCTGTTGAACCGCGTGATTCTCCAGACTGAAGGCGATATCCTCTCCAACCGTTAATCCAACAAATTGTCCATCCGGGTCTTGTAGTACAGTCCCGACCTGATCCGACAATGCTGCAATACTAAGTTCTTTCTGCTCCAGACCCATAATTCGCAATGACCCAGACATTTCACCTTTATAGGCAAAAGGAATGAGTCCGTTTATACAATGAGCCAGTGTACTTTTTCCAGAACCAGAGGGTCCCACAATAAGTACCTTCTCCCCTTCGGCAATCGTTAAGTTGATATCTATGAGTGTAGGCTCCTGCTGTGCTCGATATTGAAAACTAAAATCCTTAAATTCAATCACTGCTTTTTTCATCCTTGACCTTCCTCTTAGCTTCGTTTGAAGAATTTCACTTCCATTATATGTTTTACAGCCATAAAAAAGCCGGTGATCTCCACCGGCTTTTGGTTTGGATTATATGCTACTCAGGCTTCTCTGGTCAAGCTGCCTTGCTTCGTTCTTGTCTTTGCATATGCAATTGCGAGTAGTGAGCCAATCACTGCTACAGTGACTATATTGGATGCTCCGGCGATAAGTCCTTGTGTGAATACTTTATTCGCTGGTTCTGCATAGATTAGAATATCCAGTACAGGTGCTACTAAGAACCAGGCGATTGCGTTTGCTACAATCTGGGCCAGATTAAAACGAATCAGTTCCTTTCGTCCGAACTCCCCGTCATGAATTCCAATTCTAGCCACAAGCAGACCAACAACGAGCCCAACAATTCCAGAAGCGATCACCCAACTGAACCAAGGGGAACCATAAAAAATCGCATCCTTCAGTGTATGTCCGATCAGGCCAATGAGTAATCCGGCAAACGGACCGTACAACAGTGCAAACAATGCCAGTAAAGCGTATGTAGTCTCAATGTTAGTGTTTGGAATTCCGGATGGAATCGAACCGAACCTGCCCAAAATAACGAATAAAGCAGAACCGATACCAATCGCAACAATCGTCTTAATCGATAACACCTTTTGTTTTGCCATATTTTCATCTCCCCCAACGCTTCTCTTTTATTTTATGTAATTATACATCGGAATAGTCGGAATTAATATAGATTAAAATAAAAAAATCTGCAAAGCAACATTAATGTTGGCTTTGCAGACCCAGACCACTTATAGAGTTATTATGTGATTTGCTTTATCTATTTCACAGTAACGGTTACCGTCACTGTCTTGGTGCCAATCTTTCCTTTAATGGATGCCGTTCCTTTGCTCACAGCTACAATCTGGCCGCTAGCAGATACTCTAGCTACAGAAGGCTTAGAGCTAGTCCACGCCGCACTTCCCGTAACAATAGCGGTCTTCCCCGTATCATACTGCGCAATCACAACTGCATTCTGAACAGCTCCCGGAGCCATCTTCAGTCTATTCTCGTTGACAGTCAACTTCATTAGCTTAGGAACTACATTAATTTTGACACTAGCAGCGAGCCCTTGGTAAGAACCTGATAACGTCGCAGTTCCTTCTGTTATGGCTTTAACAGATGTACTTTTAACCGTGGCAACTGCTTCATTCGAGGACTCCCAATTCATGCTGCTGGAGATATTCCCCGTCTTACCATTAGAGTAGTAAGCCGTTACCTTTATGGATTTAGAACCTTTAATATTCAATTCAATCGCATTCGGTTCTACAACAATTTTAGTAACCTTTTGTTCAATAGTAACCGGGATACTAATAGTCTTATTAGCGTAGGTTCCCTTTAAAGTGGCAGAACCCTTCACCAGTCCTTTGATTACCTTGCCGGATGAGGTTGTCTTGATAATTGCATTCGTACCGGTAATCTCCCATTCCATAGTACTTGTAGCATCGAGTTCATTCCCATTTTCCATCACAGCTTTGACTTCAGGAACAGCCTTCTCTTCACCAGTAACAATCACAACGTTTTCCTCTGGTCCGAGCAAAATATGAACCTTATCTTTAACTGTAACACTCACTACAACACTTTTTTCCCGGATAGCCGCTTTGGAGGAGGTAGGATTCTCTGATTTTATTTTGCCGACAATATTAACAGTACCAGCCTTTTCAGCAACGAGCTTGCCATCTTTGATGGTGGCGATCTCATCGTTGGCAGAAGTCCACTCGATTTCTTGACTAAGATCCAGCTTCGTTCCATCTAGCTTGGTTCCGTTGACCTTTGGCAAACTAACGGAATCCTCTGTGTACATGTCCAGTTCCTTTTTATCAGCTTCCAACTCAGTAATCGTAGGGTATACCGTCAACTTAAAGCTTTTACTAATCCCTCTGTACTCTGCTTTAATAACCGATGTTCCCACTGCTTTTGCGGTGATCGCTGCAGCATCAGTACCCGCAGTAACCGTCGCCGCGAGCTGGTTGTCCGAACTCCATACTGCACTACTGGATACATTCGGAGTGGAATTCGCAGCATCTCTAACTTCTGCTTTAACGTTCAAGCTCTCACCCATAAACAAGAATTGATCGCCTGATGGAGTAAGCAATAATGCCTCGTAAGGAGCACGTACATATACATCCACAGTTTGTGTAATCCCCAGATAAGATACTGTAATTACAGCTTTTCCTGCGGACAGTACTTTGATTTCTCCCTTGTCTACAGTAGCGACAGTTGTATTAGAAGAAGACCATTCCGCTTTCTCTGAAATATCATTTGCGGTCGTCTTTGTAGTCTCTTTGGTAAACGCAGCTACTTTCACCGGATTATCGCCAACGAGCATTTCAATTTCCTTAATTACGATGCCCTTATCATTTTTAAGCTCAATTTCAGAATAAGGCAATTTGACTACAGCTTTAAAGGTTGCTGTTAGATCCTTGTATTTGGCAGTAATGGTTGAGGTACCTTCACCCGCCAGTGTGATTTTACCTTCTGCAATCGTCAATACGCTTGTATTGGAGCTGCTCCAAGTGGTATCAGCCGTTACATCCTTGGCAGAAGTTGCTGTTTCGCCACCAATCGCATTGGCTTTGACCAACAGTTTATCCTCTTCGTCACCCAATTTATAGTTCCCTTCAGAGCTATATTCGAGCTTCAATTCTTTGATCGGATGTGAAACCTCTACTTCTATAGTAGCGAGTGCATGATTATAAGTAGCTGTAATAATAGCCTTTCCGCTATCTATTGGAGTCAATAAGCCATTTACTACTTTTACAGCGTTAGTGTTAGAAGAATTCCATACCACTGCACCGGTCACATCTCTTTTGGAGGAGGACCCTTCCACATTCGCATATACCTTCAGTTGCTTTGGCGTTTGTCCAACCGTAAGCTGTACTTTGGCTGAGCTTTCAAACTCAATCGAGTTGATATCGCCGGCAGCTGCAAAGACACTTACCGGAAAAACCGCAGTAGCTAACAATATCATGATGAGGAGCATTTTCGTCATTTTCCTGTACACAGTCATTTGTTCTCTCCCTTAGGTTATAATGTCGTTTGGTGGTTTATCCCCACACTCTTTTACTTATATCGACAATTGTACACCAAGTGTTTACCCTATAACTCCATAAAGCCAAATTCAGGACTTTCAGACTAGATAATCAGGTGATAGGTTGATCAATATATTAGGAAGTAATATGCTAGCTACTACATTCTTTTTTTGAACCAAGGGGGCTATGATGAGTATAGAGAACTTTCAACTAGAGACAATCCCTACTCCAAAAGAGGAGGATAGCTTCCTTAAAGGGGTAAAAGATTGCATTCCAACACTACTAGGTTATTTGAGCATTGGACTTGCAGCAGGTGTTGTTCAAAAGACAGCCGGGCTAAGCATTGCTGAGATTGCCTTGATCAGTCTGATGCTTTATGCCGGTTCAGCACAGTTTATAGCTGCTGGAATGATAGCTGTAAGCAGCTCACCTGTTGCTATTATCGTTACGATATTTATCGTGAATCTTCGTCATATTTTGCTTAGTGCAGCTCTGTCACCTTATTTCCGGCATCTTACCCCACTGAGAAACATGCTGGTTGGAACCCTGCTGACAGATGAGACCTTTGGAGTTGCTATTAATCAAACAGTGAATAAGCAACAAATCAGTGAAAAATGGATGCATGGCCTTAATCTCACTGCCTATTTAAATTGGTTTATTGCGAATATAGCAGGAGCTTTTTTGGCACAGTGGATTTCTGATCCAGATCAATTCGGTCTACAGTTTGCTTTACCTGCCATGTTCATTGGCATCCTTGTTATTTCCATGATTGATCGTAATAAAATAAAACTTGATTTAGTTGTCGCAATCCTAGCAGTAATCATCGCTGTAGCTAGCTCCTTCGTATTCTCCGGTAGTGTGGGTGTCATTATTGCAACGGTCATTGCGTCAACAGTAGGGATGGTGCTTGAAAAATGGAAGTGAGATGGGATGTATTTTTGATTATTCTAGGGGCGGCTTTGGTAACCTTCATTCCAAGGGTGGCTCCATTAATGATTCTAAGCCGATTCGAATTGCCTGAATGGGGAATGCGCTGGTTAAATTATGTTCCTATCTCTGTTATGGCGGCACTAATAGGTCAGGAGATCCTCTTAAATGATGGAAAATTCCCACCTATAGCTAATAACGTTGAGCTTTTTGCGGCAATCCCTACTTTTTGGATCGCTATAAAGACCCGGAGTTTGCTAGGAACTGTACTGGTTGGGATTGTTTCGATCATGATCCTGCGGATGTTTTTTTGATCATGCAGGGGACCCCAAAAGCAATGAGTTACCGTGGCTGCTGCTCCCCCCCGTCTCTTATCTGACCACTTCTTGGCGCTATTCGTAAGAATTCGTTATCAGGAATAGCTGCATTATTTCTGCGTAACGATCAGGATTCATCATGCCAGTTTCGTCCATAAAAGAGTTAAAAAGATGACTTAGTACAAGTCATTTATAGTGATTGTAAGCGAGAGCTTCTCTTTCAGGCGCTCCGCACCACCTTCTCAGCGATATCGGGGGATTTATACCCCTCTTTCTCACGTTTCGCGCCTTTCGGGCGATATCTGGGGGATTTATACCCCTCTTTCTCACGTTTCACACCTTTCGGACGATATCTGGGGGATTTTTCCCCCTCTTTTTCACCTTTCGCGCCTTTCGGGCGATATCTGGGGGATTTATACCCCTCTTTCTCACGTTTCGCGCCTTCTGGGCGATATGGGCGTTGTTTTGGGCTTCTTTACAAAATCACTGCTAATATATGTACCACTTTTCCAAGAATATTGTCCCTGGAGTCCGAAAGTATGCTGGTATCTCCATAGAAAACCGCAAGATTAGGAGAGAGCTATACCTCTCCCATGTAGCAGCTATTCCTCTGCTATGCGGTTGCATTTCTCAGCTAACGCCAAACACACAAAGGAGCAATTCTCCATTAACGGGAGATTTGCTCCTTTGCTGTCTTTTAACTAACGTCTATTCCTTAACGAACAGCCAGCTTAAGACCGCTCTGACTAACCCCGACCAATTCGCCTCGGCATTCGTTCACACCAGCTTCGGTGATCTTCACCTCACAAAGTTCTCCTTGAAGTGAATCCTCTCCATCAAAGAAGACCTGCAAATAGTTGTCGCTGAATCCATGCTGGATATTGCGGCCCGGAGCTCCTTTAGCGGATCTTTCCGGAATCACACTAAGCGTCTGTCCTACAAACTTACGGGCATATGCTAATTGCATTTCTTCGGATAGATCAATCAGCTCCTGCACGCGTACATTTTTGATCTCCTCATCGATCTGATTCTCCATCCGCGCTGCAGGAGTACCTGTCCGCTTGGAATACGGGAATACATGCATCTCCGAGTAATTTACAGCCTTCATGAAATCGTATCCGGAACGGAACATCTCATCGGTCTCACCCGGGAATCCAACGATAACGTCAGTGGTAATCCCGACATCTGGCATCGCCTGGCGGATCAATTGCATTTTGGCGTAATACTCTTCTGTCGTATATTTACGGCGCATCGCTTTCAGCACATCATTATGACCGGCTTGTAACGGAATATGCAGATGACGGCACATTTTGGAGGAACGATTCAGCACCTCAAGCAGCTTCTCATCAATCTGACTAGCTTCAATAGAACTGATACGCACCCGTTCCAGACCATCTACCTTATCTAGATCCCACAGTAAATCGGAAAGACGGTAATTATCAAGATCATCACCGTAACCTCCGGTATGAATACCCGTTAGTACAAACTCCTTATACCCTGCTCCTACCAATTGATGCGCTTGAGCTACGATGCTTTTGGGATCACGACTGCGAGAAAGTCCACGCGACCATGGAATGATGCAGAAGGTGCAGAAGTTGTTACAACCATCCTGAATCTTCATAAAAGCACGCGTCCGATCCGCAAAGCCTGGCACATCCATCTCTTCGAACTCACGTGTCTTCATAATATTACGCACAGCATTGACCGGCTGACGTGAGGCTTCAATATTCTTCACATGTGTCATGATCTGATCGCGGTCCTGGTTACCGATGACAAGGTCAACTCCAGGAATATCTAGAATCTCCCCAGGAGAGGTCTGTGCATAGCAGCCTGTTACGGCTACGATGGCCTCTGGATTACGGCGCACGGCGCGTCGGATCATTTGACGGCTTTTTTTGTCACCTGTGTTAGTTACTGTACAAGTATTAATCAGATATACATCGGCGGGACCCTCGAAATCAACCTGCTCGTAACCTTCATTTTTAAATAGCTGCCAAATGGCTTCGGTATCATAGAAATTCACTTTACAACCTAAAGTATAAAACGCTACGGATGGCATCTCTTAAGCTCCTCCCATTTCTCCAGATTCATATAATATACAAGCAGCGGCAACCATGCCCGCTGTCTCACAGCGCAGAATTCGCCGTCCTAGTCCTACGGATACTGCCCCGGCTTCTTCTGCCTTGAGGCATTCCTCCGGAGTAAAACCTCCTTCAGGACCTACCACAACCATAACTTTCCCGCCAGACTGCGGCGAAAGCGATGCTAACCATGGAGCGACGCTGCTTCGAAGCTGTAAGCCTTCCTCTTTTTCATAACAGAAATAAACAGCATCATACTCACTAAAAGTCTGCAAAAGCTGCTTCCAGGACAACGGTGACCCTACAGACGGAACGATGTTCCGATGAGCCTGTTCGGCAGCTTCCTTACAAATTTTACGCCAGCGATCCAGTCGTTTGCTTTCTTTACGCTCGTCGTATTGCACTATTGTGCGTTCTGACAGAAAAGGAACAAAGCCTACAGCACCAATCTCTGTACACTTCTGAATGACAGTTTCCATCTTATCGGCTTTAGGCAAGCTCTGAGCGACTGTAATTTTAATTCGAGGTTCATGCGTCATCTCCAGGGACTCCAAAATGTTCACAGTGACTTCCCCAATTTCAATCTGCGCAATCTCTACTAATGCCTCACGGGAAACACCATCGCTAACAATAAGCTTGTCCCCTGCCTTACCACGCATCACTTTAGCGATATGACGGGCGTCTTCCCCATCAATTCTCACGGTATCCGCACCAAACTGCTCCGGTGTAACGAAATATCGCTGCATCTCATCATCATCCTGTTCATAAATTCAGTAACAAATATAAACGCCTTCAGCGTCCTTATAAGGACGGTAAGCGTTTAATCGAAAAATATAAGTCATAAAGTATAGAGTGGTACTTATACTTTCTTATATTTGAAGAAACGGCTTAGTCGCCCTTATAAGGACATCACCCGTTTCTTCAAGAAATATAAGGTTCGGTCAGACGAAAATTAACGATCAAATTTTGATCAAATTACATAATACAATGTTTGACAAAGGTTGAACAGACTTCATCCCTTGCCTTAGCTGCCAAAAATTCTTAGAGACAACTGTACAAATGTTCTCGACATTTCACTAGCCCAGCCTGCGAGCGGATCAATCGTATACGTCCGTAGCCCAGGAATAAACAGAATCAATAAAAAGAGAAATACAGCCCATTGTTCAAATTGCTGTAATTTGCCGCGGATCGAACGTGGGGCGATATCTTCCACAATCCGATAGCCATCCAGTGGCGGCAGCGGAATAAGATTGAACAGAAACAGAAAGAAGTTCCATTGAATGAAGGTGCCAAAGAATAAGTATACAGCCTCGAGCATGCGATCATTCGAGATATTATCTAGAACTCCAGCTGCCGCAAGTGCACCGTAGATTATAGCACCAATAATTCCTAAGAGCAGGTTACTGATTGGTCCTGCAGCCGACACGATGACTCCCATGAGACGAGGACGACTAAAGTTATCGCGGTTTACCGGAACCGGACGTGCCCAACCGAAGCCAGCAACTAGCAGCAGCAAAATACCAAAGAAATCGAAATGAACAGCAGGATTAAGCGTCATGCGGCCAAGTAATCTTGCTGTTGGGTCACCGAACTTATTCGCGAAATATGCATGACTGAATTCATGTACTGTAAAAGCAATTAAAATTGTAATGAGCAGGAAAGGAAGCTGATCTAAATCTACTCGAATTATATTTTGTAATATATCCATCTTTACCTCTTTCCGGCTGTAAACGCCACCCAATCTTCCTCACGGGATATTTCAATAATCTCAAAACCAGACGCTTTCAGCGCGTTCGCTACAAGTCCTTCTTTATCTTTATATATACCTGAGGTAATGTAGAGGCCTCCGGGCTGAAGCGCGCGGTACACATCATCCGTAAACAATACGATGATTTCCGCCAAAATATTCGCAACTACAATTTGTACAGGCAATGTCACGCCAAGGTTGCCTTCTTGCTCTTGCTTAGCAGGAACGGCTCCTTCTAGTGAGTGACCAGGTCTAGCGGATGGCCACATCTCTCCAGCCGCTGTATCCGCTACGCCTTCCCCGCCCAGCAGCGATAGAAGATCGCTCTCTTTTACCGTTATGGATGATTCAAGCTTGTTAAGAGCTACATTCTCCCGTGCACTTTCCACAGCCACCGGATCTAAATCTAAGGCCAATACGGATTTTGCACCTAGCAGCATCGCACCTACAGCCAGAATTCCTGAACCGGTGCCGACATCGATAACTTCTTCACCGCCGCTAATATTCTTTTCAAGTGCACGGAGGCACAAAGCTGTTGTAGGGTGAGTCCCAGTACCAAATGCCATGCCAGGGTCGATCTCAATGATGGCTTCATCTGGACTCTCAGGCGTATATTCCTCCCAGGTTGGTTTAATGGTAAGACGTTTGGATACGCGTAGCGGTTTGAAATATTGCTTCCAAGCATGCGCCCATTCGTCTTCATCCACAGTCTTCCAAGAAATCAACGCTTTGCCTGGATCAATCCCGTACTCATGCAATTCGGCTACCCGTGGAGTCAATTCTTCTATAACAGCATCCATATCTGTGGAATCGGCATAATACCCTTTTATGACCGCTTCTCCTTCAGGAATATCATTCAAAGGTTGGTCGTACAATTCACCGTAACGTGTATCCCGTTCTTTATTCAGTGTGCCGGATTCCTCGATAGAAACCCCACCCGCACCAGCTTCATATAAAAAATTCGAAATCATTTCCTGTGCTTCTTCTGTTGTATGTATCGTCACTTCATGCCATAACATCTTTATGTAATCCTCCTAAAAGTTTTGTGAGCATTTGCTTCATTGGTTTACTTCGTGCAAAACTCGCTTCGAAAGCATAGGCTTAGTTTTGTGAGCATTTGCTTCATTGATTTACTTCGTGCAAAACTCACTTCGAAAGCATTCGCTTCATAGTATAACATTTCTTATTGGTGTAACGCCAAACTACAGCTCAACGACCTGCGACGTCCTCTTTACGCCTACAAAAGCAGTTGAGCGAATGATCATCCACCATCCCCGATGCCTGCATAAAAGCATAGCATATTGTAGTACCCACAAACTTCATGCCTTTCTTCTTTAATGCCTTACTCATCTCATCAGACTGAGCCGTCGAAGCAGGTACATCTGCACGAGTCTTCCAATGATTAATAGTTGGCACACCTCCGACAAAGCTCCAGAGATACTCTGCAAAGCTGCCATATTCCTCGCAAATTTGCAAATACACACCCGCATTACGAATGATAGCATCAATTTTCAATCGATTTCTAATAATCCCTGGATCACTCATTAGCTCTGCCATTTTGGCTTCATCATAATGGACAATCTTATTCGGATCAAATCCGTCAAATACCTCTCTGAAACGCGCCCGTTTTTTTAGTACCGTGTACCAGCTCAGCCCTGCCTGCATCCCTTCCAGCATAAGCAATTCAAACAGCTTTTGGTCACCATACAGAGGCTTTCCCCACTCTTCATCATGATAGGCAATATATAGAGGATCATCATTGACCCAAGCACAGCGAGTTACTTCCATCATTTCCTCCCCCTTTAATTATTCATAGCTAAACCTTTACAACGTCTACTCACTGTAAACGAAAAAAAGGGAAGAACACAAGGTTCATCCCCTAAAAAAGTTATTCTATTTCCTTTAATTATGCTTCTTCTAACTCTTATAACCGGATCTGCACTCTCGTTTCTTTATCCGGATCATCAGTTGTATAGTAGAACATATAGATAGTAGCTTCTGTACCTTTAAAATCCTTATACACATCAATGGCCTTGTTGTTTCCATCCCCCGCGAAATTGACGGTTAGCGGTTTACCTAGGATGCGCTCCTTCCCCAACCCGATATGTGTCTGGTTAATTCCACCGAAGCGAGCATCTTCACTTCCAGTTTCTACATAAAGATCGGATCCTTGCATATAGTATGTCCACTTCACCGGATACCCGTTGAGTTGCTGGATAATCGTCTGTTTCTTTTGAGAGATGTTCGTTAAAAGAAGCGGTATTTTGTCATCATTATTTTTGGTAATTTTATAGCTGCCATGCTGAGTCACCTTATATTTAGCTACAAAGGTAATCGGAGTCTCTTTCGTAATTTCAAGATCGACTGGCCGTTCGAAACGAAGCACTGTCAGCTCCGGCTCACCCTCTGGAGATCTCCATAAATTCCCCTCAAGCGTCTTGCCTGCTACTTCAAGAGCATACTTTTTATAAGGGAAGCCATTGTCTATATCCTTACTTCTAACTGTGACTCGAATTTGAGTAGGCGACACAACCATATTCTCCAGCGTGTAATCAGTCTCACCTGCCTCGAGCGGCAGATTTAGACTGGTTTTTATCGTCCCGCTCTCCATCTGCTTTTTACTTAATTGAAGATCGAATGAAAGTGGTCCATTAACATCTTTTTCTTTCTTCATATATTGCAGCTGATAAGTCGTTTGACCACCGGAAACATCCTCCGCCTTAAAGTATTGCTGCGCTGTATACTCCCCTTTTTCTCCTGGTGTACCGAAAGTACCTCCAGGCAGCGAATTTATGAGCGTTCCATTTTTGTACCCGACAATATTTGGATAGGCCCATTCTTTTGCTTCTGGCTGATCAAAAATGATCGCTGAAGAGAATAACATTTTCTCTTGACCTTGGGTAAACGGCTTCACCTCTATGCTGCGCATCCCCTCCTGTCCAATAGGGAAGCTCTGTGTCTCCGTCGAGTGAATATCCAACGGCAAATCTAACGACTGTTCACTAAAAGCCTGAATATCATTTGTAACTAGCTGAACATTCACGGTGTCCTTCTCTGGTGTCCATTCACTTTCGAAATAACCGTTATAAATTCGGTTCTTTTCGTCCCAGTTCAGATAATTGTACTCTCCAGAACTATTTCTCCCCTCAGTACCTTTCAGGGTCATCTCAGTCACACGCCAAGTTTCACTGTCCTGTCGTTGTCCAACATCCAATGTGAATAAGATGACCGTTCGATTCTCATCCACGATGGCGGTATGTAGCTTTAGCGTCACTCCGTCCTTTGTCACCGATTGATCCAGCTTTTGACCGAGGTTTTGTGCCAGTGCCGCCTGAATACCACCTTTTTCACGGAGCATTGTATCCCAATTATAATGAACTGCCGCATATACTGGCGCCGCCGCTAGAAGTACTGAAAACGATGAAACAAGTGCTATTTTGCTCCAGTTTCTCCCCTGTTTCTGGCTACCACTGCTCATCCGAGCGTGAAAAGATGTTGTATTTTTATGTTCAATTCTCTCCCACATGCTTTCAAAATCAGGATATGTTACACTTTGACCCTCATTTAACTGATGCTCCAGCATATTCTCCAACTTTTTCATAAGATTCGCCCTCTTTCCGTTCAATTTGAACCCCAGCCTCCAGCAAAATTCTCCGCAATACCTTTAGCCCTTTATGCAGCCTTGATTTGGTCGTCCCGAGCGGGATGGATAGCAGGTCTGATACTTCAGCCAAGCTGAAATCATGCATGTACCTAAGCGTAATCACCATCCGAAGTTTGACTGGCAACTGGCTCAAATATTTCGCCCATTCCATTGATGTCTCCCTCTGTTCAATCAATCGCTCTACAGGGATTTCTGGAGACTTCTTAAATAAATAAAGATTGTCTGATATTTTTTGCTGTAAAGTACGCTTCCGTTTCAAATGATTCAGGCAATGGTTGACCGTTATTTTCATAATCCAAGCCTTCAAATGCTCTACGTTCTCACGATTCGTGTGAAATACGGTAATGAACACATCCTGCGTCAAGTCCTCCGCATCCGCCGCGTCATGCACCATATAGTAGCAGGTCCGATATACATCCTTGTTGTAGGCTTCGAATAATTCCCGGTTAGTCTCCAAATCTTTCTCCCTCCTTTCTTATCCGTGATATCTATATGACAACCAATCTCTGGAAAAGGTTCGTTTTTCTGAGCATAAACTATAGATGCTAGTAATAACAGATGAAAGATAACAATTAAACTCGCAACACAAAAAGCCACTCCCCATAAATCTGAGAACTGGCTTTCCTTTATATTCACGCTAACAGCATACAGAAATTAAATGATATTCATAACCTCTCGTGCTTGTGTATCTAAATCCTGGGCTGAGGAAGAAATATTATTGAAATCATCTACGGCTATTTGAATCTGCTGTTGACTAGCTTCTATATTTTCTTGCACCTGGTTTGTTCCTTTGGAGATCTTATTGATTTCCAGCGTAATGGCATCCACACTATCTTTCACTTGAATGATCGAATCCTGCACCATGGAAGATAGCTTCCTAACTTCTTTTGCAACCACGTCAAAACCACGCCCAAACTCCCCGGCATGTGCCGCTTCAATTGCTGCGTTAAGCGCTAACAGTTGCGTTTGCGAAGCAATGTTACGAATAGTTTGTACAATTCCCTGAATCGATACCGCTTGTGTCTCCAGATTAGCTAGAGTCTGTGTATTTTCAATGGATACTTCGGCTATTTTATCGATACTCAGCAATAGTTCTTGACTACGTTCAATGCCTTTCTCGGCTCTATGATTTAAGCTGTCCGACATCTCTTTCATCCGCTGTACCACAACACTCATGTTATTTTGTCGATCCGTGATATTAGTCGCTATCTTAGATACGCCAATGACCTGTTCATTATTTTCATCAAAGACAGGCATATATGTAGCTTCCAGCCATACCGCATTTCCTTTTGCATCCATTCGTTCGATCTTATCCTGAACACTTTTTCCTGAAAAAAGATCCTGCCAGAACAGCTCATAGCCCGGGCTATTTACAAAGTGAGGAAAGCAAAACTCTTTATGATGCATACCATACATCTCTTCTTTGTTATACCCCATCGAACTAGCAAAAACGTCATTCACATAAGCCACTCGTCGCTCAAGATCAAACCTTATAATCGCTAAATTTTTTTCTAAAGATCGGACAACAAGCTCATCGGTAACTCCCTGAGAGTGTACCATTCCCATATAATAATTCCTCCTGGATATCTATAAGTTACTCGTCGCGTCATCATGAAGTATATCTGAACAATTATACGCTCTTATTGCGCAGAGAGAAATACATGATTCTTATTAAATTTATTAAAATTCGTTGTTAAAAAAGGCCGATGGCGAGCGAGTATTGCTCATTTCTAATAGATTGATCCCTGAAATACTTTTAAGTGATGATAATTAGGGAAAACCTCCCTATAAATACACGAATATCAAAGATTTATCTCTTTTTTAGGGAAATGCTCCCTATAATCTTATAAAATCAAGCCTTTTTCTAGTTTTAAGAGTTATTTGTGGGAGATTCTCCCTAAAAGCTCACATTTTTAGGCGTCTGGAGAAAAATACAGGGAGTTTTTCCGTAATTATTTTTAACCACAAAAACCCCAGCCGTAATTCCAGCCAGGGTTCGAAGCAAGTTCCTATTAATACTAATTTGTCTCTTGAAAATGCACATACCAAACGGTCCAGCAAACATAGCCCTTATATGTACAGTTCCTTATTTCTTGGATCCGTAATCTCCCATCTTGATTCCCCATACTGAATCCTTCTGATGGGCAGCAGCCTCCTTTAAACTTGGAAGTCTTGCATCCAGAGGACTATGTCTTTCCAAATACATCACAAACGCCTGGCGAACCCCAATCTCAGCATCCAGTTTATTAAGTTCGTTCGGGTGTTTCTCCATCTCGGCTAACTCTACTTCCCAACGGTATAAATCGCTTGCCTCAGATCGTTCCAGCCGAACTTTTTCAGTCAGCTCCCGCAGCTCACGGTAGGCCTGTTTTACTTTTGAAGAGTACAGTTGCTTCTGATTCATAAAAGTTAAGAATGCGATAAGCAGTGCTAAACCTATCCATAAAATAACGTTGTCCATATTCTCCCCCCTGCATGGGCTATTCTCCTAATTATACACACCAGAACGCAAAAATACCCCACAATGTGAGGTATCTGCCTTAGCTTTTAGCATCTATTCTTTTTTCATAATTTCATGCAGCTGACGTTTGTCTGCTTCTAACGCCCGGGCCTGGGCTTCGATATCCTCCAGATCTGCCTCCGCTGCTGAAAACTCTACGTCCTCTGCCTTCGCCTCGTACAGCATTTTCATCTTCTCGGTCTTTGAGAATATTTGCGAGTTCTCTCTATCCATAGTATCGATCGTCTCCCTTCTTATTAAGAAAATTATTATTCAAATCATCCCGCCTGCTTCTTCAATTAAGCGTAATGCTTGATCATGGGACTCCGAATTCAAGATCACCGTAAGTAAAATATCTCTACCCGTCGGTCCTCCATCTCCGCCATGACTCATCCCACTGGCGCTGGTATCAGCAGCAGCTAGTATACCTGTGTGTGCACGCTCAGCAGTCATGGAGTCCATTCTGGCAACATTGCCTGTCACTGGGTTTACCCCTGAGCTAAAGCTCGTGCCTCCATATCTACTGAAGCGATCAACGGAAATTTCAATGGCCCGAAGTGCACGGAGCTTACGAGCAACACCCTCCGCTTCCTCAGGGCTTTTAAAATAAGCCAAAATAGATCTTTCCGACATCTTATCCCCGCTCTCGCTTGAAATTCAGATATCTGTTGCATTCCTTTATATTGTCTTCATTTCACTTCTTTTATGCCCTTTTTTTCTCATACTCCACTTATTTACTGGGAATTCGACATTTTCCTCGACGCTTCCCTGCAATATAGTGCTAAAGTTGTATATTCGATTTGAAGTTATAGCTGTAGAATAAATTTAATTTTCATAATTTTTTACATTTTACGCTGAGGAGGAGAACTACAGATACACACTGCAGTATAAAAATTCATTTGGGAGGATGAACTTATTTGAAACGTACCTTTAAACACTCTATTCAAAAATTTGGTATTGGGGCGGCGAGCTTCGGACTGGCTGTTTCTGTCCTTTTTCCATCCGCTGCATTTGCGAACTCATCCCTTGAAACATCAACTAACCTAGCTAATAATGTACATTCTCAAAGTGTGACCCCTCATAACTACGCGGGTGTGCTCAAAGGTTCAGCACCAGTATCCGTAATTGTGGAATTAACTAATAAACCAGTCAGTGTGTATGAAAATGAGGCTAAAACTTCTTCTTTACGATCCTCAGTCTCCTTACAACGCAGTAAAATTATCTCAGAGCATAAAAGCTTTATTTCCTCAGCGCAGAAAATCGATGCCGACATCGGTTTTGAATACAGTGAAATTTTTAACGGGTATTCCATTACGTTGCCAGCCAATCAAGTAAACAAGCTGCTAGAGCTTCCGGGCGTCGCGGCTGTTTATCCAAATGATGAAGTGCATGCGTTAGCAGACAGTCTAGAGGTAGCGACTTTGCCTGTTACACGTTCTTATTCGGACAGTGGCAATCTTATAGGTGCGAATACACTACATGCATTAGGTTACACAGGAGAAGGGGTACAGGTAGCGGTTGTAGATACCGGCATCGATAAAAACCACCCTTTATTAAAGGATAATTATAAGGGCGGTTACGATGCCTATGATCAGGATAATGATCCGTCAGAAACACCTCCTGATGCCAACTTCCCTCCAAAAAATGGTAGCCCATATGAAACCTCGCATGGCACTCATGTAGCAGGTACAATATTGGATGTTGCACCTGAGGTAGATTTGTACGCGTATCGCGTACTTGGCCCTTACGGTTCCGGTCCAACAGCGGTTGTAATCGCGGGTATTGAGAAAGCGGTCGCTGATGGAGCCGATATAATTAACCTCTCCCTGGGCTCTGATGTTAACCAAAGCTATTCCGCAAGTTCAATCGCGATAGACAACGCCATAAAGTCGGGCGTGAATGTTGTAGTTGCCGCCGGTAACGCTGGACCGGATGTAGGAACATTGGGCGAACCTGCTGGATCTCAACTCGCACTTAGTGTAGGTGCTTCTACTACCCCAGTGAATACCCCATTCTTTGATATTGGCGATGTTAAAAAAATTCCAGGGACCTTAGCAACTTACTCCCCAGACTTAGTTGATAATATAGCTGGCAGTAAGATCGTTTACGCTGGTCTTGGAGGTACTTCCGATTACACAAATTTGGACGTCAAAGATAAGGTAGTCCTTGTCGATCGAGGTGTGCTGAGTTTCGGAGATAAATCTCTAAATGCCAAAGCAGCTGGAGCCAAACTTGTCCTAATTGCTAATAATACTACTGGTGAAATCTCTCCCACCCTTGGTGCGCCTGGGAATTACGTTCCTACCTACGGAATTACTCAAGCAGATGGCAAAAAGATAAAAGCTCAATTGGATGCTGCTAAAGATATCATCAGTTACTATATAGGGCTTGAAGTCAATCAGTTAGCAAACTTCAGCTCAATGGGTCCGGGGATGCCGGATTATCTAATCAAACCTGATGTTGTTGCGCCAGGGGTCAGTATCAACTCCACAATTCCTAGCTGGAATGGTGATTACGAACACGCTTATGGCTTAAAAAACGGCACCAGCATGGCAACCCCACATGTTGTAGGAGCTGTAGCTTTGCTACTGAGTGAAAACTCTGATCTTAAGCCAAATGAAATTAAAGCACTGCTAATGAACAATGCTGATCCTATCTTTAACCGTGATGGGAATCCTTACTCACTATATCAACAAGGTGCCGGATTAATTAATTTGGAGAAATCAGCTAAAGCTGAATCTATTGCTAAAGTCGGGGAGAGCTTAATTAGTGGTCTTCCAGGTACTGTAGAAATCCCTTATTACACAGGTTCCTTATCCTTTGGCTTGCTCTCAAAGGGAGCTAGTGTAACGAAATCAGTCTATGTAGAGGACTTTAAAGGGATTGGATCAACCTACACGCTGTCCACCGAATGGCTTACAGAAGCGCCTGGTGACATTAGTATTAATATTGCACCAAAAAGTATTACCTCAGGTGTAGATCATTATGCACAATTTACACTGAAGGTTTCTGACACTGCAAAAGAGGGAGCATATGAAGGCATCCTGTTCCTAACCTCTGATACAGAAACTCTTCGTCTTCCCTTTAATGCACTTGTTGGCGATAAATTCAATTTAGAGCCTGTTAATCAACTTTCTTTTGAAGATCCACAGATTTCTCCTAATGGGGATGGACGCTCAGACGATACCACCTTTACCTTCTCTGTCAATGAAGAGCTGGATGGCATAAGTTTTGTAGCCTCTTCAATAGATGCTCCTGCGACAGTTTTAGGTGCAGTTTATTCTATCGATGAAAAGGTCTATCGTGGCGTGTACGAAATTACAAATTGGGATGGAACGTTAACAGACCTGGAGACCTCCGCCAAGTCCACTTTACCAGATGGTCACTACTACATCACTCCTGTGCTTCCCAATGGACAACTGCTCGAGACACAAAAGATCAAGTTCACAATTGATACCGAGAAGCCATTAGTTTCCGGCATCACACTTGAGGAGTATGAACGTGAAGCGCCAACCGATCCTGGTGCGGCTCAAATCAGCGGTTTTATTGATGATGACCTAATGGCCTATTATATTTCTAATACACAACCTATTGGAAATTGGTTTACCGTGTACGCCGAAGGTAAACATTATGATGGGAATACTTATAAATTCGGTGGAGTAATTGCAAGTAATGGTGCTTTTTCCATTGACGTTCCTGTTAACGGGGGGCTTAATGAGTACAAAATCTATGTGGTTGATAAAGTAGGTAATGGCGCGGACGACGATGATTATGCTCAGCGACTGCTTTATAGCACAGGGGATGGTATTTTCAATGTAAATCCGTCTCTATCTGCAGCCACTATTGATTTGGGACAGCCGGTAACCGTTGATCTAGGGTATTCCGTGACAGATGAGGTTTATGGCATCTATGGGGCTTCATTCGCTGTCATCTACGATGGTTCTCTCGAAACACCAGCGATCCAGCCAAGCGTACAACTGGCTACGTATCAAGAGGAGAATTTCTCTGGTGTTGCACTTACAGAATTCTCAGAAACCTATGATCTCGGAGACGGCCGCAAACTGACACAGTATAGCGTCAATCTATCAGGTGGTGCTTATCACGGCTCTGGCTCACTAGGCAAAATAACCTTCAAACCATCTAAAGCGGGAAAATACGACTTGGAGCTATACGATGTACAGGTCTGGAATGATGCTACAACATCAACGATCCCATCTGGTTTGAGAACGGTAAGCGTAACTGTTAACACACCTGAAACACCGAAGCCAACACCTACACCTGAATCGAATGTACCTACGGCAACCAGTGCTCCCGCTTCTGGAATCGCATTGAAATCTGGGAAGCTAGTAGAGACTGCAGATTCAGCAGGTGGCAAGCCTTCAGCGGTGTTCAACATCTTAGACACTGCATTAGCCAATTCGATCCAGAATGCAAAAGATAAAACTTCTGTTCTTGATCTTAGCGATGTAAGCTTCAATAAATATAGCCAAGTTGTTGTTACTCTTACCCCGGCCCAAGCCGAGCAGTTAAAGAAATCGGAGAATGCGCTCCGCCTAAATGGTAATGGGTTCAATGTACTTATTCCAGCGGCGACACTTCCGGATTTCATCAACAGCAACGGCTTAACCCTTACGATTAGTCTGACCGATGCGGGCAACACAGCAGTTTTAGCAGGTAGCTCAGCAGCATTAAATATCGGTTCTTCCATTCTCACTATCAAAAATGGTTGGACAACCGGAAAGCCGATCATCCTTCAGCTTAATCTAAAAGCCAGCAGTCTTCATGATGCACGAAAGACTGCCGCTTATGTAGAATCAAAGGATCATAAATGGTCCTATCTACTACCTGGTTCTATCTCTAAAGAAGGGATTCTACAGTTTAACGTTACTGGTGACGGTTCTTACAGTGCAGCATCCCGAAAAATAAGCTTTAAAGATATTGGCACACACTGGGCTCAAACCGATATCGAAATCCTTGCTTCACATGGTATCATTGCCGGCAAAGGAGCCGATGGCAGCTTTAAACCTGCTGACACTTTAAATCAGGCAGAGCTTCTAACGCTCTTCGACCGTCTACTTGGAAAAGGTGACACTTGGAGTACTCGCATCAAAGAAAGTGGATCTCGTGATGTGCTGACTCGCGAGGAAGCAGCTCTTATCATCGCTAAGGCTCTTGGTGCTGATCTTACAGTAGCCAAGACACCTTTAAGCTTTAAGGATGCGGATAACATCGCTGCGGAGGCACGCAACGCTGTAGCCTATGCTGTAACCAAAGGTTATCTCAAAGGTGTTACTGCGGACAGCTTCAATCCACAAGGTACATTGACTCGTGCACAAGCAGCAACAATTCTGAGCCGTGTGCTTGAGGACCTACGTTCTTCGAACAACATCTAGTTGCACTTTAAAAGAAAGCCCCAGCAGCCAATGACTGCTGGGGCTTTTTCGTCTATAAGTCACATTTGCGTTTCCGAGGCAGTCATCGGACTCAGATGACCTTAAACGCTGGATTATGCGATATTTGGCATGCTAACGGACCCCATAGTCGCTATTGGCATGAAAAGCACCGTATGAGATTGGCTAGCTTGTCCCTACTAACAGTCGACATGAGCAAACTGCCTTAATCAAAAAAGCAGAGCAGCGATCCCCAAATAACGGGAGGATCGCTGCTCTGCTGTATTATTTATTTACTCAATTAATGAAGTTAGAAATATCAGTCCCCGCGGAACGCACGCTTCACACGATCAAAGAAAGATTGCTCATGCTCATGTGTGTTTTCTCCATTTAGAGAGGCGAACTGTCGCAACAAATCTTTTTGCTCATCATTCAGCTTGCTAGGTGTCACAACAATGACTCTAACATGCTGGTCACCTTGGCCAGATCCACGTAGACGTGGAACACCTTTACCTTTAAGGCGGAAGAAAGTACCGGTCTGCGTTCCCGCAGGAATCTTCAGCTTCACTTTTTCCGTTAAGGTAGGAATCTCAATCTCATCGCCAAGTGCAGCCTGTGCAAATGTAAGTGGAACCTCGCACATAATATCATCGTTCTCACGTACGAAGAAATCATGCGATTTGACACGGATGACAATATACAAGTCTCCAGCAGGACCACCGCGTAAGCCGCCCTCGCCTTCGCCAGTCATGCGCAGCTGCGCACCGTCATCGACACCGGCAGGGATGCGTACATGAATCTTACGCTGCTTCTTAACTTTACCCTGTCCGCTACAAGTCGTACATTTTTCCTTAATAATCTTACCTGTACCACTGCAATGCGAACATGGACGACGATTACGCATCTGTCCAAGTGGTGTATTCTGTACGAATTCCTGTTGCCCACTACCATGACAAGTGGAACAAGTCTCTGGTTTAGTACCCGGTTTAGCCCCGGAGCCGTAGCAGGTATCGCAAGTTTCCGTACGTGGAATAGTGATATCAGTTTCTTTACCGAATACCGCTTCCTTGAATTCAATGGTCATCGTATACTGCAAATCCCCACCACGCTGTGGTGCGTTAGGATCACGACGTCCGCCGCCGCCAAAGAACATATCAAAGATATCGCCTAATCCTCCGAAGTCGCCACCGCCGCCTCCGAAGCCGCCCATACCTTGGTTAGGATCAATATGGCCATATTGGTCATATCTAGCTCGCTGTTGTCCGTCGCTAAGAACATCGTAAGCTTCTTTTACTTCTTTAAACTTAGCTTCAGCATCATCTGCTTTATTCACGTCTGGGTGATATTGGCGCGCCAATTTCCGGTACGCTTTCTTCACCTCGTCGTCTGAAGCATCTCTACTGAGGCCAAGCACTTCATAATAATCGCGTTTATCTGCCACTGCTTTCACCTCCGTACATTACATACTCAAATTCCTAATTACCTGCCAAAGAAACCATTATACGATAAAACCCCAGGATCTGACCATCCAGTTCCAGCAGATGTTTATTCTTACAATATCAGAAGGCGCATTCGCGAAGAGTGTGCAAACTGATATTACAAAAGGAAAGTCAAAACACGGGATGACCCGGTTTTGACCTTCCCTTCTTAACTATATAAGAATTTATCAGTTACGCCCTATACACTTATCGTTTAAGGTTACCCTTGATTCTTATCTTCGTCAACAACCTCGTAATCAGCGTCAACTACATTGTCTTTCTTAGGAGCGCCTTCAGCAGCTCCAGCGCCACCTTCAGCACCTTGCTCTGCTTGAGCAGCTTGTTCGTACAGCTTCATGGACAACTGTTGTACAATCTCAGTCAATGCTTCTGTAGCTGCATTGATTTCTTCAAGATTGTCAGTTTCAAGTGCTGCTTTCACTTTATCTTTAGCTTCGTTTGCTTTTTCAACTTCGGAAGCATCAGCTTTATCACCAAGATCTTTGATCACTTTCTCAGTGGAATACACGAGTTGGTCAGCGCTGTTCTTCGCTTCTACCAATTCTTTACGCTTACGGTCTTCCTCAGCGTGAAGCTCGGCATCCTTCATCATTTGTTCTACTTCTGCGTCGCTCAGACCGCTGGAAGAAGTGATAGTGATCTTTTGGCTCTTGTTAGTGCCTTTATCAGTTGCAGACACATTCACGATACCGTTGGCATCAATATCGAAAGAAACTTCGATTTGTGGTACGCCACGTGGTGCTGGTGGAATCTCGTTCAGCATGAAGCGTCCCAATGTTTTGTTGCCATTCGCCATTTGGCGCTCACCTTGTAGCACGTGAATCTCAACGCTAGGTTGGTTGTCAGCAAAGGTCGAGAATACTTGGGATTTACTTGTAGGAATTGTAGTGTTACGCTCGATCATCTTCGTGAACACGCCGCCTGCAGTTTCGATACCGAGGGAAAGCGGAGTTACGTCGAGCAATACAACGTCCTTAACATCACCAGTCAATACACCCGCTTGAACAGCAGCACCAAGAGCTACAACTTCATCCGGATTCACACCTTTGTGTGGATCTTTACCTGTAAGCTTCTTAATTGCATCTTGTACAGCAGGGATACGTGTAGAACCACCAACCAGAACGATTCTGGTAAGGTCTGCAGGCGTCATGCCAGCATCAGACAATGCTTGACGAGTTGGTCCCAAAGTACGTTCTACTAGACCAGCAGTAAGCTCATCAAACTTCGCACGAGTCAAGTTGATCTCCAAATGCTGAGGTACTCCGTCAACTACAGTGATGAACGGAAGAGAAATAGTAGTTGTCAGTACGCCCGACAATTCTTTCTTCGCTTTTTCAGCTGCATCTTTCAAACGTTGTACAGCAGATTTATCTTTGCTCAGATCAATGCCTTGCTCTTTCTTAAATTCGGATACCAGATGATCCATAACCACTTGGTCAAAGTCATCGCCACCAAGTTTGTTGTCGCCGCTTGTAGCTTTTACTTCAAAGAATCCATCGCCCAGTTCAAGGATAGATACGTCGAACGTACCGCCACCAAGGTCATAAACAAGGATAGTTTGATCTTCGGATTTCTCCAGACCATATGCCAAAGCTGCAGCTGTTGGCTCATTCACAATACGCAAAACTTCCAAGCCTGCAATTTTACCTGCATCTTTAGTAGCTTGACGTTGGCTGTCATTGAAATAAGCAGGAACTGTGATAACTGCTTGAGTAACAGTTTGGCCAAGATATGCTTCTGCATCGGATTTCAGCTTTTGAAGAATCATTGCTGAAATTTCTTGTGGGGAATAGTCTTTACCATCGATGCTTTCTTTATGGTTAGTACCCATGTGACGTTTAACAGAGCTGATCGTACGATCAGGGTTAGTAATTGCTTGGCGTTTAGCTGTTTCACCGACGATACGCTCGCCGTCTTTCTTAAAACCTACCACCGAAGGGGTTGTACGTGCGCCCTCTGGGTTTGGAATTACAACGGCTTCGCCGCCTTCCATTACGGCAACGCAAGAGTTCGTGGTTCCTAAGTCAATACCGATAACTTTACTCACAATAATTTGCCTCCTCTAAAGGTATATGGAGCATTCGCTCATTAAAATAATAAAATATTTAAAAAATTCGAATGGTACATGGTGGACAGATACTGCCCGTCCTATATATACAGATTACATGCTGACTTTGACCATAGCAGGACGAAGGACTTTATCTTTCAGGAGGTATCCCTTTTGGACCTCTTCCGTTACGATACCCTCTTCGTACTCCTCGCTCTCCACCTGCATAATAGCCTGATGGTATTCAGGATTAAAAGGCTGTCCTACTGTTTCCATAGCCGTAAGTCCCTCGGACTTCAATACCCCATCTAGCTGACGGAAAATCATATTAACACCCTTCACGAAAGCTTCGGATTCTGGGCTGCTAGGAGTAGTCACTAAAGCACGCTCAAAATTGTCCAGTACTGAAAGCAATTCAGTCACGAGCTTGGAGGTGGCATATTGAGCCAACTCTTCTTTCTCCTTCTGAGTACGACGACGGAAGTTATCGAAATCAGCCTGCGCACGCAACGCACGTCCTTGATATTCATCAGCGAGATCCTGCAGACGTTTTACCTCCGAACCTGTGTCTGAAGCACCTTCACTAATTTCTTCTGCCGTAAATGAGTCGGTTTCCGAAGCTACATCAGCCTCAGGTTCCTCATTTATCAAATCTTCTTTGAATTCATTAGCATCTTGAACTTGTTCCTTTTTCAAGTTGTCTTCACCTCCTTAAAATCATTCATTAAAATCATTCACGTAATCAATGTTGACTCTGTTCACTTATACCAGTGTGCCAGCATCGCTGTCAAATCTCGGGATAAAATGCCCAAGATCCCCATCACTCTTGCATATTCCATTCGTGTCGGACCAAGGATACCAATGCTCCCCAGTGCCTGCCCATCAAGAGAATAAGTGGCGGTGATCAGACTGCAGTTAGCGAACGCTTCATGATTGTTCTCCGTCCCTATTCGGACCTGGATACCTGTGCCGCCTGTTGTAGGGGCCAGCATTTTGAGCAATGTAGGCGTCTCTTCCAGCAGATCAAGAATGCTTTTCACCTTGTCAACATCCTTGAACTCAGGCTGTGTAAGCATATTCGTCGCTCCACTAAGATAGATACGCTGCTCTTGATCACTTTCCAGCGCAATGTCTAGCACTTGCATTAATTCTTCATAATGTGAGATGTGACGCTGCATTTCCTCGCCAAGCTCGGAATACAGCCGAGTCTTCAGCTTATAGAGTGGTACATTGACCAGCTTACTATTCAGTAGGTTAACCACTTTCTCCATCTCGGAAACGGATATCTCCGGTGGAATGTTCACCGTACGGTTCTCAACTTGACCCGTACTTGTAACAATAATCGCTACAGCGGTTTTATCATCTAGTGGTAACAACTGAAAATGACGCAATGATGTATGAAAAACCTCCGGTCCCAGAAGGATGGAAGTGTAATTCGTCATATTGGAAAGAATCATCGCCGCATGTTGGATTACCTGCTCCATCGCATTCAGCTTCTCGGCAAAAAAAGCGCGGATCGTGCCCATCTCTGCCGTTTCGGCGGAATTCCACGGTACCAAATGATCCACATAATATCGGTATCCTTTATGGGAAGGTATTCTCCCCGCCGATGTATGAGGCTGCTCGAGATAACCCAAATCCTCTAGGTCAGCCATTTCATTTCGAATAGTTGCAGGGCTGTACCCTACATCACCCCGTTTAGAAATGCTGCGAGATCCTACTGGTTCTGCCGATGAAATATAATCATCTACAATTGCATTTAGTATCATTCTCTGGCGATCAGTTAACATGTTATCCCCTCCTATCGGCTGTTGGCTCCGATTCGTTAGCACTCGACTCAGATGAGTGCTAACCACTAATACAAAAATACCAAACTGACATTGACATTGTCAAGTCAGTTCAGCATCTTAAGTACTGCTATTTCATCGCAGGCATGCTGCTTTTTACAATTCACGCAATCTGTCCATACCTTTTCGGGAAAAATCTCTTTCTCGACGACTTCGAATCCGTTTCTAAGAAAGAAATCTACGGCGTAGGTTAGTGCCATGACCTTAGGGATTTTCTGGTTTCTGGCTTCCTCAACCAACTTCTCTAAAATCATTGAGCCTACACCTTTGCCCTTACCTTCGTCATTCAGACCGATCGAGCGAATCTCTACAAGATCATTCCCGAGTCTGAAGAGTGACCCACAGCCAACGAATCTGCCGCCAATTTCTGCAACAACGAATTGATTGATCTGGCGTGTCAGCGCCTGCCTGGAACGGGGCAACATGATCCCGCGCTGTGCGTATTCTTCTATCATCAGATACAACGGTTCAACATCTTCTATCACAGCATTTCTGCAAATCACCTGTGCGTCTCCTGCTGGAGACGAATGGCGGATCATTTCCGTCTTGGCAAGCACTTTAATTCACCCCTCTGTTGATAATATGAATAAATATACAACAGAGTGAATTACAATTCAAGGGGTATTTTAAAATTAAACTTCTGTCAGTGCGCCTACAAATTCCGCGAAAACATCGTTCCCGAAAAGGATCCCTTGCTTGCTGAGTCGGTAAGTCCCCTCTTCGTGCTCAAGTAGACCTGCATGCAGCATCTTATGCAAGGATTTCGCAAATACATCCTCTATCGAACGCCCAAATTGCGCTTGAAAAGCCTCATTAGAGACGCCTTCATGCATACGTAAGCCAACCATCATAAAGTCCTCCATCGCTTCTGCTTCAGTAATTGGGTATGCGTCTAATCGAGGCAACCCTTTACGTGTAGCTTCAACATAAGGATTTACACCCTTAACATTAATATGACGCTGGCGACCCACATATCCATGTGCACCTGCTCCAAGACCATAATAATCTTCATTACGCCAGTAAGTGATATTGTGACGACTCTCCATACCTGGTTTTGCGAAGTTACTGATTTCGTATTGGTTATAGCCCGCTTCCTTCATAGATGACATCAACAAGAGGTACATTTGCAGTTCATCTTCTTCATTAGGAAGAGGAAGTTTGTTCTTATTAAATAGGGTGTGAAAAAGAGTGTTCTCCTCCACCTTCAAGCTGTAAATAGAATAGTGGGGTAAATCAAGCTCCAAGGCCTTACGAATACTTTCGCCCAGCATCTCTACAGTTTGGTTCGGCAAACCAAACATAAGGTCAACCGACAGGTTGTTAAGACCAACTGCACGAGCATTCTCCAAGCTGCGGTATACATCGTCAACATTATGAATCCGGCCAATACCCGTAAGGAGTTCGTTCTGAAACGCCTGAACACCAAAGCTCACCCGATTCACGCCGCCTTCTTTCATAACCGCCAACTTATCTATATCCGTAGTTCCCGGATTTGCTTCCATAGAGAACTCGATATCTTTATCCCAGTTTGGGAAATGTGTCCGAACTGATTTTAGAAAATAAGCCATCTCATCCGGCTTCAGTACTGTTGGGGTACCACCGCCGACAAAGATCGTTTTGATAACACCCGGTGGAGTGTTCTTGACGGTCAGCTCCATTTCTCGATCCAAGGCTTGGAGATAATCCATAACCGGCTGATCCTTGAGAACGTAGGAATTAAAATCACAATAAAAGCACTTATTGGTACAAAAAGGAATATGAATGTATACGGCCTCAGGGGGACGGCCATTAGTATTCGTGGTCATTAGCTGTCTCCTTTATATAAAAATATCGTTTGACTAGTGTAATCTAAAAAACAAGAAAAGGGAAGCCTGACGGCTTCCCTCCAAGGGCGATCATTTATAAATGATCTCTATTTTAAAATACAAAAAAATATAAGTTTTACGTTATCCTATATATTTTGTATTTCTCGCAGAAACGGATACCGTCCCTATAAGGACGGCTAAGCCGTTTCTTCTTAATATATCCGCATTTCCACGAGTTCTGCACGTTCTCCTCCGTTGGTTTCATGAACAACGATCCGAACAGCATCCGTAAGGACAGGCTTCTCTAAACGATGTACGTTCTTCCGGCGATGATTGTCTTTGACGCGGAACATGACTTGCCACACGCCATCAATGAGTAACTCTACATCGTAAGCCTTTACTAGTTCAGGAATCACTAGAAATGGCGTTTCATGGTGATGTAAGTTGATAAGATCCTCATTAACATCATCGTTAAAGGTAAAATGAATTTCAGAGACTGAAGCAGCATCCGGGAGACGCGCCTCTACCCACTCCGTTCTACCAGCAGTCATCGGCTCAGAAACCCAGCTATGTGGCCCTGCAAAAGGTCGAACATACCCGTCAGTGACTTTGGATGCAGCATATGCGGATGTTTCTACCGCAAAGCAGAAATGCCTGCGTACAAGCTGTTTCATGCTCCACTCCATCACCGGCTGATCTGGCTGATGATCCTCCAGCGCTGAATCGACTACAGGTTTCACGCCTCGCTCAAATGTAATAACACCTGTGATTGGGGTTTCTGAAATATGCAATTGAATATGCTCATTAGCTCGAATAATAGCGAAGATATTACATTCGCCGATTGAACTCCACTGCTCCTCTTGTACCGGAACATCAATCCATTGCTGCTCTCCAGCTTGTACTATTACAACATCAACCTGTCTACACTCTGCTGGAACGTAATTTTCCGCACGCCCAGTCGTCCATAGCTCAACGGTCAACTCTGACTGAGTACTTGCTGACACAAGCAGCTTCAACCCAAGGATATTTCCTTCAACCGGAAACAAAATTCCTACGTCATGAGAAAGCTCATAAGCTTCAGCTGGTCGATCCAGTACTATGCCTTTCATCGTACTGGACGCATGAATCTCACTATTTCTCGCGAGATCTAGCGGATCTTCGTTGCGCAATCCAATAATCGAAGCATCTTGCTTTAACATCACCTGTTGCAATTCATGCATATGCTGATTGCGAATTTCACGAGGGGTTACACCTTTGATGACGGATAATGCTGCACCTGCTCCAGCCGCTTCACCCATGATCGCACAGGTCGCCATGACGCGTGTTGTTCCAAAAGCCACATGAGATGCGCTGATATTCCGACCCGCGAAGAGTAGATTTCGCACATTCTTCGAATAGAGCGAACTAAATGGAATATGATAAATCCCATCCGCATGCAGATGCTTCGAGCCGCTCTCTTCTGCGTACATCCCTTGCGGTGGATGCAGATCAATCGACCATCCTCCGAATCCAATCCGGTCTTCAAATTCACGCTGCGCAAGAATATCATTTTGCGTTAATATCGTATCGCCAACAAACCGTCTGTATTCACGTTTACCCGGAATTGAGCCAACCCACTCCAGCGTCATATTTTCGGCATCAAAATGACCTGAGTTTTTAATGTAATCCCAAATCCCATAAATAACAGAGGATAGCTCATCACGTATACGTTCATTCTCATCCACCGTATCAAGCTCACCGCCCCACTCAATCCACCAGTAGTGACAGCCTGAATCTCCACTCCGAATGACCCGACGGATCGGAATCGACGTTGTTGTAATATCCTTCGCGAACGATGGAGCAACATAACGTACCGGTTTTCCTGTATCCTGTGTATAAAACAATAATGTACTGCCTAATGTAATGTTATCTGGCACTTCAGGTGCCCATTCCTCATTAAATTCATGGCGGGCTTCACGTCCTAATCGGAAGTCAGCTCCTGCTAGGAAGCCAACCAAACCATCGCCCGTGCAATCGATGAACGCCTCACTCTTGAACGTAATCAACCGCTCAGATCCCATCATCCAACCAATCACACTGCGAATCGTCCGATCCTCTGCCTCACCTTCCGCTTCCACTTCGCGTACATCGGTATTTAGGAATAGGCTGATATTCGACTCTGCCTTCACGGCTTCGAGTAAGGTTAGATCCCATAAGTATGGATTTCCCTCCGGGTTCCGGTATTGATTCTCGATGAATAACTCACCCATAATGCCTGTCTCACGTGCATATCGATTTACACCATGTCCTGTTGCACCACATACCCATACCCGAACCTCTGAACTCGAGTTACCACCAAGTACAGGACGGTTCTGCACTAGTGCTACCTTTAACCCTAGGCGCGCTGCAGCGATCGCCGCGTTCATTCCTGCAAGTCCACCACCGACCACTGTTACATCGGATTTCACCGTTTCTGTTCTCATGTTAGTACTCCTCCTATAGTTAGCCTTTCACAGCCGAGCTGGAAATCCCTTGAATAATGTATTTCTGACCCACAAAGAAGATAATAATCATTGGAATAATCGCAGCCGATGAAGCAGCCATCATCCCGTTGTAGTCCACATTGTTCTCAAGAATAAAATTCTGCAATCCAAGCGGAATGGTATATAGTTTAGGGCTTTGCAAGAATACAAGCGCATTCTCATAATCATTCCATTGCCAGGAGAAATCGAGAATAGCAAACGTTGCTATTGCTGGCTTCGCTAATGGCAGAATTAAGCGGAAAAATATCTTATAATGCCCCGCCCCATCCAAAAAAGCGGATTCCGTAATTTCCTTAGGAATACTCATAAAGAACTGCCGAAGCATAAATACACCGAAGATTGAGAACATGGCTGGTAAGATCAGCGCCCAATGCGTATTGTAAATCCCAACCCAGTTAAACATGATAAACTTTGGAACAAAAAGCACCTGAGGTGGAACCATCATCATGGATAAATATATGACAAATAGTCCATCTCGACCTTTGAACGAAGTACGTGAAAATCCGTAAGCGGCAAGGGCAGATAGAAACACAGCCCCCACAGTTCCAATAATTGAAATCTTAAGTGAATTTAAATAATACGGAACAAAATCATGACTTCCTGTCCATACCCGAATATGATTGCTCCAGTTGAGAGATGAAGGCAGCCATTTGTTAAACACCTCGGCAGGTGTCTGAAAGGATGTGATGAGCATCCATAGGAAAGGCACAATCATAAATAGTCCTAGAACAAACATGATGACCGTTACTGGCAGTTTCACCTTCATGTTTCCTGCGTTTTCATTCATACCGCCTGCTCCTTTAAATTATGGTTTCGGGGCCCCCCGCAAAGCTTCACTTTGTGGGATCATTTAGTAATGAACCCAGCGCTTTTGGCCGATCCACTGAATGACTGTAATGACGAGAATGACGGCGAACAAGAACCATGAAATGGCTGAAGCGTATCCCATATCGTAATAACTGAACGCTGTTTTATAAACGAATAGTGATAAGACCGTCGTACTTCCGCTAGGACCTCCAGCCGTAATGGCTTGAATAATCGAGAACGATTTCATCGTCATAATTAATCCGGTAATCATTAATAAGAAAGTTGTGGGACTAACAAGAGGCCATACAATTTTCCATGTTGTTTTGAATGTGCTTGCACCATCGATCCGGGCAGCCTCCAGCTGTTCTGTCGAAATTTCCTGTAATGCAGCTAAATATATGATCATATTGTAGCCAAGCATCAGCCAGATTTGTACGATATCAATGGCATACATTGCGGTTTCCGTATCCGCAAACCATCCTGGCGGCGATGTTATGCCAATCCAGCGAAGCATTTCATTGATGGGTCCCTGTGAAGGCTGAAATAGCAGCATCCAGACAAATGCAACGGCTACTCCACTGGAGATATACGGTAGGAAGAACATTCCACGTAATACGCCTTTAAGATACACACTGCGGTTTAGAAATAACGCTACAATAAATGCGAGCACCATCGATACTGGAACCGATATCAGGAATATCACCGTATATTTGATCGAGGCATAGAAATTATCGTCATGGAACAATCGTTTGAGATTATCCAGCCCAGTAAATTGCCAATTCGGATTTGAAAATTGATAATTCGTAAACATGAGGACAAAGGAATAGATTGCAGGAATAATAAAGAATAAGAGAATACCAATCATATTCGGAAGAATAAAGGTCATGCCGATCCAGCCTTGTCTGTCCATCCAGCTTCTCCGCTTCACGGTATCGCCGCCTTTCGTATGCTGAAAAATGGGTACACGAAAGAGAAGAACGAAGAAATCTTCCTCCTTCTCTTTTGTGCTAACTATTTCATTATTTCAATAACTCTTGCGAACGGGTTTGCATATTCTTCATCGTGGTTTCAATATCTTGCTTATTTAAGAAGTATTTTTCATACTCTTCTTTACGTGCATCAATGGCTTGTTGAGTTACATTTAGCTGGAAGGACGGGAATTTGCCGAATACAATTTTATTCATTGAATCTGTATCATATTTGTCTTCCACACCCTTCATGAGAAGGCTCATTGCTTCCTTACTATCTACACTCTTAGAGGCTGGAATACGACCCCCGCTTGCCATTGGCAGCATACCGCCATCCGCATACCATTTTGCGAACTCCCAAGCTGCATCCAGGTTCTTGGATTTCGCATTAAGAGCAAGCATGTCACCCACACCGCCCGAATATTTATAATCCTTTTGATCTTTATTCACTTTTGGAATAGCGGCGAACGCGGTTTTGAAATCATGCGGATAGTCTTTCAAGTTGTTCGCATTTCGGAAAATAAACTCACCTGCTGCCAGCATTGCCGCTTTGCCTTGCAAGAACATGGTGTCAACCGGCATTTTACTGGTCAGTTGCTCGCCATATTCCGGTGTGGATTTGTCCACGAACATCATGTTATGCAATATTTCCAGGTGTTCTTTCCATAGATCATTCCCAAAGTTTGAAGTACCATCCGCCTGTTTCACACCCATTCCAGCAAGCGTACCGTCCATCGTTGTTGAGAAGGAGGAATCTGCCTGCAATAATCCGTACACACCAGGCTTCGTTAGCTTCTTCGCATACTCCTCAAGATCTGACCAGGTCCAGTCCACCGCAGGAATCGGTAATCCTGCTGCATCCAGCATATCTTTGTTCAACCACACAAACGCCATGTTTTTCTTTGTAGGAATCCCATAGTACTTATCATTGATTTTCCACATTGCTGCGTCCTCGCCGATCTGGCTGTCGATATCATAATCTGTCTTCGTGCTTAGATCCAAGGCAACGCCTGCATCCATACGTTTCTGTAAATGAGCAAGATCGTAGTTCATGAAAAGGTCTATGTTTTGATTGGTCATCAAGGCAGTATCCAGCTTTAAGTTTCCAGCATCGTCATTTACATTACGGATATACTCGACTTGAATGTCCGGATTATCTTTATTCCAGTTATCAATTACAGCTTGAGGCCCGGCTTCTGCAGGAACTGCCCCCCACATCGTAAGCTTTATTTTCTCCTTTGCTGTTTGTCCATTTGCACTGCCCTGCGCATCATTACTTCCACTAGTACCACAACCAGCCAGCATCGTACCTGCTAATAAGACAGAAAGCACTGCAGGATACCACTTTTTCTTCATCGATATCTTCCCCCTTGGAAGGATTATGTGTTGTGCTCTACGTCTATAACTTTATCATCAGAGCGGATTCTGGGGGATGAACTACATTTGGGAAACTATAGAACGTTTTTTGGTTCTTTGCGAAATTCATTTGGCGTGACGCCACACCACTTTTTGAAAATTTTAATAAAATAATTATCGTTCTCAAAGCCCACCTGCTGCCCAATCTCACTAATTGTTAGCTTCGTCTCTGCAAGCAGCATTTTTCCAGCCTGAATACGCCGCTCTTGAATATAATTCGTCAAGGTTTTCCCTGTCTTTTTCTTGAATAAGTCACTTATATAGCTGGCATCCATTCGTATCAACTCTGACATGGATTTGAGCGAGATGTCCTCAGAATAATGCTCTTCAATATAAGCAATTATTTTGTTCATCTCCACATGATCTGTCGGTCCCGTTTGTTGCTTCTCAGGAAACCATTTATCGGCCTTTTTCATCTTCACCATTCGCTCCAGCTCGGCATGAACCTTACCCATGGTCTGCTTCAAACCTTGGAGATCTAAAGATAGCTTCAGAATGTAGTCCGAAGCTCCAAATACGAGCGCTTGCCGAGCGTATTCAAATTCACTCAATGCGGTCAACATTACAAATCGGCAGTCGAAGCCTTCCTCTCGCGCAACTTGAAGGAGCTTCACCCCATCCATCACTGGCATATTGATATCCGTCACTACCACATCAGGTCGAAGCTCACGAATCATTTGCAAGCCTACTTCTCCATTCTCCGCCTCACCTATAATTTCAAACGGGATTCCAGCCTTTAAGAATAACTTCCGTATACTTTTAACCGCGGGTTGTTCATCATCCACAATTAACGTTCTCCACATGTGAGCTTACCTCCATCGTAAGGTTTTGAAATAAGAAGTGGAAAATGGATACTCACTTCAGTTCCTGTGTCTGATGATACAATGTCCATGCCTGTCCGTTGATTCTTGAACAACAGCTCTAAGCTCTCCCTAATATTCTGAACACCGATTCCTTTTCGTTTCCGTGCAGCCTTATTCAGCTGTGCTCTATCTATCCCCATGCCGTTATCTTTAACCTGCAGATATAGTTGCTGTCCAGTCACCTTAGCGGAAATATCAATTCTCCCTTGTTTCACAGACTGACCGAAGCCGTGAATCAAGCTATTTTCAATTAAGGGCTGAAGACAGAATTTAGGGATTAATGCGTACTGTAGTTCCTCGTTGATATCATATTGAATTTCAATCCCATGTCCGAAGCGTTGCCGCTGAATCTCCATGTAAGATTCTATGAGTACAATCTCATCCTTTAACAGAATCAAATCCACTTCAGTATTTAATGTTGTTTCCAATATTTTGCCTAGCGCAACACAAATTTCATAAATTTCATCATCATCTTTATCTAAGGCGATGCTCTTTATCGTATTCAATGTATTTAGTAGGAAATGTGGATTCATCTGCGAAAGTAACACCTGAAATCGAACGAATTGCTTCTGTTTTTCTTCAAGCTGAAGACGCTGCAACAGCTCATTTAAATCATGGATCATTATATTGAAACTCTGAGTCAGTGCAAGAATCTCTCCCCGCCCTTGCTCGGGTAATTTCATTTTGAGATTCGTTTTAGCGGTCATCTCCATCTTCTTCTGCAGCTTCTTTAGCGGCACTGTAATCGTCGATGATATAAAATAAGTTAATAGAACAAATAGCAGTAGTATGACTCCAAATACAGCAAAAAATCGTTGCTTCTGCTTATACACCTCAAGAAATAGCTGTGCTAGCTGTACCTTTTTAACGACATAACCATTCAACTCTTCGATGTAGCTGTATGTGTATAAGCTCTTCTCCTTCGGATCGATGATAGATGCAGCACGCTCTGTCTGCCGCTGGTGGTCACTCTTCACAATACTCTGCGCAATATCTGGAGAAAAGGTCTCATCCTTATCCGGATTAAGCATCATTCTCCCTGAGGCATCGAGCAGAAAAAAAGAACCTTCCTGTTTACTCCCTAACGTTGATCTAGTAAACCACTCCTCATAATCGATACTTAGCCTTGCATAGGCATAAATGTTAAAACCATTATCACGCATAACCTCATAGAGGCTAAGCATTTTCTTACTTGTTGTACTTTCCCGGACCACATTATTCTTGTCATTCGGATTCCATATATATCGATTCGCTCCTTCTCGCTTCAATGCTTGAACCCAATCCTCCGATTGGATTTCATCGTAGCTCAAGGTTTCCCTCGGCATAAAGGAAGTGTATGCGTTTCCATGAAGGTCGATTAAAGTATAATACACCGTCGCTCCACTCATGAAGAATGTATTTTCAATCGATCCAAACTTGTTTTCAACGAGCTTTTTTCTCGTGATTTCATCCGATTGCTCGGGATTCTTCATTATCGATAAAATCGTTGTATCTTGTTCAAGTAATGACCCTGTTTTCATAACGAGACTCATGAGATCAACAAAACCATTCTTAATCCCAATAAGCTGCTCTATGTTCTTCGTTTCCGCATTATCCTGAAGCATTTGTTCTGTCTCTTTGAAGTTATACAGAACGAGCATGGCAATGGGTGTTAGTACCAACAGTAAGAAAGCTAACAAAATCCGATTCTTAAAGGTACTTGGCGTAAGTTTCAAATATAATCGCTTCACGAGGACTCCCCTCACTTTGTATGTGCTTACAATCCTTCCCCCTATTGTAATCTGCTCCTGCTTAAAAAAATAGAGCCGGGATATTCTCCCGGCTCTACCTATTTTCTACTCATCGATCTTCAGTACTGCCATGAATGCTTCTTGTGGCACCTCTACGCTACCTACTTGCTTCATGCGTTTCTTACCTTCTTTTTGTTTCTCTAGCAGCTTACGCTTACGCGAAATATCACCGCCGTAACATTTTGCAAGTACGTTTTTGCGCATCGCCTTAACGGTTTCACGCGCAACCACCTTCGTACCCACAGAGGCTTGAATCGGCACTTCGAACATTTGACGAGGGATAATCCCACGTAGTTTCTCACAAATGATACGACCGCGGTTGTATGCACGATCACGGTGAACGATAAAGGACAAGGCATCGACCTGCTCATTGTTAAGCAAGATATCCATCTTGACCAGATTCGAACGACGGTATCCGCAAATTTCATAGTCGTAAGAAGCATATCCTTTCGTACCGGATTTCAACTGATCAAAGAAATCATAAACGATCTCTGACAGCGGAATCTCGTACGTAATCGTTACACGATTAGTATCTAGATATTCCATATTTACGAACTCGCCGCGTTTGTTCTGGCACAGCTCCATTACAGTACCTACGAAGTCGTTAGGCACAATGATCGCTGCTTTAACATATGGCTCTTCAATGTAGTCAATCGTTCCGATTTCCGGATAATGTGACGGGTTGTCGATTTGAATCATTTCGCCATTGGTCAGCATAATTCGATAAATAACACTCGGTGCTGTTGTAATTAGCGGCAAATTGAACTCGCGCTCAATCCGCTCTTGAATGATCTCCATATGCAAGAGTCCAAGGAATCCGCAACGGAAACCAAATCCAAGCGCGCTCGAGCTTTCCGGCTCAAAGCTTAGCGAAGCATCATTAAGCTGGAGCTTCTCCAATGCCTCACGAAGATCGTTATAATCTGAGGTTTCAATCGGATACAACCCGCAATATACCATCGGGTTGATCTTACGGTAACCTGGAAGCGGCTCAGCAGTAGGATTCTTTGCGTCAGTGACAGTATCACCGACACGGGTATCTCCAACATGCTTGATCCCAGCTACGATAAATCCAACATCCCCGATGTTCAATTCATCGACAATGGTCATACGCGGCATAAATGCGCCAACTTCAATGACCTCGAAAGTCTTCTCAGTTGCCATCATCTTAATCTTCGATCCCGCACGGATTTTACCGTCCATTACGCGCACATAGACGATAACGCCTTTGTAAGGATCGTAATGAGAGTCAAAAATCAACGCTTTAAGCGGCTCTTCTGAATTACCGGATGGCGCAGGAACCTGCTTCACCACCTGCTCCAGAATTTCCTTGATCCCAATACCGGCTTTGGCAGATGCCATAACCGCTTCACTGGTATCCAGCCCGATAACATCCTCAATCTCCTGCTTTACCCGGTCAGGGTCAGCGTTTGGCAAATCAATTTTGTTAAGCACAGGTAGGATTTCAAGGTTATTATCCAGTGCTAAATACACATTGGCCAGTGTCTGCGCTTCAATTCCTTGAGCCGCATCCACAACCAGCAGTGCGCCTTCACATGCTGCAAGACTGCGGGAAACTTCATAGGTGAAATCGACGTGTCCCGGTGTATCAATCAAATTGAGATAATACTCTACACCATCGTCTGCACGATAGGTTAAACGCACGGCTTGCAGCTTTATTGTGATACCACGTTCGCGCTCCAGATCCATCTGATCGAGTACCTGTTCCTGCATTTCACGCGTGGTTAGTGCCCCCGTGTATTCCAAAATGCGGTCAGCTAGTGTCGATTTACCATGGTCTATATGTGCAATAATCGAGAAATTGCGAATTTGTTGTTGTCTTTTCTGAACGTCAGTCATTCCTTACCCCCACAGACAGCCTGATATTAATCCACTTATTATAACAGTACAAGCTTACTCCATCAATCCCGCCCTTACGTAAAACAGAAGAAACAGCTATTCACGTACCCGTGAAATAACTGTTTCTCCTGAAATCATTGTGATTCTTCCGCCGAATCGAACAATGAGACTACCCAGCGTATGCCCTTTTGAGAAGCCTGCTGCAGAAGGCCTGCCGTTTTATCCGCTATCACATCGACTGTCGGCTTTTGTTCCTCAGGAATCAAAATCTGCTCTGGAGTTTTCGTATTATACCCATCTACCACCTTCTGAGGAAGATCTGTAGTTGGCGCAGGATTGCTATTCTGAGGCAATGGAGAAACAGGCGTATATGCACCTGTGATAGGGTCGATCACCATCGGAACATACACATAAGTCTGCCCACCTTGTGTAACCCCATTCTTAATCGGCTGTGATTGCATGCCCGTCACTTGACTGGTTGGCGTAGTCGATAGGTCGGTCCAGCCTGGCAACAGCTTAGAGACGGTTGCCCCTCCGCTGCCACTAAACTGCATACCTAAGAGTATGCCGACCCCTGCCCAAATACCGACCATAACCAGTTTTTTACCGAAACGAGACATGTAAGCCACTCCTTTTTAAATACTTGGTAATAAAGCTGTTTATTCTAAATTAAATGTCTGTAGCTTAAGAAGCTCCGTTCGACTTTTGAGGTGCTGTAGCATTGGTTTGTCCCTTGCTCTCTTGGGTTGTGGGATTCGTCGCCTTGCCAGCAGCGTTTACCTTCTCCGAGTCATGACTGCTCCAGTACACATCCGCAATAGCGTCTGCCAAAATATCAGCCGTACGCTTTAATTCCTCTGCTGTATTATCAATACCGCCCACTTCAATCAAGACACTGTTAGGTGAGAGGGTTTGGTTGTACTCCCCGTTGTTTCCTTTACCCGCAGCTTTTCCCCATATTCCGCGAGATATTCCTGGGTAACTCTTTTCAATCGTTTGATGAATCTTGTTCGCAAACTCTTCGTTCTTCTTCCAATCTTTATTCGCATGTCCAATAATAAAATACACCTGAGCGTAACTTTTCCCATCAATCACTGCAGTTGTTTTGCCATGACGCTGCGAGTCGCGGTGAATGTCGATAAGTTCACTCATTTCTTGATTTGAGCTCATCGCAGATTTAACCAGCATTCGAGAGTATTTGTAGGAAAAATTCCAGTTATAGTCGGCAATTTTTGTTAGAAAATCTTCTTTGGCATGAACTGTACCAATCCCGCGTTGTTCCAATCTTTTCGTAATATATGTTCCTACCAGCATTACATTTTTAGAAGAAACCGCAGAGCTTGGATTTTCGTTCGCTACTCCTAGTAGAGGGTTATAGGCCTCCCGAGGATGTGAATGATAGATAAGAATCCGTTTAACTGACGTATCCTTGGTATTATCTGTCTCGCTTTGCGGTTCACTCTTATCCGTACCTCCCGCAGCTCCTGATGGCTCAGGAGACGGAGCTATTGTCGCTTCAGGCTGCTGTGCTGGAGTATCTTCGGGCTTGTCCACTTCGTTTGGAACCGATGGATCACCCCCTTCCCCTCCACCCTCAGCCAGTTCATCCGTTCCCGGATGATAATCAACAGGAGCTCCTGTAGAGCCACCCGAGCCTTTTCGCAAAAGAAATGGATCATCCGCTGCCAAGCCTGGCACTTCACGAGAAACAAGACTCTTCGGATCACTTGGGTTCACACTGGTCAGCAATTGAAATACAAAGGAAGTTACTTTTTCACCTGAAAAAGCGGAAGGCTCTTTCCCTTGCGGTAAATGGGGGACCTCCATCCCCAACAGCTCCATGAAAAATCCACTCGATAGGGAGGCCGCAAGCCCCTTCATAGATGGAATGGGTGAAGAGTTCAACTTCTGTCCGGCCAATCCACCAGCGCCAAGCAGCATGAAAAATACTAGCGAACCTCCGGCCAACAGCAGCATCGTTCTTCCCAGCGATAAAGCATCCAGCACTCTTCCACGTAAACGGCCGATGTTCCAAAGCTGAAACCATTTTTTATTCATTATATTTATGTCCTCCTCCAGCCCTCTGTAATCTCTTATACTCCAAATCTATGAGCGAAAGAGAAATAGTAGAACCCTAAATGAGAGAATAGACATAGAGTCCGGCGAGATACTGTACATCAGCATCCCGCCGGACTTGTGCTAGCTATGATTCAATTAGTGGGTATAAGCGCCGACATTCTCAGGATCGACCGCATCATGCAGGGCCGCGTTCAGACCACTGGCTACAATATTGGCGATGCCTTCAATAAATTCATCGATTTCCTTAGGTGTAACGATCAAATCATGTCCTAGTGGCTCAAGTACTTCCTTCACTAATGACAATCGTTCCTGCTCAGAAATATCGTCTAGCATCCCCATAATTTCCTTGGTGTGACCAGCTCCTTGCCCGAAATGATTCTTCATCATCTCCAGTACATTATTTACAATGGTCGAAGCATAGCAAACTGTAGGAACACCGATAGCAATACAAGGAACACCCAGAATTTCCTGCGTCAATCCGCGCCGTTTATTGCCAATCCCCGAACCGGGGTGGATACCGATGTCGGCAATTTGAATCGTCGTATTGATCCGTTCAAGCGAACGAGATGCCAGCGCATCAATGGCAATAATAAGATCCGGCTTTGTACGATCCACGATCCCCTGTACAACCTCACTCGACTCGATACCGGTCAACCCTAACACCCCGGGAGCAATAGCACTTACCTTACGGTAGCCTGGAGAGACCTGATCCGGCACGAGCTCATAAAATTGCCGAGTAATGAGCGCATTCTCCACCACCAGCGGCCCCAATGAATCTGGAGTCACATTCCAGTTCCCCAATCCAACAATTAGTACAGATGCATCCTTACCAATCCCAATCCTAGTCAGGAAGTCCTCGAATTCGCGAGCAAAGACTTCAGCTACTTTTTGCTGCAAGCCAGTATCTCCATTGCGCAATGCTGGTACCTCAAGCGTGACATAATTTCCAATCGCGCGACCTATCGCCTGTGATCCGGCAGCGTTAGCCACACCAAGCCGGGTAACTTTTATCCCATCAGACTCTTCCACTTCTTCGTTTACACCAGGGATTGGCGTCCTTTGTGGCCCTTGAGCCATTTCCTTTGCCTCTAACGCCAAGTCCGTGCGTACCGAATATAGCTGCAGATCCGGTTCCATTGTTCCAGCCTCCTAAAAGTTTTGTTAGTATCGCTCCATTGAATTACTTCGGACAAAACTCACATCGGAAGCGATCCTTAGTTTTGTGAGTAGACACTTCTTTGAGTTACTTCTAACAAAAACTCAAATTGCAAGCTTCTGCCTATGCTCTTTTGTCGATAGTGTGCGAGAGAAAGCCCTTGTTTATGCAGGTTAAAATGGTTTAATTTGAAAGCTTTAAGTATTGCTTTTTACTACCGGTCATGCTAAACTATTTTAAGTTGTGAATCATTTGATAATGATTTCGAATGTCTTACAGGAGGTGAATGCAATGCCAAATATTAAATCCGCGGTTAAACGCGTAAACACGAACGAAAAACGCCGTGCACTGAACGCTTCCCAAAAATCCGCGCTTCGTACAGCTGTGAAAACTGCTGATGTAGCACTGACAGGTACGGAAGTTGAAACTGCTCAAGCTGCTTTCCAAGCTGCTTCCAAAAAGCTGGACAAGGCCGTAACTAAAGGTCTGGTTCATAAAAATGCGGCTGCCCGCAAAAAATCCCGCTTGGCGAAGAAATTGAACGCTCTTAAGGCTCAAGCCTAAGACGACATTCATAATGAGCAATTGAAGAACCTGACCGCTATGTTTCATACGGTTGGGTTTTTTTGTGCCTACTATTCTATAAATATAAGTAATAGTTTCCTTTAGACGTTAGTTGAATGAAAAAAAAACCACCTTAGAAAGGTAGTTTTCTTAAACGATCAACTTTTCTCTTTTGAATAAGTTACTTTCATTCCGATTAGGCATTTTTCATAGATGGATCATCTCCATATACTTTTTCCACTGCTTAGTTCAAGTACCTAGCCGCAACATAAACAACTCCAGACCAAGCACTTTATCTATAGCTCCTGTCTTCATCTTATAATCCAGATCAGCTAGTGCACTTAAAATTTGCCGCAGACGTTCACTTGAGAACTTGTGGGCCTGCTCCCCTGCAAGCTTTACTGCATAAGGATGAAGTCCAATCTGAGAGGCAATCTGACCTTGCGAATAACTATGTGCTGATAAATCCTTCACCTGTAAAATAATTCGGAACTGCCGCGCAACCAGCGCAGCAATCTTAATGGGTTCTTCTCGCTGCTTCAACAGCTCATACAGCGTATCAAGCGCCTTATCTAGACGCAGATTAGCGATATCCTCTACAAGCGTAAACACATTTTGTTCCGTTCCGCGATGCACCAGACTCTCTACTGCTTCTGCGTCTACGGTTCCGCCCTTACCAGCGAACAAACATAGCTTGTCCATTTCCGCGGATAAGCCCTGCAAACCTGTCCCAGCATTAGTGATAAGAATCTCTGCGGTGCCAGGTGCCATCGTACAACCCCGCTCACGAATCCCTTTCTCTACCCAGCGCAGCAGTTCTTCTGCCCCTAGCGGGTTGAAAGCTAATACCGTACCCGCCGTTTTAACAGTCTTCACAATTTTCTTACGCTCGTCCAGCTTGTCACTATTCACCATAAAGACGATCACACTGAAATCTACAGGATGCTGCAAATAATCACTTAAAATATCTATACGATGCTCAATTTTGGCATTTTCTTTTCCCGCTGTAAATAACGATGCGTCCCGCACCAGCAATAATTTACGTTCTACCATAAAAGGTACAGTCTCAGCTTCTTCTACCACAGCCTGCACCGGCGTCTCAGAGAGATCAAAGGGAATAACCGCAAAATCGCGATCCTCTTTGGCAATCAGCTGGTCTTCCAGCATTGCCGCGAATTCATTCATTCGAAATTTTTCACTGCCGTACAAAAGGTACAGCGGTGAGATTTTCCCTTGTTTGATTTCTTTTATCGCCGTTTTGGCATCCATTCCGCCACTTCCTTTTCCATTCATCTAGCCCAATTTACCCAGATTCCTATTGTAGCAAAAAAAACGACATAAATGCACATGCAAAAACGGAGAAACTCTGGCAGCCATGGCCAAAGCCCCTCCGTTTAAGCGGCGCATCTATATAAACGCCGGAGTGAGAAGCCCTAGAAACTTCCCATCCGACGGTCATACCGATGTTCTTCAAATCCTATACTTTCTAGTTCCTGTCCGGTTGCTATAGTATATTCTGAAACTTCGAAAAATGTTCCAGCCTCAATTTAATTTGTTGACGTTGAAGATGGAGTCTTCGATGGTGTCGCCCCAGGTGATGTAACCGGCGTTGAAGAAGCTGTTGCTTCCTGTACAGTGTACACCTTAGTGGTATTCACACCATCCTTCTCCGTCACATACGTGAACTGCGAGCTATCCGCCGACCATTCTCCAGAAATCCAATTTCCTTCTAATGGATAAGAAGTCACTGCTATCCTATCTTCCACTGAACCTTCGGGTGAATTCTTATAAATAACAAGCTGTAATCCAGCAAACTCAACGGCATAATGCCCATCAGGGGAAGTCCAAGTCTGTACATTAGAATCATTAGAATCATTAGAAATGTTAAAACCCATAACGCCCATTCCGAAGTCATCAGAAGTCTTTAATGATTCCTCCGTAGGTGGCGCTGAATCAGCTGCGATCCCTTTATCTATAGAAGCAGGTTGATCCTTCTTATCAGCTTTGGACTGATTATTACCGCCAGCACTAGTATCCGGAGTTTGAACTTTCGTTACAGTATCCGGCTTCGGCGTCATAATCTTCTCCGTAGGATTGGGCTTCACATTATTTGTTGGTTCTGGTATCGACCGTCCTCCAGATCCAGCATTAGTTTCTGTTGGAGAAGTCGGCATCGACGCAGGGTCTACCGGCCCCATCGCTCTATCTAATGCAGCGTTATCCTCATTCACATCAGGAGCAGCTGGTAGAGCCCCCGAATCCGTTCCGCTATTAGCAGGCGCAGCCTCATATGATTCAGCAGAAGTAGAGGTTTGCGAATCAATAGCCATATTATTAGCACTATCGCTGGTCGCTTTACTACTATCCTGCATCATTTGTTCTACCTCTGCCCCAGGCATTTTATCCGGCATATTAAAAATAGCGATCCCTAATATTACGGCAGCTGCGATAGCTCCAATGCCTGTCCGTGCTGCTATAGAGGTTCCCTTGGAAGGTTTACCGCGGGAGCTTTCACGTGAAAATGGAACTACAACTGGTTCCTCGGTTCTCACAGCGCTTTGTTCACGGCTGCTTCGATCCAATTCTGCAAGCTGAGGTAAAATAGAGTCAACCAGACTAAACGGGGGTTTCACGTCTGGCAACTGCTCCAATTCTTTGGAGAGAAGTGTCAGCCGCTCAAAGACTTCCGCGCAGGAAGGACAATTATCGATATGACGGAACATCTCAACAATCTCATCTTGGCTCAAGTCTTGGTCTATATAGCGGTGCATCCATTCCATCACCTCCGCGCATTTCATCCCGATACACCACCTTTCTGGTACTCCTGAAGTCTATTCTGCAGCTGCTGTCTGGCCCTAAACAGATATGATTTCACTGTATTCAAAGGCAAATCCAGGCAGTCTGCAATCTCGTTGTAAGAAAAATCTTGTAAATAGCGCAGGACGATGACCGTCCGATGATGCTCGGGCAATTGATCAATCGCTTCACGTATATCCTCAGCTAAATAAGAGGATAGAACCTCACGTTCCACATTGTGTTTATCCTGAAACACCATTTCATGCTCATCAATAGAAACTGTAGGTTTAGTTCTTCTGAATTTATCAATGCAAATATTGGTAACGATTCGCTGAACCCACGTTTTGAACTGGGCCTTTTCCTCATATGAACCGATTTTGGTATAAACCCGGATCAAGGCCTCCTGAGATGCATCCAGCGCATCTTGTTCATTATGCAAAATGTAGAAGGCGGTTTTATATACATGCCCTTCAATTTCTCGCAATAGGGTGATTAGAGCGTCGCGATCGCCCGCTTGAGCGGCTCTGATGAGTCCCTGCTCCACCACGAAGGTTCCCCCTCTCTATGCAATCTTACTGACGCGCAAGACTGCGAATTTGTTGCAACCCTGTAATTAATATTTTTAGAATACCAAACTTTTCTTAGAACGTCATGTTAAGCCATCTTTTATAAAGCGCTATCGCACATTTCATAGCATTTCGCAGCCAATAATTCCTACTAAGCATACAGGGGAAACTTCAATCATTCAAATACTCTTTTGAATAACTTTATAACAAAAATGACACAAGTATAAACGCCTTCGGCATCCCAATAAGGCCGGCAAGCGTTTAGGTAAGAAATATCCTCCATTTCCAAAAGAAACGGCTTATCCTCCTGTCGGAAAAGAAGCCGTCAGTAAACAAGAAATAACCTTAGTATCGAGCACATAATTCTATTTATATAACACAATCTTGCAGAGCATGAACACTGCGTAGTTGTCCCTAGTTTCATCATCCACAACATACGCCTCTCCATTCTCAAAAATATGAGGGTTATTGTAATTCCTCTCTAATCTATAGATCTGGCCTTCCGTCACCTTACAACCATGGAATGCCGACGCAATTTCTACGTATTCCGCATCCTCTTCATCAGCTGCAAGATACAGCTTTTTATCATGATAAGCAGGCATATACTCACTCCCGGTCCGATAATAAACCATTCCAATTCGTAGACGTCAGTCAATCATCATAACTCTTCTACTTTATAGTTTATTGCCTTTGTCCTCATTCTATACTTTATGAATACATATAATGTAAGAAAATCTGAATGTCTGAAAATATGTATATAAAAAAGGTTGTACGGCTGACATGCGTCAGCTATACAACCTTCAATAAATCTATCTATTCGAATTAAGAAAAACAGAATTATATACCTTTTACCTCTTTAAATTTTGCCACATACTGAGCTGCAAGATCGGTAATCTGATCGTATCGACCATCCTTCGCAGGTGCAGTCAAATTACCCCCGATACCTACTGCTATACAGCCGTTGGCAATCCATTTTTCCATATTATTCAGATCCACGCCACCTGTTGGCATAATGTTCACATGCGGCATAGGGCCTTTAACCGCTTTCACATAATCCGGACCAAACGCACTGCCAGGGAACAGCTTCAGCACATCCACACCAAACTTCAATGCTTCCTTCATTTCATTTAATGTCATGCAGCCAGGCATGTACGGAATACCATAAAGATTACACATTTTAGCTGTCTCTGCTTCAAAAGAGGGACTGACCACAAATTCCGAGCCTGCAAGAATGGCTATTCTCGCCGTTAATGGATCAAGTACAGTTCCTGCTCCAATCACTGCGCGATCTCCGTACTCCGCTACCAATCGTTTAATCGCCACATCCGCATCCGGAGTAGTAAAAGTTACCTCAATATTATTCAAACCGCCTTCGATACAAGCAACGGACATTTTAAAAGCTTCCTCAGCACTATCAGCACGAATAACGGCTACAACTCCAACGGACGCCACATTCTGCAATACTTTCATTTTCTTCATCAGTAGACTCCCTTTCTATTGGTACGATCATAGATGAATATGAAATACTAATTTAGATAAACTTTTTTATTAAATTTACTAATTAAAACGATATAATCTATAATCAGATAGTAATAACAATACGGTTAACAGTCAATACATTTTTATGGTTATAGAGATATTAATTTATCAAAATGACCAACAAACTCTTGTTTTATAAGGAATTATTAGTCATTTATTTTCTTTTATCCAAAATACATTTTGGATTAAAAATCATTATTTTATTGTACAAAACCGATTTATGTGATAATTTCAAATTATACATCATTATACTGGGATAAATTCATTACCCTAGGAGGAACTCAAATGAGTAAACAGTTGGATGCCGTCACTTTCGGGGAGCCGATGGCGATGTTTTATGCGAATGAAACGGGTCCCCTGCATGAAGTATTTTCGTTCTCCAAAGCGTTGGCAGGTGCCGAGAGCAATGTTGCTACAGGCTTATCGCGCTTAAATCATCCTACAGGTTATGTTACGAAGCTTGGCGAAGATAACTTTGGTCATTTCATTGCTCAAGCAATGAAGAAAGAGAACATTGATACCACCAACATTACTTTTACTAAAGAAAATTCAACAGGTATGTTAATCAAATCAAAGGTTGTTACAGGCGATCCTAAAGTCGAATACTTCCGCAAAAATTCCGCGGCCTCCAAGCTTAGTCTGGTTGATTTTGACGAGGCATACTTTAATGCTGCAGGACATTTACACGTAACAAGTATCTCCGCCGCCTTATCCAAGAGCTGTCATGAATTCTCTGTTCATGCTATGGAGTTTATGAAGCGACAAGGAAAGACGGTCTCTCTCGATCCAAATCTGCGCCCTAGCTTATGGCCGGATACAGAAACAATGGTGAAGACGATCAATGATCTGGCTACACGCTGTGATTGGTTCCTTCCAGGACTCGGTGAAGGCAAGATTCTTACAGGTCTAAGTACGCCAGAAGAGATTGCGGACTATTATCTGGCGCGTGGCGTCAGCTTAGTCGTCATCAAGCTCGGGCCTGAAGGCGCTTACTATAAATCCGCTGAAGGAGAAGATTATGTAGACGGGTTTAAGGTAGAGCAGGTCGTTGATACCGTAGGTGCAGGTGATGGGTTTGCCGTTGGTGTAATCAGTGCGATGCTGGAAAAGCTTCCGATTGTTGAGGCCGTCAAACGTGGCAATGCGATCGGTGCGTTAGCCGTTATGTCGCCTGGCGATATGGATGGACTTCCGACCCGTGAGGAGCTTGCGAAGTTTATGCAGCAGGAGGTTTAAGCACATAGATTTGAGTCAGCTTTCGCAACATAATCTCAGTAAACTTCTGTAATTCTCATAAATAGCTGAATACAACTAAATCTACACAACATAGCTGTACTCTATACAACTATATCGAGTCAAAATCGTTTTTTCTCGGCTTTAATTGCACTTTATACATTTAAAAACCAGGTGAACATCGCTGTCAGCAATTTCCCGCAGAAATAACTGCACAAAATACAATTAAACTCTCAATCCAGGAAGCACAAACTAAAATAGTTGCAGAAAGTACAATTAACCACAAGATGAAACAACAACGTTACAGCCTTATAGTCTAGCAGCTCTGGAGTTTTATTATTAAAAAATGCCGTCTCACAGTTGATCTGTGGAACGGCATTTTTTATGCTTCTATAGCTTGTAGTCAGTTATATAACTTCACAGACTGTCCTTGTTGCAAGGTCGGCGGAAAACGATAAGTGATAGGAACAGAAGCACCTTTATCCTCGATACAAGAGAGTATAATCTTAGCGGCTTGCATGCCCATTTCGTAAGCAGGCTGACGAATTGTTGTAATGACCGGATTATAAATTTGCGCGAACTCCGCATCATCTATACCGATGACAGACAATTGTTCCGGAATAGCGATGGCATTTCGATTCGCATATTTCAGGATCTCCGCTAGCGTGATATCGTTCGTAGCCAATAACGCTGTCGGAGGTTCCGGCAACGCTAAAAGGCGCTTCAGTCCTGCAGCTAATTCTTCTTTTGGCACACTACAAATATACTCCTCACGAAGCGTTAGGTCCGCTTCTTCCATTGCTTTTTTATAACCACTGATCCGCTCTTTACGAGGGGTAATCGCATGCTCCCCTAGCGGCAGGGTGACCAGAGCAATTCGCGCATGGCCTTGCTGTGTAAGCTGTCCCACACCTATCTTGGCCGCCATTTCATTGTCGAGCAGCAAACTCTGCGTAGTGATTCCATCTACCAGACGATCCATAAACACTAACGGAAAATCCGCCTCTATTAGTCGGCTGTATGCAGATGGATTGTTCCCCGTCGGAAAAATAATCAAACCGTCCACCTGGCGGGCAACTAAGGTTTCGACGTACTTGCTTTCTTTATCCGCATTCTCATCGGCATTGCATATGATTACTTGGATTCCGTGTTGCTGCAGCTCGTTCTCGATCGCCCGGATACATTGAATAGACAGCGAATAATCGATATTAGCAACGATGATTCCGACCATATGCGTCCGATTCTGTTTCAGACTGCGCGCAAGTCCATTCGGTTGATAATTGAGCTCCTCAATCACAGCCTCGATCCGGTTTTTCGTCGCTTCACTCATATATTTAAAACGTTTGTTCAAAAATTGGGAAACCGTACTCTTCGACACTCCCGCTTTTTGAGCCACATCATCAATCGTTAACTTCTTCATCACTTCGGCTCCACTCTTCTCAAAAGAAAATTACTTTATCAAAAAGTATAGCTTTTATTGGGTGAATTATCTACTAAGGAGTATTGTTCATAAAATCCATATAAAGCTTATTTTGTTGCTCTTCCGATAAAAAAGCCCAATTCTCATCCAGCCACCCCAATCCAGCTTTCATAAGAATATCCGCTTTACGTTGTTCCCCGCCCACTTTATAATCCATGATTAGTGTTTCTCCCTTAATCTCTTTAAACCCAATTGCTATAGCAGATGTTGGAATGCTCATGGTCTCCATATCATAAAGTACGGTTTTCTCTTTGTACTTTTTATCCCCTGCATATTCTAAGTAACTAAGTACGAGCTGCTCATGCTCCTTATCAACAGCAATGATTGACTTGTAATCTAATAGTGTATCATCAAAGGATTTAAGCGTGATCGGTACCACAGTTTCCCCTGCCGCTGCTTTTTTAACATTAAGCATTGAAAATTCACCATCCTCATACATACCTACACCAAGAGTCTTTTTGTAAGAAGTTAACAGGACATATTCTCCCGCTTCAAAAACCCCACTCAAATATTGATAAGTACTTGCCCCTCCCGCATAAAGAGGAAAAGTATATATCCTAGTAGCCGAAGAAGCCGATAGCTCCGTCTGGTCCTTCGAGCTCAGGTAAAGGGTGAACGGCTCTGTAGGATGTGTGTACTTTGGCTTCTTGTAGTCAACCATCGGGGGTGGCGGCGACCAAAGGATTCCCGCTGTTGTCTCCACGGCATATGCTTTAGTCTTATCTCTGCTCATTGGCAAAGGCATGTAGTATTTCTTACCGCTAATCTCAAACTCTGCTGGGCTTGTCGGAGGCTCTGACGCTTTGTCATTAGTAACAGGAGTAGAAGAAGGCAGTATCGCTGCGGCTTGTGACTGCACCGATGAAGATTGGACTGGACCCTGACTCTTCCATGCACCTATAGGCAAGTTAAGTGCACCTATCAACAAAATCATAGCCACACTGGTCAGTAGCAAACTTTTGTTTATTCGATAACGTCTGTGATTTTTATTTTTAAGCGTAGCAGCCTGTTCGATCTGAATCATCAGCTCAGGTGTAAAGCCATCTTCAATAAAAGGTTTTTTGCCTGCTTGCGCATACCAATCATTCTGTCCGATCATCACCGGGTTACTGTCATCAGCTTTGCCTCTCATTCTCTCTCCTCCTTCTGGATGGCTTGCTTAACCTTCTCCCTCGCTCGCGCGAGTCGAGATTTCACAGTCCCCTGAGCTATATTCAGCAAATCAGACATTTCGGCAATCGATAGTCCATGCTGAATATCCAGTACAAGCACCTCTCTGTTCTTATCTGGTAGGTTCATAATCATTTCCCAGATTCGGTTCGCATACTGATTTCCGAGCGCTTCTCTTTCCGCAGACGGAGCATTTACAGTAACAGGTTGATCTCCAAATGGTATGAATCTGCGCCAAAAGCTATTTTTACTCCAACTAAAGGCTGTATTTCTAGTAATCGTGAGTAGCCAAGTTTTCATCGACGATTGTCCCCGGTACTTCCCCACATTTTTATATGCCTTCAAAAACACTTCTTGGCTAATATCATTCGCTTGCTCACGGCTTCTAGTTAAGAAAAAAGCATAATTCCACACATCCGATCCATACTCCTCCATCATTTCCCGCAAGGTCATTTCGGACGCATACGCTTCTGCATATGGCATATCTTCGCTTAGCATGTTTCGTCTCACCCCTTGCCAATAAGACTTTCCAAACTTGAAAAAGTTCCCTTTAAAATAAATAATTAGGTCATATATTACTTAACAGCATAATCTCTATATCTGTCTATTAAAAAGCACCACCGATGAACGCTTAAACGTCATCAGTGGTGCTCGCAAGTCGGATTGGAGAGCTGAATATATCTAGAGATATAGGCGTTTCCCCTCATTTTGAGTGTACAAAGTACAGTAGAATGAAGATCCAGCTATCTTGGATTTCGTTCTATTGCACAAAATGCAATGCCTCCACCAACTTATATCGCACTTCAACCCCCTCCGCCCGCACCCGCATCTGTATCTCCCCCTGCTGATCCGTCCGGAATATAGATGCTTGGTTATCTTGCAATCGCTCCAACACCTCAGCTTTCGGGTGACCATACAGATTATTGACACCCGCAGAAATCACCGCTGCTGCAGGCTGCCAGAATTTTAACCAAGCTTCGCCAGAGGATGTCTTGCTCCCATGGTGAGCCACCTTCAGCACATCAATGACAGGTCCTGCGCTGATCCCCTTTTGCTTAGCCTGCTCTACAATCTCCTCCTCGGCATCCAGATCCATATCTCCGGTGAATAGAAAGTTCCTACCATTCATCTCTAAGCGAAAAGCTACCGAATCGTGGTTCTGCTCTTCCAGTAGAGGAATGCCATTCTGATAAGGAGTACCTGACGCTTCTCCATCCCTACCCTCCGGCCATAAAAAGGACAGCTCCGTCTGATCATCCGGGGAAAGGGTCATTCCTTGATGCACAGCATACAACTGAACATCCCTCTCTATTGCAGTCCTCATCACTCCCAAATAAAACCCGCGATCAACAAACGTTCCATTAAAAAGCAACGCCGAAACTGGAATTTCTTCCAACACGGCTTGGAGTCCTCCGGCATGATCCTGATCTCCATGTGTCAAAATAATCGCATCTAAACGGTGGATACCACGTTTTTTCAGCAGAGGCACCAGCACTTTAGCGCCAACCTCGAACGGACTTCGGCGAACGCGCCACTCTTCTTTTTGACCAAAGTTTATGGTTCCACCACCGTCCACTAGAATATGTGCTCCGCTCGGTGTAGTGATGAGAATGCTGTCGCCTTGTCCAATATCCAGATAACTAATTGTACCTCTACCAGCTTGACCATCCGACTGATAACCCCTATACAGCAACATCCCCAGTCCAACCGCCAATAGTAGAACAATCGCTCCGCTCCAGCGTCCAACCTTAGAAGCACCAACAGCAAGCTGTGCATTCCCCACTCTCCCAAACCCACCGTGACTGTTCACAGATAAACCAGCCTCCGCTAAAGGTCTCGTCTCATCCTCCATATATTGAGGTGCAGAACGAGCTTCCTTTCCTAGCTTGGCAACATACAGCAGACCATACAACAAAACATAGTACACCCCGATCCACAGCAGTGAAGGCGAGCCCCAAATCAGTACTCCACCAGTAAATTCATTGATCCACTCCACAGCGTAAAAAGTAAAGTTATTCAACAGCTCCGTAACATGTGCCAGTACTTTTGCAGCATCTTCCCACAGGCGTCCAAGCAGTAGCGCAAACGTCCCTAGCGGCAATACTACAAAGGTAATAAAAGGTACAAAGACCAAATTGGCGACAAAGGACAGTAGCGAAAACTGATTAAAATAATAAATCGTGAGCGGGAAAGAAACTAATTGGGCCACTAACGTCACCGAGACCGCACCTTTAAGCCAGCGTGGCAGTATGCTCAAAAGAGGATTCATAAGCGGAACGTAGACCATCAAACCCAGGGTCACCAGAAAAGACAACTGGAAGCTGACACTGAGCAGCATATAAGGATTCCAGATCAACATAACCAGTGCCGATGCCGCCAAAATATTCAGTCCATCCTTCAACATTCCAACTCTTGCAGCGAGCAAGGCAATCATACTCATCAGCCCCGCACGCACAATGGACGGACCCGCACCAGACAAGAGGACGTATACCGGAACGAGTAAGAAAGTGAGCGTTAGTGCGGTCTCTTTTGTCAGGCGTAAGCGTCTGAACAGAAATAAAAGAACGCCTACATACACCGCTACATGCATACCTGAAATAGCGAGAATATGCGTCAAACCGAGCTGGGAGAACTGCTTAAAGGTATCCGGATCGAGATCATCCTGCATCCCAATGATTAAGCCCTTCATGTACCCAGAGTGGCGTCCTTGAAAAAGATGGTCCAGCTCCGCCCCAAGGGCCGTTCGCGCGCTGTCATTTAAGCGAAGAATCGTTAACGGACTCCATGAATCTGGCACGGTTACCCTTACATTTTCCGCTCCCTGCCCCTTCAATAGCCAATGAATCTTCTTCGTATGTAAATAGGTACGATAATCGAAGCCTCCAAAATTACGCGCTACTACCGGCTCTTCCAGCACGCCATTAAGCAGCACCTCATCCCCTCTTCGCCACTCCGCAGCGACAGCAATTTCTTGCTCGGCCAGAAGCTTGATCTGCACCAAGATTAACTCACCCTCCACTTTTCCACCCTGCTCTTCCACAGGATCAGATGCTTTTTCATCCCCCTCTTTAAGCAGCTTCATATGTGAGAGCTTCATTATAAAATCAACCCGATCCCCATCCCGTTCCACGACGGAAACGATCGTGCCTCTAGCTTCCACGGGACTCCCATTCAGCTCTGCAATCGTACTACCCAGCGCCTCAGGTATTCCGCTAATATTGCGAGCTTCGCTCCACTCCCAATATCCAGCTGCTAAAGAAATAGAAAAACATAACACCGCTATGTATTTCCAGCCCATCGTTCCCCACACCCTCAGACTCACCAGTAAAAGTATTAATCCAGCACATGCTAACAGCAGTCCGTTCCCTGAGCTTAAGCAAGCCGCTGCGCTTCCAGCCACCCAACATACTGTAAAGCTTAACAAGGGTCTTTCCTTCACGCGCCCATCCCCCTTTCACAATACTGGATACAAAAAAAGAACCTCTACATACGCCATAAAAGCGCACGAGAGGTTCTTCCTCAAGTCATCTTATTAAATTAGTGTTGTACAGATCAGCTACTCTGACACTTTGATCATCGTTTCACTTGGCGGCTCATAGTTCTCCAATTGACGAAATATGATACCCTTGGCAGCCATCATCGCTTCAACCTTTTCCATATCCTTACGGTAAGGTCGGTAATACACGATTTCCACGATACCACTGTTCGCCAGCATATTGGCGCAGGTCCAGCAAGGCTCATCTGTCACATAGACGGTACTGCCTTCCCGATCGATTCGGTCTGTAAATAGCAAAAGATTCTGTTCCGCATGAATCGTGCGAATACAGCGCTGTTTCTTCACCATTGTCTCTACGCCATCCACGATTTCCATTTCATATTGCTCCGAGAGCATACAGCCTGCCTCTGAACAATCAGGTACGCCCATTGGCGCCCCGTTGTACGCTGTTCCTAGCAACTTCTTGCCTTGTACCAGCACAGCACCCACATGTCGGCGATTACAGCGTGAACGAGTTGAGACCATGCAGGCAATGTCCATGAAGTAAGTATCCCAGTCTTTACGATAAGCAGCAGTCATAATCAATCTCCATATCCTTCTAAATAGTTGTTAACTATTGTAGCACATCCCCGCAAGTATTCACTAGGACAACGGTTGTAGCACATTCAACAGTACCTTCAATACCCTTTTATCTTCAAAATATTACTAAAGGCTTTAGCTTTTCCAGCATTTTGGGCCCGATCCCCTTCACCTTCCCCAAATCTGACAGACTACGAAAAGCCCCTTCACGGTTGCGATACTCGATTATAGTCTGGGCCTTCTTCTCTCCGATGCCCGGGAGATCCATCAGCTCCTTAGCACCCGCAGTGTTCACATTTATTTTACCTTCCTGTGAAGCGACTGACGTGGTAACCTCAAGCGCCTCCAAAGCATTCTCTCCAGTAACTGTTGTCCCTTTTTCATCTACTGGAGTCGGGACAGTATGATCTACTTGTGCAGTATCCTTCACCTTCTGAGCAGGATCAGACTTATCACTAACTCCAGCCTTTCCAGCACTATCTGTTTTCCCAGAAGCATCAGTCTTCCCAATAGCTTCGGCTCCCACTGTAACTTTCCCAGCACTTTGCTTATCTACCTTCGTCTGCTGGCCTCCCACTTTGCCCTCTGTAGCCGAAGCTTCGTCTGGCTCAGCGACTCCAATCGCTTGTTCCATGCTTGCATTCAAGGTTTCCCATCCGGAAATGCCGGAATCCCCCTTACTCCCAGCAGCCCATAACAATCCACTACCCAGTAAAGCTACAGCCACTCCGAGCACTACACTCCCTTTATTCAAAATGCGCTCCCCCTCACGAAAATTCGTCCTATACTTTTTTGTGAATCTTCATACATTCCTTTAATTGGAATTCCCTTTAATAATTCATACAAAACCTGTCATTTGTCCAAGGCTATCCTGCATACATATAACGAAGAGAATTCATGTCAGTTAGTAAAAAGCAATGCTAGAAAGGAGGAACCACAGGTGAAAGTAGGATTTATCGGAACAGGCAGCATGGGCAGCCTGCTGATCGACGCCTTTCTTTCTTCCGGAGCGCTAGAACCGTGTGATGTGCTTGCCAGCAACCGCAGCCTGAACAAGCTGCTGGAGCTTGAGAAGCGTCACCCCGGCATTTCCATTTGCGGAAGCAATAAGGAGACAGCGTTAGGAAGTGATATCGTTTTTTTATGCGTAAAGCCACTTGAATTTAAAACATTAACAGATGAGATCGGCTCATGTCTCCGGAGTGAGCAAATTGTCGTATCCATTACTAGTCCAGTTCAATTGCATCATCTGGAATCCGCTTTGCCGTCCAAAATTGCCAAGATCATCCCAAGCATTACGCACTGCGTCAAGAGTGGGACTTCACTGTGCATATTTGGCAGCAGGCTTAATAAAGAAGACAGGCTTGTACTGCTACAGCTATTGTCTTTCATAGGTGTTCCCTTAGAAATCCAAGAAGCACATACCCGAATCGCTTCTGATTTCTCCAGCTGTGGACCTGCGTTCTTAAGCTATTTCATTGAGCGCTGGATAGAAGCAGCCGTTGAGGCCACTGGAATTGAAGAGACATTAATCAGCCGACTCGCTGGTGAAATGCTGCTTGGAACAGGCAAATTACTGACAGAAGGGGAGTTTACCCCGCAAGAGCTTCAAGAACGGGTCGCTGTTCGCGGTGGCATTACCGCAGAAGCGTTAAACCACTTACGTACCAGTCTAGATGGTGTATTTGAACGCCTCATCACGACAACGCATGATAAATATGATGAGGATGTTATTAAGCTTGATGAGCTATTCAGACACGACACTATTAATCAGGGTCCTAAAGAACGTTAGAACAACAAAGCCCGCAGCACGGATTTCTCCGATGCTGCGGGCAGAATTGCGTTCTTCGCTTAACCCACTACAATATTTACAAGCTTGCCAGGAACCGCAATAATCTTGCGTACGGTTTTACCTTCTACAGCTGCACTCACATTAGGAAGTGACAGTGCATGAGCTTGCATTTCTTCCTGACCCATATCCAGCGGAATCAGGGCGCGTTGTACGATTTTACCATTAACTTGAATAACGATTTCAACCTCAGCATCGACTGTCCATGCTTCATCATAAGCTGGCCAAGCCACGTAGCTGATGCTTCCTTCATGACCAAGCAGTTGCCACAGCTCTTCAGCAATATGCGGCGCCAGTGGTGACAACATTTGCACAAAGTGTTCGGCAGCTTCATGGGACAAGGTTTCTTGCTTGTAGGCATCGTTAATGAAAATCATCAACTGGCTAATCGCCGTATTGAAACGCAGATGTTCGAAATCCTCAGTGACTTTCTTAATCGTTTTGTGCCAAGTACGTTTGAACTCTTCCGTACCGCCATCTGCTGTGATTTTGGCATTGAGCTTACCTTCCTCATTCACGAACAGGCGCCATACACGGGACAAGAACCGGTGAACCCCTTCAACACCCTTTTCATTCCAAGGTTTGGTTGCTTCCAGAGGGCCCATAAACATTTCATAGACACGCAGTGTATCCGCACCGAAAGCTTCAACAATTTCATCTGGGTTGATGACATTTCCGCGTGATTTACTCATTTTTTCATTATTATTTCCAAGAATCATGCCTTGGTTAACCAGCTTATGGAACGGTTCTTTCGTTTCCACTACGCCGATATCATAAAGCACCTTGTGCCAGAAACGTGCATAGAGCAAGTGAAGTACGGCATGCTCCGCTCCGCCAATGTACAGATCCACTGGAAGCCATGCTTTTTGCTTCTCAGGGGAGCACAGCTCTTGATCGTTTTTCGGATCAATATAACGCAGGTAGTACCAGCAGCTGCCCGCCCATTGCGGCATGGTGTTGGTCTCACGGCGAGCCTTCATACCAGTCTCAGGATCGATCGTTTCCACCCACTCTGTTACATTCGCAAGTGGAGACTCCCCAGTACCTGATGGTTTGATCGCATCTACATCAGGCAGTACCAGCGGCAGCTGATCAACCAGAACAGTCTTCATTGTACCGTCTTCCAAATGCAGAATTGGAATCGGCTCTCCCCAGTAGCGTTGACGGCTGAACAGCCAATCACGCAGACGATAGGTTACTTTACCTTTACCTACGCCCTTCTCTTCAAGCCAAGCAATCATCTTCGCAATCGCTTCTTCATTCTTAAGTCCATTCAAGAAATCAGAATTGACATGCGGTCCGTCTCCGGAATACGCCTCTTCTTCAACGTTGCCACCTTGTACGACTTCCACGATATTCAGGCCGAATTGTTTAGCAAATTCCCAGTCGCGAGTATCGTGACCTGGAACCGCCATGATCGCACCCGTTCCATATCCGGCAAGTACATAATCTGCAATCCAGATCGGTGCCTTGGCACCATTCACAGGATTGATTGCATACGCACCCGTGAATACACCGCTCTTCTCTTTAGCCAAATCTGTACGTTCCAGATCGCTCTTATGAGAAGCTTTCACACGATATTCTGCAATCGCTGCACGTTGTGCTTCTGTTGTAATGGCATCAACCAGTTCATGCTCTGGTGCTAATACACAGTAGCTAGCTCCGAACAATGTATCTGGACGTGTTGTAAACACGGTCAGGCTAGCATCGTGACCTTCAATTTCAAAGTTCACTTCTGCACCTGTGGATTTGCCAATCCAGTTGCGCTGCATATCCTTGATGCTTTCAGACCAATCCAGCTCTTCCAGATCTTCAAGCAGACGCTCAGCATATTCAGTAATTCTCAGAATCCACTGACGCATCGGTTTGCGGACAACCGGATGTCCTCCGCGCTCACTTTTACCATCAATAACTTCTTCGTTGGCAAGTACTGTACCCAGTGCCTCGCACCAGTTAACAGGTACTTCTGCTACATAAGCCAAGCCTTTGTTGTACAGCTGGATGAAAATCCACTGCGTCCATTTGTAATAATCTGGATTTGTAGTGCTGATCTCGCGATCCCAGTCGTAGGAGAAACCCAGCGATTTGATCTGACGACGGAAATTATCGATGTTCTTATCTGTAAAATCACGTGGATGCTGACCTGTATCCATTGCATACTGCTCTGCAGGAAGTCCAAAAGCATCCCAGCCCATTGGGTGCAGCACGTTAAAACCACGCATCCGTTTGTAACGGGATACGATGTCCGTTGCTGTGTAGCCTTCTGGATGACCTACGTGCAGTCCTGCACCTGAAGGGTACGGGAACATATCCAGTGCATAGAAATTCGGTTTGGTTGGATCTTCACCTGTCTTAAAACTTTTGTTCTCATCCCAGAACTTTTGCCATTTGGGCTCAATAGCCTGCGCCCGGTAACCGCCGGCAGGTATACTGTTTGTTTGATTGTCGCTCATTGTCTGCTCCTCCTTGGAGTATTACTACTTAGATTTCTTAACCAAGCATAAACGCCATCGGCATCCTTATAAGGACGGTAAGCGTTTATGCGAGAAATATAAGACATGAAGTATTTCGTGAAACCTATACCCTCTTATATTTACAAAAAAACCTCCCATCCCTAGCGTATTATCGCTAGGGACGAGAGGTTATAATTCCCGTGGTACCACCCTAGTTAGCGGCTGAATATACTTTATTCTGCCACTCACTTTGCACCCTTTAGCGGGGGTGAGGCGACGGCGGTTCACCTAGGACATCCATTATGTCTAGTGGATATCCTGAAACTTGCGCCGTTACTCCGAGGTGAGTTCACTCCGTTCCGTTAACCGGCTCGCACCTTAGTGCCGGCTCTCTGCAATAACGGTATAGAATTAATACTCCTCATCATCGATCAACTATATATACCGACTGTTCATCAGTAATATTCCCCAACATTATATACAAAACTGTTGTCTATAGTCAATGTTTTACCCTATTTACACGGGCTTTCGTTTGATTAAATACGTCATAAAGTGTTGAATAACGACTTTTGCAGCTGCGAAGAACGGTACAGCAAGGATAAGTCCGATCATTCCCGCCAATTCACCGCCAACCAGAAGCGCAAAAATAATGAGCAGCGGATGCAAATGCAGCTTCTTTCCCACCACCTGTGGTGAAATAATGTTACTTTCCACGATTTGGCACACTGTGTTAACCACTGCAACCAACAGCACTAAACGAAAAGAAACAGTCGAAGCCATCACAATGGCTGGTGCAGCCCCCAAAAAAGGACCCATATACGGAACAATATTGAACACTGCCACCACACTGGCAAACAGTAAAGCATACGGCATTCCGATAATGGCATACCCGATATAAGCAAGCACACCTATAATAATGCAGACCAGAAACTGTCCACGAATGTAGTTGCCGAGTGCATCATCGATATCTTTTAACAAAGTTACAATAGACTTGCGGCGTGCGCGGGGCAGGCAAGACACCACCGTCCGCTCAAACACATCAAAATCCTTCAGAATATAGAACACTAGAAACGGTACGATGAAAGCATTGAACAGCACATTAATCGTTGTCCCTATATTATCGAGAAAATTAGAAATCCCTTCAGCGAGACGACTTTCCAGTTGAAAAAACCAGTTATTCATCCCCATCTCGACCCCGGGCGGGATTAGTCTAGAATTCATATGTCGCATCAGCCCCTGGGCTTGCAGCGTCATCTCTGGCAAATGTTCATTCAACTCTTCAAGCTGCTCGATAAACATCGGGATAAGGTTAATTGCGATCACTGCAATCGCCGTTAGGAATACTGCATATATAAGTAGAACAGCTACACTACGCGGCATCTTCCGTCCAGCCAGCATACTAACGACGGGATTCAGCACGTAGGAAATAATCATAGCTGCCAGAAATGGAGCGAGGATTGCCTTCAAAAATACAAATATCCCCTGCAGCATCGGACGAAGCAACCAAACAAAATACAAAATGATCAGGGAGAGCAGCACTCCGATCATCCAGCGGAACCACTTACTTTGGGACCATTGCTCCATGAGTGTACCCTCCTGCGACTGTAGCCTGGACTAGCTTCGTAAATAAGTATATGTATGGCCGCAGCAAAATAACCATCAAGCACACAAAATAACCCCACAAAGTGAGGCTTTTGCTTCGATGCTGAATCAGGTACTTTGCGGGGAGCCCCAAAAAAAGCGCCAATAACCCTGCAGCTGATTTCAACTGAAAGGAGATTGACGCTTTAAGTACATAGATCATTCTTGCTTACAAAGCAAGATTCATAGTTAAGACGACGCATGAATTTGCGGGAAATCCTGAGTCATATCATCCCCGGAGAAGAGATCGTCCAGCGAGCTGAGTGTGCCATCTTCTTCAACTTGATACACCGACATTTTCTCGCCGTTTACCGTCAATTCAATGAAACAGCCCCAGCAATAGAACTGGTGGGAACCAATCTTTCCGATATCTTTGGAGTTACAGTTTGGACACTTCATATAATACATTCCACCTATCCGTTAACAATATTAATGGCTTTTTGTAGCCGTTCTTCGCTCATTGCAGGAACCATTAGAGCATTCTCACCAATGGACATCTCATCAGAACAAGGCAGCCATTTGCGGCCTTCGATCAAATCAGTCACAAGCCCGTCACTGATTTCCAGCGCTCCTATTGTGTTTCCCAACTTTTGGTCAAAATAAACATCCGATATTCGTCCAAGTATAGTTCCAGTTGTAGTCAGTACTTTCAAATCCTTAAGTTTGTTCTTTCCTAGTAGAAAAGTACAAGGTATATGATCAGCATCTGTCTTATCAATCGACTCTTTACTACGAATCATGACAGCATCCTCGCCGTAGGCCACAATATCTTTCCATGCCACAAATTTCACATGGCCACCAAAAAAAGATTTGCTTTCCAGTTCAATACCCGTAATATTCCAGTTTGAATCGAGTAGGATATCGACAATCTTGCCGATTTCATTCCCCTCTTCAACTTCAAATACAGCCAAGCCGATCAGATCTTGTAGTCTCATGGCTGCCTCGGTCCCCTCACTTTGAGTGTACTTACGAGTTCTCAGAAAGCCAAAAGCCCGAATCGCCTCGATACAGATCGAAACCTAGAGTAACTAGTCTCATTTACGTAGGCGATTCAAAATGGTTTCAACTTTTCGAGCAACGTACTCGATTTCTTCAGTAGTATTACCCAAACCGATACTAAATCGAATCGCAGACTCTAAAATATTTTGGGGAAGTCCCATTGCTTTCAGAACATGAGATATTTCCAGGGATCCTGAGGTGCAAGCCGAACCACTTGCTGCCGCAATCCCCTCCATATCCAGGTTCATCAGCATAACATCTGTCCCAGCCCCTGGGAAGCTCAAATTCAGAATACTAGGCAAAAACTCCTCGGTATTACCGTTAAGCGAGTAACGCTCCCGTCCAATCAGAGTATCCAACTCCTCGAGTAGTCTACTGCGTAGGAGCTTCATATTCTGTTGACGTTCTGACAGATCCTTAACCGCTATTTCAACGGCTTTGGCAAACCCAGCTGCTCCTGCTAGATTCTCTGTTCCGGCACGTCTGCCGCGCTCCTGAAGGCCGCCATGAAGTCTTGGATGCAGTGGCGCTCCGCTTCGAACGTATAAACCACCGATCCCTTGAGGCCCATTGATCTTATGAGCAGTAAAGCTCATGTAATCTACTGGAAGCTCTCGGAGTGTAATAGGGAGTGCACCTAGAGCTTGTACAGCATCTACATGGAACAGAATTCCCCGTTCTCTAGCAAGCTGACCGATCTCCTGGATAGGCTGAACGGTGCCGACTTCATTATTGGCATACATTACGCTGATCAACACCGTGTCTTCCTGCAATGCAGCCTCTACGTCTGTAACAGATACCCTACCCGTCGAATCCACAGGGAGATAGGTAACTTTGAAGCCTTCCTTCTCTAGCTCTTCGCAGGTATGTAACACTGCATGATGCTCGATCTGGGTGGTGATAATATGTTTTCCTTTATGGGAAACTGCAGCTGCTGCTCCATAGAGTGCTAAATTGTCACTCTCGGTGCCGCCTCCAGTGAACACCCACTCGTCAGGTGAACAGCCCAAAAAGGCGGCGATATTATCGCGCGCCCCGTTCAATATTCTTTTAGCTGAACGCCCGAACTGATGTACACTCGATGCATTTCCGTATTGTTCTGTCATTATATTCAGCATGACCTTAGCCACCTCGGGATGAACCGGGGTTGATGCGGCGTGGTCCAAATAGATGGATTTCATATTCATTTCTCCGCTTCTAGAGTATAGGAAACTAGTTCTTCTAAAAATATAAGAAGGTATAAGTTTCACATTATACATTATCCTTATATTTCTCGCTTAAACGCTAACCGTCCTAAAAAGGACGCCGAAGGCGTTTATACTTGGAACTATTAAATTATACCGCGCGAGAAGTGAGTTTTCCACAAGCGAAAGAACACAATATTGTAATCATTTCCCTATGAAAGCTAGGATTATAGTAGCCAGTTCTCTTCAGAGGTTACCTCAATGCCATTTTTTCTAAGTAAAGCTGTAGTAACGCCGTTTCCGGCTATTTTCTTCCCTTTGAATTCCCCATTATAAATCATACTGCTGCCGCAAGAAGGACTGTTTTCTTTAAGCACTACCATCGTAGCTGATACCTCTTGGGCTTTTGCAAGCGTAATATAAGCACCCTCTAAATACATATCTGTAACATCTGTACCTGATCGATCCACTACTTTAGCCGTCCCTGCCAGCACATCCTCGCCATTCCCACCAATGATTTCGGCTGGTTCTCTAGGCGTTGAGAATCCCCCCAGCAACTCTGGACACACAGCAATCGCTTGATTCTCATTCAAAAGCTTCTGAATTTTCTCATCCAAACAATCCGTACCATTATATCTCACCTTCATGCCAGCTAGACAAGAGCTTACCAAAATCACCAATGAGCACCTCTTTCTTCATTCATTCCGCTTCGTTTATAATAAGAAATATTCCGAGCATAACATGATGAAATTAAGCTGTAAACGGAGTGAACTTCTAATCTACTGACTGGGGAGTGTAAATAATGTGCGGACGCTATACAATAACCGTCACTATGGAAGAGTTGATGGTCAGATATTTTGCGAATGATTCAACCATTATCCACTATTCCCCTAAATATAACGCCGCGCCCATGCAGCAAATTCCGGCAGTCATTAATACAGGTTCCAGCAATAAGCTCGGGGAACTGCGTTGGGGCCTGGTTCCTTCATGGGCAAAGGATGACAAAATCGGCAATAAAATGATCAATGCCCGGGCAGAATCGCTGCTGGAGAAACCTTCTTTCAAGCGCTTAGTAAGCTCACGCCGCTGCATCATCCCATCTGACGGCTTCTACGAATGGAAGGTGCAGGGCAGCAGCAAACAACCCATGCGGATCATGATGCGCGATGGAGGTATTTTCTCTATGGCCGGATTATATGATATTTGGATGGACCCTGAGGGTAATAAACTAAGTACCTGCACGATTATAACGACTACTCCGAACGAGCTTATGGCTGAAATCCATAATCGCATGCCGGTTATTTTGAAGCCTGAGGATGAGACAGAATGGCTGGATCGGGGCAATCAGGACACCACTTCTCTAATAAAGCTCCTGAAACCGTATGATCAACAACTAATGCGAGCCTATCCAGTTTCCACGGCTGTCGGAAATGTTCGGAATGATGCAAAGGAATTAATTGAAGAGGCACAGAAATAGAAGGATAATTTATAACGTAAGCATATAAATTCTTATATTAAAAAACATCTTAACCCTGCGGCATAACCGCAGAGTTAAGACCATCGACGCTCGATCTTAGACCGGCGTCTCATCAATTGATGAGACATCTGGAGAAATCTATCCGCATACAGCCCGGAGGAAAGATTGTTTCGAATATGCCATTCGCCATTCATCCTAATTCTGTCCCGCAGTGCTGGATCATGCATTAAAGATAAAGCAGCATTCACAGCTTCATCCAGCTGCCCTCTTGTGTATATTTTTCCAGTATGATTATTAATGACAAGTCTCCGAATGCCATCCGAATCCGTAGTAAGAACAGGACAACGACACAACATTGCCTCGGCTACGGCGTACCCAAATCCCTCGAGAATAGAGGTGGAACAGAGTAGACCACCCGAATCACCAATAATGCTCATATAATCTGCCATTTGCCCGTGAGGAACATTGGAATGCGAAATCAAACGTGAGGAAATCCCAGTCTCGGCTACAAATTGTTCGAAGCTCTCTTTTTGCTCCGGCTCAAACAAAGTATCGTCCTGAAAAATCCATAAATAAAGCTCAGGATGGATCGCCAGCAGCCGTTGTCCGATTTGTAGAAATTCTCTCCAGTTCTTATTCGTTTGAATTCGTCCCACCCAGCCGAGGATGGGAAAGCTTTTTGCGGGATAATTGGTATATCCAAACTGATCGCAATCGATCGGATTGTCAAAGCAATATTGAGGAATAGATGGAAATCCACCTTTAAAAAGCGTCTGCAAATGGGTGGTTTCTGGATAGAGCAGTGCATCGGTTAGCTTGTGAATCCGCTCATTAAAATTACTAATAACTTGCTCCGCTTCATCTAAGGTCCCCAATCCCTGCACCTCAAAAACAAGCGGCCCCTTGTAACCAAACCCTCTGAACCGCTCCGCTAAGTAAATATCCGTACACACTACAATCAAGTCAAAAGCTTCCCGAGTGAGCAGTCCCCTGATCTCGTCATCATTATTGGTAATATAGGTTTGAATATTAGGGATATTTTGCTGCCCTTTTCCAGGGTGTGTGTACAGCAAATGACACTCTACACCGCGATCATGTAATGCTTGGCAGCGCACTCGGTTCAGGGTCTGCATGCCGCCGCTCGGGTTGAAGAAGGTGAACAAAATCTTCATTACGATCACTCATTCACATATTATTTTAGGAAAAATAGATCTTCAACAAATCATACAAGTCTGTGCTTCGAAACAGCTCATTATAGTAGTGATTTTTAGTCGATGGGACATGTCTATGCCGGAATCCAATCAAGCTATGATCATCTGTATAATAATTGGAGATCGTGTCTCCACCGGTAGTAATCAAAGCCTCCAGCATGTATTCAATATCGAGTGCTCCAATGAAAATCTTGGGACCTAAAACTATCGTGTAGGGAGTGGCCAAGTGCTCTAGCGCTCCACAAATCGCGTGCGACTCCACAACTCCTGGCATGTAAACAAACTCTGTTGCAGGATGAGGGATTGAACCTATTAGAACAGATGGTTGACCCGTAAGGGATAAATCCAGCACCCGACACTCATAATTGCTATACGTCTGTTCATACAAATTCTCTATCCTCGCTATTTCCTCCGCACCAGCATTTACTACAGGAAATAAAACGGTAATCATAGGACGAATCCCTCTACGGAATCGCGCCTGATGGCGGGTCAAGTGGTACGTATATCTCCATCTCCGATGATTTTCAGTGGAATGTAACTGTGCAGATACACTAAAGGTAGAGTCCACGCGATAATTCACCAGCTCCACGGGGATAAAGCGAATATCACAATGTTCAGCAAGTCTCAGCCAGTAATCATAATCCTCCACCGGCTCCATTCCGTACCCCCCAACAAGCTTCGCAACCTGCGATTTGTACATGAAAGAAACACCAATAAGCGAGTAATCCAGCAATCTCTCTTTGGGCTGTGACTGGTAATTTCGCTGAGTAGCTAGCTGATGCTCGTTATGAAGTAGGTTTCCCTCGTTATCTATACTTTGAAAAGAACTGTACACGATTCCTAGCTCCTGCGGCCCCTTCACTAGTGCACCTCGAAGGATTTCGAGAAAACGGGGTTCATAAACATTATCGCTGGAGACCCAGCTCAAATACTGAATACTGGGTTCGCTAAATAAAAGATCAAAGCCCGTATTCAGCGCATGTGCAATACCCCTGTTCTGTACATAAGAGATAATAGTTACCCTTGGATCCTCGGCAATTATTGATCTCACAAGCGGTTCCATATCTGGCGCACCATCAATTACAATGATCAGTCGAAATTCGGTGAAGGTTTGGCGCAGAACAGACTCCAGAGCTTGCCGGAGGAATTCCGGCTTTTGGGTATACAAAGGCATAACTACTCCTACATCCGCCATGATTTTTACCTCTCTCTACATTGGAGTATAAAATTAGTATATTTAAATTCCACCTTTGTGCCTGTGTGAATGCCTCTAAGAGCTTTTATTGCGCCTAAAAAAAAGAAGCAGCCACCCAATTCTCATCGGTGGCTGCTTCTTGATTTCCCAAAAATACTGTTATACAGGTAAAGAAAGTGCAGTAATCTCCGTTAATTCAGATTGAAGCACTCTTTGTTCTGTAACAAGATTTCCGAACTCGTCCAATCCGTACATGGAGCACACCACATTAGCCAATGGATAAGGACTACTTACCTGAACCTCGTAAGCGACATTCCCTGCAATGAAGAACTCTCTGATATCAGAACTCATTGCTGGAACATAATAACCTGTGACATAAAGCGGTGTTAGTGCAAGCGTTGAATACGGAACGCCGAAAACTTCGACGATCATCATTGCACTCGCGTTACTTGTGTTGCGAACGCTGACCACTACATTACTTGCTGCAGTACCAGTAGCTCTCGTATTAGTAATAAGACCTGTTGTAAAAGCCATTTCCATCACTCCTCCCCTCATTTTCTATCAATTTATTCAGGATTAATTTGTAAGTTGCGAGGCAAGAGGAAGGGGAGATTCATGGAATAATAGCATACCTCTCATATTTCCAATTTCCGCGATTTTTCTGATTCCCTTGTCCAAACACAATGAATCTCAATTCATATATATATAGCAAACTAATAAAGAGGTGAAGCTCATGGCAACAACAACAGGCATCATTACGAACACAGGGACTACCCCAGCATCCAACGTGGTCATTAATATCGATAATGACAACCTTAGTTTTTCATCTAACGTAGTCTATCACGTTTACGTATGGAATACCTTGGTTAGTAAAGGTTTAGTCTACTCCAACTCATTAAATGTTAATGCGAACACCAGCCAGTTTCTCAGTTTTAATATCGCAGGCAATTCAGCTTATGAAGTCCAATTTCTCGTAACTGGAAACGCACCGGCAGACACGATTATCACGGTGTTCGGAACGGATTCGTCAGGAAACGTCATCCCCCATCAAAGAGTGCTGCAATCCGAACTTACTTTCATAGCTCAGCTGAACCCGTAAGTACCGAAAACTCTATGACGAAAGGAGCTTTGCATGGTTAATATTCAACTTTCGCCGAGCACAAGCACTCAATTCGAGCCCACCATCGCGGTAAATTGGCTTAATCCTTCGGTTATGGTCGCCGTAGCTGTAGATCTTCGAACAGGCCCTCCCAATATAGGTTTGTACAAATCTATTGACGCAGGTGCCACTTGGACAACAACGTTATTACCGTTACCGACAGGATTTGCAGGCATCGAAGCACCACATATTGATTATATTTTTCCGACCACGTTCGTAGTATTGGCTCACGCCTTCGATTCAGATGGTCTCAGCGGGTCGATCGTTTCCTATACCTCTGTCGACAACGCCTCTTCATTCGGACCGCCAGTCATCGTGAATCAAGGGTTTGGACAGTTTGTGAATGATGACCAGGTGGTCGTTGTCACCGACAAGGCTGGATCAAGTCCCTTTTTTGGAAATGTATATACTGGTTATACGCATGATTACAACACACAATTCATACCAGGAAATACGATATTCTTCAATCGTTCCCTAGATAGCGGTAATACTTATTTCAGTCCTGCCCTGCTGTCTTCGGTCGAAGAATTTGAAGAATTCCCCGGTATAGCAATTACATTAAACGGGATTGTTGTCGTGGGATGGATCAATCAGCCTCCCGGTAATACTGATCTTAAAATTCGCACATCCCCAGACGGCGGGGTCAGTTTCACCCCTGAAACCATGGTCGCCAGCGTTGTAGTCCCACCAGATCCATTGCCGGGATATACATTTAGATGTCTGACATACCCTTCCCTCGCAGCGGATATTTCTAATGCACCGACGACGCAAGGTAATGTCTATGCTGTATGGCAAGATTTTCGAGAAGGTTATTCCGATATTTTTCTTGCTACTTCCACCAATTTCGGTGTGGATTGGGGTACACCAATCTCCATTACGGGCAGTCCAGCGGGCTCCCAAAACTTTTTCCCAGCCATCACCGTGTCCCCTGCGGATGGCGCAATATTCGTTACCTATTACACTAATCGAGTCAATCCCCTCAACCTTGATGTTTATCTAGCTACATCTAGAGATGGGGGGATGACGTTTACAAACACCCGTATAACGACAACTTCCTTTGACGTCACCGGTATTCCCCTAATTGGGGACTACATCGGCAATGCCATTGTCCCCCAAACAGGCCGTCTAGTGAGCGTATGGACGGACACGCGGACCGGTACTGAGAACATCTGGTTTGGTGATAATCAATAAGCTATTAATAAACTTCTGATGATTAATTAAAAGGATGCCGAACGAATATAGGGCATCCTTTTTTTTGCGTAACGAGAGTAACCTGGACCTTTCTCCCGGTAATCGAGATGACAAGCTTCATTGACTACTTTTCCCATTAAAAAAGCCCCCAAAAAGGGGGCTTAAACATCGATAATGCTATAACTTTAAGTTTTTTATTCCAAATACATTAACTATATATAGAACATATAGTTGTCAGCCAAGCTCTCTTCTTTATAATTAATCAAGTCATGAAGAGTCGTGGAATCTAGTACGTCGGCGATGCTATCGCGAATACGCAGCCATAAATCGCGTTTTGCTGCATCATCTTCTTCAGTAAAATCTACTGGAGAAATTGGGCCCTCTAGCACACGAATGATGTCACCCGCTGTGATAGCACTAGCCTCACGTGATAAAATGTATCCACCGTATGCACCACGAATACTTTTTACCAGTCCTGCGTTACGCAGAGGAGCAATTAGCTGCTCCAGATAGTGTTCAGAAAGTCCATTTTTCTCAGCGATACTCTTAAGTGAGGTCGGTCCTTCACCAAATTTCAGTGCAAGCTCCATCATAATTGTTAGTCCGTAACGTCCTTTGGTTGATATTTTCAAAGGGGCACCTCTTTCGGTTTAGTGTCTAGTTATTGTATACTATTGATTCGGTAAGTCATGCGTTTGTCATATCAAGGTATTCCGATGATTACTCTTAGTTTATGTTATCATATTCGAAGTCACAAATGAAATGGCAAACGAAACATTTTGCAAGAATGTTCACCCCTGGTGGACATTTTTCTATTCTCAGCCTCTTATTTTAGGCTTTACAGTAGACAGGTATGTTATAATACATTTTGAGCCGGGTGTTCCATGAATGACCGGTATTTTGGGTACAGAAATGGTGATTACGATGACAAAAGCAAAACAAGACACCCGTGTCGTCGTCGGCATGTCCGGAGGGGTCGATTCCTCCGTCACGGCGCTTCTGCTCAAGCAGCAGGGCTATGACGTCATCGGCATCTTTATGAAAAATTGGGACGATACCGACGAATTCGGAGTATGTACAGCCGAAAGCGATGCAGAGGATGTTCGCCGCGTATGCGAGCAGATTGATATTCCTTACTATACCGTTAATTTCGAGAAGGAATACTTCGACAAAGTATTTTCGTATTTCCTCGATGAATATAAGGCCGGCCGGACGCCGAATCCAGACGTCATGTGCAACCGAGAGATCAAGTTCGGAGAGTTCCTGAACAAAGCCCTTCAGCTTGGCGCCGATTATGTAGCGACTGGACATTATGCGCGTGTTATTGAAGAAGATGGAATGTACAAGCTGCTCCGCGGTGTAGACAACAATAAAGACCAGACCTATTTCTTGAATGCGCTGGGACAGTATCAACTGTCTAAAGCAATGTTCCCGATTGGTCATCTTCCGAAACCGGAAGTCCGGAGAATTGCCGAAGAAGCCGGACTCTATACTGCCAAGAAAAAAGATAGCACAGGCGTTTGCTTCATCGGTGAGCGTAACTTCCGCGAATTTCTCAGCCAGTATCTTCCAGCACAATCGGGTGATATGGTAGATATAACAACTGGAGAAATCAAAGGCCGCCACGATGGACTTATGTACTATACATTGGGTCAACGCCAAGGCCTTGGCATTGGTGGCTCCGGTAACGGTGAACCTTGGTTTGTAGCCGAAAAAGACCTTAGCCGCAACATTCTTTATGTAGTTCAAGGAGACAAGCACCACAGCCTGTACTCCACTAGTCTGATTGCCTCCGGTGTAAACTGGATTAAAGGGCAAGAGCTAGGTCTTGAGCCTCTAAAATGCACCGCCAAATTCCGCTATCGCCAGCCTGATCAGGGCGTGACCCTTACAGCACGGGAAGACGGAACGATAAACGTAGACTTTGATGTTCCACAAAAAGCGATAACACCTGGCCAAGCCGTTGTCTTCTATCTCGGTGAGCAATGTCTCGGTGGCGGAACGATAGAATATGCCGAGAAGGTTGTTCCTTCAGCGCAAGCTTAAGTGTATTCTATAACTTACAACATTAACTCTAATATACGAAAACACAAGAAATAGCTGTAGTATGTACTGTTATATTACATTCTTAGCTCTAACATTTAGGTTTTAGTTGCATGAAATACAACTAACCGACTTTGAAGCGAATAATAACCAAATGAACGCTTCAAATAGAAATAAACAAACAGCAGTTCAGGAAGCTCTCCCTGAACTGCTGTTCTGTGTTGTTTCTATTTACTGAGCTACTGCAGCTTTATCCGCAGAAACTGCGATATCATTATAGTAAAGTCCAGTTCCATCACCAATCGCATAATTCAGGACACGGTTGTTAACTGGGACTACTACTGCACGATAAAGTGTTGGGAATACTGGAATTTCGTTTACCATGAGCTGTTGCCACTCTTTATAGATCTCTTTACGTTTGTCTACATCAAATGCAGCCTCGGAAACCCCTTCGGCGAGCAAACGATCATTCTCTGCACTTGCATAACGAGGGAAGTTATAGATTGCATCTTTACCGTATAGACCTGTTGGGTCGACGTCAATCCCTACACCCCAAGCGCCTTGATACACATCAACGGTAGGATCATCCTCACCATTTTGACCAATACGATCATAGAAGGTATTAAACTCTACCATTTCCAAAGTTACATTCAAGCCAATTGCTTTCCAGGATTGTACATAATATTGAGCCAGCGGTTCAGCAATGTCTCCACCAGTCATCGAAATGAAATTAATCTTCAGCTCGCTGCCATCTGGATTCGTTCTAAATTCACCATTAAGCTTATAACCTGCATCATCCAAAATTTTCTTGGCGGCTTCTTGATCGTAAGCTACACCCGGATTAGTAGCATCATGGAATTCCGGATGGGAAGGTGGAATTAAAGTTGTCGCATTCCAGCGAAGACCATTATAGAATTTCTTACCCACTGTATCATTGTCTACAGCAGCCCACATGGCTTTACGCAGGTTCACATCCGCCATTTTAGCTTTAGGATCGGTAGCAACGACTTTTTTCTCTGCATCCCATTTCCCCAGCTTAAATCCAATATACGTATAAGCACGGTCTATCGCACCCAGGAATTCAACGTTTGACATCTTTGCATTATCCGGGAATTGATCAACAGGGAAGGAATCCACTAAATCAACTCCACCAGATTTCAACTCCTGTACAATCGTTGTAGGGTTGATAACCTTCAGAATTACCTTATCCAGTTTAGGAGCTCCACGCCAGTAATCGTCATTCTTAACGAATACTACAGATTCACCAGGAATAATACTTTCCACTTTGAAAGCTCCAAAGCCAATCGGCTTTTGACGTAATTCAGGAGAAGAGGAAATTTTGGCAACATCCATGCCACCAAAGATATGTTTGGCTAACGGATAAATCCATACCCCACCTGTTAACAGAGAAGGTGTAGATTTCAGATAAGTAATTTGCAGTTTCTTATCACCCAGCACCTTAATTCCAGAAATGGTCTTGGCCTTACCGGAGTGGTACTCATCCATACCTTCAATATTCGTAAAGTCAGAACCATAACGTGGTCCATCATATTTCGGATTACCAATAACCTCATGCGCGAACAACCAATCTTCTGCTGTTACTGGCTTGCCGTCCTGCCAGTTCACATTGTCGCGAATCGTAAAGGTAAAGGTACGTCCATCCTCCGAGACTTCATACGTTGCTGCACCATCATTTGTATATACATAATCTTTATCCCATGTTAACAAACCTTCATCAAACCAATTCAACACTTGTGCATCCGGATCTCCGGAATAGAAGTTCCAGTTCAAAGTACCTTCAAATGGACTGTCGGAAACGAGACCAAAAGTAATCGAGCCTCCATCAATAGCTTCACCTTGATTTGTCTTAATGTTACTGAAATCTTTAATGTTATAAAGTCCGTCTTCTGCTTCAGGTGCTGCCGTCGCTTCTGCGGTTTCCGCAGGAGCACTGGCACTTGGTGCTGCTGTTGACTCAGCCGCTCCGTTGTTGTTCTTGGAGCCACAGGCTGCAAGGGCGAACAACATTACAAACATTAATGAAACTAGTAGTGCCTTTGAACGGATGGGTTTTCTCATTTAATCATTTCCTCCCTTATTATCCTTTTCTTTGTCTTGCGTCGGTCGCACGTTTGAGCGCTTGACCCACATTATTTATACTCAACATCAACACCAAGATCAGCAGTGATGCGGGTAACCAGATCCACCATCTGAACTCAAGTGTCTGCGGATTTCTCGCATAGCTCACTAGAGTGCCCAGACTGGGTGTACTTTCCGGAAAACCAAAACCTAGAAAGGATAGGCCTGATTCCAATCCAATATTAGCTGCCAAATTCAAAGTCATCGTGACGATAATGATTGAGCTTAAGTTTGGCAGCACTTGTGAGAACATAATTTTAAGATTGGAGGAACCTAATGTCTTTGATGCCTGAACGTAATCGAGTTCCTTCTCTTGTAGCGTTTTGGAACGTATTAACCTGGCAATCCCCATCCATAGAAAGGCAGTCATGATAAAGGAGAAGGTTAACGTATTGTATTTAGGAACTGCACTTACAAAAGCTATAACAATCATTAGAAAGGGTAGAATCATGAAGAAATCTACAACACGCATCGAAATATTATCTATCGTTCCCCCAAAGTATCCAGAGAACAAACCTACTAGAATCCCAATGATTCCCGTAAAAAAAGTAACCATAAAAGCAATCGACATGGAATTTCGTGTGCCTATAATTAATTGACCGAATACATCCCGCCCTCCATAATCGGTCCCCAGCCAATGTACAGCCGAAGGCTTCTCATACAGTGCGAACAAGTCAACCGTAACAATCTCTTTTTGATCTAAAAATAAGGAAATCCCATAAACGGCGGCAATAATCGTAAATAGGAAAATCAGTGAGACCAAAGCCAGTTTATCCCGCACGATCTCACGCCAAACAATCCTGAAGCCTGATGGACTTTTATCTGTTTCCTGCAGCAGAGCTAACTCTGCGCTTGTCTTTGCCATTTTATTCACCTCAAAGTGTTCATCTTCTTATTTAATCCGGATACGCGGATCTACGATACTTAAGATAATATCTGATAACAACGCACCGACGATGGCAGCAATCCCATATAGAAGAACGAGAGCCGTTACTACGCTGAAATCCCGAATTGTTATCGAACTGAGGAACAACATACCCATACCCGGATAACTAAAGATGCTTTCAACGAACACCGTTCCGCCGATCAGTCCAGTAATCTCATATCCGAAAAATGCAGCAATTGGCAGTAAGGAATTTCTCAATATATGTCGATTGTAGACGCGCGACTCTGAAGCACCTTTTGCTCTTGCGGTGAGGATGAAATCCTTTTGTTTCGTATCAATAATCTCATTCCGCAGGTATTGTACTGTCCCCACCGTTGCAATCAGCGCCATTGATAACGCGGGCAGTAGCAGATGATAGAATTTACTCCAGAAGTGGCTTAGTGTACCCGGAACTTCTCCAGGACTAACACTGCCGCTAGTAGGAAACCAATGAAGATGAAATCCGAAGAGCCATACCATTAAGAGAGCGAAAATAAACAATGGTGCGGCAAAGCCAATATAGGTGTATCCAGTAATGAGGCGATCCAGCCATGAATCGTTATAACGACCGCTAGTAATACCAAGTGGAATAGCAATAAGGTATGTAAGGATCAGCGTGACAATCGCCAGCCAAAGTGTATTCATGAGGCGTTGACCGATAAGCTCTGATACAGGCATTTTGAAACGGAAGGATTGACCAAAATCACCTTGAATCGCTTTAGTGATCCAATCCCAGTACTGGATGTACCACGGATCATTTAAGCCTAGTTTTTCTCTCATCGCATCGATGGCCGCAGGATCAATATTTGGATCAAGCATCCCTGATAACGCATCTCCCGGCATCGCCTTCGCCATTAGAAAAACAAGAATACTTAATAGAAATATTTGAGGAATCATAATAAGAATTCTACGAACAATAATCTTCCACATATTCTCAACCTTTCTCAGGCAAGGCTACCAGATGAGTCTCGGAAATGGATTTCAATGGATAAGGCATGCCTTGTTCATCAAAATAATTCCGGTGCGCTTGTTCATATTCCAGACTTACTGATTTTCTAAACTCCGTCTGCTTCTCTCTTTGCTTAGGATCAATATCAGGAATGGCAGCAATTAGACGTTTGGTATAAATATGGCGAGGATTGTCAAAAATATCTTTAGCAGTCCCTTGCTCCACATGACGTCCTTTATACATAATCCCAATGTGATCACACATATGCCTAATGATTCCGAGATCATGACTGATGAACAGAAACGTAAGATTCAGTTCTTTTTGAATATCCTGCATAAAATTGAGCACCTGTGCCTGTACGGAAACATCCAGCGCAGAGACAGGTTCATCCGCAATAATCAACTTCGGTTTGAGCGCAATAGCTCTTGCAATACCGATCCGCTGCCGTTGACCGCCTGAGAATTCATGCGGATATTTAAGAATATTTTCAGGGCTTAATCCAACCTGCAAAAGCAATTCCTGCACACGTCTTTTTTCTTCGCCCGGAGACATCTTTTCGAAATTACGTAAGGGTTCAGCAATAATATCCAGCACACGTTTCTTAGGATTCAAGGAAGAGTACGGATCCTGAAAGATCATCTGAATGTCCTTGCGGATATTTTTTTGCTTACGTACACCCTTTGAAGCCAAATCCTGTCCTTCAAAAATCACACTGCCTCTAGTAATAGAATTGAGTCCAATGATTCCACGACCAGTAGTCGTTTTACCTGATCCGGATTCACCAACCAAACCGTAGGTTTTGCCTGCTTCAATAGTAAAACTAACATTATCAACTGCCTTGACTACGCCAATTTCCCTTCGAAAAACGCCGCCGTGGATTGGAAAATGAACTGCTAAATTTTTAACCTCAAGAAGTCCCATTGTAGATTGCCTCCTCGTTAGTATCCGGGAAATGAAAGTTATTATGGCAGGTGCAGCGAACAAAATGCCCTGGAGCTACTTCATGCAGCTGCGGATTTTCCTCATGCTCCCATTCCGGAATCCAAGGTGTTCGGGCCGCGAAACGGCATCCTTTACGCGGAAGATTCTGTAATGGTGGGACAATTCCCTGAATCACATGAAGTCTAGACTTCTCTTCTTTAACGGTTGGAATGGAGTTCAACAAGGATCTTGTATATGGATGCTTCGGATTAGACGTTAACGTATAAATATCTGCGATTTCTACGATTTGCCCGGCGTACATTACCGCAACCCGGTCAGCCATTTCACTGACAACCCCTAGATCATGGGTAATTAAAATAATGCCTGCTTGCATATCGTTTTTTAATTTTTTTATAAGTTCAAGAATTTGCAATTGGATGGTTACATCTAGTGCCGTAGTCGGCTCATCGGCGATCAAAAGCTTGGGGCCGTTGGCAATCGCAATAGCAATCACAACCCTCTGCCTCATTCCACCAGATAATTCGTGGGGATACTGCTGATATGTATGTTCGGGACGGGAGATTCCAACCTTGGTCAAAAGATCAATGACCTTCTCTTTTCTTTGCTTCTTCGAAAGCTTGGAATCATGCAGGATGAGTACTTCTTCAATCTGTGAACCGATAATCATGAGTGGATTTAATGCGGATAAAGGATCTTGAAAAATCATGGACATTTCTTGACCGCGCAGCTTGTTGAGTGCAGCAGGAGACATAGTAACGATATCCTGACCCTTGTATTTGATTTGTCCGTCTATTTTGGCCCTTGTGTGCAATCCCATAATTGAAAAGGCGAGCGCACTTTTTCCTGAGCCGGATTCTCCAACAATGGCAAGAATCTCATTTTTGCGAACGGACAGGGTAACATCGTCTACTGCAGCATAATAGTCATCTACGATTCTGAACGATGTGGACAAATTCTTAATTTCTAGTAATTCTTCGCTCAAATTAATCCCCCTAACGGCAAAAGTTTCAAAATTTACCCAATGAAATATTATGTAAATTTTGATATAACAGCATTCTTTTCATGAAACATATCAAACATCGACTGTTATGATTATTAACACCATTAAGAATAGTACAAGTACTTCCATCGGAATTAAAACTTGTTTCTCCGTAACTTTGTAGTTCATTTTAATTAACTTATGGTAAATTATCAATCTTTTCCTATAAAAAAAATTCGTTCATGTGATTAAAAGTAACGCAGACAACAAAAAAAACGGCTCTAGGCCGCCTTTTTTTGGAATAAATATTTTTTTGTGTTACATTAAATTTATTTGCTTATTAGCATTAAAATGGAAGATACTACAGTCACTGGTGGATTATTGTTCTCGTCGGAGTCGTTGGTTATGACGGATTTTAATTTCATTCCCTTGCTCGGTCGCTTGATAAAAGACACGCTGAGAAATCTCCTTAGGCAGATACTCCTGCTTCACATAATGCCCCGGAAAATTGTGCGGATATTGATACCCTTCATGCCCTAGAGCAGTAGCACCTTTATAGTGTGTATCACGTAAATGTAGCGGTACCTCGGCGGATTTAATCTCATCCATACTCGCCATTGCATTTGAAATAGCAGTATAGACGGCATTAGACTTCGGACTCTCCACCGCGAAAAGAATGGCTTGCGCAATGTTCAGCTTCGCTTCTGGCCAACCGTTATTTCTATAGGCTTCAAGCGCACTCACCGCTTGGACCATAGCCTGGGGATTAGCTAAGCCGATATCCTCACTGCTCGCTGCAATTAGTCGACGAATAAAAGTCATCGGGTCCATCCCCAATTTCTCTACCGCATACAGAAACCAGAACAAGGCAGCATCACTAGAACCTCGAATGCTTTTGTGAAAAGCAGATAGAACATCATACTGCGTCGATTCATCTGCCTTCACAATGGGGCGCCGAATCGACTCTTCCGCCACCTCCAGCGTGATATGCACACTCCCGTCTACCTCTGGAGCAGTAGTTAACGCTGCAAGTTCCAGAGCATTTAAAGCCCGCCTGATATCTCCATTAGCCATGGTAGCAATATGCAGTAATGCTTCTTCATCGACCTGAAGCTCCATGAATCCAAGCCCTCTATCCTTGTCTGCTAAAGCTCTGCGCATCGCGACCAGACTGTGTTCACTCGTTAGCGCCTCTAGCTGAAACAAGGTAGAACGGCTCATAAGTGCTCCGTTAACGTAATGGAACGGGTTCTCCGTAGTTGCGCCAATAAATGTAATGGTACCTTTTTCTACTGCTGGCAATAGCGCATCCTGACGTGAACTGTTAAACCGATGTACCTCGTCCAGAAAAAGAATCGTCTTAGAACCGTAAAGTGTTTTATTATTTTGAGCTCGTTCAATGACCTCCCGCACATCCTTCACAGAAGCCTCCACCGCATTCAGGCGTACGAATTCACCTTGTGTGTGATGAGAAATGATATGAGCTAATGTTGTTTTGCCACATCCAGGAGGTCCATAGAGCAAAATCGAAGAGACCTGGTCTGCCTCGATCGCTCTTCGCAACAGCTTTCCCCGGCCTATGATATGTTCTTGACCAATATATTCATCCAGATTCTCCGGTCTCATTCGGTCCGCAAGCAACCGTCCGCTCCCGTTGTCCTCTCCCATAGAAAATAAATCCATAACTCCACTTCCTTGCTATATTCTTATAAAAGCCAATGTACATCTCCCATTATCATACCATAGACTTATTTTTCACAAAAAAAATAAAAAGAGCATGATCTCGTCTTAGAAAGGCGGGAGCCATGCTCTTTTTTCAAAATATACGAAAGTATAGGTTCCACGCTATACTTTATCCTTATTATTTCTCGCATAAACGCTTACCGTCCTTATAGGGACGCCAAAGGCATTTATGCTTGAACTGTACGCTAGCAATTTATTGCCAGCCGCATTTTTGATATGATTTTTCGAATGCTCTCTTCCGACAGATGATACTTCTTCTGAAGCTCTGCTACGGAATCGCCTTTTCGATGACAACTGAAAATTTCCTCATTGCGGTTTGCTATCTCTTTCCTCGAACCGCTGTTCTCGCCCCATCTAACCCGCTCTTCCGTTTTCTTCGGGATGTAGAGCAGTTCACCTTGGATGTATCCCTGAAGCTCTTTGAGCAAGCCAGGGGGGAGCACATCCTTCCCATTTACATAACTCAACTTGCATTTCCTCCTTCAACAGGTGTGTTCCTATGCGTCCGTCAACTACTGATAAAGTAATTTCCACGTCACCTGCCTCCTTTCTTCTCCTCATATTTGGAAAAATCCGTAATTTCATTATATAAAAACCTCTTGGTAGCGTCTACATTCTAATTCACATTTCGTAATCCTAATGAATAATCGGTACATATATCTCATGTTTTGAAATAAGGAGGCCTTACGGCCTCCTCGCTTTAAGCGGGTTTCCGTCTTAGACGGAAACCACCTCGTATACTGAAATCATTTCACTCAGCCTCCTTCCAGAAGTGTTCTTGCCCGGCCGGACACTTATTATTAAGCCATACCCGTAGGGGAGTTACAAGTTCAAAAACAGTTATAACTGTTCTCCACCAGACTTAGTTCCCCTCAGAATCGCTTTCAACCGCCGTTTGCACATAGGAAGGCATTTCCCCATTATGGAGTAACCACAGCTCGTGAAGCGCTCGTGTACAGCCTACATACATCAGCTTCGCATCCCATGCTGTCGCTCCGTAATGGTCTTGATCGGCATCTGCTAAGATGACCGCATCAAATTCCAAACCTTTAGATAAATACACAGGTAGTACCGATAATCCACCCTGATATTGCGTCATACTACCGTCGATCAGATGAATATCTTCAAAATGCTGCTCTAGTTCAGCGTACAGCTCTGTGGCTTCACGTAGACTACGTGTCAGCACAGCCACCGTACGATATTCCCTTCCAGACAGGGACTTCAGTGCCGATTGTATAGTACTCAAACGAGCATTTCCTTCAGCTTCCCGTTCTCCGACTATTTCTCCGTAGGAGACCATCCGAACAGAGTCACCACTACGAAAGACAGGAACAGCCAACAACGAACTTTCTACTCCCGAGGATAGAATTCCATTAGCAAAGTCTATAATTTCCATGGTTGAACGATAGCTGCGTGTCAACGCATGGTAAGCCGTGTTCTCAGGGGCAAATAAGGTCTGCATCTCTTCCCATGCGTGTACGCCTTTATAAGCGTGTATACCCTGCGACAGATCGCCTAGAATGGTAAAGGAATGTCCACGCACGTATAAATCCAGCACGGCAATTTGGAAGGGGGAGAAATCCTGGGCTTCATCGATCACCACATGATCAAAACGAGCGCCGCCTTCGTTCCCATTCAAAAGATAATAAATATATAACAGAGGTGGTAAATCCTCTTCACGTATAATCCCTTTTTTCAGCTCTTTTGCCGTTTCCTTCAGCACAGCTGCTGGAATATTCTCAGGTGGATCCACCGGCCAATCTTCCGGGACTTTAGCCGCACGAAAGATTTGCTTGTAGATCGTCAGCGGATCATACTTAGGCCATTTTGCACTGTATGCTTTTTCTCGTGCAGCACCTTTTTTCTTGCGATCCTTCATAGCTGCAGCTGAAGGACTCTTCTTCAGCTCCATCTCAATCCAGCGATGTATCCGTGCCATTACACGTTCCTTACGCTTCGCTGGCGGATAAGGAGCGTACTCCTCATTATGCCAGCGCAAGATCATGGAGCGGCGCAGTACAGCACCTTCCCATGGGATAAAATCACCCTCAGGTACCGAGCTGCTTTCCAATAGCTTGATGCTGGACTCTATTATTCCCATCAACACCGTAGAACCCTTGAAGCGTCCAGGTGTCTCTTCTGTAATCACAGGCATGCCGCCCGGAGTTTCGAACCAACGATTCATCGTCTCCGTAGCATCTTGCTCTGGAAGCTCCAGACCTAGTACATTTGCAGCCCAATCCGGGAAGGTGCTCTGGGCAATATTTCCTACACCAAGTTCAGGCAGTACATCCGAAATATAATCCAGAAACATTCGGTTCGGTGCAAAAATAATCATTTTTTCTGCAGAGACCTGATCTTTGTATTGATACAGCAGAAAGGCTAAACGGTGTAGTGCAACTGTAGTTTTACCACTTCCCGCTACGCCCTGTATGATCAATGCTGTATTTTTGGCGGCCCGGATAATCTTGTCCTGTTCCTCCTGAATGGTCGATACGATATCGCGGAGACGATTATCTTTGTTCTCACCCAGGCGATAGACGAGAAACTCATCTGACACCACAGGTGCGTCACTCTCCCGGTTGTACGTATCTGCGACGCGCTCCAGAATCTGCTTCCGGATCACCACGTTGCGCTTTAGGTATACCAGTCCTTCTATCAGCCCCTCAGGAGCTTCATAAGAGGCAGGCTCCGTACCACCGGTAAACGAATAGAACAGGCTTGCTACCGGTGCGCGCCAGTCGATGACTAGCGGACGGTCGCTTACCTGCTCGCGGTCTACGCCGATTTTGCCTATATAGAGTGCCTTCCGCTGCTTCTCATCATTGCCCTGAAAATCAAGCCGTCCGAAATAAGGCTCCTGCCGAAGCTTGGCAAGATCTTTGCGCTTCTGATCACGGTTCGCTTCTAACACCTGTTCCGTATAATCATGTCCCGTGTACACCGGAGTCTGGTTAAGTTTCTCCAGTAAGGTGTCAATCTCAGTAAGCGCTTGATTCAGCCTGTCTTCTTCCTCTTGATAGGCACTTTGAAAGTTGTCTTCCAATTTCAGTTACCTCCTAAAAGTTTATCGAGCTTAAATTTTCATTCTCCTCATTCCCTCTTCTCACGCAAAAAGGATACCCATTGTAGCATAATCAGCACTAAAATACCAAATCTTTCAAGCGAACATACGACTACAGCACAGCTTGCAAAATAAAGTTAGCTACAAATAAACCCGCAATCCCATACAGCGCAGGAGGTACTTCCTTGCCCTTGCCCACCGCAAGCTTCACGATCGGATAAGTAATAAATCCAAAAGCCATACCATCTACGATGCTATAGGTGAATGGAATCATGACCATGATTAGGAAAGAAGGAAAGAGCTCTGTTAAATCTCCCAAGTCCATTTCACGCACATTCTGTACCATAAGCCCACCGATTACAATCAAGATCGGAGCGATAGCACTATCTGGAATGTAGGAGAGCAGAGGGAGGAACAGGAATGTCGCCCCGAACAGCAGCCCTGCCACGAGTGAGGTCAGTCCCGAACGTCCACCTGCAGCAATACCTGCATTAGATTCCGCAGCGGCTACTACAGGACTGCTTCCGAAGAGACCTGCAGCGATATTGGCAATAGAGAGTGCTCGTAAGCTACTCTTGAAGCGCTCAGGACGCCCTGCCATCATAGTCTGTGAGGCGACTAGCCCAATATTTTCAAATACAACAATTAAGAGCAGTAAGAAAACAGCAATCCAGAACACAAGGCTCACTATGCCGCTCCAGTCCATTCCCAGAAATAAGCTTTCATATCCCGTAAATACATGACCGGATGCCTGCTTCTCAGGCGCGTGAGCCGCTCCCAGCAAGTAGGCTAGACCTGTACCAACCAGCATACTGATAAGCAAACCACCGTTGGTCCCACGGATAAACAGTACTAAAGCGAGTAACAAGGTTACACAGGAAGTGATAACTGCTGGATCGCTAAAATGTCCTATAGCAACAAACGTGGTCTGATGCGCAATCACAATCCCGCTTTTTTGCAGTCCTATAAAGGTCAGAAAAAGCCCTATCCCGACTGTAATGGCATGCTGTAGGTTTTGAGGAATCGCCTCACTTAGAATACGATAAAGCGATGTGAAGGCCACGATAGCGAATAACACACCGGTTATTACAACTACAGTAAGTGCCTCTCTCCAACCTAAATTCATTGAATGTACAAGTGTGTATGTGAAAAATGCGTTTATCCCCATCCCTGGTACCACGATGATTGGTGTCTTCCCACCAAAGGCCATCAGTAGACAGCCTGTAATGGCAGTCAATAGTGTAGCCACCATTGCTGGTCTAAGCGGCATACCCGCGTCATGAAGAATGGTCGCATTCACCATTACAATGTATACCGAAGCAAAATATGAAAGGATCCCTGCAGCCCACTCCCGTTTCCAGTCATTCTCAGGTGCAAGCCCTACACTATTTCGCCAAAAATTTGTTTTCATGTACAAAAACCTCCACTGATATTAAGTTCCGCAGGCGGATATTACCCGGATAATAAGGCTTATAATCAACAGTTCATCCCGGTTCAACTATTATGCCTATTTGTGGTCTGCATCTTGCAGACCCGCCTGTTAACCACAACAAAAGGGCGTACGCAACTGGATTTCAGCTGGTCGCCCTTTTGGTCCATTTTACTACTACTATCGCTATAATTGAAACAGCTTCAGCTCAGCGATTCACTTACACGCTGACGCCTCCAGCCTCAAGCAAATCACGCACGGCAACACTGACCATGATCAGGCCTGCTACCGGCGGAACGAAGGCGTTACTAGCTGGTGGTTGTTTCGCTTTACGTCGATCCGGCGCATTCTCCGGAACGATCTTATCCGTAACATCCTGACGTGGCTTCATTGGCGGCTCCGTAGAGAAAACCACCTTCACGCCTTTCTTAATTCCTTCCTTACGCAGCTTCTGACGAATGACACGCGCAATAGGGTCATAAGTTGTCTTGGAAATGTCCGCTACCTGGAATCTTGTAGGATCCATTTTGTTGGCAGCGCCCATGCTTGAGATCATTGGAATTCCACGGGACAGACATTCTTTGATTATGTGAACCTTATAAATAATCGTATCCGAAGCATCAAGTACATAATCAGGTTTTAATTTGAACAATTCCTCATAGGTTTCTTCCGTATAGAACATGTTGAGCGCAATCGCTTCGCATTCCGGATTGATCAGCTTCACACGGTCTACCATCAGTTCAGCCTTCTTCTGCCCAACCGTAGTTGTGAGTGCATGAATCTGGCGGTTTACATTGGTGATGTCTACAGTGTCCTTATCTATCAGAATCAGTCTGCCGATGCCGGTACGCGCCAAAGCCTCAACTGCTATACCGCCAACACCACCGATGCCAAGCACCGCTACCGTGCTGTTCTTCATTATTTCCAGACCTTCCGGTCCGATCGCCAGTTCCGTGCGTGAGAACTGATGTAGCATGAGGTTCAGCCTCCTTCAAAAGCTTTGGCGAAGCAGAAATCTGCCTCGCCCGCTTCGATTAGTTAATTATTCTTTTTCTTTCTTCGGTTTAAGTGCCAGCTTAATGTGCAGCTGCTCCAATTGTGAACCATCTACTGGCGAAGGTGCATCCATAAGTAGATCTGTTGCACTTGCCGTTTTCGGGAATGCGATAGTTTCACGCAGATTTGTACGACCGGACAGCAGCATAACTAGACGATCTAAACCGAAAGCGATACCACCGTGTGGAGGTGTACCATATTCGAACGCATCCATCAGGTAGCCGAACTTCTCATAAGCAACCTCTTTCGTAAATCCAAGGGCTTCGAACATTTTCTCCTGTACTTCGCGTTTGTAAATCCGCATGGAGCCTCCGCCTACTTCATAACCGTTCAGAACGATGTCATAAGCTTGTGCACGGATCGCACCTGGATCTGTGTCAAATAGATGCAGATCCTCTTCACGTGGACGAGTGAACGGATGGTGTTCTGCTACATAACGTTTCTGATCTTCGTCATATCCAAGGAGTGGGAAGTCTGTAACCCAAGCGAACTTGAACACGTTATCGTCAATCAGACCGAGCTGACGTCCAATTTTAACACGAAGGGCGCCTAGAACGTCTGCTACAACCTTTTTATTATCAGCGGAGAAGAGGAGAAGGTCGCCTTCTTCAGCGCCTGTACGTTCCTTCACAGCCGCAATTTCTTCTTCGGAGAAGAATTTCACAATCGGCCCTTTGAATTCGCCGTCTTTCACTTGAATCCATGCCAAGCCTTTCGCGCCATAGCGAGCAGCATAAGGTCCAAGGTCATCGATTTCTTTACGAGTCCAAGTGCCACAGCCTTTAGCATTTAGACATTTCACTTCGCCGCCTTTTTCGATTACAGAAGCGAATACCTTAACACCGCTAGTAGCAACAATATCGTTCATTTCTACAAGCTCTAATCCAAAACGGAGATCAGGTTTGTCAGAACCGTATTTGCCCATAGCATCAGCATAAGTCAACCGTTGGAACGGAAGCTCAATATCTGCTCCTACAGTTTCCTTGAACAGACGCTGCATCAGCTTCTCCATCATACCAAGCAATTCATCTTGTGACAGGAATGAAGTCTCAATGTCGACTTGAGTGAATTCAGGCTGACGGTCAGCACGCAAATCTTCATCACGGAAACAACGAGCAATTTGGTAATAGCGCTCAACGCCGCCGACCATCAACAATTGCTTGTAGATTTGTGGAGATTGCGGCAATGCGAAGAATTCGCCTTCATGCACACGGCTTGGTACCAGATAATCACGCGCGCCTTCCGGTGAGCTCTTAGTTAGGATCGGTGTTTCTACGTCGATGAACCCTTCACTGTCAAGGAAATCGCGGAAGATCTTAGAAGCTTTCGAGCGAAGCAGCAAGGTTCTTTGCATCTCTGGACGACGAAGATCCAAATAGCGATATTTGAGACGCAGTGACTCGTCTACTTCCACACCATCTTCGATGAAGAACGGAGGTGTCTTAGCTGCGTTCAGCACTTCAATGTCCGTAATTTGCACTTCAATTTCACCTGTTGGCAGGTTGCGGTTAATGGTTTCCTCATCACGTTTAACAACTTTACCTTTAACAGCCAGGACGTATTCACTACGAACCTTATCAGCAATTTGTAAGGCTTCGCCAGAGTAGTCTGGGTTAAATACAACTTGTACAATACCGCTTCTGTCACGCAGATCAATAAATAATACGCCCCCAAGGTCACGGCGAGTCTGCACCCATCCGTTCAAGGTTACCGTCTGTCCAATATGTTCTGGTGTTAATTGTCCACACTGATGACTTCTTTGCATAATTTATCATTCCCCTTCATGGTTAAAAATACATTTTTAATCTTTCTCTATACAGTCACCATAAGACGTTAGTCAGATGGTCTAAACCAGTGCCTGACCCAGCTCATCCAGCTTCACGGTGCGCTGCTCCCCTGTATTCATCGACTTCACGGTAATTACACCATTCTTCAGCTCATCTTCGCCAAGAATCGCAGTATAACGTGCCGACATACGGTCTGCGGATTTCATCTGTGCCTTCATTTTCCGGCCCAGGTAGTCACGTTCTGCTGAGAACCCTTGGCTGCGCAGAATATATAGCTGCTTAGAGATTTCGATATCAGCTTCCTCACCGAGAGCTACGAAGTACACATCCAGTGGCTTCGCCGTCTCCAGCTCTACCTTCTGATCCTCCAAAATGAGGAGAATTCGTTCAAGTCCAATCCCAAAACCAATACCCGGTTGATCCGGTCCACCAATTTCTTCAACCAAACCGTTGTAACGGCCTCCGCCGCCCACGGTATCAATCGAACCAATACCTGCTGCTTTATATTCAAACGCTGTATGCGTGTAATAATCCAGTCCTCTTACAAGTCGAGGGTTAATGGTGAATTCCACACCCATGATATCAAGGTGCATCTTCACCTTTTCAAAATGAGTCGTGCACTCTTCGTCCAGACTATCCAAAATGGAAGGCGCATCTGTAAATTTATCTTGATCTACCTTACAATCCAGCACGCGAAGCGGATTACGCTCAATACGACGCTGACAGTCACTGCAAAGGGTATCCTTCATTGGTCTTAAGAAACCCAATAATTTCTCCCGATAAGCTGCACGGCTAGGTGCGTTACCGACAGAATTGATTTCCACTCTTACATCCTTAAGGCCAAGATCCTTATAGAATTGATAGCCTAAGGAGACTACTTCCGCATCAATAGCCGGATCCACAGCTCCAAAAGCCTCAATACCAAACTGATGGAATTGACGATATCTACCTGCCTGTGGACGCTCATAACGGAACATAGGTCCGATATAATACAGCTTACTTACATCAGGTTCACCGTAAAGCTTGTTCTGAACATAAGCTCTAACGACACCAGCCGTTCCTTCTGGACGCAGCGCCAGATCACGATCGCCTTTATCCTTGAACGTGTACATCTCGCCTTCTACAATATCCGTTGTTTCGCCTACTCCACGCTCGAATAACCCCGTATACTCGAACATCGGTGTACGGATTTCACGGTAATTGAAACGACGGCATAAATCTCTAGCCTTCCCCTCAATATACTGCCATTTCTCCACAGCTCCCGGAAGCACATCCTGCGTTCCTGTAGGTTTCTCGAATCTTTCTTTAGCCACAGTCTATCCCTCCTAAAAAATACCCCTCTAAATCTGCTCTCTTCATCACTTCATCATGCTAAACAAAACAAAAAATCCCCCGCCCTGTTTATAAAAAACAGGGACGAGGGATTATCATAACCAATAATACACCCGTGGTACCACCCACATTCCGGATCAGAACCATTCTGAATCCGCTCAAAGCGGTTAACGCCCGCCTACGCATAACGGCTACTGATAGCGGCAATATACATTGCCCACTTTCGCCGTACGTTCTCGGGGAGGTCATTCATTCGCTCATCAACAGAATCCTTGCAGCCAAGCAGAAACGATAGATCATCCATTGTACTGGATATCATCTGAATCTACAGGGGATTCCTCTCTGGAGTTGTGGGTCCTCGAATTACTTGTTCCCGTCATCAAAACCATATGATAAAATCGTATATTTTTAAATTCTACTGAACTACTGCGCTAAAGTCAAGGCAGGAAATGCGAAGATGAATAAAAAATTCGACAACTTTCAACTTTTGACCTTTAACTTCAACCGTTACAAAAAAAATGACCTGCAGCCAAATGCTGCAGGTCCATCATCATATATTATTAAAAAGGGGGTCATGCCTTTATTATAAACACGCTATATTAAGGAAACATGTATGTAATATTACGATTATATTACATTCATGAAAGCGGTTTATTTTAATAGATTGTTGTTAATCAAATTGCTCTACAAATGCTCCTTTGCCCCGAAGGGTCTCCACAACCTCATTATAATTCTCTTCTGCAACACTTAGGTCCATCACATAACGAAGTTCACTTAAATCCCCATCTTCGAGCTCTCCATCTGCTACATCCGCACTAACCTGGTCTTCATCCACGCTATAATGGGTCTCAGGCTCATCACGCGTTTCGGAGGCGGCAACACCTGGGGCCAACATAGCTCCAGCTGCCGGAGTGCTACCCGTTCCAAGCGTCCCTACTGTACCTGCGGCTAACGTCGTATTACTAAACGGAGCTATCGGAAACAGAATTCTACGATCTTCCCCAATAGGGTCCGTGAGTGGCCATACCTCCAAGCCATCTACCTTGTAACTAATCAATGCTATTTTAGCACCTTCTGCTTCATTTTCCGTTCTAAAATATGCTTGGATTTTTCTGGTCATTACCATTACCTCCTTTAGATTATAAGACTCAGTGTTATAAATTGCTATTGCAGGACCTTCAATATTTCACGAACGAAGGCAGGCTCATCTTTCGGGGTACGCGAAGTAATGTAATTACGATCAACTACCACTTCTTCATCTTTAAACTCCGCACCAGCGTTCACAACATCATCTTTCAACGGAGGATAACAGGTGATGGTACGTCCTTTAAGCAAGTCTGCACTGATCAGAATTTGGGGTCCGTGGCAAATAGAAGCGATAGGCTTACCAGCTTCGTTTGCTTCTTTCACAAACTTCAAAATATCTGCATTTTGCCGTAAATTTTCTGGTGAAGAACCACCAGGAATTACTATCGCGTCATAATTACCTGCTTGAACGTCAGTTATGGCTTTATCGGCTGCGTAGGAGACTTCCTTCTTTTTGCCTAGTAAGGTCTCACCCTTCTTTAAACCAATAATGTCAGCTTGATGTCCTGCCTTTATAACTTCATCGTAAGGGACCTTCATCTCAGAATCTTCAAAATCATTAGCTAGTAAAAATGCAACATTACTCATGTGATAAGTTCTCCTCTCTGCTTGTGCAAATGAATAGGTACTTATTTATCTTTCTTGTCGTCTATTACCCTTCTCACAATGATTTCTAACCTCTAATTAGAAAATATCCCCGGTTAACCGCATCAAAAAGCCGCCTCCACCACCCATTTCAGGTACGCGGTAAGAGATTACGGCTTCTTCCTTTGATCACTTGAGATTCAATATCATCTTCCGTCTTTTTGGCTAATGCATAGGCTTCTACAGGACTCCCTGTCGCTAGTGCCGGGATACTTTTCCATACCCATGCCTTCTGTGAATGTCTCATTACTAAGCTCCTTGCATCGTGCGAGATAACTGTCTACCTTTAGTTTATCCAGCTCCAAGAGGCTCTATCCGCACAAGTATCTTACTCACAGCTCATCCACAATAAAAAAAGATGTCGAAAGTTAGCTCCGATAGAAGCAATTTTCGACATCTTTTTTTCATTAACTGCGGCTATCTAAAATGAGAGTAACCGGGCCCCAATTGGTCAGCGACACATCCATCATCGCTCCAAAAATACCCGTCTCCACTTGAAGGCCTCCAGCTCTAAGCTCTTGGTTAAAGTAATCATAAAGTCGTTCGGCCTCCGCGGGAGCTGCTGCTCCCATGAAATTCGGCCGTCTCCCCTTACGACAATCCCCGTATAAAGTAAACTGGGATACTGAAAGAATTGCTCCCTCAGTCTCTGTGACACTGTAGTTCATTTTACCAGTATCATCTTCAAAAATTCGCAGTCCTGCTATTTTATCCGCCAAATATTTGGCATCCTTTTCTGTATCCTCATGCGTAACGCCAACTAGCAGCATTAAGCCTTTGCCAATTTCTCCGGTCACTGCCTTATCCACGGTTACTTTGGCGTCCTTACAACGCTGTACTACAACTCTCATCGTACTACTCCGCTCCTTGCCCTATTGCATGATCCGATTCACTGTATATACATCCTTGACTCGTTTCACTTTATCTACAACGGATTGCAGATGTTCCGTGTTACGAATGAGAATGGTCATATGAATCATTGCCATTTTATTCTTGTCAGAGCGCCCAGTGACTGCAGAAATGTTCGTTTTACTCTCGGAAACTGCCTGCAGCACTTCATTGAGCAGTCCATTACGATCATGACCTGTAATCTCAATATCCACACTGTAGTTTGCTTCCATCGTACCTTCCCATTCCACTTCAATCACCCTTGCTGCTTCTTCTCCGTCACCTTCACTCGGAATGTTAGGACAATCCTGGCGATGTACAGATACACCCCGGCCCCGTGTAACATACCCTACAATGTCGTCACCCGGTACCGGATTACAACATCGTGCAAAACGGACAAGTAAATTTTCAATTCCCTTTACACTAACACCATTGGTCGGTTGATTACGTTTTTCGCCGGAAGACTTGATCTCCTTCATCTCTGAAGTAAGCTCTAAATGATTAGCAGCTTCTTCCTGCTCTTTGCGCAGCTTTTCCGTCAAACGGGAAGCAATCTGCGAAGCGGTAATCCCACCAAATCCAACGGCAGACAGCATATCCTCAACATCGTTAAAAGCAAATTTCTTCGCTGCTTCTAAAAGCTTATCATCAGAAATCCATTCAGAAACCTCGACATTCAGACGCTTCAGCTCACGTTCAATCGCTTCGCGACCTTTTTCGACATTTTCCTCACGTTTTTCTTTTTTGAACCATTGCTTAATTTTGCTTCGCGCATGTGAGGATTGAGCAATCTTGAGCCAGTCGCGGCTTGGTCCGTACGAATGCTTCGATGTCAGTATCTCTACAATATCGCCCGTCTTCAACTTGTGATCCAACGGTACGATCCGCCCGTTCACCTTAGAACCAATCGTACGATTACCCACTTCCGTATGAATACGGAATGCAAAATCAAGTGGTACAGAACCCGCAGGAAGCTCAATAACCTCGCCTTTAGGCGTAAACACGAACACAAGATCCGAGAAAAAGTCCATTTTGAGTGATTTTACGAACTCTTCGGCATCCTTGGCCTCATGCTGAAGCTCCAATATTTCGCGAAAAAAAGGCATCCGATTCTCAGGATTCACATTATTGCTGGTTCCTTCTTTGTATGCCCAGTGTGCTGCTATCCCGAATTCAGCCGTGCGATGCATTTCCCAAGTGCGAATTTGCACTTCGGTTGGCTCTCCGCCAGGACCTACCACTGTAGTATGCAAAGATTGATACATATTGGCTTTGGGCATAGCTATATAATCTTTAAATCGACCTGGCATTGGCTTCCAAAGGGTATGAATAATTCCGAGGGTTGCATAACAATCCTTGATATTATCCACAATGATACGGATGGCCAGCAGGTCATAGATCTCATTAAACTGTTTGTTTTTCGTACTCATTTTGTTATAGACACTGTAGATATGCTTCGGACGACCTGAAAGATCACCTTCAATGCCCATTTCATCCAGCTTGGCACGAATACGGCCAATTACGCTGTCGATAAATTGCTCACGTTCAGCCCGCTTCTTATGCACTAGATTAGCAATGCGATAATACTGCTGCGGATTCAAGTAACGAAGCGCAATATCCTCCATCTCCCACTTAATCGCGGAAATCCCCAAACGATCAGCTACAGGACAGAAAATCTCCAGCGTTTCATAAGAAATACGTCGCTGGCTCTCTTCAGATTGATACTTTAACGTACGCATATTATGCAGGCGATCCGCTAGTTTGATAACGATGACCCGGATATCCTGCGCCATCGCAATAAACATCTTACGGTAATTCTCGTTCTGCTGCTCTTCCTTTGAGCGAAAACGGATGCGTTCCAGCTTAGTTAAGCCATCGACAAGCATCGCGCAGGTATCGCCAAATTTCGCGCGGATTTGTTCCAATGAGACCGTCGTATCTTCCACAACATCATGCAAAAGCGCCGCAACAATAGATATAACATCCATTTGCATATTGACGACAATATCTGCCACCGCCAGCGGATGCAGAATGTATGGCTCCCCCGACTTGCGGATCTGCCCGTGATGAGCCTGATCGGCAAATTCATAAGCTTCCCGGATGCGGAGAAGATCTTTATCTTTTATATAGGCGCCAGCCTTATCAATTAATCGCTCTATGCCCATTCTCGTCGTATCCGTTTCCTTTCTATAATAAAATGAACCCGCAATCATTCTGAAATCTGCAGGTTCCAATCATTTCGCAAGCAACTTACGCTCTTGTTCAAAGTTGTCTATAATTATGACGCTTACGAGGGATTACGTCAACACTTGCCATCTCATGGTATTCAAGAAGTAAAAGTTATGAAAATCGGACAAATTAATAACACTTGTGAAAATGTTGTTGTAAAAATGTCCAGTTCTATTTAATCTAGTAAAGGCGGATTTTCGCTGGACAACATCATATCCATTAAGAAAGAGGAGTGAACTCCATTGCAACGCGAAATTCAAGTTAATGAAAAACTTCCATGGGGCCCCGGTTTTCTGTTAAGCCTACAGCATTTGTTCGCCATGTTTGGCAGTACAGTGCTAGTGCCTAACTTGTTCGGGGTTGACCCTGGCATGATTTTGCTGATGAACGGTATCGGCACACTGCTATACATTTGGATTTGCCGTGGTAAAATACCTGCCTACCTTGGCTCCAGCTTTGCATTTATCGCACCCGTATTATCAGTGCTTGCTGATCATAAAGATGATCATATGAAAGGGTACTCGCTTGCTTTGGGCGCTTTCATCATCACAGGTGTTATCTTTGTGCTCGTTGCTTTGATCATCCGTTATGCAGGAACAAAATGGATCGATGTTGTCTTCCCTCCAGCAGTAATGGGAGCTATCGTAGCAACGATCGGACTTGAACTTGTGCCTGTTGCCGCGCGAATGGCAGGACTTATTGCCCCTGAAGGTGTTGCAGTTGCAGACTGGACTCCAGATGGCAAAGCAATCACACTTTCTATGGTGACACTGGGCGTAACCGTAATTGGAGCTGTACTCTTCCGCGGTTTCCCAAAAATCATTCACATCCTCATCGGTATCGTAACTGGTTATGGTTTAGCTTATATTATGAAAATGGTGGATACGGCTGCAATATCTAATGCGAATTTTTTAGCGCACCCTACCATTGTTACTCCATCCTTCGATTGGAATGTAATCCTGACTATCATCCCAGTATCGCTAGTAGTAATCGTTGAACATATTGGACACTTACTTGTAACCAGCAATATTGTTGGCAGAGACTTGGCTAAAGATCCTGGACTTGACCGCTCCCTGATGGGGAACGGGATATCTACAATTATCTCCGGTTTTATCGGTTCTACTCCAAATACAACCTACGGTGAGAATATCGGGGTTATGGCATTAACTAAAGTTTATTCTGTATATGTGATCGGTGGCGCAGCAGTGATTGCAATTCTGCTATCGTTCTCCGGTACTTTTTCCTCCGTTATCGCTAATATCCCAACACCTGTAATGGGCGGCGTATCACTACTGTTGTTCGGTGTAATTGCCGCATCCGGTCTGCGAATCTTCGTAGAGCAAAAAGTTGATTTTTCCAAAGCCACTAACATGATTATGGCTACGTTGGTGCTTGTTGTCGGAATTAGTGGTACAACCCTTACTATAGGTAATGTAAAACTCAGTGGTATGGCTCTAGCTACAATTGTTGGTATCGTTCTAGCCATATTCTTCAAACTCATTGAAGTTCTTGGACTGTCTAATGAAGGTGGAGAAAGCGATAAAGCTGCTCACTAATTTATTTATGAATTAATAATTCAAAAAGACTGCTCCAGATCCATTTTATGGATTGAGCAGTCTTTTTTCGAATCTCTTTTGAGCAAAAAATTGCAAAGCAGCAACCCTCCGCTAGTAGTGACAGAGAATTGCTGTTGTTTGCACTTTTCCACATTATTCGATACATAAATCCCAATTTATTTCCCGGGAAAAGACAAGTTTATCGTATTAATCTTCGTAATCAACTAATGTAATAACTTCAATTCCAGAAAGCTTATTACGTCCAGCAAGCTCAACCAATTCAATCAAAAACGCTGCGCCTACCACTTTACCACCAAGCTGCTCCACAAGGTTAACTGAAGTAGCTATAGTACCTCCTGTTGCTAACAAATCATCAGCAATCAATACATTTTGTCCAGGCTTAATGGCATCCGTGTGAACAGCAAGTGTGTCTTTACCATATTCAAGATCATATCCAACCTCGATAGTCTCATACGGCAGTTTACCACTCTTTCGAATCGGCACAAAGCCTACGCCCAATGCATAAGCAAGAGGTGCACCAACTACAAAACCACGTGCTTCCGGTCCAGCGATCACATCGATTTCTAAGTGGGATACAAGAGCTTTCAAGGCATCAATCGCTTGGCGATATGCATCACCGTCTTTTAACAAGGTGGTGATATCTTTAAAACTAATACCTTCTTTTGGGAAATCAGGAATCACGCGAATACTATCTTTAAAATCCAAATTTTTCATCTCCTAAAAGTTTGTTAGCATATGCTACTTTGAGTCCGGATCGACAAAACTTACTTCGTAAGCGTCTGCTTTGTTTTGTTAGCATATGCTACTTTGAGTTCGGTTCGGCAAAACTTACTTTGTAAGCGTCTGCTTTGTTTTGTTAGCATATGCTACTTTGAGTCCGGTTCGGCAAAACTTACTTCGTAAGCGTCTGCTTTGTTTTGTTTAGTCTTTATGATACGCCTAAACGGCGTGATAACATCCAATCCTGCAGTTCAGACAAGCTACCTTCCATGAAGTACTGCTCCATTTCCGCCATCTGCCCCAGTCTGACAAAATGTCTTGATGCTGTAAGGCTTTTAGCTGTAGGCTGCGTAATAAAGGTCACACTTCCGTGACTTCTTTCGATAAAATCCAGCTCCTCGAACACATCTAGCATATTACTAAGCATTCGAATACTTAATGAGGATTGTCGACTTAGCCGCAGCAGCACTTCATGTTCTGGCGTTGCAACAGCAGTGATCGAAGCCAGCAGTTTATAGAGTATTTTAAAATGATCCCGTGTCGGAATGATAAGTCGTTCTCGGCCATCCTTTATAGAATGCAATAACGCAATATTATCAGCATTAGGAAAAGCCTTTAGTAACGCGTCTAGTTGTTCAGGAGTCTCCGGCATATCCAGTAGACATAACAGTGAGACATGCCCTGATTCCTGAATCGAATCATCCTTAATAGCGGCGCTAATGCCAGCTTCTTTATCATATACCCAGAAGGACATTCCTATCAATTCAGTCTGTGAAGACATACGTCCACTCTGAAACACTGCTGCAGCACGATATGGGCCAGCACCGCTATAGGGAAGCAGCAGCTCTCTAATATGTGCAGCCTGCCGTACAGCGTCAGCAGCACCACGAAGATCAAATAATTGAGCATCCTGAACTGATAAATCCTGTAGCATCAGCTGTGGTTTCCTCGAGCCATTCCATTCGTTGATCGACAGTTCAGCCAGCACATTGATCGGGGTGCCCACAGGGAGCAGCTTAGCCAAATCCCCTTTACCAAAAGCTAAGGCTTCGATCGTACTCTTACCCTGTTGCAAGACGATCTTCAAGTGTTTTCCGTCTTGCCCCATGGTGCGTGTCTCTTTCACTGTAGCCCCGCGAATGATGAACTTTGGCAATGGATTCGACATCCCGAAAGGTGCAAGCCTTTCCAATTCAAGCGCGGTCTGTAGGGACAAATCGGAAATCGACACTTCTGCATCAGCAGAAGTAACAGGAACGAAATGCTCCGGTGTTAACACAGTAGCAGCGTATTCATTTAATGCCGCAGCGAAGGCTTCTAAGCCGTCCCGATGCAGACTCATTCCCGCAGCTGCTGGATGACCACCGAAATGATCCATTAAGTTAGAACAAGAGGATAAGGCCGCATATATATCAAGTCCAGGAATAGAGCGGGCAGAACCTTTGCACATGCCGGTCTCCGGATGAATATCCAGAATAATTACAGGTCGATAGTAACGCTCCAGCAGTTTGGAAGCCACTATGCCTACCACACCCACATTCCAACCTTGTTCAGCAAGGACTATGATGTCTGGTATTTCTCCACCCTGAGTCACCTGCTCCAGTTTTGCAGTGGCCTCCACTACAATTCTTTCTACGACCAATTGGCGTTCTTTATTAAGCAGATCAAGCTCCCCAGCCAGTTGCTCTGCCTCATCAGTATGCTCGGTTGTAAGCAACGCCACTGCCCGTCCAGCATGATCCAGACGACCACTCGCATTGATACGAGGCGCCATTCCAAAAGCGATATTAACCGCGCTCACAGTACTCATGGTTACGCCGCTAACATCGAGTAAGGCACGAATACCTGGGAATCGAGAATTTCGCATACTCACCAAGCCGTTTCGAACAATCTCACGATTCTCACCCAGCAGCGGCATTAAATCCGCTACAGTACCGATAGCAGCTATCTCTGCCCATTCTTCGGGAGTTTCCTCCCCTAGCATAGCCTGGGCGAGCTTATAAGCTACACCTACACCTGCCAATCCTTTGAACGGGTAGGGGCAGTCGGGCAGCTTCGGATTAATCAACGTATAAGCCTCTGGGAGAAGCTCTGGTGGCTCATGGTGATCCGTAACAATCACATCAATCCCGAGTTCATTAGCGTAAGCAATCTGATGATAGGCGCTAATGCCAGTATCTACAGTAATGATCAAGGATACACCCTGCTGTAAAGCCCAATCCAAAGCATGATTATGCAGCCCATAGCCCTCATTAGAACGGTGCGGGATATAAATATCAAAGGAAGCGCCTAAGTAACGCAGCAAATGAATCATTAATGCTGTACTGGACACACCATCGGCGTCGTAATCACCGTAAATCAGAATATGTTCTTCTTCTTTTAAAGCCTTTCTAATTCTGGGAACCGCTTCGGCCATTCCTTTTAGAAGGAACGGATCATGCGGAGCTTCCACACCGCCATCCATGAACGATAGAGCCTCATGTGGCGTATCAATTCCTCTAGTCACTAATAGTGAGGATAAGAGCGGAGAAATAGAAAGGCTCCGGGCCATATCCCTTACGACGTCGGGATCGGCTGCCGGAGATTGCCATCTTGTTTTTGAATAAAGCAATAGCGCTCACCTTTCTCTCACCTTGCGAACTACTGAAGCAGCGTCGGAATATCATTATCCACCAATTCATAATTACTTTTGTATGGATAGCCAGGATCATAAGGAACTACGTCCATATGTACCTCACCAACATGAACAAACCTGTGCTGCAGCAACTTTCTTGCACATTCCGAAATATCCTGTGCTTCCATCACCGTAATACGCGGATTTACACTGATCTTCACTTGCAGATTCACATAATTCCCTTGCTCAAGTGCCTTCAAATGTTCTACACGAATAACACCATGAACACGTTGTACGGTTTCAATAAAATTAGCTGCCTCCTCAGAAGGTAGCTCCTGCGCATTCTTAACACTAACAGTATTAACAATGAGCAAATAACCTTTACGTAGAATTAAGCATCCTGTTAAAAGTGCAGCAATAGGGTCCATATAGAGTAGAGGATGCCAATAGGTACCCCCCATTGATAACGATATCCCAACTAATACTGTGATAGAAGTATACAAACTGAAACGATGACTATTGGCATAAGCAGCATGACTGCCATCACCTATTTTTTTAAAGTACCGATATTGATATTGAAATACAGCTTCTTTAAGTACAATAGATAGTAAGACAGTTACAAGTGCAAGTTCTCCGCGAGTGGATGACTGTCCCTCGGTTAAGTCACGGATTGCAGAGAAGGCGATTTGCAGCCCCCCCATAAGAATTAATACCGAAAAAAGTATAGCTAAAAGCGGCTCCTTATTCCCTCGTCGCTCTTCTATCCGCTGCTTGCTCTTTCTGCTTTGTTCAGAGCGCCATGGGAGAATATCCGCCAATTTAGCTGCAGCATCTGCTCCAGAATATAATGCATCGCCCATTAAAGCCTTGCTACCTGAAATATAGCCAAAACTCCCCTTAGCTACTGCCAAAGTAACATCGCTGATGATCCCTGTCCAAGCAACCGTCTTGCTTTGCGGTGATCGTTCTTTATTCATACGAGGCCCCCCTTACCACTAGCAAGTAATCTCATGATGATACAATACACATGACATACTACCCCAAAGATTTCGAAAGCCGCGTCGCATTTGACGCGGCTTTCTTAAATTATAAAGTTGATGTTTTTTTCATTCAAGTGTAGCCATGTTATTTCTCTAGAGACATTACCCTTTAGCCGGGTTCTTTACCTTTATCTTTTCACGCTTCTTAAGCAGTAGCCAGACCGGACTTGCAATAAAGATAGAGGAGTACGCTCCGAATAGCAATCCGATAACCATCGCAAGCGAGAACATCTTGATGGACTCGCCTCCAAGAATCAACAGGAAGAACGCCGCAATAAATACGGTAAATGCTGTGTAAAGAGAACGCATAAGCGTTTGAGCCACACTCTTATTCACAAGCTCTTTTAAATCCTCATAGGTTTTTTGTTTACCAAAACGCAAATTCTCACGGATACGGTCAAAGATAACGATCGTATCATTGATGGAATAACCGATAATCGTAAGCACCGCAATAATAAACGTCAAATCCACTTCCAAGCGGAAGATGGAGAAGATTGCAACGACCATAAAGGCATCATGGATCAATGAAACAATAGCTGCCAATGCAAACCGCCATTCAAAACGAATACTTACATAAATGATAATCCCTAGACAAGAAATGAGAACCGCATAGATCGCATTGCGTGCAAGTTCTTTAGACATTTCAGTATCCACGGTGTTAATCTCAAACGATGCTTTTTCGTCCAGCTTCAAGATCTCTGCTTTAAGAGCTTCATCTTGTTGCTCATCGAGCACTTGATCATAACGAACGTTAACCCGTTCACTTCCTATCGTAATGCTTGGCTCACTTGAAATCCCAGTTTTTTCAACTGCTGAATTAACCTCTTCCAATGTCAAATTCTTAGACAGAGAGATATCAACATTAGATCCCGCTTTGAAATCAACGCTGTAATTCAATCCAAAGGTTGCTAGGAAAATCAAACCTGCCACTGTAAGGGCGATAGAAAAAACATAGAAAAATTTACTCAAATGTACGAAATCAAGCTCTTTCTTAAAGCGCACGAATATCACTCTCCTTAACACCGAAACTCTTCGGTTTGTTCAGCTTACCCGCTTTAACAAGCTGGCTAAGCAACCAGTGGGAGAAATAAAGATTCGTAGCGATACTCAGAACGATTTCCACGATCAGTACCAATGCGAAACCTTTGACTGCACCTGTACCGAAGGCGAACATGACACCTGCCACAATAACAGTTGTGACATTGGAGTCCATTACTGTCCGGAAAGAGGATTTATTACCTGCTTTAACAGAGGAAAGTACACTTTTACCACTGCGCATTTCTTCTCTTATCCGTTCATTTGTAATGATATTGGCATCGACGGCCATCCCTATACCCAGAATAAATGCGGCTATACCAGGCAACGTCAATGTGAAGTCAGCTAAGACAAAGACTACAATTAGCAGCCATGTATGCAAGATCAGCGCAAAACTAGCCAAGAGACCTGGCAAGCGATACATACCGATCATGAAGATAAGAATAATCAAAGAACCCAAAAGACCGGCTTTGATCGTTTGATCAAGCGATTGTTTACCAAGTGTTGCACCCACACTTTGGGAGTATTTCTCAGTAAGTTTCAGTGGCAACGCACCAAGATTAATAGTGTCAGCCAGTTCACGTGCTTCTTTAATTGTATACTGACCGGAAATAGACGCACTACCATCGGTAAGTACTGCTTGTACCGTAGGATCAGATAGTTTGTTCTCATCCAAATAAATTGCGAGATTCTTTCCTAAGAGGCGTTTGGTAATCTCTGCGAATTTATCCTTGTCCTTTATTTTGATACTGATGATTGGCTGATTCAGGTTATCCCGTCCAACCTCTGCCGCACCTTCAACAAAATCACTACCTACCAGTTCGATCTTGCTGTAAGTACCTTCAGCGTCACCTTCAGCAGCACTACGGAAAGTCAGAACTGCAGGCTCCTTCATCTTCTTACGAACCTCGGCTTCATCAGTAACGCCTGCAATTTTCAGACGAATACGGTCAGTACCTTCAGTTGTAACCTCTGGTTCACTGGTTCCGAGCGCATTGGCCCGTTTTTCCAAACTTTCTGCTGTTTTCAACAGTGAAGCTCGGGACAACGCTGCTCCCGCTTCCATAGGCTCTGCATGGTACAAAATCTCAAATCCGCCTTTCAGGTCAAGACCAAGTCTAACCTTGTCCAGCAGTCCAGGAGTAGTAAATGCCATGACGCCTGTCAAAACGAGCACGGTAATAATAAAGCCCATTAGTCTCTTCATGCTCTAGCTAGTTCCCCTTTCATTCACTCAATATTCCTATTATAGCTACACGTGAAATGACCGTCAATTCACAGCATAGTCATAGCTATACTCACACAAAGAAACGGCCGCCCCTGCACATATCAGCAAGACATCCGTTTATATAGGAGATGTGAAGTTATTATTATTCTCTTACTTTACTGCTTTATAAGGCTTTTCGCAAAGAAAAGAAGCGAGATGTGTATTGTTCAGTTCAACCCCCGATAAGCTGCAAGAGTCAAATAAGTCATGTAACTATTGGCTTTTAAGGAATAAATATCATTTACCAGCTTATGTAAGGGAGGCATTCCGTCCTTATCATAATTACGACTGATACAATCCCAAATATCCTTGCTGGTTACATACTCATAGCCGAGGAGCCGGAATTCTTCAGCTTTGCTGCGGCACATGGCTTCGATTTCTTCACTATGTTGATCATGATTCCACTGTTCCGATTCCACGTGATGACACCTCCAAAGATCGCTCGTGTTCGTATGCTTACCATAGGTATTCGACCCAAGTTCTCTGCTTTCCTCCTTCCGTCACAAAAAGTTACAACTACTAAAACAAGGCATGCCGGGATAGGGGTATAGCATATCCATAAGAATAGACAAGTTGGCCAGCGTTTCATTTCATTTGGGGAAGAAGGCGTGACCTTTGAGGAAACAGAGCTTTATACAAGGAACTTTAATCTTGCTTGCCGCCGGCATCATTAATCGAATGCTTGGATTTATACCCCGAATTGCTTTGCCACGCATCATTGGAGCAGAAGGTGTGGGTCTATATCAGCTCGCGTACCCTTTCTTTATCGTGCTGGCTACTGTTATTACAGGCGGACTTCCCCTAGCAATTGCAAAGATGGTAGCGGAAGCAGAGGGAGAGAACCGCCCTGAGAAATCGCGGCAAATTTTACGGACTGGCCTTACTCTTAGTGTCGGACTAGGAATCTTCTTTACCATTGTTGCGCTGGTCAGTGCTTCATGGGTCTCCAATGTGATCTTAACAGACCACAGAGTTTATTATACTTTTATTGCCATGATCCCAATGATCGCAATTGTTGCTGTATCTGCAATATACCGCGGTTATTTTCAAGGCAGGCAGAACATGATTCCTTCCGCACTTTCTTCAGTTTTTGAGTCTATCGTGCGAATATTTTTTATGCTGTGGTTCTCTTGGCTGCTGTTACCTAAAGGTATCGCTTTTGCAGCTGCAGGGGCGATGCTAGGCGTAACGGTGGGAGAGATTGGCGGAATGTTAGCCATTCTGTGGCAATATTATGTCATCACGAAAAAGGATAAAAAAACACCCCCCATCCAAGAACAGCAAACGATTGAGAAGGAAGTTATACCTCCTGATCCAGATGCCGTACAATCAACTTCCCCCATACTACGGCGTTTATTAGGTGTATCAATTCCTGTTACGGCAAGCCGGCTTGTCGGTTCTTTTTCCTATCTACTGGAATCTATAATTACCGTACGTAGTCTTGCACTAGCCGGAATCGCAACAGCCGCCGCGACTGCTCAATATGGGTCTTTACAGGGAATGGTTATCCCCTTACTGTTGCTTCCAGGTGCGTTAACTTCCTCTCTCGCAGTGTCTTTGGTTCCCTCCTTATCCGAGGCTGCCGCGAGAAAGGACTTGCCTACCATTCACAAACGAATGCACCAAGCTCTTCGACTCGCTCTTGTAACAGGGGCTCCCTTTGCTGTTCTTATGTATGTACTGGCAGTCCCACTATGCAACTTGTTATACGGAAATCCGGACACCGCTCCTATGCTAAAACTAATGGCCCCTTTCGCTTTGTTCATCTATGTTCAAGCCCCCTTACAAGCTGCACTTCAAGCTATGGACAGACCGGGAAGGGCACTCATCAATACTCTTATTGGGGCAGTAGTCAAAATCATTCTGATTGTTATATTAGCTTCACAACCAGAATACGGAATCTACGGCGCAATCATCGCCATTATTGTGAACAGCGTTCTTGTTACTCTACTGCACGGGTACAGCGTAGTCAGTCTAATTTCATTATCCTTACGAATAACCGATACCATTAAGACCTTATGTGCAATGATCATTATGGGAGCAGGCGTGCGTTATGTATACATCTCCATTCCCATTGCAGAAGCACAATGGATTCAATTTTTATTTGCCTCTGCGATAGGAATGGCCCTGTACTTCGGTCTCAGTCTATTAGCTGGCCTAATTTCCCTTCGTGATTTGGATCGACTGCCTTTCATTAAGCGTTGGCTTTAGAATGGTTATCGATTATCCAAACGGTCAACATAAACTCGGCCTTTATGGTCTATGGAGCAAAGAAATACATCCCGAAAATCTGATACACCCTTTTGGCGGATCTGTGTTCTTAACCAGAACCTTGTTTTTCCTATCATCTCTAAATTATGATCCTGGACCTTTCCATCCATAATCAATGGAATAGGAAGCCCTTCATATCTGATTTTGTTCTTTGGCAGTTTAACTTTCTGACTGCTTACATCTGCATCCTCATCGGTCTTATTATTCTCAGCAACTGAACTGCTATTGCCTGTTTGATTGGAAGATGAAAGTCCTTTGTCTTTCTCGAAAACGGTAAGCTGTCCACTGGGCTCCAGAATCGCAAATTCCACATCAGCAGGACTGGCGATGTTCTGACCACGCAATTGCTGCAATAGATCATCAATATTGTACCTTTGTTTACGCATCTCTCCCCGGTGCAGCTTGCCTCCAGAAATAAGTATGCTCGGTTTACCGTCCATTAACAGCCGAATCTTTCTACTCTTAAGACTGAGCTGAGCAACCACAACTTGAATGATAACCAGTGTGGCCATCGGAACCAGACCTTCGTAAATCGGGCGATTAATATCCTCAATCACAAAAACAGCAATCTCAGCAATCATAATTGAGATCGTTAGATCAAATACAGATAGCTTACCGATTTCCCTCTTCCCCATGATACGCATGCACAGGAATATGAAGAAATACATCAGCACGGTCAAGAAAATATGGGTAGTGATATGCTGGGACATATAGCTTCGCTCCCCTCCACTCTCACCCGCAGACTTGTTTTCTCGGGCGGATTAATGTAACCCTATTCTGACCGCTCAGCACAGGGAACATTCGGAAGCTCACATATTAATTAATGGTAAAAAGGCTACAATGCCCATTCTTGTACTATTGGGGCAAGCCTTCCCATACAATGAATAATAACTTATGTAGATTATTTTTCTAAAAAAACTTTAGGAGGTTGTACCATGTATTTAATCCGGCGCCTGTTCTCATGGAGAATAGCCAATCCTGTATTGTCTGGCCTATGTCGATCATTCCTTTGGATGCTGCTTGGCGCGTTTGTCCTCTCTCTTTTATTATGGGGCAGCGGTCTGAAGGAGCAGGATCTCTCAATGTACACTTATATAGTGCACGGCATAGCCGCAGCATTCGGAGGACTAACCGCCGGTCGCAGAGCCACGAACAAAGGCTGGTATCAAGGAAGTCTTACAGGAATCTTTTACGGGATTATCGTTCTGTTAATTGGATTTCTGGCACTGGATAGCTCACCCTCTGGTGTTGACCTTCTTTGGGTTCTAGCTGCGGCAGCAATTGGTGCACTTGGCGGAATGTTTGGGGTTAATTTACAGAAAAGCTAAAATTATTATTCCATAAAATTCGAAACATTCCTTGGAAATATGTTAAACTGTGATCATCTGACTTCATAAAGAGAATCAAGGAGGCTTCGAATGCTTTGTTTTACCAATCAATGAATCATATTGTTTTGTACACAGTTGCATTAGTAGTGATATTAGTATGGATTGGCGCTCGTCGAAATCCAATCATGGCATTAGTTGAAATCGGAAAAGAGATGCTGCGATCCTACAAGTTTTTGCTACTGATGGTAGGCATGTTTGGTGTACTGGTCTTGAATAAATACGAACTACAAATTGAAGAAAAAATGCATCTTACCTCAGACTATACATCATTTGTATTTGGGCTAGAGGGGCATTTTGTCCAAGCTGTTCAGGATATATTCTATAGTCCATGGCTAACGCCTATCATAGTTTTCTTCTACATTTTCATGCTTCAATCTGTACTAGCAGCTTCTCTAGGTGTCTATCTGTTAGATAAGAACCGTGTGATGCTGTACGCTACCTGCTATGCTATTATCATTAACTATGCTGTAGCAATTCCATTCTACCTATACTTCCCTGTAAATGAGGTATGGTCCTATGTACCTGCAGGCGTTAGATTTACTATGCTGGATGTATTTCCGAAGTTTGAGCAAGAGTACCGCCCTCTATCCGGTCTCAACAACTGCTTCCCGAGTCTACATACGTCCATTTCCGTTACGATGGCATTACTGGCATTCCGTTCAGGAAACCGCCGGTGGATGGTCATTACGAGTATTTCCGCAGTCGTAATCGTCTTTGGTATATTCTATCTGGGCATTCATTGGCTTACAGATATGATAGGCGGCACTCTGCTAGCAGTCCTAGCTTCAACAGTTGGTGTACAGCTTGCCAAATTAACCTTACGGGGACGTGAAGAATCGCTCACCGTTCGCAGCCGAATAACGGATATGCGTTAAACCCATAGATCACGATGAAAGATGAACATCAAAAAAGCGGTGTCATTCTCTTAATGAGAAGACACCGCTTTTTATGTACTTTTAAATAACGAAACTATACTTTCTCCTCCACGTCCGTGGCAACGGAGTGACTAATGGAACCGCGATCAAAGGTCAGTTTAGTTACATCATTGACCCGTAGAACCACGATATCATCGGAAATCTCCATGATCGTACCGTGAAGACCACCAATAGTAACGATTTTATCGCCCTTTTTCAGAGACTTCAACATTGCATTACGTGTTTTGGTCTTCTTCTGTTGCGGACGAATCAGCAAGAAGTAGAATACTACAAACATAAGTACGAATGGACCTACAAGACCCAGTATACTACCTCCGCCTGTTGCTGCTGCATATTGAAACATATTTCTCCCCCCTTTCAAAGCACATTAAAACATGGACCTCAACGAAGCTTTAGAAGCCTTTAAGATTATCATATAATCCGTATTTAGCAAAAAACTCATCGCGAAAATCAAGCAGCCGATCTTCCTTGATGGCTTCGCGCACTTTACGCATCAAATCCAACAGGAAGTGCAAGTTATGGTATGTCGTCAATCTAAGTCCGAAGGTTTCATCGGCTTTGATTAGATGGCGCAAATAAGCGCGGGAATAATTCCGGCATGTATAGCAGTTGCACTCCGGATCAAGCGGCCCAAAATCGCGGGCATACTTTGCGTTGCGTACAACGAGTCTTCCCTGACTGGTCATCGTTGTTCCATTACGAGCAATACGGGTAGGCAGAACACAGTCGAACATGTCCACTCCCCGGATTGAACCTTCCAACAGCGCATCCGGTGAACCAACGCCCATCAAATAGCGAGGTTTGCCTTGTGGCAGCAGGGGAACTGTATAATCCAGCACTTCATACATTAGCTGCTTGGACTCTCCGACGCTGAGCCCTCCAATAGCATACCCCGGGAAATCCATGGAAGTCAAATCTGCCGCGCTCTGACGGCGAAGATCCTCATACATACCTCCTTGAACGATAGCGAACAGCCCTTGATCATTCGGGCGAGCATGACTTTTCAGGCAACGTTCTGCCCAGCGTGTTGTACGCTCCAATGATTTTTTCACGTAGTCATATTCCGCTGGGAATGGAGGACACTCATCGAATGCCATCATGATATCAGAGCCAAGTGCGTTCTGAACTTCCATAGCTACTTCAGGAGACAAGAACTTCTTATCCCCATTTAGATGGGAACGGAAATGAACGCCTTCTTCGGTAATCTTGCGCATGTCACTAAGCGAGAATACTTGAAATCCGCCGCTATCCGTTAGAATGGGACGGTCCCAGTTCATGAACTTGTGCAGTCCGCCTGCTTCACGAACAATATCATGGCCAGGTCTCAGGAACAAATGGTACGTATTGCTCAAAATAATATGAGCATCCATCTCTTTCAGTTCTTCAGGACTCATTGTCTTGACTGTAGCTTGTGTGCCGACTGGCATAAATGCAGGTGTCTCAATCACACCATGTGGAGTATGGACTCTTCCAAGTCTTGCTCCGGATTGTTTGCACGTTTTGATGTGCTCATAAGTAATTGCTGCCATAAGTTAACCCATCCTCTTACCTTAGTAAATAAACATTGCATCTCCAAAGCTAAAAAACCGGTATTTCTGCTCTATCGCTTCTTCATAAGCAGCTAGAATATGTTCCCGACCTGCCAAAGCACTAACCAACATCACCAAAGTAGACTTCGGCAAATGAAAATTAGTAATTAACGCATTAACTACACTAAACTTATAGCCCGGATAGATGAAAATATCCGTCCAGCCACTACATTCCACTAGCGGACCGCCTTCGCATTGTCTTCCGACTGTTTCAAGTGTCCGACAAGAAGTTGTCCCTACCGCTATAATGCGACCACCTTGTTCCTTGGTAGCATTTATAGTATCTGCTGTTTCTTGAGACATTACAAAATACTCTGAATGCATAACATGCTCTTCAACCTTCTCAACAGACATCGGACGGAACGTTCCGAGACCTACATGAAGTGTAATATAAGCAATATTTACACCCTTGGCTTCAATCTGATCCAACAGTTCTTTGGTAAAATGAAGCCCTGCTGTAGGAGCAGCAGCTGATCCTTCATGCTTAGCATAAACGGTCTGATATCGTTCCCGATCATCGAGTGTTTCCTTAATATAAGGAGGCAGTGGCATTGTTCCCAGCCTGTCCAGAATCTCCTGAAAAATACCCTGATAAATGAACCGAAGCGTTCGTCCACCCATATCAGCCTCGTCCTCAATAACAGCACGAAGCTCATCACTAAAGATGATAACCGCTCCTGTCTTGAGCTTTTTACCTGGCTTTACAAGAGCTTCCCAACGATCGTCTCCCAGATTCTTAAGGAGAAGCACTTCAGCTTTAGCCCCCGTATCTTCTTTAGCCCCAAACAATCTGGCAGGAATGACTCTCGTATCATTCAGAACAAGCGTATCTCCCGGTTGAAAATAATTAATAATATCGGTAAAATGCCGGTGAGCCAGCTCCCCATCCTCCTTATTTACTAAGAGCAGTCTAGAAGAGCTACGGTCAGAGAGTGGTGTCTGGGCAATTAATTCTTCCGGTAAATGAAAATCATATGCGTCTACATTCATGGTCTGTCTTCATTCCTTAACTATAGTAACGTTCTGATAATAGTGTTGCAATATCTGCTTGTAATCATACCCGCTGTCAGCCATGCCTTTCACGCCCCATTGCGACATGCCGAGACCATGACCGTATCCTTGGCCAATGAACAGAAAGCCCGAACTGTTAGTAATCGCTCTGGCTGAGGAATCCCCACCCATCACTACAGTTCCACTACCGTTCACATTAACCTTACCTGATGCAGAGAGTAAACCTGCGCTCTGTGAACTTCCAATCGTGCTGGTAGCACCGTCAGCGCCTAATACAGTATAACTTCCGGCTGGTACAATATCAAACAATGTACTTGGCAATCCATTGAACGCAGAACGGAACATATCAGGATATTTCACATCCAGTGCCTGACCATTTGCTTTCACCTGAATCGCTCTTCCAGAAGGGCCGCGCTGAGTGACCTGCAAATTAAGGATGCTAGAAGGGAGCGCGCTAGTTGTTTTACCCTGCAAGCTTTTTAAAAGGTCGGCAGAGGTGTATGGCCCTTTGATCCAGCTATAACTACCGGACTCATAGACTTTGTCTAGAACAACAGCATTCTCGCCTGGATTCAGTTTACCTACCGCACTTACACTACTTTCAACAGCAGGAAGGGGGCGTACATTGACATCTTTAGTGGTAGCTGTCGCTATATCCAGTCCCGCTGCAGTTTTATTTCCTGTCAATTTAATGTTATCCTCACGTGCGTATCCAGAGGTACCATTAGCGAGCAGTAAATAATACCACTTCTTAGCGGTCGCGGTAGCTGCGACATCCTCTTTGCTGGGAACGCTGGCGAATGCATCTCCACCATTGCCCCATACCTCTGATGGATCAGAGGTTATTCCGCCACTGTTCGAGGAGAACACAGCCTCTATAACTTTACCACCACTCATCAATACTTCACCGGCAGTAGCATCCACTGCCTTAATAATAACTGGAGCCTCTGATCCGATTCCGTTATATACCTGACTCAATGTAGAATCTACTACATTCGCTACTTCGAAACGGTTGCCTTGCGCCATTGCATAGCTTCGGGCGGCGACAGCCTGAGCCTTTAGAGCTTCATCCGGCCAGCTGGAGGAAACCTCTCCTCCAACCACTGCATACAAATATTGTTCCAGTGGCACTTCATTGATAACCGCTAGGGAACCTCTCAAATTACTTAGTTCCATATTTCCACGGTAGGTACGCTTGGATCTTTCTTCGAGCTGAATTCCAGCCTCACTGCCAACGGCCAAAAATTTAGCATCATTTCCGGAAACCATATAATGATTAGCCTGTGTCTCGCTGCTAAGGTCCAGCCCAGCATCCAGACGCATGATTAACCCAGGTGAAGTTGCAGCAGACATAGCAAGCTGTGGCAATGCTGCTGACACTGCGGTCTGAACAGCACCCAAATCTTTGTCATTCGCAGCTTCGCCTACCCATACCTCAAACTGAGCACTGCCATCACTTCCTGAGAGAAACACCTTCCAGGCATCAAAACCAGCAGCTGTAATACTACTCAGAGCAGTATCAGCTTCTTGTTCCGAAGTATAGCGACCCGCCGATAAATGCTTATCCCCTTTCACCGCAGGGGTTTGATCAGCAGGAATGCCGAGTCCTGCCTTTACTACACGGGCAAGTCCATCCTTGGCAGCAGCTTCACTGGCATAGACACCTGTATACAACTGATATACATTGGTTCCATTTCTAGAAATCATATAAATTTGAGGCTTATCAGAGGTGGACTGAAGCTTTTTAGCCGCATCGGCAGCTGTTTTCCAGCTTGAAGTCTCCATTACCTTTACTCTATAACCATCCACACTAACACGAATTCTGCTCTGGGCAGGCACCGATAACAAAGGAGTGCTCCCTGGTTGGTTTGACATCAAAGTGAAGCTTTGTGTCGATAACATAGTTACTACTGGCACGGTAGATTTATATTTACTACCAATATCGGCATAAAGGGCAACTCGTATCGTACTATTAGAATCGGCATGACTGGCACCCGCAGGGATCAAGAGACTTCCCACAGCAATCGCAGCTGCTAGCAATCCTTTGCTTAGTGGAGCTATTCCTCTCCATTTCATCTTCGTATGCTTCATCCAGCATCCTCCTTTTAAATGTAGTTACTGACTCAATGCTGCTCCGGAGGGAGCGGAAGGCCTAAGTGATGATAAGCGGCCGGGGTTACAATTCTTCCACGAGGGCTCCGCTGCAAGAATCCTATCTGCAGCAGGTAGGGCTCATAAACATCCTCAATCGTCTGACTCTCCTCACCAATTGTAGCAGCAATCGTATCCAGTCCTACAGGACCGCCACGAAAGCTTGAAATCATCGCTCTTAACATCTTGTGGTCGATGCTGTCCAGCCCACGTGGATCCACTTGTAGCATCTTCAGGGCTTCCCCAGAAATCTCAGGGGTTATAATCCCATCGCCGCGCACTTGAGCAAAATCACGGACTCGCTTCAATAGTCGGTTCGCAATCCGCGGCGTTCCACGGGAACGAAGCGCTATCTCTTCCGCCGCATCTCCGACAATCTCAATCCCTAAAAGATCTGCATTTCGAGCAACAATGAAGCTTAGCTCATCTATGGTATAGAACTCCAAGCGGCTGACCACTCCGAAACGATCACGTAGTGGCGCTGACAGCAGGCCAGCACGGGTGGTAGCACCTATAAGTGTGAAAGGCGGCAAATCCAAGCGTACCGAACGGGCACTTGGCCCTTTGCCGATCATGATGTCCAGCGCGAAGTCCTCCATCGCCGGATACATAACCTCCTCCACCGTCCGGTGTAAGCGGTGAATTTCATCGATGAACAGCACATCGCCTTCCTGCAGGTTCGTCAGCAGGGCGGCTAAATCTCCCGGCCGCTCTATCGCAGGACCGGACGTTGTTCGTAAATTCACACCCAGCTCATTGGCGATAATGTTCGCGAGTGTTGTTTTACCGAGACCTGGAGGCCCGTAGAGCAGCACATGATCCAGCGCTTCACTTCTCATTTTGGCCGCTTCGATATATATTTTCAGGTTTTCTTTTACCTGATTCTGTCCGATATATTCTCCCAGATAACGAGGGCGTAAGCTTAATTCTACGGCTTGCTCGTCCATCATCAAATTAGCGGATATAATCCGGTCATCCATTCCTATCGCTCCCTTTCTTCAGGATGTGTTCGGCTTTACTTAGCAATATATAATAGCCCAAGTGCTTTCTTCATCAACACATCTACAGTCCCTGTCTCTGCGCCCTCTTTTTTCATAGCGAGCCACACACGGTCCAATTCACTTTCGGTATAACCCAATCCCTTAAGGGCATCCCTAGCCTCTTGCCAAGCTAACCCATCCGATGCTTCTTCCATTGGAACTGCAAATAATCCCGTTTGCATGGTAGCCATACTGAGTCCGTCCAGCTTGTCCTTCAAATCTAGGATCATCCGCTGCGCCGTCTTCTTGCCAATGCCCGGCAGTTTCGTTAAGAAGGTTATATTCTCTTGGTAAATTGCCGAGATCAACTGATCTGGAGTTCCACCTGTCAGTATTCCGAGCGCAACCTTCGGACCGATCCCAGATACCTCAATCAACTTGCGGAACAATTTTTGCTCCTCCCGAGTCGGGAACCCGAACAGAAGCGTCGCATCCTCACGTGTTTGATAATGAATATAGATCGTTACAGGTCCTTCTACTTTAGCAAATGCATAAGGGTTCGGGCAGAACACCCGATATCCTACGCCCTGCACATCCAGCACCACATATTCCGACTCTAAATGAACGACGGGTCCTCTTAAGAAATCTATCATTTTCGCAATACCTCATTTAATTTAGAATTAAGACTGCTCGAATGGGCATGACATACCGCTACCGCGAGTGCATCCGCTACATCATCCGGTTTAGGGATCGCCGATAATTTCAGTAGCAGCTTCACCATTTCCTGTACCTGCCGTTTCTCTGCCTTACCATAACCAACTACAGCCTGCTTCACCATCATAGGTGTATATTCCGAGACGGGTAAGCCACGCTGTACAGCAGCTAATATCGTCACTCCGCGGGCCTGTGCTACTGGCAATGCTGTTGTAACATTACGTGCGAAGAACAACTTCTCTATCGCTACAGCATCAGGTTTATATTTATCAATGAGCTGACCCATGCCTTCATAGACATGCAGCAGACGTTCTTCCTCAGGCGTGTGAGCCTCAGTCTGGATACAACCATATTGGACCGGGGTCAACTTATGACCTTCCTTATCCACAAAGCCAAAACCGACAATCGCCAGCCCTGGATCAATTCCCAAAATGCGCAAGCACGATCTCTCCTCTATAACAGGCAGTTTATTCCACCGTTTTCATCCATTACTCCGCTATGAAGCGAACATATGTATTCCTTCAAACCATTATAGCAAAAATACCCCTTCCGGGAGAAAAAAAGTTTACCCTCTAATGCGAAATGGCAACTTTAGGCCTACAATGAGAACCTCAAACTTTCTTATATTTGCAAAAAAAAGCTGCCCTATAGCCATTAATAATGACTTTAGGACAGCTGATATGCTTAAGGATGCTATTGCTTATTCTGCATGACATGTTCGGCAGCCTCACGCGCATAGTCACTGAAGGTGGACAATACGCTGTTGTACTCTTCAATATCTTGTACACGAATGCCCTCATGAAGCTCTTTCCAAATACTTTCCGGCAGGGAGGATTTCAAGGAACCCATATCCATTTGAAAAAAGGTCTTCAGAACCTTTTCCTGTACCGGAGGGCCTTTAAACAATTTCAAATTTCCAAATGCATCGACCCCGATATAGGCTTCTTTTTTCGTTAGGGTCGATAGATCATTCACTTTTTGTTCCAGCCACAAATCTCCATCACTGCTGATGAAGCCGCTCCATGCAGGGTGTTCCTGAATTATCTTTTTAAGCTGAAGCGGGTTCTTTACACCTGGCAATGTCTGAACTTCTTCCCCAGATACATACGATATTTTTAAATGAACGGTTCTGCTGAGTCCGCTTTGAGCGATCGTCTGCAACAGTTGTTCGTTTTTTATGGTGCCCTTCTCTTTCTCCTCACCGCTGTCCACGCCTACTTTAAATACAGCTGCGGCCAACTCGCTTTCGGCACTATCCGTCCAACTAGAATCCGTCAGCAGTCCACTGATTTCCTCAGGTACCTGCATACTTCGCCATGCCAGTACAGTAAGAGCTAAACAAGCTGCCCCTACCCAAAGCGCCTTTTTCCAACGTCTCCATCGCTGCCAAAGTTGTTTTTTTATGCGCGACACGTTAATCCCTTCATTCTGGTTTTTCCCTATTGTGACCTGAGAAGGGATCATTTATGCGCTTTTCTGTGAATAATCGCTATTTTATCCTAATTGCAAGGTTGACCTTGCAGTATCGTTCAAGCGTTAGGAATAACCGGCAGCTTCACATGGCTTGGATATTCACTATTATGGTAAACAGTCTGCAGCACTGTAATCGCCTCTGAATCTTCATACGGGTTATCACCAGTATTCGTATTCGGGAAAGCAACGAATTTACTGGAAGAGGTAATCGAAAAACGAATTCGGTGTCCTACCGCAAATCTGTGAGCAATATTCGGCATGAAAATATCGTATGCCTCCACTTGCCCTGGCGTGAGCAGTTCTGGTGCATCAAACCCATGACGATATTTAGCTCTGACAATATAGTTAGATAACCGGATAGAGTCTCCATGTTCATTCACATCACTAAGCGTAACTACCCAATCCGTATCCTTACCTGTGCTAGCGGCGTAGATGACAGCAGACAATTCGCCAGCAATAGTCAATTCTTCCGTCAACACCTCACTAGTGTACACAAGAATATCATTTCGGAGCTCATATTTCCGCAAATTTTCAGGCTCCCGCTCACCGCTATCATTCATAGGATCATTTGGGTTATAGACATAAGTATCTTCTGGAGAGTGTTCCTCTGGCGCTGTGAGCAGCTTCCCGTCTCCTTGTCCTGAATTAGCACGGCCAGCACTGGAAAGATAAAACGGCGTAGTTGTAGCTTCAACTGGTGTCCAATCCTCCGACGTTCTCCACTGATTCTCACCAACGACATAATAAGAGGCTCTAGGCTCCTGATCTATTCCGTTCGGAATGCCTTTGAGGAAGCGGTCGAACCAGCGCAGTACAGAAACATCATAATTATAGACGACTGCATCATTGCCGAAGCTTACTCCCTCATAATCTCTGGCTCGGTTTGGCCCATGCTCCCATGCACCCAGACGGATTTTACGATTTGGCACATCATGTTCAGTCAGCATTCTCCAAGTCTCCGATACGCCAGGGCTGTCGCCATCATACCAGCCTGAGATCACATACATAGGGACCTGCACTTGATCCCCGCGTTCCGTAAAGGTACAGTTTCTCCAGAAATCATCATACTCCGGATGCTGGCTCCACAAATCCCAAGGTCCTGATGCTTTGCCGATCATTTGCTGTGGAATCTCCTTAATCGGTCTCGCATCGACGGCCGCTTCTGGGTTCACCGTAATGCCCCCAAAAATATCAAAATCCGTCCGGGTACCCACAGATTGTGCAAGCGTCCAAGACAAGAGTGGCCAAGAGCAAAGCGTCCCACCCTTACGCGCTGTATCTACAAACGGTGAGCCAACATTCACTTCATCCACAACAGCCTTCAAATTTGGGTGCCCGCTGGTCGCCGCCGAGACAACCACAAAGCCGAGATAGGACGCGCCCCACATTCCAACATTTCCGTCCGACCATTCCTGCGCGATAATCCAATCGATCGTATCGTAGCCATCATCCCGTTCATTATAAAAAGGGATCAACTCCCCCTCCGAATCCGCCCGACCTCTTACGTCCTGTGACACCACTGCATAACCTTTGTTAGCCCATCTCATAAAAATCTCTTTTTTCCCGTTACGGTCATAGCAGGTTCTCACAAGAATCGTCGGCAGCTTGGTTCCCGGCTGAATGCCCTCAGGAAGAAACACATCCGTAGCCAGTCTCACGCCATCACGCATCGGAATCAGATCCGTACCCAAATCATTTACACCATACTCTGGCTTGGACAAAAGGGGATCATCATAAACAACCAGAGGCGTCAGCTTCTCATATCCTGCTTTAACAATCAGCTCGATGCCATACCGATTCGGCGTAAGAAAGGCAATAATCTCACCATCCAAGGTCACAATATCCAGTGCCGTCTCTTTTCGTAACGCCCATACTTGTGAAGTAAGCTCACGGCCATCCAATACAGCCTGATACTGAATATGCTTTTGATAAAGATCACCATTACTTAGAACTACCTCATCATTGACCCATTCTGCTTTAGCGTAAGCATCCATGTGTTCGTGGATTTTTTGAATTGGAAGAACGGTCTTGAACTGACTATCCAGCGCATTGTATTGCATTTGTGTTCGTCTGCGTGGATCAACCTTAGCGAGTTTAATTTGTTGTTCCGTAAAATGTATTTTCCCTGAATAAATGCCAGAACAGTAGAAGTTAAATGTAGTTGTGTTCAAGTATGTTGTCATCTATTTATCCCCTATCCCCAAATTTCTTCAAACACGCGCAGCCAGTTGCCACCCATAATCTTTGCAATATCCTCATCCTTATAACCGCGAGCCACTAGACCTCTAGTAAAGTTGATAAAATAGCTATATTTTTCAAGCCCAGCAACGGTTTCAGTAGAAGGTCCGTCTCCTTTGGCAAATCCTAGCTTAGGTGCAATGTGTTCTTTAAAATAAACCAATGACCAGATCACATCGCTCATCGGCCAATCCGTTCCAATCCCGACATGATCCACGCCTACAAGCCGAATCACATATTCGATATGATCCAGCACATGATCAATGGTCGTATGGTTAGGATCTTCATGAACAAACCACGGCATAGCAAAAATACCGATGACTCCACCCGTCTTCGCTATCGCGATAATCTCTTCATCACTTTTACAGCGCATATGAGGATAGACAGCCTCTACACCTGTGTGTGAAGCAATGACCGGAGTCTTAGAATACTGGCAAGCATCGAGCGTGGTCTGTTTTCCACAATGTCCCGTATCTACAATGATCCCGAGCTTGTTCAAACGCTCAATGAATCTTTTTCCATAATTCGTAATCCCAGCGTTCGACTGTTCTGCACAGCCTGCACCGACCTGATTCTGATTGTTATAAGTTAATTGTAAAATTCTTAAGCCAAAATTATGTAACACATCTAATAGGTCCAGATTAGTACCTAGGCCATCCGTTTCTTGAGCTGTGATAATACCCGCCTTATGGCCATTACGCTTGGCTGCACGTATATCCTCTGCGGTTAAAGCTTTAACTAACCAATCTGCGGAGTCAAACTGAAGCTGAACTTCAGCCATGCTATTGATCATGCTTTCTAAGGACTCTAAATGAAGTTCCCGGTTACCCGCGGTAATTCCCGATTTATACCATTCACTTTTATACTCGGGGATCTCACCGCTGGCCGACAGCTTTGTGATCATTTTTGCTGGCATGCTGCTGTATATCATCGGCTCATCTTTATAGGGCTCACACAGCTCTTTTATTTTTTTAGACACGGACTCTGGAATTGCGTTTGGAGATAAGGGACCTTGAAATAGCAAATCAATATTAATGTTCTGCGCATGCAAATGTACGGCCCGCTCTTCGTCTTGCTCCGTCAACTTGAAATCATACAAACCTTCATATGTGCTCATCATGTGGTCGCTCCTTAGAATGCAATTTCAATGCCTTTTTGTAATTTAACAGCTTCATTATAAATGAAGTTGGCTGCTGCTAAATCCTCTATTGCAAGTCCTAGTCCTTTAAAAAGAGTGATCTCATCAGCTGTAGCTCTGCCCTCAATATTCCCGCTGATCAGTTCACCGATTTCACCGATAATATGGCCTGAAGTAATCACGCCTTCGTTCAGCGGAATTAAATAATCCCCAGATTCATTATGCGCGGATTCCAATCGGTCTACATATAACTTAGCTAACCGTACGGTCTCCGAATCCAGCTCACGATCCGCTGCTCTGCAGGCTCCAACCGCATTGATATGTACTCCAGGCTTCAGCCATTCTCCTTCGAGTACAGGCTCTGTGGATGCTGTTACGGTACAAATGATATCTGCTGGATTAACTGCCTCTTGAATAGTCTCAGCCACAAGGATGTCCACACCATATTTACGGCTCATTTCTGCTTGGAAATCTCTTGCCTTTGCAAGTGCCCTACTCCAAACTCTGACCTCACGAATCGATCGAACCAGTAGCATCGCTTCTAGATGGCTTTTGGCTTGCTCGCCGGTACCTAGAATGGCAAGCACCTCTGCATCTTCTCTAGCCAGATAACGAGTGGCTACTGCGCTAACAGCCGCTGTGCGAATTGCGGTAATCTTCTGTCCATCTACTACAGCTTTCAGAATACCGGTAGAAGAATCGAATAACGTAACAAGGCCTTGATGCGAAGGTAAACCTAAGCCATGGTTGCTTGGAAACACACTGATGATTTTGGCACCTGCTACTTCTTCACTCTGCAAAAAGCCCGGCATTAAGCCAATCAGATTGCCTTGGTGCAGCGGGAGTACTTGTCTTAAGCTCTGTATGGCTTGTCCTGCGGACAAGTCCTTCAAAACGGATTCCATCACTGTGATGCAAGACTCCATTGCTAATAGCTCAGCCACTTCATTTTGATTAATAACTAGCATAAGACAAACCTCCTTTACTTCATTGTGGCAACAAATGTGGGAACGCAAAATTATTCTTTATATCATAACTTATACGCTTTAAATATTCATGTATAAAGCTGGAAATCAGCAATTTGTCTTACCACGGGCTATTAGCTATACTTAATATAGTTCATATTCTATTTTAAGGAGCTGACGATTGATTATGTCTAGTAAAATAACTTTAGGTAGAACAAATTTGCAGGTACTCCCTCTCGGACTGGGTGCCAATGCTGTTGGTGGGCATAATTTATTTCCCGGCTTAAATGATGAGACTGGTAAAGACATCGTTCGCAACGCTCTTGACCATGGGATCAATTTCATTGATACCGCCTTTATCTATGGTCCAGGTAGATCCGAGGAACTTATTGGAGAAGTGCTGAGAGAAAGAGGCGGCCGTGACAATGTGGTTATTGCTACTAAGGGCGCTCACAAGATTACTGGCGATAAGGTTACGATCGACAACTCTCCAGCTTTTCTAAGACAGTCTGTGGAAGACAGCTTGAAACGCCTCCGGACCGATTATATCGATCTTTACTATATTCATTTCCCTGATGAAAGCACTCCTAAGGATGAAGCTGTTGGCGAGCTTAAGAAGCTGAAGGATGAAGGAAAGATCAAAGCGATCGGGGTCTCCAACTTCTCCATTGAACAGCTGAGAGAAGCCAACAAGGACGGGCATGTGGATGTTCTCCAATCCCATTACAACCTGCTGCACCGTGATGCAGAAAAAGAACTGCTCCCTTACACGCAGGAGCTTGGCATTTCTTTCGTTCCTTACTTCCCACTCGCGTCCGGCCTTCTTGGCGGCAAGTATAAGCAAGGCGATACGTTCAGCGACAATAGAAAGAACAACCCAATGTTTCAAGGAGCGACCTTTGCCAAAAACCTGGAGAAGGTGGACAAGGTTCGCCAAATTGCCGATGCCAAAGGTGTTGAAGTCGCACATGTGGTGCTAGCCTGGTATTTGACCGTACCTTCCATCGACGCACTTATTCCCGGAGCTAAACGTCCGGAACAGATCGTATCGAATCTCCAGACTCTGAAAGTTCAGCTGACACCAGATGAGATCAAAGCGATTGATTCAATCTTTAAGGCGTAATAGCGCCTTATAATGTAAAGGGGGTTGTCCTTGAAGTCATGAAATGGCTACTGGGGCAGCCCCTTTTCTAAGGAATAGCGTCACTGGAGTCCGCAAGCCTTAATAAATGATCAAGACTCGATAGCGCAGCTAGCCAACAAACAAAAATACAGGGCAGCGGATTCTTATCGAATATCCTAAATTCTTTGTATTAGTAAATATTGTTTGCTATACTTTCTCTGTGTATCAGTAGACTTAAATTTTTATACAAAGGGGAATTCCTTGATGATTATTCAACCTAAAACACGCGGATTTATATGCACAACAGCCCATCCAAAGGGATGCGCCAAACAAATAGAACAACAAATTGAATATGTAAAAGCGCAAAAGAAAATTGAGGGACCTGCGAATGTACTTGTCATCGGTGCCTCTACCGGATACGGACTGGCATCTAGAATTTCAGCTGCTTTTGGTGCTGGCGCCAATACCATTGGTGTGTTCTTCGATAAGGCTGCGGAAGGTCAGCGCACCGCATCTGCAGGCTGGTACAACTCCGCTGCCTTTGAACAACAAGCAGCAGAGCTTGGACTTAAATCACACAGCATAGTTGGCGATGCCTTCTCTGATGCGATTAAAGAGAAGACCATTGCACTGATTAAAGCTGAATATGGCACCATCGATTTAGTTATTTATAGTGTCGCTTCACCTCGTCGTACCCATCCGGTAACAGGAGAAACCTTCTCCTCCGTTATTAAACCGGTGGGAACAGCTTATTCGAATAAAACTTTGAACTTCCATACAGGCGAAGTAACCATGACCACCATTGAGCCTGCTAATGAAGAGGAAGTACGTCAGACCATCGCTGTAATGGGAGGCGAAGACTGGAGAATGTGGATCGATCAGCTTCAAGCAGCTGATGTCCTTGCAGATGGTGCTACTACCGTTGCTTACTCCTACATCGGGCCTGAAATCACTCACCCTATCTATCGGGACGGAACAATTGGCCAAGCCAAGCACGATCTGGAACAGACTGCGATCCAAATGAATGACCTTCTTTCATCAAAAGGCGGACGTGCCTTTGTATCCGTTAATAAGGCGCTCGTAACTCAGTCCAGCTCAGCTATTCCTGTAGTACCCCTTTATATCTCTGCACTTTATGAAGTGATGAAGGAAAAAGGCCTGCACGAGAACTGTATTGAACAAATGTATCGCTTGTTCTCTGAGCACCTATACGGTGAAGGCAAGGCTACTGCTGACGGAAGCTGCTTGATCCGCATTGACGACTGGGAAATGCGTGAGGATGTCCAGACAGAGGTTATGAAACGTTGGGACGAGCTGACAACTGATAATGCAGGTGAGCTGGCTGATCTTGAAGGCTACCGCCAAGATTTCTTCAATCTGTTTGGCTTTAGAACAGATGGCGTAGACTACGAAGCAGATATTGATCCTAATGTCGACATTCCGAATATGTATTAAAATGATTCTGAATACATCCATATGCTAATTCTGGATGTATAAACAAAGAGGTTGTCTGCAAAAGTAGTGAAGTCTACTGATGTGGCGGCCTCTTTTTTGTACTTTGCTTACAACCTACCTATACGTCGTAGGGCATATTGGCTTAGCCTCCCACTTTGTGATATGGTTTGATAGAATACTGCAAGTTCTAACTTACATTCTAAGGAGTGAATCACTCATGGTTAAGAAAATTAGTGTAGCGAATGGTGTACTTGACGTATCCCAAATTTCGCTGGGCTGTATGCGGATTGCGGATTTGTCTGCCAAAGAGGCTGATACACATGTACATAGTGCGTTGGAGCTCGGAATAGACTTCTTTGATCATGCCGACATTTATGCGGACGGCAAAGCTGAAGAGGTATTCGCAGGGGTACTTCAGAACAATCCTGGTATGCGTGATAAAATGCTGATCCAAACCAAATGCGGAATCCGCAAGGGCTATTTTGATTTTTCCAAAGAGCATATCCTACAATCCGTAGAAGGTAGCCTAAAACGCTTGAAGACCGATTATATCGATGTGCTATTGCTTCACCGTCCTGACACGCTGTTCGAGCCGGAAGAAGTGGCTGAGGCTTTTGACATTCTGGAGAGCAAGGGATTGGTCAAGCATTTTGGTGTCAGCAACCAGAACCCGTTACAAATCGAGCTACTTAAGAAAAATGTAAAGCAACCGCTGCTGTTCAACCAGCTGCAATTGAGCATTATGTTTACGGGTATGATTGATACCGGCTTCAATGTGAATATGACTAACTCCGGTTCGGTTGTTCATGACGGTGGGATCTTAGAGTACAGCCGTCTACACGACATGACCATTCAGCCATGGTCACCTTTCCAATATGGGTTCTTTGAAGGTGTATTCTTGGACAACGACAAGTTCCCTGAATTGAACGAGGTCATTAACCGCTTAGCAGCTGAAAAAGAGGTTACCAATACTGCTATTGCCATTGCCTGGATTCTCAGACATCCGGCAAATATGCAGCCTGTTGTAGGTACAACCAATACGCAGCGATTGCGGGATATTGCCAAAGCATCCGCTATTACACTCACCAGACCAGAATGGTATGAAATTTACCGTGCTGCGGGTAATATCCTTCCATAAATATCAAAAGCCACGAAGTACGCTAATATCGTACTTTGTGGCTTTTTTTTGTGACTATAATTGAAACCGTATAACTCTTATAAAAAAAGAAACGGCATCTCTGCCGCTTCTTTTAAGGATGGACTCTCAGGGGCTCGAACCCTGGACAAATAGATTAAGAGTCTACTGCTCTACCAACTGAGCTAAGAGTCCACAATATAATGATTTACCTTGCTATACTTAATAAGCAAAAGCCCTTAGCTTAACGCATAAGAGCTTCGCTTGCTAATTGATACCGGCGAGAGGACTCGAACCTCCACGGTTTCCCTCTCGATTTTGAGTCGAGCGCGTCTGCCATTCCGCCACGCCGGCAAAGTATGAAGTTAAAATATGGCGCGCCCTGAGAGATTCGAACTCCCGGCCTTTTGATTCGTAGTCAAACGCTCTATCCAGCTGAGCTAAGGGCGCAAAATTTATATGGAGCGGACGACGGGAATCGAACCCGCGACCCTCGCCTTGGCAAGGCGATGCTCTACCGCTGAGCCACGTCCGCACACGGTATGTATTAGTGTCCGACTCACTTAAGAAGTGAGCCATGAAGGACTCGAACCTTCGACACCCTGATTAAAAGTCAGGTGCTCTACCAACTGAGCTAATGGCTCATGAAGCAAGAAAAATGGCGGAACCGACGAGATTCGAACTCGCGATCTCCTGCGTGACAGGCAGGCATGTTAGGCCAACTACACCACGGTTCCAAAAGATATAATTGCTTGATGAAAATTGGTTGCGGGGGCAGGATTTGAACCTGCGGCCTTCGGGTTATGAGCCCGACGAGCTACCGGGCTGCTCCACCCCGCGTCATTAAAAATATTTAGCTATTCATTACCATAAGAAAGCTTCATGGTGGAGGCTGAGGGGATCGAACCCCCGACCCTCTGCTTGTAAGGCAGATGCTCTCCCAGCTGAGCTAAGCCTCCATGTAAAGAAGCAACTCAATTATCATAACACAATCCAACCTGTAATGCAACATTTTATTTCAGAAGAACAATTACGTTTTAAAGAAATTGGTGACCCGTATGGGATTCGAACCCATGTTACCTCCGTGAAAGGGAGGTGTCTTAACCCCTTGACCAACGGGCCGTATTGAAAACAAAATGTTTTGACAACAAAAAATATTATATCATGTATTTCGAAGTATAGCAATACCTAAATTAATATATTTTCACTTTTCTTCTATAATAGGCGTTAAAGTGATATCAAGCTTACTAGCTATCATCTTTACGACTCCTAGAGTAGTCAGGTTATTTGTGTCTAAATGGTCTTTAAATACGTCCTTATTAAGCCCTGTGAGGCATCTGTCGATCTGTTGAACGGCCCATGAGTCATTCCCTTCACCTCTACCACCCAATCTCTTGAGCAGCGTCTCTCGTGAGGCACACAAAGTAAAATGATGAACCTCTAATCCCTCATTTATTAGATTTCCAGCAATGTCCATCCAATATTCTGGGTTGACTATGGTCATAGGTACGATAATCGTTCCCCTATATTCGCTAGCTATGTATTTTAACATGGAATGGTTAATTTCACGCCAAAGATAATAGTTCTGAAAGTCACTTTTTGTCATCACATCGGGAATGTTTGCTCTTATGTAATACCCTACATTCTCTGGATCGTATACAAAAGAATCAGGAAGTCTGCGATGTAATTCATATGCAGTTTCTGTCTTCCCCGCACCAAAAGCTCCATTGATCCATATAATCAAGATCTTTATCCCCCATGAATAATCTATTAGTGACTCTATTAAACCACTTTATCATAAAAACCCTTACAAGCAAATTCACTCTACAAGGCACAACAAAAAGACCACTGTCGATTACTCAACAGTGGTCTTGCGTGCTTGGCAACGTCCTACTCTCCCAGGACCCTTCGGTCCAAGTACCATCGGCGCTGGAGGGCTTAACGGTCGTGTTCGGGATGGGTACGCGTGGAACCCCTCCGCTATCGCCACCAAACGGGCATTTGCGGTACAAATGCATTATTCAGGTCTCAGCATCGCCAAATGCTGAAAACAAAATTCATCAACATACAGCCACTAGGACCATATGGTTTAGAACTTGATTCCTGAAAACTGAATCCGAATTGAATTTGCGTTTGCCCTTCTTACGGGGCCCCCGGAAAGTACTCGGAATTAGCTTCACAGCCTTTTCTTCACTTTTTGGGGTATTTTTAGGATAAGCCCTCGACCGATTAGTATTGGTCAGCTCCATGCATTACTGCACTTCCACCTCCAACCTATCTACCTCGTCGTCTTCAAGGGGTCTT